>CAVSNA010000028.1:0-519900 GCA_963729205.1 uncultured Thermoleophilaceae bacterium
GCAGTCGGCGCAGGTCGCATCGCTGGTGGACCACGTGGACCTCGACGGGCACCTGCTGATCTCGAGCAGGCCGTTCGCGGGGCTCGGCTTCCGCGATGGCGGCGTGGTGGCCTCGGCCGAGCCCGGCCTTGGGGTCAGCGCCCAATGAGCGACGCCCGCCTGGCGATCCTCACCGAGGGTCTCTTCGACGATCACCACGCGAAGACCGCTCACGGCGTGATCCGCTACGGCACCCGCGAGGTGGTGGCGGTGGTGGACTCGACCCAGGCCGGCCGCACGGCCTCGGAGGTGATGCCGTTCTGCCAGCGGCCGGTGCCGATCGTGGCCACGCTGGCGGAGGCGGCCGAGCGCGGCGCCGACACCATGCTGATCGGGATCGCGCCCACCGGGGGCAAGCTCGACTCCGCCTGGCGCGCGCTGGTGCTCGAGGCGATCGAGCTGGGCCTGAACGTGGAGGCCGGCCTGCACACGATCCTCTCCGAGGACCCGGAGTTCAGCGCCGCGGCAGAGCGACGCGGCGTGACGCTGCGCGATCTGCGGCTGCCGCCCGACGACCTCAGCGTCCCGCGCGGACCGAACGGCCGCCACCCCGGCCTGCGCGTGGTGCACAGCGTGGGCTCGGATGTGGCGATCGGCAAGAAGGCGGTGACGCTCGAGCTGGACATGGCGGCGCGCGGGCGCGGCATCGGCTCGGTCTACGTGCCCACCGGCCAGACAGGCATCGCGATCGCGGGCTGGGGGATAGCCGTGGACCACGTGCTCTCGGACTACGTCTCCGGGGCGGCCGAGCGGCTGGTGGACGAGGGCGCGGAGCGCGGCGAGCTGCTGTTCGTCGAGGGCCAGGGATCGCTGATCCACCCGGCCTACTCGGCCGTCACGCTGGGTTTGCTGCACGGCTCGTCCCCGGACGTGCTCGTGCTCGCGCACAGGGCAGGGGCCACGCGCCTGGAGGGCTACGACGTGGCGCTGCCGCCACTCGCCGAGCTGATCGCCACCTACGAGGCGGTCTGCCGCCCGCTGCGCCCGGCCCCCGTCGTCGCCGTGGCGCTCAACACCGCCGAGCTGGACGACGACGCGGCTCGTGCCGCGGTGGCGGACACCGAGGACGCGACCGGCCTCGTGGCGGACGATCTGGTGCGCTTCGGCCCGGACCGGATCCTGGACGCCGTGCTGGCCCAGCTGGATTCAGTCGGCTAGGGCCCCTACTCTGTGGGCATGCGATCGCTGGGTCTCGACCCGGCCGCCACGCTGCCGGGTCCCGCACGAGAGATCACCGTGGAGCCGATCGAGCTGCCGCGCAGGGAGCCCGTGCCGCTCCCCGAGCCCGAGCCCCGGCCCGAGCCCGCTCCCGAGCCAGAGAGAGAGCCGGAGAAGGTGCCGGCGTGACCGCTTCGGCGCCCGACCTGATCGAGGCCGTCGTCGGCTTCCGGAAGTGGACGCTGAAGCGCAACCGGCTCAGCTCGCCGTTCATCCCGATGCGCTGGGAGCACGCGGAGGTGCAGGCGGAGTGCTTCCCCGCCAACCGCACGCTGCTGTTCGGCAAGGGCTGGATCGACGGCCCTCACCAGGCCCCGCACCCCGACTGCAAGTGCGGGATCTACGCCTACCACCGCCCGCCCAAGCGCGGCCCGGTGCCGTACGTGGACCGCATCACCGGGGTCGTCGCGCTCTGGGGCAAGATCGAGGTGCACCGCGACGGGATGCGCGCCGAGCGCGCCCGGATCGGGGCGCTGGCCTACATCAAGGATCTGGGACGCGATCACGAGCTGCGCGTGCGGGAGATCGCGGACGAGCTGGGAGTGGACGTGGTCGAGCAGTCCGAGCTCGCGCTGGCGGCGGCCGCCTATGGCAAGCGGCTGCCGCACGAGATGATTCCCTGACGCGCGAGCCGCCGCCGGGGCGCGCCGACCTGTCAGATTTCGCACGTGGCCGGCTATGTGCACGTCGAGCAGCATGAGGACGTGGCCCTCGTCCGCGTGGACCGGCCGCCGGCGAACGCCCTCGATGCCGAGCTGATGGAGGAGGTGCGCGCCTCGGCCGAGGAGCTGGCGGCCGCGGGACCCGGCGCGGTGGTGCTCACCGGGCGGGAGAAGTTCTTCTCCGCGGGCGTGGACCTCAAGATCGTGCCCACGCTCGACGCCGACGGCGAGAAGGCGATGATCGACGGGATCAACCGGATGGCCGCGAGCTGGTACTCGTTCCCGCGCCCCGTGGTCTGCGCCGTGAATGGGCACGCGATCGCGGGCGGGATGGTCATGGCGCTCTGCGGCGACTATCGCGTGGGCTGCACGGGCGGCAAGCTCGGCTTCACCGAGCTGCGCGCCGGGGTGCCGTACCCGGCCGTGCCGATCGCGATCGTGAAGGCGGAGCTGAGCATGCCCGCCGCGCGGGTGCTCACGCTTCGCTCCAACCTCGTCGATCCCGAGGAGGCACTCGCGCTCGGCCTCGTGGACGAGCTGACCTCACCCGAGGACGTGGTCGCACGGGCGCTGGTGGTGGCGGGCGAGATGGCGAAGTTGCCGGCACGGGCCTACGAGAACACCAAGCGCGAGCTGCGCGGCGAGACCATCGCGGCGATCGAGCGCGTGCTCGAGGAGGGCGATCCGGTTGTCGGGGCGTGGCTGGCGGCTGGCGACGCTGGCGCGGGCGTCGCGTTGCTGCGGGACAGGCCGACGCGTAGCCAGTCGGCAGTTGGCGGGTTCGACAGTTGGCAGTCACGCCCGGCCGCGGGCGCACTGCCAACTGCAAACTGCCAACTGCCAACCCGACTCCAGTACTTGGCACTCGAAATGATGGTCGTGATGACACCCAGGCCAGCCAGGCCGAGATCGACGCCGTGGTCGCGGCGGCTCGAGGCCGTGGGCGTTCACGCGGCGGTGATGCCCGGCGAGCTGACCACGGCGATCGGCGCGATCGGCGACCCCGAGGGCGTGCGCTCGCTCGCGCTCGAGGGCATGGCCGGGGTGGACCAGGTGATCCCGATCAGCCGCCCCTACAAGCTCGCCTCGAGCGAGCTGAGCCACCACGAGCCCACGATCGTCAGCGTCGACGGCCGCTCGGTGGGCGGCGACCGAGACGTTCTGCCTGATCGCCGGCCCGTGCACCGTGGAGTCGCGCGAGCAGACGCTCGCGGTCGCGCGCGCGGTGAAGCAGGGCGGCGCGTCGATGCTGCGCGGCGGGGCGTTCAAGCCGCGCACCTCTCCGTTCTCGTTCCAGGGCCTGGGCCAGCCGGCGCTCGAGATGCTGCGCGAGGCGCGCGAGGAGACCGGCCTGCCGGTGGTCAGCGAGCTGACCGACGCCGCGCACGCCGAGGCGATGGCCGAGGTGGTCGACGTGATCCAGGTCGGCGCGCGCAACATGCAGAACTACGGCCTGCTCGAGGTGGTGGGCAAGCTCGGCAAGCCGGTGCTGCTGAAGCGCGGCCTGTCGTCCACGCTGGACGAGCTGCTGATGGCCGCCGACTACATGCTCAAGGAGGGCAACGGCGACGTGATCCTCTGCGAGCGCGGCATCCGCACGTTCGAGACCGCCACGCGCTTCACGCTCGACCTGGGCGCGGTGCCCGTGCCTGAAGCTGCACACGCATCTGCCGGTGATCGTCGACCCCTCGCACGCCTCGGGCGATCGCCGCCTGGTGGAGCCGCTCTCGCGTGCCGCGGCGGCGGTGGGCGCGGACGGGATCATCGTGGAGGTGGCGAGGATCCCGAGGCCGCGCTCTGCGACGGCCCGCAGCAGCTGTTCGCGAGCGACTTCCAGCGCTTCGCCCAGAGCGTGGCCGGCCACGCCTCGCTCGTCGGCCGGCGCCTGGCCTAGCGTCGCGTGCCGTCGGCGATCGTCATCGGGGCAGGGGTCTTCGGCGCGTCGCTGGCGCACCGGCTGGCGGGCGAGGACTGGGACGTCCTGCTGGTGGACCGGGAGGAGCCCGGCAATCCGCGCGCCGAATCCGCGGGCGAGTCGCGCCTGATCCGCTGCTCTCACGGGCCGGATCGCTGGTACACGCGCTCGGCGCGGCGTGCGTGCGAGCTGTGGCGGGAGCTCGAGGAGGAGACCGGCAGGCGGCTGTTCGTGGACGCGGGCCTGGTCTGGCTCGCCCACCGCGAGGACGGCTGGGAGAGCGAGAGCGAGCGGGTCCTCACGGAGGAGGGGATCCCGGTGGAGCGCCTGGGCCCCGACGGGCTCGCCGAGCTCTACCCGAGCATCCACACCGACGACCTGGCCTTCGGCCTCTACGAGCCACAGGCGGGCGTGATGCGGGCGCGCGAGGCCACCCGGGCACTGGCCGACGCCGCCGTGGCTCGCGGGGCTCGGCTGGAGCTCGCCGAGGCGCTGCCGGACGGCGCCGGCGTGAGGCTGGGGGAGCGCCGCCTGGAGGCCGACCTCGTGGTGTGGGCCTGCGGCGCCTGGCTCGGCCGTCTGTTCCCGGACCTGCTGGAGCTGAGGGTCACCGAGCAGGCGCTGTTCTTCGTGGACGTGCCGCCGGGCTGGTCCACGCCGCCGCTGCCCGCGTTCGTGGACTACGACGACGCCGCCTATGGCCTGGGCGCCCTCGACGGGAACGGCATGAAGGTGGGCTCGGACCTGGACGGCCCCGCGTTCGATCCCGACACCTGGCCGCGCACGCCGCCACGCGACAGCGAGCGCATGGCGCGCGAGTTCCTCGGCCTGCGCTTCCCGGCTCTGGCGGACGCTCCGTTTCGGTCCAGCGCGAGCTGCCACTACAGCCTGACCTGGGACACCCACTTCGTGGCCGCGCCGCACCCCGAGCACGACTCGGTCTGGATCCTCGGCGGGGGCTCGGGCCACGGCTTCAAGCACGGCCCGGCGATGGCGGAGTGGCTGGGGGACCAGTTCGAGGGCCGCGCCGATCCGGATCCGCGCTTTGCGCTCGGGCCGCGCCGGCCGGACCGCAGCCTGCGCACCGCCGGCGGCGGAGCGGGCCGCTAGCCACGCCCGGGCGCCTTGCCCGCTCAGGGCCTCCCGAGTAAGGTCGGGGCCGGTGGTCGGCCCCCTCGATCGCGCGCTGTACCAGGAGCTTCGTCTGGCGCTCGTCTTCAACGGAGGGGTCAGCCTCGCGGTCTGGATGGGGGGCGTGGCGAAGGAGCTCGACCGCTTCCGCTGTGCGCTCGCCCGCGACGGCGAGGAGCTCGCGCCCTACCGGGAGCTGCTCGACGCGCTGCGCTCGGAGCTGGTCACGGACGTGATCGCCGGCACGAGCGCGGGCGGGATCAACGGGGCGCTGCTGGCCTACGTGGTGGCCAACGGCAAGTCGCTCGAATGCGCCGGCGCCAACGCGATCCGCGACACCTGGCGCGAGATCGGGTCGATCCAGAACCTGCTGGCCGAGGAGGGCGAGGCGCACTCGGCGTTCAACGACAAGGTCCTGTTCCGCGGCTGCGCCAAGGTCTTCGCCCTGCTGAAGGGCGCGCAGCCCGATCTCGGCGCGGAGGCCTCCCGGCGCGTGCGGCTGACCGTGACGGCGACCGACTCGTACGGCTACCCGGTCAGCGTCGACGAGGTGGTTGGACGGGATCACCGTCTGGCGATGCGCTTTCGCCACGTCGAGCGGCCGAGCGGCGACGAGCTGCGCCTGAGCGGCGACCTGGTCGCGGCCGTTGCGCAGCTGGCCGGCCCGTCCGCCCCCGGCGCCTGGCCCTTCCCGGTCGCTCCCTCGCCGCGCGACCTGGACGGTGAGGCCGCCCCGGCGCTGCTGGCCCGCGCGGCGCGCACCACGGCGTCGTTCCCTATCGCCTTCGGTCCCAGCACGCTGCCGCTCGACTGGACCACCGACGCGTTGAGCGACGATCCCGGCGGGCTCACCGCCACGCCGCGCATGGACGGCGTGCTCGAGACGCGCGGTGGCAAGCCGTTCGATCCGGGGCCCGGGCCTAAGTCAAGCCGCTTCGCGATCGACGGCGGCCTCTGGGACAACTCGCCCTTCTCGGCGGTGCTGAGGGCGATCGACCGCACGCCGTCCGACCGTGACGTGGCCCGGCGCGTGACCTACGTTGTGGCCACCAGCGACCCACCCGCCAGGGCGGCGCCCGAGAGCGAGCCGGGGCTCGTGGCCTCCGTCACGGAGGCGGTGGCGCTGCCCGCCAACGTGGCCTTCGCGAACGACCTCGAGCGGATCGAGGTGGACCTCGGCCAGCAGGAGAGGCGGCGTGAGATCGTGCCGGGGCTCCTGGGGGCGGGGCCGCCGGACCTGTTCGTGCTGGCCGCCGAGCTGTTTCCCCTCTATCGCGAGCGGCTGCTCGAGGATGGCGAGCTGGGGGCGGCTCCGCTCGACGCGCTGCCCGGGCCGGACGCGTCGCCAGCCGACTGGGCGGCGACCAGCGCGGACTGGCGCTGGGGCATCCAACCCGTGCGGGTCGCGATCCAGGAGGCCGCCGGCTGCTCCGCGAGGTGCTGCGCGAGCTGGCCGCGGACGCCGCGCCGGACCCCGCGACGGTCACGAGCCTGCTCGAGGCGCGGGAGCTGCTGTCCCAGCTCGCGTGGATCGTGGACGACCTGAAGGACAGCCTGTCCGGTGCGGCGCTCAGCGACGCGGGACGGGTCGTCTGCGGCCAGGCGATGCACGACTTCGCGGCCGCGATGGCGCCGCTCCAAGCGCCGCTGGCCGCGCGGGCGGCGGAGCAGCCGCCCGCCAGCGAGGTCCTGCAGGCCGCGATCGCGCTGAGCGCGGGCGGCAGCGAGATGGTCGTGAAGCGCGCGCTGGCGGTGGAGATGGTGCTTCACGCGCTCACGGCGGACCAGCGCCCCCACAAGGTCGACTACCAGTTGGCGACGATCCGGCCCGACGCCAGGTGGCCGCTGCGGGCGAGCGACCACCACGGCCCCGAGCACCGGCCGCCGCTGGCCGGCGCGAGCCTGCACCACTTCGGCGGCTTCATGCGCGCGTCGTGGCGACTGCACGATTGGATGTGGGGACGGCTCGACGGCGCCAGGCGCGTGGTCGACATGCTGCTCGATTCCGCGCAGCTCGAGCGCCTCGCGGGCGGCGCCGATCCGGATCAGGCCGTGGCGTCGCTCGCGGAGCGGCTGGCTCGGGTCTGCGTGCCGAGCGGAGATCAGCCCGGCTACGGACTCAGCCGCGAGCTGGCGGCGGAGGCATACATCGCCAGGCAGATCCCCGACGGCGAGCGCGGACCCGGGTCCGCTGCGGCAAAGGCGGCCTCACCCGAGGCGGGGGAGGAGCTGATCCACGGGCTGGCAGGACACGCTGGCCGCGCGCTACGCGCTCGAGATCAAGGCCGCGCTGGGCCCGGCCTCGGAGGACGCGTCTCGAGCCGCTCCGCGCCGATCTCCGCCGCCGCCTCCTGCTGCCGATCCTCGACGAGGAGGTGCCGGAGCTGGTCGCGGCCAGCGTGGGCGAGGGGGGCCCGAAGCTGGACACCGCCGAGCTGCTGCGCCGGCCCGACCGCGGCCTGCGGCTGCTCACGCGCGACCAGCTGGGCCCGGGGCCCGGGACCTTCGAGCTGTTGCAGGACGCCGAGAACGCCGCGGCGAACGCCCTCGAGGCGCTCGGCCACAAGGTCGCGGGCCCGAGCGTCCGCGGCCTCGCCACCGCGACCGGCAAGTGGCGGGCCCTCTGGCGTGCGTGGCGGTCGGCGTGGCACTACATCGCCCACCGCCACGGGTAGCGAGATGGTTGATTCCACGGCCGCGTGTGGTCGGGGGCGCGACAGATCAAGCTGATCGAGGACGCAGGGTCGAAGGCTTGCCGTGGCAAGCCGAGACCCGAGGACGCCGAGCAGCGCAGATGGCGCGTCATCCGGACGTGCGGGGTCGTGGGATCAACCAGGCCCGACCGCCTCGACCTCGCCCCGCTGGGCCGCCAGCGCGTGCTGGCGGCTCTCGCTGGACGAGATCATGAGCTGGGCGAGGATCGCCGCGAAGGCGGCAAACCCGGCTGCCACCAGGAAGGCCAGCCGGAAGCCCGAGGTCAGCGCCACTCCTGCGTTGTGCTCGCCGCCCGCGATCACGTGCGCCGTGCGCGAGTTGGCCACGGCCGCGAGGATCGCGAGGCCCAGTGCCCCGCCCACCTGCTGGGAGGTGTTGATCAGGCCCGAGGCCAAACCGGCCTCGTCGGGCCGCGTGCCGGTGACCGCCGCGATCGTGACCGACACGAACGCGAAGCCCAGCCCGGCGCCCACCAGGATCGACGGGAACAGCACGTCGCTCAGGTAGTCGCCGCCCGCGGAGACGCGGCTGAACCAGTACAGCGAGGCCGAGATCATCACGAGCCCGGCCACGAGCGGCAGCTTGAAGCCCACCCTGGTGGTGAGCTGGGAGGCTGCGCCCGCCGAGAAGATGATCGCGAAGGCCAGCGGCAGGTACGAGAGGCCGGTCTTCAGCGCGTCGTAACCCAGCACCTGCTGCAGGTAGAGCGAGATGAAGAAGAACATCGAGAACAGCGACATGCCGATCAGAAGGCCGATCACGTTCGCGCCGCGCAGCGTGCGCAGGCGGAAGATCGAGAACGGCATCAGCGGGTGGCTGGTGCGGCTCTCGACCACGAGGAACGCGCCGATCAGGCCGAGGGAGGCGGCGCCGATCCCGAGCGTGTGAGCAGAGCCCCAGCCGTAGCGCGGGGCCTCGACGAGCGCGAACACCAGCCCGGCCAGGCCGGCGGTGACGAGCACGGCGCCCGTGATGTCGAACACCCGCTTGCCCTCCTGGCGGCTCTCAGGCAGGAGGCGCGGCGCCACCGCGGCGGCGGCGATCCCGATCGGGACGTTGACGAACAGGACCCATTCCCAGCCCGCCCACTGCGTGAGCATTCCGCCGAGCAGCACGCCCGCGGCGCCGCCGGAGCCGGCCACCGCACCCCAGACCCCAAGCGCCCGGTTGCGCTCCGCGCCCTCGCTGAAGATCGTGGTGACGAGCGACAGTGCGGCCGGCGACACCAGTGCCGCGCCAAGTCCCTGCGCGGCGCGCGCGATGATCAGCCAGGTGTCGGACTGGGCAAGGCCGCCGAGCAGCGACGCAACGGCGAACACCACGAGCCCCACCATGAACACCCTGCGGCGCCCAAGCAGGTCAGCCAGGCGCCCACCGAGCAGCAGGAACCCACCGAAGAAGAGCGTGTACGCGTTGACCACCCAGGACAGGTTGTCCTGAGAGAAGTCGAGCGCGCGGCCGATCGACGGCAGCGCGACGTTCACGATCGACGCGTCGAGCACGATCACGAACTGGGTCAGCGCGAGCAGGGCGAGGGCGTAGCCCTTCTTGCTTGGTGTGGTGCTGGTGGTCATCTACTGCTCCTGGGATTTGGAAGTCGAGGTCCGGTTCCGTTTATACTCTCCCGGAGAATAGGAACCGAGGTTCCGTTTGTCAAGTAGACTTGCCAACAGAGTGGAAACGATCGCGCCTCTCGGGGAGCGTCCGCTACGGGCGGACGCGAGACGCAACCGCGAACGGATCCTCCGTGCAGCCACGGAGGTGTTCGCCGCGAAGGGCCAGGAGGCCCAGATGGACGACGTCGCGGCGCAGGCGGAGGTGGGCGTCGGGACCGTCTACCGGCACTTCCCCACCAAGGACGCGCTGATGGGCGCGTTGGTGGCCCAGAAGTTCTCGGAGTTCGCCGCGAACGCGCGCGAGGCGCTCGAGGTGGAGGACCCGTGGGAGGCGTTCGCCGGCTCCTTCCGCCGCAACGCGGAGGTGATGGCCAGCGACGCGGGCGTCCGGTACGCGCTCATGAGCACCGGTGCGGTGGTCGAGTACATCGCTCCCGAGAAGCAGGAGCTCCACGACGCGATGAGCAAGCTGATCGCCCGCGCCAAGCGCGCCGGCGTGCTCCGCAAGGACTTCAAGGTCGACGACATGGGCATGCTCATGTGCGGCCTCTGCTCAACCATGAGCGGCGACCCGATTCCGTTCGACTGGCGCCGCCATCTCGAGATCATGCTGGACGGGCTTCGCCCGCGTCCGGCGAGCTGATCCGACCCTGGGCGCTAAAAGCAGGTTTCGCTGCTACCTTCCCGCATGTAGGGCCGGGCACGAAGGCCCGGCGCCAAAAGTAGTGCAGGCGTCGCCGGACAACCTCCGCGTAGCTCAGCACACAAAAGCCGTGGAGGTACACACATGGCAAACGGAACAGTCAAGTGGTTCAGCGACGAGAAGGGCTTCGGCTTCATCACGCCCGATGACGGCGGCCAGGACCTTTTCGTGCATCACACCGGAATCGTCGGCGAGGGCTACCGCTCGCTCGCCGAGGGGACGAAGGTCACCTACGAGTCCGAGAGTGGCGACAAGGGACCCAAGGCCGTCAACGTGAAGGCCGTCTAGGCGCTCACAAGGCTTTGAAGTAGCCGAGGGCCCGCCAATGGCGGGCCCTCGGCGTTAAGGCGACTCGGGCCTTAAGGGTGCATATTTCTAGCTGCAGCGCCGCAATACCTGTAGCTAGACCGCTTCTCGGATCTCGAGCTCGACGTCGCCCACCTGCAGCTCGTCCGAGCGGACCAGCTCGACCATGCGCAGGGCCACGAGCGGATCGAACTGGCTACCGGCGCTTTCCGCCAGCTCGACGAGCGCATCGTCGAGGTCCAGGGCCGGTCTGTAGACGCGCGCCCAGGTCATCGCCTCGAGCGCGTCGGCCACCGCCAGGATGCGGCTCTCGAGCGGGATCTCATCGCCCGCGAGGCCGGCTGGATAGCCGCGGCCGTCGACGCGCTCGTGCAGGTGGCACACCCAGTCGGCGATCTCGCTCATGCCCGCTCCGGCGATGATGTCGCGGCCGAGCTCCGAGTGCCGGCGCATCTCCGCGAACTCCTCCTCGCTGAGCTTTCCGGCCTTCAGCAGGATGCGGTCGGGGATGCCGATCTTGCCCACGTCGTGCAGCACGCCCGCGGTGCGGATCATCTCGACCCGCTCGGGGTCCAGCTCGAGGCTGACAGCCAGCGTGGCCCCGTAGAAGGCAACGCGCTGCGAGTGGAGGTGCGTGTAGCCGTCCTTCGCGTCCACCGCGCGCGCGAGCGCGTGGACCGTGCGGACCAGGCTCGAGCGCTGTGCGTGCTCGGCCTTCTCCTCGGGGGAGAGCGCCTCGCCCGTGTCCGGTGAGTAGACCGACACGCGGTCGCGGCCGCTCGACTTCGACCAGTACATGGCGCCGTCGGCGAAGCGCATCAGGTCTGTCTGGTACTCGGCGGCGCGCGGGTACATCGCGATGCCGGCGCTGATCGTGAGCGTCTCGCGGGTGGGGCCGATCGAGGTCGAGGCGAGCGCGTCGCGCAGGCGCGCGACCACCTCCTGGGCCTCCGCGACGCTGGTGCCGTGCAGCGCGATCATGAACTCGTCGCCGCCCACCCGGCCGGCGATGTCGCTGGCGCGCATCGAGGTGGAGATCGTGCGGGCGCACGCGCGCAGGGCGTCGTCGCCCACCGCGTGACCGCAGCGGTCGTTGATCGGCTTGAAGTGGTCGATGTCGAGCGCGACCAGAGCCACCTCGTAGCCCTCCCGGCGCGCGCGAGCGAGCTCTGAACCGAGCCGCTCCTGGAAGGCGCGGTGGTTCAGCAACCCGGTGAGCGGATCGCAGATCGCCTGCTCGATCTTGTCGCGGTAGTCACGCGCGTTCTGGAGGGCGATCGCGAGCTGATCCGCCAGCGTGCGCAGCAGCTTGAGCTCGGCGACGTCGGCGTGGTCGGTGGCCGGGCGCAGCAGCGTGACCCTGCCGATGCGGTGGCCGCGCGCCTCGAGCGGCAGCCGCACGACCTGGCGCTCGCGGCGCAGCTCCACACCGCTGCGGCTGGCGGGGTCGCCCGCAAGCGCACTCTCCGTCTCCCAGTCGCCGGTGGTCCCCGCGAGCACCAGCTCGCCGTCGTACTCGAGATAGAGGGCGGAGCTCGTGGTGCGCGCTGCCAGGCGCATCACGTCGAGACCGCGCTCGATGATCGGCTCCTGCTCGAGCCGCTCGGTCATGGTGGTGGCGAGCCCCGTGAGCGCTTCCAGTTCCTCGTTGCGGCGCATCACCTGAAGGCTGAGCCGGCGCTCGCGCGCTATCGCCAGGCGGTTGTCGAACATCAGATACGCCTGGCGGCTGAACGCGAGCACCATCGCGAACAGGAAGAAGAAGAGGAAGTAGGCGCCGTTCCAGGCGCTCAGGTCGCCGCGGATCCAGATCAGCGCCTCGACGGCCGGGATCGCCATCACCGCGCAGAGCGGCACCACCACGCGCGCGAGCATCCAGCGGCGGCCGGACTCCTCGGCTGCGGGGCGAGTTCGCCACGGCCGGGTCGTCGGCATCCGCGGCGGCGGCGATCGCCGCGCTGGCGAAGGCCCAGAGCGCCGCGGTCAGCGCCACGAGCGAGCGCACCTCGCCGGAGGCGGCGGCCGCCGCCAAGCCGTCCCCGACCGCTGCCACGCCGCAGGCGACCACGAGCCACCAGCCCACCTGCCGGTCGCGGCGCTCGCTGCCGGCCAGCGTGGCAAAGGCGGCGATCAGCAGCGCCGCCAGGTCGGTGGCGAAGACGACGGTCAGCACGGAGTCGCCGTGGTCGAAGCCCGGGATGACCACGAAGTAGAGGCCCACCGCCACGATCAGCGTGGCGAGCAGGGCGGTGTCGCTCATGCCGACCACCCGCGCCCCGCGGATGCGTCCGCTGGCCCACAGTCCCACGCCCGCGAGCAGCGCCGCCGAGGCGGCGAAGCCGACGTCGAACGCCACCGTGGCGCCGATCCCCGCGGCCGAGACGACGATGCCCAGCCCGGCGGCCACCGCCGCGAGCAGGGTCGCCAGCGAGAGCATCATCCAGTTGCCGCGCCGTTCCGGGTTGCGCCGCGCGGCCGAGGCGCAGCGCAGGGAGGCGAATGCGCACACGGCGAGGGCGAGGCCCCACACCACGGGGTCGAGCCCCACGCCGAGCAGGCGAACCAGGACAGGGACGGCCGCAAGCAGCAGGTACTTACGGCTGGCCATAACCCTGGTATCGGCCGTAGCAGCGCGGAAATTGAGCCCCGGTCGGGAGCAGGCGCTAGGCTGCGCCCCGCATGGCCCGCATGGAGCTGCAACCCGGCGAGAACGTGATCTTCACCGGCCACCCGTCGTGGCGGTCGATCCTCGACTACTACTTCAAGGGGCTCGCGGTGGTGATCCTCGCCGGCGCGATCGCCGCGCTCGTGACCCGCATCACGGCGCACCACGTGCAGTTCGGCTGGGTGGCCGCTGCCGCCGTGGCGCTCCTGGTCATCGTCTTCATCATCGGGCTGATCAGGCGCATCACCACCACCTACACGATCACCGACCGCCGGCTGCACATTCGGAAAGGCATCTTCACCCGCACGACGCACGACACGCGCCTCGAACGCGTGCAGAACGTGAACACGCGCCAGTCGTTCAGCGAGCGGCTGCTGCGCGTCGGCACTGTCGACTTCGACACCGCGGGCACGGACGACTCGGACTTCGCCTTTGTCGGCGTGGCCAACCCGCGCAAGGTCGTCGAGGCCGTGGACCTCGCGCAGCGCCGGCAGGCCGCCGCCGGGATCGAGCCGGAAACAGCGCTTTAACGCCCCGGCATCCGCCGCGCGCTTAAGATGCCGCGCGTGGCTCGCGAGTCCGGCATGAGTCGCCGCACGCTGCTGCGCACCGGCGCCGCAGCTGGGCTCACCCTCGCCGCCAGCTCAGGCCTGCCGGCCTGGGCGCGGCCGATCGCCGACTACGGCCGCGTCCGCAAGCCCGGCTCGAAGCCGTTCCCGCACCTTCCCGAGGGCGAGGACACGCTCCCGCAGATCGACCACATCGTGGTGCTGATGATGGAGAACCACTCGTTCGACAACATCCTCGGGATGCTGCCGCACAGGGTGAAGTCGCGGCGGGGAGTCGACGGGCTGCCGGTCAGCCGCAGCGGCAGGCAGCTGGCCACGAACCCGGACGCGACGCGGCAAGCCGGTGCGCGCGAGCCTCGCGCCGTCGGTCTGCCAGATCAGCGGCCACCCCAACCAGGACTGGAACGCGAGCCACCTCTCCTACGGCGGCGGGCGCAACGACGGCTTCGTGAAGGCCTGCACCGACGTGGCGATGTGGTTCTGGGACGACCGCGCGATGCCGTTCACCTACTCGCTGGCCAGCGTCTTCCCGATCGGCGAGCGCTTCTTCGGCTCCACGCTCTGCCAGACCTACCCGAACCGCCGCTACCTGATGTCCGGGCACCTCCGACGGCGTGATCTCCACGAGCATCGCCAACTTCTCGGTGCCGGCGAAGAACGGCTCGATCTTCGACCGCCTCGACCGGCACAAGATCAGCTGGCGCAACTACTACACCGACCAGCCCGCCACGCTGATCGTCCCGGGCCCGTTCACGCCCGAGCGCCGCGCGAAGCTCGTGAAGATCGACCAGTTCTACACGGACGCGAAGCGGGGCAAGCTGCCCGCGGTGAGCTTCGTGGACCCGCAGTTCGAGATCCAGTCCGAGGAGAACCCGCAGGACATCCAGTTCGGCGAGCAGTTCGTGGCCAAGGTGATCAGGGCGGTGATGAAGTCGCCCGAACTGGAAGAACACGGCGCTCTTCCTGACCTACGACGAGCACGGCGGCTACTACGACCACGTGCCGCCGCCGCGGGCGATCAAGCCCGACTCCACGCCCCCGCTGCTGAAGCCCGGCGACATCCCGGGCGCGTTCGACCGCTACGGCTTCCGCGTGCCGACCGTGGTGGTCTCGCCGTACGCGAGGCCGAACTACGTCTCGCGCGTGGTGCAGGACCACACCTCGATCCTGCGCTTCATCGAGCGCAAGTGGAACATCGGCGCGCTGACCTTCCGCGACGCCAACGCCGCGGACATGACCGACTACTTCGACTTCAAGCGCAAGCCGGCGTTCCTGAAGCCGCCGCACCTCGCGGCCGCACCGCGGATCGGCCCGGGCCTCGACGGCTGCCACGCGATCGGCCTGCACCCGCCCGGCGAGCCCGGGGTGCCGGTCTCGAGTTCCTAGCAGCGCCGTCTTTAACGTTTCTACAACCTTCGGCGGCGATCATGGTCCGCAGGAATGGTGCTGCTGACCCTTTTCGCGCTCGTCGCAGGCGCCGCGACGGCCTTGACGCCGTGCGTCTTACCCGTCCTGCCGGCGCTCCTGTCAGCCAGCGCGACCGGGGGCCGGCGCCGCCCGCTGGGCATCGTGCTCGGGCTGGCGCTCACGTTCACGATCACGGTCGTTGCGCTCGCCTCGCTCGTGAAGGGCGTGGGGCTCGCGGGCAATGGCGTGAGGGTGCTGGCCGAGGTGGTGCTGATCGTCTTCGGGCTCACGCTGATCGTGCCCGGCGCGGCGGCCTGGCTCGAGAAGCCGCTCGCGGGCCTGTCGCGCTTCGGGCCGCGCTCGCGCGGCACCGGCTTCTGGAGCGGGCTGGGGGTGGGCGCCGCGCTCGGCTTCGCCTACACGCCCTGCGCCGGCCCGATCCTGGCGGCGGTCATCTCCGTCAGCGCATCCGAGGGCACCTCGGCGCGGCTCGTCACGGTGGCGGTGGCCTACGCCGCGGGCTCCGCCGCGGTGCTGCTCGCGCTCGCGCTCGGGGGCCAGTGGGTGGGGGACCGGATCAAGCGCGCCGGCCACGGGCTGGCGCTGCAGCGCTCCCTCGGCGTGGTGATGATCGCGACGGCCGTGGCCCTGTCCACGCAGCTCGACGTGCGCTTCGAGAAGGTGCTGGCCGACAACCTGCCCGCCTTCGCGATCGACCCGACCCACGGGCTCGAGCGCTCGCACGCCGTCGCGACGCGCCTCGCCGGGCTGCGCGGCAAGCCCCGCTTCGGCCCCGACAGCGCCCAGGCCGCGGCGCCCAAGCGCAGCGACGGCCTTCAGGACTACGGGCCGGCGCCCCCGTTCACCGACAACCAGCGCTGGTTCAACACCCCGGGTGACAAGCCGCTGACGCTGGCCGGGCTGCGCGGCCGCGTGGTGCTGGTGGACTTCTGGACCTACACCTGCATCAACTGCATCCGCACGCTGCCGCACCTCGAGGCCTGGGACGCCAGCTACCGCAAGGACGGCCTGACGATCGTGGGCGTCCACTCGCCGGAGTTCCCCTTCGAGCACGACGCCGGCAACGTGCAGAGCGCGATCCACGCCGAGGGCATCAAGTATCCGGTCGTGCAGGACAACAACCTCGGCACCTGGAACGCGTACGGCAACCAGTACTGGCCGGCCGAGTACCTGATCGACGCGACGCGGGCACGTGCGCTACGCGCATTTCGGCGAGGGCGACTACGCGCAGGACGAGCACGCCATCCGCACGCTGCTGGCCGAGGCGGGGGCGAAGCGGCTCGGGTCGACCACGCACGTGCACGCCGAGAACCCGCCGCGCCTGGCCACGCCCGAGACCTACGTCGGGCTGGCTCGCGCGCAGGGCTTCGTCCAGGCGCCCATGCCGGGCCCGTTCACGTACCCGCCGCCGCCGGGAGATCTGAAGCAGAACGAGTTCGCGCTCAGCGGAACCTGGACCGAGCGGCCCGAGGAGGGCGTGGCCGGCGCGGGCGCCGGCATCGACCTCGACTTTCGTCGCCCAGCGCGTGTACATCGTGCTCGGCACCTCCGACGGCCGCCCGCGGAACGTGCGGGTGCTGCTCGACGGTCGCCCGATCCCGCCCGCCGACGCGGGCACGGACGTGCACGGCGGGCTGCTCACCGTGCGCGGCCAGCGCCTCTACAACGTGGCGGCGCTCCCGGCTTCGGGGACGGGAAGGCTCAGCCTCCGCTTCGACAGCGGGATCTCCGCCTACTCGTTCACGTTCGGGTAACGCCGCGACTGGTGGTCGACTGCCGCCCGGGTTATAAAGAGCGCATGGACGAACCCACCGCAGCTGCATCCTCAGGCGTCGCCGACTATCCGCTACGCCTGGATATCGATCACCAGGAGCAGTACAGCCGCTTCATGCCGCTCGTGAAGTGGTTCCTGCTGATTCCCCACTACATCGCGCTCATCGTGCTCAGCTTCGTGGCGGTTCTCGCGGTCATCGTCGCGTGGTTCGCGGTGCTGATCACGGGCCGCTATCCACGCGCGCTGTTCGACTTCGTGCTCGGAGTCGGGCGCTGGCGGATGCGGGTGACCGGGTATCTGTACCTGCTGGTGGACGGGTATCCGCCGTTCTCGCTCGAGCACGACCCGGACTACCCGGTGCGCTTCCAGATCGACTATCCCGAGGACGGGGTGGCCCGCTGGCGCCCTCTCGTGGCCTGGCTGCTGGTGATCCCCTACCTCATCGTGGCGAACATCATCCAGTACCTCGGTCACCTGATGGTGTTCTTCGGGTTCTTCACGATCCTGTTCACCCGCAAGTTCCCGAAGGGGATGTTCGACATCGTGCTGGTGTCTCTGCGCTGGCTGGAGCGCGGCTACGCGTACTTGCTCTGGATGACCACGAAGTACCCGCCCTTCGTCTGGGACTGAGACAGCCCGCGTAGACCCGCCACTGGACGAATGTACGGCTGCGGGACTCGTATTCCGGCCTATCTTTTGGAGTTCGCCTAGACGCCTGCGGCCATCGTGCCGAAGCGTCCCCTGAACGGACTCCGGGAGTTGGGCTGCGATGGACCGCATGCATGGACGTAGAGGAAGGCCGGCGTGAGCACTCACGTTCACGACGCCTATACCCATCAGCCCTACGGGGCGAGGCGCCCGACCCGCCGCCCGCCGAGGACAGCCTCGCGCCGCTCGTCGGCTCCGGGCTCATGTCCGTGGACTCCGGCGGGCTGATCACGGCCTGGACCGCGCAGGCCGAGCGCACCTTCGGCTGGCGCCGCGGCGAGGTGATCGGGCACCCGCTCGTCGCCACGATCGTCGCTCCGCATCAGCGCCAGCGCGGCGAGCGCGATCTGGAGCGCGTGCTGGCCGGCGAGGCGCCGAGCGCGGAGCGGCGCTTCGAGGTCGTGACGCGGCACCGGGACGGCCGCGAGTTCACGATCGAGCTCGCCCTCGTGCCCGTGCCGCTCGGCCGCGGCTCGGAGTTCAGCGCCTTCCTCGACGACATCGGCTCGCGCGACTGGACCGCCGACGAGCTGGGTCGCCTGCGGGTCCGGCATGGTGGGGTGCTCGAGGCCGCCGCGGCGGCGTTCCGCGCCGAGGGCGACGAGGAGCCCGAGCCGGAACGGCTGGCCGGGGCGCTCGTGCTGTTCCACGAGCCGGAGCTGGAGGAGGAGGCGCCGGAGCGCGGACTACGGAGAGCCGCAGCACGAGTCGCAGCCCGAACCAGAGTTTCAGCCTGAGCCCGAGTACCAGCCGGCCCGAGCCCGAGCCGGAGCCCGCGCCGGCCTGGGAGCCGCCGCCGGCGGCGGAGCACGAGGCACCCGCCGAGGCTGCACAGCCTCAGCACGAGCCGGAGCCCGAGCCGGAGCCCGAGCCCACGCCGGAACCGGAAACCCGAGCCCAGACCCGAGCCGGAGGCCGCGTCGCACGAGGCGCCGCTGGCCGTGTACCAGGGGTCGGTGGAGGCGCCCGCGCCGATCTCCAGCGAGCGGCTGCGCCAGACGCTCGACGAGGAGGGCTTCATCGTCTCCTGCCAGCCGGCGCTCGACCTGCGCACGAACGAGGTCGCGCACTTCGAGCTGCTGCTGCGGATGAGCGACGAGAACGGGCGGCTGGTGCTGCCCCAGGCGTTCCTGGGCGTGGCCGAGCGCGCGGGGTTGATGCGCGGGATCGACCACTGGCTGGTGCGCCAGGCGATCGGGCTGATCGCCGAGCAGGAGCAGAAGGGCCGCTACGTGCGACTCGAGCTGAGCCTGTCCGCGCACTCGCTCGACGACCATGAGCTGCCCTTCGCCATCGAGCAGTGGCTCGCCGCCACCGGCGCCGATCCGAGCCGCCTCGTGCTCGGGGTGACCGAGGAGGTGGCGGTGGCCGCGGTGGACGTGACCTCGGAGCTGGCCGCGAAGCTGAAGAGCATCGGCTGCCGCTTCGCCCTGCGCGACTTCGGCTCGAGCTTCGGCGCCATGCGCCACCTCAAGAAGCTGCCGCTCGACTACCTGAAGCTCGAGGGCGGACTGATCTCGACGCTCGCCGACAGCCGCACCGACCAGCTCGTGCTGCAGGCGATAGTGGACATCGCTCACGGCATGGGGGCGGAGACCGTGGCGGAGCTCGTCTCGGACGAGCAGACGCTCGTGCTCCTGCGCCAGGCGGGCGTCTCGTACGCCCAGGGATACCATGTGGGGCCGCCGCGCCGGGTGTCTGAGGCGTGGTCCGCACTCGGTCACTCGTAGCCCGAATGAAAAGCACCCTTCTTGCAGCCCTCCTGGCCGCTGCATGCCTCGCCACACCGGCGCTCGCCGCCAAGCCTCCCCGCGGCTGGCCCTCGCACCGCGTCGAGCTCGGCCTGACCGACCCGCCCGGCGGTGCGGCCGCCCTGCGCCGCAGCGCGCCCTTCGGCTTCCGCTACCAGTACCTGGCCGGTGGCGTGAACACCGGGGCCGGCTGGTCCACCTGGAACCCGGACGGCACGTTCGCGAGCATGTACGCGCGCGAGTCGCTGGCGCACCACATCACGCCCGTCTTCACCTACTACATGATTCGCCAGTCGCTGCCCGGCAAGAACGACTCGGACGAGCAGCGCGCGGACCTCGGCAACCTCCAGAACGCCGCGACCATGAAGGCCTACTACCAGGACCTCGAGCTGTTCTTCCGGCGCGCGAACGAGTCCGGCCGCACCGAGGTGCTCCACGTGGAGCCAGACCTGTGGGGTTACGTCGAGCACGTGGCCCGCGGTGACGACGCCGCGACGGTGCCCGCGCAGGTCTCCGCCACCGGGCTTCCCGAGCTGGCCGGTCTGCCGAACGACGTATCGGGCTTCGCGCAGGCCGTGGTACGGCTTCGCGACAGCCTGGCGCCGCACGTCCTGCTCGCCTACAACCTGAGCATCTGGGGCACCGGCGTGGACATCCAGTACTCGGACCCGCCGAACGCGGGACATCGACCGCCTAGCCGCAAAGGCGGCCGCCTACTACCGCTCGCTGCACGCGCATTTCGACCTCACCTTCAGCGAGTTCTCGGACCGCGACGCCGGCTTCAAGCAGGTGATCTACGGCGACGGCGGCGCCTCGTGGTGGAAGCCGGCCGACTTCGGCCGCAACGTCCGCTTCCTCGGCCGCTACTCCCGGGCATCGCATCAGGCGATCGCGATCTGGCAGATCCCGCTGGGGAACACCGAGATGCGCGCCGAGAACAACACCTTGGGCCACTTCCAGGACAACCGCGTGCAGTGGCTGCTGGGCAGGGGCGGCGGGCGGCACCTTCGGCAGTACCGCGCGGCGGGGGTGATCGCCTACCTGTTCGGCGGCGGCGCCGACGGCACCACCTGCGCCTGCGACGCCCGCCACGACGGCGATCACCGATCCGCCGGCGATCAACGGGAACAGCAGGCGCTCACTCAGCGCCGACGACGACGGCGGGCTTTTCCGCGAGCTCGCCCGGCGCTTCTACGACCGGCGCGCGCTGCGCATCTGAGCCTGGCTACATCGGGTCGCGTTCCATCCCGCGGCGGTGGAAGAAGGCCCCGAACGAGCCCGCCAGCGCGGTGACCGCGGTGATCGCCCACAGCTCCAGCACGAGGTCGACGATCTTGCCGCCCGTGGTGACCGGATTCGGCATCTGGGAGGACACCGTGAGCAGCTGCGCCGTGGTCCAGAAGACCGCGTCGCCGAACGTGTGGATGCCGTTCAGGGTCCTGCCCCGCTCGAGGAAGTAGACGAGCACCGCGGCCACCACGTCGAGCGTGACCGTGACCGTCACGATCGCGGTGATGCGCTCCCTGAGGTGGAGGTGCGTGGGCGTGTCGGCCCGCAGGATCGCGCGCACCTCGCTTCCCGCCCTGTGCATCACCATTGGGATCACCGCTGGCCGCCAGGGTAGTGCGGGGCGCGGCGGTATCGGCTAGCGCGATGAGTCGTACGCCGCGTCGAGCAGCTTGGTGCGATCCGAGATGCCGAGCCGCTCCGCCAGGTAGCGGTCGGTCTCCTCGCGGGGGGCGCCGTTGGCCGCCATGTTGAGCGCGACGAGGCGGGCTCGGCGCTCTACGTCGGTGCCGTTGAGCGCAGGGGTGGTGGCCACGCCCAGCTGGGCGCGCGCGGTATCCAGCTGCCTTTCGAGCCGGTCGGCCGCGCCGCGCAGCCCGGCCACGAGCTCGGACAGCTCGTCGAGAGCGGCGAGCGCCTCACGCTCGGTCTCGTGCCTGATCGTCTCCGCCGCCTTCTCGGTGGCGGCAAGCAGCGCCTCTACCTCTTCTGCGACGGCGTCGGCAAGGACCACGTCGCCGTTGCCATGAGCGCTCAGACTGCTCAGATCTCCCCCCTTCTTGAAGAGGCAGCGAATGTACCACTGCCGGACCCGGCACGAGTGAGGTGCGATTTGGGCCGGCAGGTTAGCCTTCCGCCCGTGCTCGACATCCCTCGTGAGCATCAGTCCACCAACCCGCCGAGCGACGCGCACGAGCTCGAGGACGTCGTGCTCGAGGACCACGAGGGTCGCCCGGTGCGGCTAGGGGACCTGTGGCGCGAGCGGCCGGCCGTGCTCGCGTTCGTGCGCCACTACGGCTGCGTCTTCTGCCGCGACCAGGCGGTCCAGCTTCACAAGCTGCGCGACGACTTCGAGGCGGCAGGCGTGAACCTCGTGATGATCGGCCAGGGCACGCCGGAGATGGCGGCGTCGTTCCGCCGCGCGCAGGGCGTTGACGTGACCGTGCTCGTGGACCCCGACCGGCGGATCTACGCGATGGTGGGGGCGAAGCTGGGTACGCTCGGCGAGCTGGTGGGGCCGCGGCAGATCCTGGCCACGCTGAGGGCGACGGTGGCCTCACGCATCGGCCAGGGCAGCGTCGCGGTGCACCAGGGCCGGATCATCGGCCATGCCGCCCAGCTCGGCGGCGTCCTCGTGGTCGCTCCGGACGGCTCCATCCGCTACGTGCACCTGTCGGAGCACTCGAGCGACTACCCACCCGCGCGCGAGGTGCTTGCCGCGGCCCGCGCGATACGGCCGCATCTGAACAGCAGCTAGCGGCGCGGCCTGTTGCCCAGGCCCGGATCCGTCAGCGTGCCGCCGTGGGAGCGGCGGATCAGGTAGACGATCGCGGTTGAGCAGGCCACGGCGACGATCATGTTCCATGCCTGCCGACCGGATATCAGCGACGTGAGAAAGCCGCCGATGAACGAGCCGGCCAGGCCGATCAGGATCGTCTGGCCGATGCCCATCGGGTCGGGACCGGGCAGCGCGAGGCGCCCGAGCGCACCGACGACGAGGCCCAGCACAGCGAGAGAGATGAGAAAGGCGATCAGCCCCATGCCCATTCAAGGGTACTTCCGGCTGAGCGGTACCGTGCGGCTTGCATGAAGGTCGCCGTGGTGGGTCACGTGGAGTGGATCGAGTTCGCGCGGGTGGCGCGGGTGCCCGTGCAAGGCGAGATCGTGCACGCCGAGGAGTGGTGGGAGGAGGCCGCCGGGGGAGGGGCGGTGTCCGTGGTCCAGCTCGCCAAGCTGGCCGGCTCGGCGCTCTTGTTCACAGCGCTCGGGGACGATCCGCTCGGCCACGCCGCCAGGGAGCAGCTGCAGGCCCGTGACGTGCGGGTCGAGGCCACCTTCCGCGAGCTGCCACAGCGGCGCGGCTTCACCTACCTCGACTCCGACGGGGAGCGCACGATCACCACGATCCACGAGCGCTACGGGCCGAGCGGCCACGACGCGCTGCCATGGGGCGAGTTCGCGGACGTGGACGCCGTCTACTTCGTGAGCGGCGATGCCGCGGCCCTGCGCGCGGCGCGCGCCGCGCGCGTGCTGGTGGCCACTGCGCGCTCGCTGCCCACGCTGGCGGAGGCGGGCGTGGAGCTCGACGCTCTCGTGCACTCGGCCAACGACGCCGGCGAGCGCTACGCCGCGGGCGCCCTCGACCCGGCTCCGCGGCTGGTGGTGTCGACCGCGGGGGCCGAGGGCGGGACCTGGACGGCAGGGGAGGGACGCAGCGGCAGCTTCGTCGCCGCGGAGCTTCCCGGCCCGGTGTCCGACAGCTACGGGGCGGGCGATTGCTTTGCCGCCGGACTGACCTTCGCGCTGGGCGAGCGGAGGGACGTGGAGGCCGCGCTGGCGCTCGCTTCGCGCTGCGGCGCCGCCGCCATCACCGGCCGCGGCGCGTACGGCGGTCAGCTTCGCGCGGCCGACCTCTAGGCGGGTCGCTCACCCCGATAAGGTGCCGCTGTGAGCGCCATGGACCCGACGCTGCTGCGCAACCGGCTGGTGATCGCGACCTCGATGTGGCGGGAGGCCACCGGGGACCCGCTGCCACGTCTGGCGCCGGCGGACCCGGCCACCCAGATCCAGGAATTCGAGATCAAGCTCGTGCAGATGATCGGCAGCAAGGCCACTCGCGAGAACGCCAGCGAGGCCGCTGAGAAGACCTGGGACCTCGTGCACGACCGCCCGGACGAGGACCCGGTGAAGATCGCGGTGGTGGAGGTTCACCAGGCGCTCACCCGCCTGTCCGCGCAGCGGGATTAGCGCGTGAGCGACGAGCCGCGCCCGCGGCGTCCGGCGACCCTTGACGAGGAGCTGCTCGGCGCCGAGCTGCGCTCGATCGTCTCGACCCAGTCGGACACGGCGCGCCTCCAGCGGATCGAGGCGGAGCTGGCGATGGGCTTCGAGGCGCTCGCGAGGGTGGGTGCCGCCGTCTCCATCTTCGGTTCCGCGCGGACCCCGGAGGACCACCCCGAGTACGAGCTGGCCCGCACGGTGGCACGCACGCTCGGCGAGGCGGGCTTCGCGATCATCACGGGCGGCGGCCCGGGCATCATGGCGGCGGCGAATCGCGGCGCCCGCGACAGCGGGGCGCACTCGATCGGGCTCAACATCGACCTGCCGTTCGAGGCGTCGATGAACACCTACGTCGATCTCCCGCTGCAGTTCCACTACTTCTTCACGCGCAAGGTCATGTTCGTGCGCTACGCGAGCTCGTTCGTGGTCTTTCCGGGCGGCTTCGGCACGCTCGACGAGCTGTTCGAGGCACTGACCCTGATCCAGACCGGGAAGATCCGCTACTTCCCCGTGCTGCTCGTCGGGAGCCGCCTACTGGCAGGGGCTGGTGGACTGGATACGGGAGCGGCTGGCCGGCGAGGGAAAGATCTCGCCCGGGGATCTCGACCTGTTCCAGGTCACCGACGAGCCGGCCCGCGTGCTCGAGGTGGTGCGCAGCGCCGCGCACCGGCAGGCTCGAGTCGTCGCCTAGAGGTCCTCGGGCCGCGGTCGCCCGCGAGCGCGCTTCAGCTCGCCCCGCCGGCGCTTGGAGTCGAGCCGCTTGGCACGGGAGGAGGCCGTTGGCTTGGTGGCGTGGCGGGCGCGCGGCACCGCGAGGGCGGTGGCCAGCCGCGAGCGCAGCCGCTCGAGCGCCAGCTCGCGGTTGCGAGCCTGGCTGCGGGAGTCCTGCGCCACAGCGGTCAGGCGCGGGCCCACGCGGCCCATCACCCGGCGGCGTTGCTCCTCGCTGAGCGAGGGCGAGGCCGCGACATCGAACACCGCCTCCACCCGCGAGGCGGTGACGTTCGCGTGCTGGCCGCCCGGCCCGGAGGAGCGGCTCACACGCAGCTCCACCTCTGACAGCGGCACCTCGACCCCGCGTGCCACCCGCATCGGATCTTCCATCGCGCGGATATAAGCGCACCGCCACTGATCCGGGAGGGCCGCTGCCGCGAACAAGCGTCAAATGCTGACCCAGGCCGAGCTCGCACCGGACCCGCTCGAGCCCACCTCAGCCGAGGTGGAGCGCTACGTGAAGGCCCTCCAGGAGCAGGGGGACGACCTCGCCCGGCGCGAGGTCTGGAACCAGATCCGCCTCGCGGGCGCCCGCGCCGGCCGCCGGCGCGAGGAGGCTCACGACAGCCTCAACCGCATCTTCCGCCTGGGCTCCGCGCCGTCCGAGGCGCTCGACGGGCCGTACGACGGCATCCTGGTGACCACCACCACGCGGCGTGCCACGGATCCGCTCTTCCGCGGGCTCGCCGGGGCGTGGATGCCCTGGGTGGGCAAGCGCTTCGACGCCTCCGAGCAGACCGGCGACAACCTCCTCCTGCCGAGCGCGCGCGTTCCGGCGCGGCTGTTCTGGCCGCGCTACCGGCTTGAGGGCGAGGGCGACGACCGTTGCGTGGCCTTTCGCTTCCGCACCTACACGAGCCAGGGCGCCGTGGATCCGGACCGCGAGACATTGAAGATCGACTACGACTCCGACGCCAACCCGGGCCTGCTCATCCGCGACATCCTCGACGAGCTGGTGGAGGTCGTGCCGGGCGCCTATCTCGGCAAGGTGCTCCTGCGCCGCGGCCGCGACCGGCACTGGGCGCTGATGGGCTACTTCGCGCTCCAGCCCGCCCGCTGACCCTGCGGGAGCAGCCTCGCTCTACGCGCTCTTCACCCGCCTGATGCTGCCGCTCAGCTGGTGGGGCCGCACGCGCGTGCACGGCCTCGAGGCGGTGCCGCGCAGCGGACCGCTGCTGCTCGTGCCCAACCACGACAGCCAGATGGATCCGGTGATCCTCGGCGTGGTGCTGCGGCGCGTGCGCCCGCTGCGCTTCCTCGCCCGCGCGGACCTCTGGAAGATGCGCGGGCTCGGCCCGATCCTGAACGGCATGCGGCAGATCCCGATCGAGCGCGGCAGCGGCGACTCCGCGGCCCTCGACCGCGCGGTGGAGGCCCTGCGCGCGGGCGAGGCGATCTGCATCTTCCCCGAGGGCAAGCTCTCGAACGGCGAGCGGCTGAAGGCGCGCAGCGGGGTGGGCCGCCTGGCCGCGGCCTGCCCGGCGGCGCGGGTGGTGCTGTGCACGCTCTCCGGCACCACCGATTTCGTGCGCTTCCCGCGCCGGCCGCGCGTCACCGTCTCGTTCTTCGCGCCCGCCTCCGGGCAGCTGCGCCCGGACGAGCCGGCGCCGGAGCTGGCGGGCCGCCTGCTCGGCGAGATCAGGGCAGCGGTGCCGCCTGCGCCCGCCGGCCGGCGCACTTGACCCAACCGCCCCGGAGGGGTAGAAGTGGCTGCCCTGCATGCCTCATAGCGAAAGGAGTGACCATGGGTCGCTACTTCGTCGACTGTCGTTCCGTCCCCAGCGAGAGCAACTGCTCGCTCTACATCTCGGGCACGAAGGACGAGGTCATCAACGCCGCCGCGGAGCATGCCGTCTCCGTGCACCAGCACGAGGACAACGCTGAGCTTCGCGACATGCTGGCCGGTGCAGTTCAGGAAGAAGCACAGCCGGTCGGGACCGCGCTGGTCTAGCCGAACTCAGGACGCCTAGCCCGCGAGCGCTCCGGAGACGAGGATGGGGGGCGCGTGCCAGACCCCTGCATTCGTGCGCTGCGGGGCGCCGGCGGGCTTCTCGTACAGGATGTCCGGCCCTGGTCGGGGGCCTATCCCGGAATAGAGAGATCCCGCGGCCGCACCGGCGGGCGAAGCCGGCGCTGGCACTGCCAGCGTCCCAAGAAGCAGTCGTACAGACACGTTGAAGCCCCCCACCTCGTCTCCCGCGGGGCAAGATAACGAGCGCGCGGGCGCCGGGCGCCGGTTCGCCCATCTCTACGATCTAGACATGACCGACACGCTTGCTCGAGACACCCGCACCGTCGCTTCGATAGTCGGCGGCCGCCCCGAGACCGACGCCCCCGGCGGGCGGCTCGTCTCCACCAACCCGGCCGACAGCTCGGACGTGGTGGCCGAGGCACTGCTCGGCGACGCCTCCACCTTCGTGGCCGCCTGCCGCGCCGCGCGCGAGGCCCAGCAGGGCTGGGCCGAGGTGCCGGCCCCCGTGCGCGGCCGCGCGATCCAGCAGATCGGCCGGCTCGTGGAGGACAACAAGGAGGCGCTGGCCCGGCTCGTCACCCGCGAGATCGGCAAGCCCTACGCGGAGTCGCTCGGCGAGGTGCAGGAGATCGTCGATACCTGCAACTTCTTCGTGTCCGAGGGCCGCCGCCTGTACGGGCAGACGGTGCCGTCGGAGATGTCGGACAAGCAGCTGTTCACGTTCCGCAACCCCGTGGGCGTCGCCGCGATCATCACCGCGGGCAACTTCCCGGTGGCCGTGCCGTCCTGGTACCTCGTGCCGGCGCTGCTGTGCGGCAACTCGGCGGTCTGGAAGCCGGCCGAGTACGCGCCGGCGCTGGGCGAGGCGCTGGCGGAGCTGTTCCTTCACGGCGGTCTGCCGGAGGGCGTGCTGAACCTCGTCCAGTGCGACGGCCCGACCGCGTTCGAGGGGCTCGAGCAGGCGCTGGAGGCGGGCCTCGTGGACAAGGTCGGCTTCACCGGCTCGAGCGGCGTGGGCAGCCGGCTCGGCGAGCTCTGCGGCCGCCATCTGCAGTCGCCCTGCCTCGAGCTCGGCGGCAAGAACCCGCTGGTGGTGATGCCGGACGCGCAGCTCGAGCTGGCGGTGGAGGGCGCGCTCTTCAGCGGCTTCGGCACCGCCGGTCAGCGCTGCACGTCGCTCGGCACCGTGATCGTCCACGAGTCGGTGCACGACGAGTTCATGGCGCAGTTCGCGCGCGCGGTGGAGGAGGCGCCGGTGGGCGACCCCACGCAGGACGTGGTCTACGGGCCGATGATCAACGAGCGCTTCCTGGAGCGCTTCCTCGGCTGGCTCGGGCTGATCCGCGATCACCACACCGTGCACGGCTCGACCGCCACCGGGCGCATCGGCTCCGACAACCCGCGCCGGGGCTTCGTCGGCGACCCCGACACGGGGCTCTACTGCCACCCGACGATCGTCGACGGCGTGCGCCGCGACGACGAGCTCTACTCCACCGAGACCTTCGGCCCGATCGTCGGCGTGATGACGTTCTCGGACTTCGACGAGGCGGTGGAGCTCGCGAACGGCCACGGCTACGGCCTCTCGGCCGCGATCTACACCACCGACGCGAAGAGCGCGTTCGAGTTCCGCCGCCGCGTGAGCGCCGGCATGGTGAGCGTGAACAACTCCACCTCCGGCGCTGAGGCGCACCTGCCCTTCGGCGGCAACGGCAAGTCGGGCAACGGCGCACGCCAGTCCGGCATCTGGGTGCTCGACCAGTTCACCCGCTGGCAGGCGCTCAACTGGGACTACGCCGGCAAGCTCCAGAAGGCGCAGATGGACGTGGCCGACGTGTCCGCCGACCTCGACTTCCGGCTTCCCGGCTAGCGCACCAGCCGCTCGAGACCCGCGAGGTCCCGGACGGTGATGTCGCGGCGGGCGGTCTCGATCAGGCCCAGGTCGCGCAGCTCGTGAAGGGCCTTCGCGGTGGACTCGCGCGAGGCTCCCGCCCAGCCGGCCAGCTCCTCCTGGCTGATCGGGAGGGTGATCCGCACCCCGCCGTCGGTCTCCTCTCCGAAGCGCTCGGCCAGCTCCACCAGCCGGCGCGCCACGCGGCCGAGCGTCTGGTAGGCCGCGAACTCGACCTGCTGGCGGTCGGCGTCGCGCAGCCGCGCGATCACGACCCTGAGGATCACCAGGGCCACGCGCGGGTGCGTCTCGAGGAAGGAGTCGAAGTCCGCGGCGGGGATCGCGAGCGCGTCGAGCGGCTCGAGCGCGCGCACGCTGGCCAGGCGCGGCTCGCCGCCGAGGGCTGACAGCTCGCCCAGCAGGTCGCCTGGTCCGCGGAAGGCGAGCACCACCTCCGCGCCGTCCTCGGTGATCGCGGTGATCTTCGCGCGCCCGCGCTCGATCACGATCACGCGCCCGGGCGCCTCGCCTTGATGCAGGATGGTGGCGTCGCGCGCGAAGCTGCGGACGATCGCGCGCGCGCGCAGATCGGCCAGCTCTTCGGCCGTGATCTGGGCGAGGAAGGGCTCCTGCCGGCCGGTGTCGCGTGCGTGCATGGCGAGTCCCGGCACCAGCATGCCAGCCGGGGGCTCCGGAGTCCACGCGCGAGTGTGTCGAAGTACGCGCTCGGGTGCGCGGAAATGCGTGGAAGCGAGGTCCCTGCCGCCATACCTTGGCTCCCGTATCCCATAACCCCGTCGCGGCCGCCGCCAACCGGGTCGCGAAAGCCCAAGGAGGCACCATGAAGGCCAACAGGAAGCGAATCAGGTTGATGCGAAGTGTGGCGATCGCCAGCTGCGTGGCTGGTCTTGCCGCCCCGAGCATGGCCGGCGCGATGCCGCTGCCCCCCGATCCGCACTCGAGCTCCTCGAACCCGGCTCCGGCCTCCACCGCGCCCGTCACCGGTGGCCGGACGATCGCCGTGAGCCACGAGAACGGCGCGACGATTCGCGTCGTCAAGCCGAAGGACTTCGGCGCCGACTCCGTGTCGTCGCAGTCGAAGACGGTCGCCAGCAGCCTCCGGCTCCGGCATGACCGCGGCCGGGAGCAAGTACGCCCAGGCGTGGGCGGCGTACACGCGCAACCAGTCGACCGCCGGCCTACGTCCTGCCGACGACTCACACGACCGACGTTCAGTCCTCACCGCCGGGCAGCACCCCGGTGGCGGCTCCCTCCGAAGTCGTTCGCGAGGTCCACACGGTGACGAACGACAACGAGCACACGCTTGCGATCGTGCTCGCTGCCGCAGCGCTCGGAATTGCGCTCCTCGGCACCGGTTACGCCCTTACACGCGTCGCGTTGGTTCAGCGTCGCATGATCGGCAGCAGCTCCTAGGGCTGCCTGGGGTACCGCTCCCCGCAAGGGGATCGAGGAATGGAGCGCCGGAAGCGATTCCGGCGCTCCGTTTCGTTTTGGAGGAACGGTGTTCGCTCGATTGTCACGCCGAGTTTTCAGAATGAGCGACGGCCGACTCCACACCTTCTTGTTCGCGGACATCTCCGGCTACTCGGCCCTCACCGAGCAGGACGGGGACGAGGCCGCGGCCGAGCTCGCGATCTTCTTCGCGTCCGAGGTCTCCCGCCTGGCGGCCGAGCACGGCGCCGAGCTGGTGAAGACGATCGGCGACGCCGTGGAGGTTCACTGCCTGGACGCCGCCGAGGCGATCGCCCTGGGACTGCGCCTTCAGTCCGACATGGTCGGCCTGCCGCCGCTCCACATCGGCATCCACACCGGCCCCGCGCTCCAGCGCGGCGGCGACTGGTGGGGCGCGACCGTGAACGTCGCGGCGCGGGTCACCGCGTCGGCCGGCGCGGGCGAGCTGCTGATCACCGAGGCCACGAAGCGCGCCGCCGGGAGCCTGGCCCGCACGCTGCACGGCCTCGGCCCACTCGCGATGAAGAACATCTCCGCCCCGCTCTGGGTGTACTCGCCCTACCGCCACGAGGCGGACCAGGAACGCGGAGCTGCTGCTCGAGCCGGCGGCCTAGGGGCCGGGACCGGGCTCCTCGGGCTCGGTCGCGTCGATCTCGGGCGGCGGCTCCGCATGGATCACGTCCGCCTCGACGTCCGGCAGGCGGCTCCAGCTCCTCGGGCAGGCTCCGGCTCGTCCTGCGGCAGCGGCTCGATCGTCCGCGGCAGGGCCTGCGTGGCGTCCGCGGCCGCGGCGGGGAAGCGCGCCTCGGCCTCCTCGGCGAACGTCGCCAGGCTGGTCGGCGATGTTGCGCACGTCCTCGATCAGCCGGTGGCGCTCGTTCCAGATCGCCTCCACGTCGGAGTCGAGCTCGCGCACCTGCGCCTCGGCGTTCTGGCGCAGTCGGGCGGCCTCGCGCTCGGCCTCCTGCACGCGCTCGTCGGCGCGCGCACGCGAGCGCGCCGTGATCTCGTCAGCGGCCTCGTGGGCGCGCTCGAGGATCCCGCGCGTCTCGTCGGTCACCTGGGCCACCGCGTTCTTCACGGCGGACTCCGGCGAGCGGCTCACCTCGAACTCCGCGATCACGCGGTGGACCTGCTCCACGTACGCGTCCACCGCGGCGCGATCGTAGCCGCGCAACGCCATCGGGAACGAGGCCTCGCGCAGCTCCTCGACCATCAACTCCTGCTCTCGGTGGGAAGTCATTCCCCAGTGATACCCAAACGGGCGCCCGGCTACTTGCGGCGGCGATACCAGCGCGGGCGAGCTGGTGGGGGGCGGCTCGAGCCCCGCGCGCGCCACCAGCACGGTCGGAGAGCTGTCCGCGACGTGCCTGGCGAGTGCCTGTGAGAAGTCGTCGCCCAGCCCCTCGACCGTCTCCGTCTCGATGCCGAACGACCCCGCGAGCGCCGCGAAGTCGGGGCTCTGGAGGTCCACGCCGAAGATCGGATCGCCCGATTGGCGCTGGTCGAAGCGGAGCATCCCGTAGCCGCCGTCGTCCACGATCACGCGTGGTGAGCGGGATGCGCTCCTGGGCGACGGTCGCCAGCTCGCCGCAGCCGTAGAGGAAGCCGCCGTCGCCGCAGACGCACACGGTCGGGCCGTCGCCGCCGAGTGCCGCCCCGACCGCGAGCGGGAGGCCGAAGCCGAGCGTGCCCCAGCCCATCGGGTAGGCGAGCTTGCGCGGAGCCGGCACCGGGTGAAGCGCGGCCAGCCAGTAGCCCGCGATGCACATGTCGGCCACCACCAGCGTGTCGTCGGGCACGGCGGCCGCGAACGCGTCGAGGAAGCGCATCTCGTCCGGGAACTCGCGCTCGAGCCCGGCCCGCGCGCTGGAGCGCAGCTCGGCCAGGCGCGCGCTCAGCTCGTCCAGGCCGTCGCGCTGCGGCAGGCGCTCGGCCAGCGCCGCGCCCACGGCGGCGGCGTCGCCGGTCAGGGCCAGCTCGGGCTCGTAGTTCTTGGCGGCGTCGACGGGGTCGACGTTGATCGTGACCAGGTGGGCACGGCGCGGGCTGGGCCCAGTTCTGGGTCATCATCCCGTCGAAGTCGCTGCCGATCGCGAGCACGACGTCGGCCTCGTCCCAGAGCGCGCCTGCCTCCGGGAGGTGCGGCGGCAGCCCGACGGCGCAGGGGTGGTCCGCGCCCAGCAGGCCGCGGGCCATGTAGGTGGTGATCACCGGCGCGGCCAGCCGCTCGGCGAGGGCGCCGACCGCATCGGCCGCGCCCGAGCGCAGCGCGCCGCCGCCGGCCCACACGAGCGGCCGCTTGGCCGCGGCGAGGATCTGGGCGGCTCGCTCGAGCTCCTCCTCGGACGGCTCGGGCAGCGGCGCGGCGGCGGGCGGCCCGGGCTGCTCCTCGGTCTCCGCTCCCAGCAGGTCGGTGGGCACCTCGAGGTACACCGGGCGGCTGGGGGGAGCCAGCGCCGTGTCGAGCGCCCACCGCACCGCGTGCTCGAGGTCGCCGGCATCGCGTCACGCGGATCGTGTCCTTGGTCACCGGCCCGAACATCGCCGCCTGGTCCGTGGTCTCGTGCAGCACGCCCCGGTAGACGCCCTCGCGCCGCAGCGTCGTGGGGATGTCGGTGGCGATCACCACGACGGGCGCGCCCGAGGCCCAGGCCTCGCCGGTGGCGCCGAGCGTGTTGGCCGCGCCGGGGCCGGTGGTGGTGATTGCCACGCCCGGCCGGCCGCTCGCCCGCGCGTAGCCGTCGGCGGCGTAGACCGCGGTCTGCTCGTGCCGCACGCCCACGAGGCGGATGTGGGAGCTCGGCCAGCGCCTTCCACGCCGCCAGGTTGTGCACGCCGGGCAGCCCGAAGACGACGGGGACGCCCGCGGACTCGATTCCGCGGACCAGCAGCTGGGCGCCGGTCGGACTCACGGCGCGGTTTCTACAGGTCAGGCGATGCGAGCGTCGGCCAGAGCGGGGGCCGAGCACCTCGATCACGAGCGCGTCGACCACGTCAGGGTCGAACTGAGAGCCCGCTCCGGCGCGCAGCTCACGCACCGCCGCGCGGATCGTCATCGCCCGCCGATAGGGGCGGTCGGAGACCATCGCGTCGAAGGCGTCACAGGCGCAGATCACCCTGGCGCCGAGCGGGATCTGGTCGGCCGCGAGGCCGTCCGGGTAGCCGCGGCCGTCGTAGCGCTCGTGCGACCAGCGCACCAGCGGGTGCACGTTCGCGAAGAAGGGGACGCGCTCCACCATGCGCGCGCCGCCGGCCGCGTGAGCCTTGATCTCCTCGAACTCCGCGTCGGTGAGCGCGCCCGGCTTGCGCAGGACCTCGTCGCGCACCTCGATCTTGCCCACGTCATGGAGCAGCGCGGCCCAGCGCAGGGCGCGCAGGTGCTGGCCGAACAGGCCCAGGCGGGCGCCGACGCGCTCGGCCAGGTCCGCCACCTTGCGGGAGTGGAGGGCCGTATCGGCGTCCTTGCGCACAAGCGCCTCCGAGAGAGCGAGGAGCTGGGTCACAGCAACGCTTCTTCAACGCGGCGGGGCTGCTCCTTCAAGCGGGCGAGGCCGTGCGGAGTACGAAGTACGGAGGACGACTGTCTCGTACTTCCAATTCCGCGACTCCGTACTCTAACGAGGCAATCGAACTCCAGCCGCGCCCGCCCTCAGGCGACTCCCGCCCTGATGCTCCCCCGTGCGCCTCCACGATCGCCCGGGCGATCGCCAGGCCGAGGCCGCTGCCGCCGTCGCTGCGGGCGCGCGAGTAGTCGGTGCGGTGGAAGCGGTCGAACACGCGGTCGCGCTCCGCGGGCGGGATCCCCGGCCCGTCGTCGTCCACGGAGAAGACGACCAGCCGCCCGTTCGCCTCCACGGACAGGCGCACGAGCCCGCCCGGCCGCGTGTGGGCCACGGCGTTCTGGGCGAGGTTGTGCAGCACCTGCGAGATGCGGTCCGGGTCGATCGCGATCGTCGTGTCGCTCACCGCCCCGAGCTCGAAGCGGCGGTCCGCGCTCAGGCTGAGCCCGTCGAACAGCTCGCGCAGGTAGGGCCGCAGCTCGACGTCGCGGCGCTCGAGCGGCCAGCCCTCCTCGGTCTTGGCGAGCGCCAGCAGCTCGTCCACGAGCCGCTCCATGCGCTCGATCTCCGTGCCGACCAGGCGGGTAACTCGCTGCACGTCCTCGCGCGAGATGTCCGGCTGGCGGGCGAGCACCTCGAGCTGCCCGCGCACCACCGTCAGCGGCGTGCGCAGCTCGTGCGACGCGTCGGAGACGAACGAGCGCTGGCGGGCGAAGGCGTCGTCGAGGCGGTCGAGCATGTTGTCGAAGGCCTCCGCCAGCACCAGGATCTCCCCGTGCAGGCCGTCGGCGCCGATGCGGGGCGAGATCGAGCCCGCGCTGACGGTCGCGGCGGTGCCGGCCATCCGGCGCAGCGGCTGGGACACGCGCGAGGCCACCGCGAAGCCGGCCAGGGCGGCCGCGGCGAGGGCGAAGAGGCCCGCCACGAGGAAGGTGCGCGCCACGCCGTGCTGCGCGCGCATGACCGGCTCGAGCGACTCGCCCACGCCGATCATCGCCACCCGGTGTCCCTGCCGGATCACCGGCAGCACGTACACGCGCAGGTCGCCGACGTCGGGCGCCCCCACCGTCGACAGCCCGGCCGGCGCGCTGTTCAGGCGGTGCGCCTGCGCGGCTTCCTCCTCCAGGGTCTCGGGGGACTCCGTCGGGTCCTGGGCGCCGGAGAGCCCGAGCAGCTCCGGCTCGTTGGTCACGGTGGGTCCGTTCACGAGCTTCGCGTAGAGCAGCTCGGAGGAAGCCTTGAAGGGCTGGTGGGTCACGTAGCGGCGGGCGCTCGCCTCCAGCTCGCTGCGATCGTCAGGGTCGCGCGGCAGCGACGTCCGCGAAGGCGTTCGCCCGGCCGTGCAGCTCGCTGTCGAGCTGCGAGCGCAGCTGCCGCCCGGTGCCGCTGTAGATCGCGATGAAGCTCGCTCCCACCGCCAGCACCAGGATCACGCGCGATCCAGATCGTCAGCCGGGCGCGCAGCCCGCGCGGTCGGGGCAGCCTAGGCACGGTCGGAGAGGCGATAGCCGACCGAGCGCAGCGTCTCGATCGGCGCGGGGCTGCCGGACAGCGCCAGCTTGCGCCGCAGGTAGCCCACGTAGACCTCGACCACGTTCGTGCCGGGATCGAAGTCGTAGCCCCAGACGGCGCTCAGGATCTGCTGCCTCGACAGCACCTGGCCCGGGTGGCGCATGAAGTAGGCGAGCAGGTCGAACTCGCGGGCGGAGAGGTTGAGCTCGTGCCCTTCGCGCTGCACCCGCCGGGTCAGCAGGTCGAGCGCGAGACTGCCCACGGCGAGCTGAGTCGTGCGGCCCTGGTCGGGCATGCGCAGGTGGGCCCGCACCCGCGCCGCCAGCTCGTCGAAGGAGAACGGCTTGGTCACGTAGTCGGTGGCGCCGGCGTCGAGGGCGGCGACCTTGTCGGACACCTCGCCGCGGGCGGTGAGCATGATCACCGGCAGCGCGGGCTTGCGCTGCCGGATCGCGTCGAGCACGCCCATGCCGTCCTGTCCCGGCAGCATCACGTCGAGGATCACCAGGTCCACGTCGCCGCCGAGCGCGCGGCGCTCGCCCTCCTCGCCGTCGGGCGCGCAGTCCACGGCGTAGCCCTCGGCCTGCAGGCCGCGGCGTATGAAGTCCGCTATCGCGGGCTCGTCTTCGACAACCAGGATGCGCAAGGCCCTCTGATGCTAGGCCTCGCGCAGGCGTCTTACAGCGCTACGAGCTCGTCGAACGGGCTGTGGTCGGGGCGGGGCACACGCAGGTGGTCGTCCGACTCCACCCAGCGCAGCCACTTGTCGCAGGCGGCCACGTGCTCGCTCGCTTGTCGCAGGCGCATGTAGGCGCCGAGCTCGCAGCTCGTGCCCATCCTGTCCTCGTAGCGCCGCCTGCAGCTGTCTCGCTCGGCGAACGCCGTCTTCCAGCCGTGCGCGGGCTCGTTCCCGCTCGTCCGCTCCCGTCCTGGGGCGGTCCTGAGTCGTGTGAGCCATGTCTCCTCCGGGGAGGGTCGGGTGCTCTGGGGAGCCGGCTCGCGCCCGGGCCTCTGGCAGGGGAGGGCTTGCTGAAAGGCCCGGGCGCGGGGGAGAGTGCCGGCGCAGTGGCAGCCTGACCTGATGCCCTAAAGCAGGCGTAAACGAGTCGTGAGGATCCGGTTAATGGCCTGGTAACCGGCGTCTCGTTCGACGGACTCGGCCCCGGTAGGAGACAATCCCCGAATGACGGAGGGGTCAGCATGAGGGTGGGACTCGTGCTCGGGGCCGGCGGCGTGCTGGGCGGCGCGTGGCTGACCGGCGGGCTCGAGGCGCTCGCGCGCGAGACCGGCTGGGACCCGGGCAGCGCCGATCACGTCGTGGGCACCTCGGCCGGCTCGATGGTCGGCTCGCTGTGTGCGGCGGGCGTGCCACCGTGGTTCATGGTGGCCCACTCCGCCGGCGAGACGTTCGAGGGGCTGGTGGACGCAGAGGGGCGGCCCGCGGCGCAGGCCGATCGCTCGGCTGGGGCGGTCTACAGGCTGGAGCGCGCTCTCCCGCCGATCGGGCCCGGCTCGCTGGTCCCTCGCCGTCAGGAGCCTGGTCAGGCCCCACCGGCACACGCCGGCGACGGTGGTGGCGGGCTGGCTGCCGCGCGGGGCGGTCTCCACGGAGCCGCTCAAGCAGACGATCCGGCGCGCGGTGCCGTCGGGCTGGGCCGACCACCGAGGCCTGTGGATCGTGGCCTGCGACTACGCGACCGGGCGGCGCGTGGCCTTCGGCCGTGAGGGGTCGCCGCCCGCCGACCTGGCCGACGCCGTGGCGGCGTCCTGCGCGATCCCGGGCTTCTACCACCCGGTCGACGATCGCCGGCCGTCGCTACGTGGACGGCGGGCTCTACTCGAACTCCAACCTCGACCTGCTGCGAGCTGCCGGGCTCGACCTCGTGATCTGCCTCAACCCGACCTCCAGCCTCCACCCGATGCGCGCCTGGAATCCGGTGGAGCGCGCGGCCGAGCTGCGCGCGCCGGGCGTCCGGCCGCAGGCTGGGGAGCGAGGCGAAGAAGTTGCGCGCCGCGGGCACCGAGGTGGTTCTGATCCAGCCGACCGGGAAAGACCTCGAGGTCATGGGCCCGAACCTGATGAGCCGCAAGCGCCGCCACGACGTGATCCGCACCGCGATCGAGACCGTGGGCGCCAGGCTGCGCGAGCCGGAGCTGGCCGAGCTCCTGAGCGGCCTGCCGCAGGGAGCGCCGGAACGCTTGAGCCGCCCGCCCGGGCCCCCGTCCGCGTGGCCCCCACTGATCGAGACGGCCTGAGCGAGGCGTCGTGAGCGACGTCGCAGCGGGAGAGCGCGCCGCGAGCAACGGCGCCGGCAGCCGTTCCGATCTCGCCGACGTGGCCGGCGCGCCTGGGAGCGGCGATCAAGGACGAGCTTCAGCGCCGCATCCCGCGCGCGGACCTCGACGAGCGCGACCCCGACTACATCCGCGAGAGCCTGCCCGGCCTCTGGATGCTCGCCACGATCTGGTTCCGGGGCGAGGTCCGCGGGCTCGAGAACATCCCCGAGGAGGGGCCGGTGCTGCTGGTGGGCAACCACTCGGGGGGCAACATGACGCCCGACACCACCGTCTTCACGCTCGCCTTCAACACCTACTTCGGGGTGGAGCGGCGCTTCTTCCAGCTCGCGCACAACCTCGTGCTGGCGATGCCGGGCCTCGGCCTACCTGCGCAAGTACGGCACGGTGGCGGCGTCGCCCGAGAACGCCGACAAGGCGCTGTCCTCGGGGGCCGCCCTGCTCGTCTACCCGGGTGGCGACTGGGAGGTGCACCGGCCGACGTGGGAGCGGCCGCAAGGTCGACTTCGGCGGCCGCAAGGGGTTCATCCGGCTGGCGCTCTCGAAGGACGTGCCGATCGTGCCGGTGGTGTCGATCGGCGGCCAGGAGACGGCGCTCTTCCTGAGCCGCGGGGACCGGCTGGCGCGCCTCCTGAGGATCGACAAGCTGCTGCGGCTCAAGGTCCTGCCGATCTCGCTCGCGCTCCCTTGGGGGCTCAACATCGGCGACATGCTGGGCCACCTCCCGCTGCCGGCGAAGATCACGATCCAGGTGCTGCCGCCGATCGACCTGCGCGAGGAGTTCGGGCCCGATCCCGACCTCGACGAGGTCTACGACGACGTGGTCAGGCGCATGCAGCGCGACGCTCGACGGGCTGGCGGAGGAGCGGCGCCTGCCGGTGATCGGCTGATGCGCATCGAGGAGTGCATCTCGGTGGCGGCCCCGCCGGAGCGGGTCTGGAAGCTGCTCGACGACCCGGACGCGTACACGCGCTTCATGGCGGGCGTGACCCGCTGGAGGGTGGAGGGCCGCAAGCGCAGCGGGCTGGGCGCTCGCTACTCGATGCTCATGCACGTGGGCTCGGCGCAGGTCGGCGGCCTGATCGAGGTCGTGGAACACGACGCGCCGCGGGAGCTTGCCTGGACCAGCGTCACGGGGATCGACCAGCGCGGGCGCTGGCGCGTGCGCGAGCAGGAGGACGGCAGCACCAAGGTCACGCTGCGGCTGAGCTATCACGCGCCGGGCGGGCCTGCTGGCCGCGCTGTCGGACCGGCTGTCGGCGCGGATCGTCGGGGAGAACATCAAGGAGTCGCTGCGGCGGCTCCGGGCTGAGGTGGAGGGAGAACGCTTGAGCGACAACGAGACACAGGTCGGCCTGCTCACCGTGGCCGGCAACAAGCTGCACACGGCCCGCACGCTGGCGACGGCGGGCTTCATCAGGCCCGAGCGGCCCGATCGCATCCTGCGCACGCTCGGGCTGATGCGCCGCTGGGGGCCCACGCCCGCGGCGGGCTTCGCCGCGTCCGCGATCCGCTTCCCGCACGACACGGCGATCATCGACGAGCTGGGCACGCTCACCTTCGAGGAGGTCCACCGGCGCTCGAACGCGCTCGCCTCCTCGCTCTCGGACGCCGGCGTGCTGGAGGGCCACAACGTCGGGGTGATGGTCCGCAACCACCGCGGCTTCATCGAGACGGTGGCCGCGCTCTCCAAGCTCGGCGCCCACGGGCTCTACCTCAACACCGCCTTCGCCGGCCCGCAGCTCACCGAGGTGGTGAAGCGCGAGAAGCCCGTGGCGCTGATCTTCGACGAGGAGTTCTACGGGCTGCTCGAGGACGCCGGCCACCGCCGCAAGCGCTTCGTGGCCTGGCACGACGAGGAGAAGGCGGCCGACCCCACGCTCGACGAGCTGATCGCGGCCGGGGATCCATCCGACCTGGTGCCGCCCGAGAAGCCCGGTCGCACCGTGATCCTCACCTCCGGCACCACCGGCACGCCGAAGGGCGCCGCGCGCAGCCAGCCCGAGACGCTCGATCCGGCCGCGGCGCTGCTGTCGAAGATCCCGCTGAGGCACGCGCGAGAACTGGCTGATCGCGGCCCCGCTCTTCCACTCGTGGGGGTTCGCGCACTTCACCCTGGGGATGCTGCTGTCGGCCACCTACGTGCTGCAGCGGAAGTTCGACCCGGAGGCGACGCTCGCGGGCGGCCGCCCAGCACCAGGTCACCTCGATCCCGATGGTCCCGGTGATGGTGCAGCGCATCATGGAGCTGCCGGAGGAGACGCGGCGCAGGTACGACCTCTCGTCCCTGAAGTGCGTGCCGCTGAGCGGCTCCGCGCTGCCGGGCGAGCTGGCCAACAAGTTCATGGACGAGTTCGGGGAGGTCGTCTACAACCTCTATGGCTCGACCGAGGTGGCCTGGGCCACGATCGCCACCCCGCGCGACCTGCGCGCCGCGCCGGGCACCGCCGGCAAGGCGCCCCGCGGCACGATCGTGAAGATCTACGACGAGAACGGGAACGAGCTGCCCACCGGCCAGATCGGCCGCATCTACGTGGGCAACGAGATGCTGTTCGAGGGCTACACGGGCGGCGGCTCGAAGGACATGCTCGGCGGCCTCATGAGCACCGGCGACACCGGCTACCTGGACGACCAGGCGCGCCTGTTCGTGGTGGGCCGCAGCGACGAGATGATCGTGCTCGGGCGGCGAGAACGTCTTCCCCGCCGAGGTGGAGGACCTGCTCGCGAGGCACGACAAGATCGCCGAGGCCGCGGTGATCGGCGTCCCGGACGAGCAGTTCGGGCAGCGCCTGAAGGCCTTCGTGGTGGTGCGCCCGGGCAGCGAGCTGAGCGAGGAAGAGGTCAAGGACTACGTGAAGTCGAACCTCGCCCGCTACAAGGTCCCGCGCGAGGTGGAGTTCCTCGAGGAGCTGCCGCGCAACGCCACCGGCAAGGTGGTGAAGCGCGAGCTGGAGGAGATGGACTCAAGCAAGCAGCCGACGTAGGCGGCCGACGACCGTTTCCGGCTCCCGCGTGAGTTGGCGCCAGGTGATGCGCACTACTCGGTAACCGGCGAGTAGGAGTGCCGCGTCGCGCTCGCGGTCTCCCTCGAACGCTTGCCGGGTGCCGTGGGTCTCGTAGCCGTCGAGCTCGACGATGAGGTGGTGGTCCGGCCAGTAGGCGTCGACCTCGAAGCCCTCCACCAGGGTGTTGATCAGTGGCTTGGGCAGGCCGGCTTGGTGGATTACTTGTTGGAAGTGCCACTCGAGCTCTTCGCGGGTGGCGGGTTCGATCGGTACGGCATCGGTGAGGATCGCGCGAAGTGGGTGTTGCGTCCCCTGCGGCCGGGGCTGCGCTCGAGGAGCTCTTCGAGCGCCCTTCGGTCGAAGATGCGCTTGCGTTCGGATTCCCCGATCGCGCGGATCACGTGATCCCTCGGGCGCGACCTCCGCGAGGTCGAGCAGCGTCCTGGGAAGGGTCGTCACCGGGATGCCGTCGATGCTGCGTGACGTCGCGCGGGTCGAGCGCCCGGACGCCGGTGCACGTCGATCCCGGCGCCGCCTCCGCCGCCCGCAGCCAATCACCGTGACGTCCACCGCCCGCCTCGAGTCGGGCCGGATGCCCCACAGCCTCGCCGCGCTGCGATGGCTGAGCACGGCGCCCCGGCCCGCAGGCGAGCACGGCGGCCATCAGGACACCACGCCAGGTCGAGCACGCGGTGGCCTACCGCGTAGACCCCTCGATGGACGCGATGCAGTCGGCCAACGGCCAGCCGATGCTCGATCGCTCGCCTGCCGAACCCAAGCTCGAGCGCCTGCCAGCATCGCGAGCACGCCCGTGCTGGCGACCGGCCAGAACGGCCAGCTCGCGATCACCTGCGCTGCAGTTTCCCCCGTATATCGATGGAAACTGCAGCGCACGTCGGCCATTGGGCCCACGCTCGCACCTATTACGCGAACGGACCGTCACTCAGGTGACGAGTCCGCAGCCGAATCAGCGTTACGAGTCGCTCACCCTCCGGGAGCGGGACAAGCGCGTGCCTCACGTCGCCCATGCTCAGCTCGTCGTAGTCCGACCAGTGGGGCTCGCCGCTGTCCCGGATGCGCTGGGGACCGGGGCGTTCGATCGGGTCGGCCTCGTCCAGCTCCTCGCGGATGAAGGCGTCGGTGAGCTTGAGGATCTCGTGGCGCAGCCACATGAGCATCCGCTCCTCGTCGCCGCGGATGTCGGCGGCGAGGTGGGCGGTGTCGTGGTCGCCGGCGCTGGTGGCCAGGGTCTCGATCGCTATGTAGGTGGCGATCACCAGCCCCTCGGTCGCGCAGCCGTGCTTCGCCCCGCGCATCAGCCGCTCCTCGGGCGAGGCGCGGCGCACGGCGTTCAGCGGGCCGCGGCCCCAGGCCACCAGGCTCCCGCCCGCGTTCTTCAGCGAGCTGACGCCCGAGCGCAGGGCGCCGTCGCCGGCCCCGAGCTCTCCGAGCCGGCGCTCGAGCCGGCGGGCGTGCTCGCGCGTCTCGTGCAGGTAGCCCTCGAGGCCGGTGCGGTACGGGCCGCGCGGCGCCACCGCGATGTGCGAGCGCAGCGTCCGCGCCAGAGACAGCTCGTCCCCCCGCGCCTCGCGCAGGTAGTGGACCACCTTGTCCCGGGCTGCCCCCGCTGGCATGCGGGGGCAGAGTACCTAACGGCCTGGCGACTACTTCCTGTGCCCGTTGAAACTGATGACCTGCTGGATGCCCGACGGCCGGTTCGTGTAACGGATCGTGGTCGGCAGCAGGCCGGGCGCGAAGGTGATCCGCTCCGCCGCTGCGTCCGCACGCCAGGCCGCCGGGTCGGCTCCCTGCGCGGCTTGCAGCGTGTTGCCGGCGGTGTCGAGAGCGCTCCAGAGGGCGCTTGCGCACGCGCTCACGTTCCCGCTGCCGCAGAAGTGGAAGTGGAACTTCCCCTTCACCGGGTCCCCGAGCAGGGTGCGCAGGTCCTTGTTGATGTACGAGACCCAGCCGCCCTCGAAGTCGCCGCCGGTGCCGGAGTCCTTGCCGATGATGCTGTTGTTGAGCTGGGCAGCCTGCGGGCCGAGCACCGGGTCCATCACCGCGTCGGCCAGCAGCGGCCCGAACGCGTCCATGATCGCCGCGCCCGGATCGTCCACCTTGCCGTCGAGGTTGCGGTCGAGCACGCTGCCGCCCTTCGAGCGCCACTGGAGCAGCAGCTGGAGCATCTGGGCGTCACGCGCGTTCGGCGCGGTGCCCTTCTGCATCACCTGCGCCACCAGGGGCATCAGGTAGACGTCACGGAAGTCCGTGCGTCGCCGCCTGGTTCATCGAGCTGACGACCTGCGCCAGGTTGAGCTTCTTGTGCTTGGCGAGGCCGGCGGCCAGCATCTGCGAGCGGAACATCGGGCCGTAGGCGAACTGATCGTCGGCGGCAGGGAAGTCCTTGCGCCGGCTTGTTGTTCCAGTTCACCAGCACACCGCTCTTCGAGTTGATCGCCTGCGGGTGCAGCTTGGCCGGGGCGAAGCCCTTCCACTCGAAGCTGCCGTTGCCGTTGGTGGGCAGATCGCCATCCACGCCCTTGGGCCGCAGCGGGTAGAAGCCCGTGGAGTACATGGCAATGTTGCGGTCGTCCGCGTAGCCCGAGTTGAAGGTGAACGGCGACTGCTGCATCGACTTCATGAACTGCTTGGCGTTGTGCACGCGGCCCACCGTCAGGTCCTCGAACGGGAGCTGCCAGAGCACGTCCTTGCCGTAGCTCGAGCGCTTCTGAGAGATGGCGACCCGCACGCCCTTCACCGTGGCGTAGCCGATCACGGGGCCGTGCACGGTCTGGTGGAAGGTCACCGGCTGGTCCGGCGTGCCCTTGATCACGCCGGCGTTCACGAAGCCCATGTCGAGGCACTTGCCCTTGTACATGTACTTGGTGTCGCTACCGCCGCAGAGCGTCTCCACGTAGTCGTCGATCACGTCCGAGCCGGCGGACGTGAGGCTCCACGAGTAGTCGGGGCCGCGGCCGATCAGCATCGTGCCCGGGAAGCCCGGGGCGCTGATGCCGCGGGACTCGATGCCCGGCGCCTTGAGGTCCTCCTCGAGGGTCAGGCCGGGGTAGTAGTACCCGATCTGCGGACCCGCGACGAACAGCGGGTGGTGGTTGGTGGAGCGCTTGGCGGCAACCATCAGGAAATTGCTCGCGTGCGCCGGCCGTGTGCGCGGTGGTGGCCCCCGGAACCGGGGTCGGCACGAAACTGCCGTTGTCGATGATCTCGTTGCCCGGGCCGAGCTGCTTCGGCGTCGGGTCGTAGGGGAAGCTGCCGTCGGCGGTCACGACAGCCTCGGGGTCGTGTGCGCTCGCGCAGATCGTTCCAGAGCAACGTGCCCTGGCTCGCGCCGAGCCGCTGGTCGAGCGCGCTCAGGAGCATCGAGCTGTTCACCTCGTTGCCCCCGCCGCGGCCGAACAGCTGCCCGGCCAGCGCGTTCACCGCGTAGACGTCGTTGCGGCCGAACGGCGGGTTGGCCGGCGTGCCGTTGTGCTTGTACCAGGCGTTCACGCCCTGGGCGTACAGGTCGGTGTTGTGGAGCACCTCGCGCCCGTTGGCACCGGCGTGCTGAAGAGCCTTGGTCTGCCGCGCGACGATCGCCTCGGTCTGCGCGCTCGGCACGAACGTCTTCAGACCCTTCACAAGCCCGAAGGCGTCGAGCCCCGGCACGTCGAGCGCCGCAATGCGGGCGTCGCCGCGCGCCTGGTCGATCAGCAGGTGCCGGTCCTCGCCGGCCACGTAGCCGGTCGGCCCAGGTGAGCAGGTCGTGAGTCTTCGCGGTGATGTGCGGCACGTCGTAGCGGTCGCGCACGATGGTCACTCCCTTGCGCGGCCGCTCGACCCGGAGCTTCCCCTGCCCCTTGGTGCCGAGGCGCTCGGACTTGAAGTACTTGAAGAGGTCGGCCGTGGTCGACGCTGCCGAACAGCGGCGTCAGACCGTCGTACATCTTCGCCTGGCGATCCGCGCCCGGCGGGATGGGGACGTCGCCGTACTGTCCCGACGGGATGATGTTCAGCGCCGTCGACGCGTAGTCCTTCGCGAGCGCCGATGCGGGCAACGAGCAACGCTGCGCAGGACACCACCAACGCGAGTCTCTTCACGTCTCACTCCCCAGTCGATTAGCCGGAATCGACGCCTCCCCCTCGGCGCGGCAGCAGTAACAGACCTGGCTAGCTGGCCAGCTAGCGCTTAGAAGTTCTTAACTTCCTCGGTGACGTGCTGGATCGACTCCTTCGCGTCGCCGAACAGCATCGAGGTGTTCTCCCTGTAGAAGAGGGGGTTGTCGATGCCGGCGAAGCCGGTGTTCATGCTGCGCTTGAGCACGATCACCGAGTGCGCCTTGTCGACGTCGAGGATCGGCATGCCGTAGATCGGGCTGTCGGTCTGCTCGCGCGCGGCGGGGTTGGTGACGTCGTTTGCGCCGATCACGAGCGCGACGTCGGTCTGGGGGAAGAGCGGGTTGATGTCGTCCATCTCCTTGAGCTGGTCGTAGGGCACGTCGGCCTCGGCCAGCAGCACGTTCATGTGCCCGGGCATCCGTCCCGCCACCGGGTGGATCGCGAAGCTCACGTCCACGCCGCGCTTCTCGAGCTCGCGCGTGAGCTCGCGCACCGCGTGCTGCGCCTGGGCGACGGCCATGCCGTAGCCGGGCACGATCACGACGCGGTTGGCGTAGGAGAGCTGGATCGCCACGTCGTCGGCGGTGGTGGAGCGCACGGTGCGGTCCTCGTCGCCCTCGCGCGGCCGCCGCCACGGTGCCGCCGCCGCCGAAGCCGCCCGCCACGATCGCGGGGATCGAGCGGTTCATCGCCTCGGCCATCAGGTTGGTGAGGATCGAGCCCGAGGCGCCGACGAGCATGCCCGCCACGATCATCGCGATGTTGTCGAGCGCGATACCGGCGGCCGCCGCCGAGAGGCCGGTGAAGGCGTTCAGCAGCGAGATCACCACCGGCATGTCGGCGCCGCCGATCGGCAGCACGATCGCGTTGCCGAGGATGCGCCGCGAGCACCAGGATGAGGATGAACAGGCCCTCCGAGTCGTTGCCCGCGGCGATCACGATCGCGAGCACGACACAGGCCAGCGCGAGCGCCGCGTTCAAGAGCGGCTGCAGCCGGCCGGGCAGCATGATCGGCCTGCCGGGGATGATCTCCTGGAGCTTCCCGAAGGCGATGTTCGAGCCCCAGAACGAGACCGAGCCGATGATCGCGGCGAACAGGATCGGGATCAGGTGCTTCGAGCTGAGGTCGCCGCCGAAGTGCCGGAACTCCGCCCACGAGATCAGCGCCACCGCGCCGCCGCCGACGCCGTTGAACAGCGCGACCATCTGCGGCATCGCGGTCATCTTCACGCTGCGCGCCGCGGGGATTCCCACCGCGGTGCCGATCGCCACGCCGAGCACGATCAGGCCCCACTTGCCGATGCCGGGGCGCAGCAGCGTGTCCGCCACCGCGATCGCCATGCCGGTCGCCGCCACCATGTTGCCCCTGCGTGCCGTGGCCGGCTTGGTCATGAACTGGAGGCCCACGATGAACATCGAGAAGGCAACGATGTAGCCGTAGTCGAGGAACGTCTCGTTCCTCAGGAAGATCCCGCTGACCAGCATCTAGCTGTCGTCCTCGTCGCTCGTCGGCGCGGGGCGCTTCTTGAACATGTGGAGCATCCGGTCGGTGACCAGGAAGCCGCCGACCACGTTGATCGTCCCGAAGGCGATCGCGATCACCAGGATGAAGTCGTTGAAGGTGCCGCTCACCTGCCCGATCACGATCAGGCCGCCGAGCAGCACGATGCCGTGGATCGCGTTGGTGCCGGACATCAGCGGCGTGTGCAGCGTGTTCGGGATCTTCGAGATCACCGCGAAGCCGACGAACGCGGCCAGCACGAGGATCGCTATCTCGGTTACGAGGCTCATCAGGCTCCTTGGCTCGTGGCGGCGCCGGCCGCGGCCCTGGCGCCCTCGTGGACGATCTCGCCGTCGCGCGTGATGCAGGCGCCGGCCACCACCTCATCGTCGAAGTTCAGCTCGAGCTGGCCGTCGTCGCCCGTGATCAGCTCGAGCAGCGCCAGCACGTTGCGCGCGTAGAGCTGGGAGGCGTGCTCGGGCATCGTGGCGGGCAGGTTGAGCGGACCGACGATCGAGACGTCGTGCTCCACCACGGTCTCGCCGGGCCGCGTGAGCTCGCAGTTGCCGCCGGCCTCGGCCGCGAGGTCGACGATCACCGAGCCGGGGCGCATGTTCTGCACACCGCGCGCGGTGACGAGGCGCGGCGCCGGCCGCCCCGGGATCAGCGCGGTGGTGATCACCGCGTCGAACCCCGCCAGCGCCTCGTTGAGCGCGTCCTGCTGGCGCTGCTGCTCCTCCTCGGTGAGCTCGCGCGCGTAGCCGCCGGCCGCCTCGGCGTCCGCGCCGATGTCGAGCTCAAGGAACTTCGCGCCCAGCGACTCCACCTGCTCCTTCACCACCGAGCGCACGTCGAAGGCGGTGACCTGTGCGCCGAGCCGGCGCGCGGTGGCGATCGCCTGCAGGCCCGCCACGCCGGCGCCGAGCACCAGCACCTTGGCGGGCGGGATCGTGCCCGCGGCGGTGGTCAGCATCGGGAAGAAGCGGCCGAGCTCCTGCGCCGCGATCAGCCCGGCGCGGTAGCCGCTCACGGTGGCCTGCGACGACAGCGCGTCCATCGACTGCGCGCGCGTGATGCGCGGGATCGCCTCCATCGCGAAGGCGGTCACGCCCGCCGCCGCCAGCGCGCGCGAGGTCTCCGGCGAGGTGAGCGGCGCGAGGAAGGCGATCAGGATCGACCCGTCGGGCAATTGCCCGATCTCCTCGGCGCTCGGCGGCGTGACGCGCACGACCGCGTTGGCGCCCTCCAGCGCCGCCGCGCCGCTCGCGATCCGCGCGCCGGCCTCCTCGAAGACGGAATCGGGCAGCTGGGCGCCCGCGCCCGCGCCAGATTCGACCACGACCTCGTGGCCCTTCGCCGCCAACCGCTTGATCACATCCGGCACCAGCGCAACGCGCCGTTCCCCGCCATGCGACTCGTTCGGCACGGCGACTCTCATCGTCCATAGCCCCGCATTTGAGGGTCGGGAGAGTAGCGAGGCGGCGCCAATTGCGCGGCAAAGCACCCCGGTCCCGTCCGCCGCGCAAACGAAGATTGACCCCCCGTTTGGACCTTTTCTACAAATGCGTCCTAACGGCCGCGCGATGCCCGTCGTACAATCCCACCTACCCCAAGTAAGCGCCTCTGGTCGCGCTTCCCTTTGACAAAGGCCGTTCAAGAAAGAGAACGAGTAGTCGTCCGCTTCGCGGGCGACTCAGGCGACGGCATGCAGCTTGTCGGCAGCCGCTTCACGGATGCCACGGCGATGATGGGGAACGACCTCGCCACGCTGCCCGACTTCCCGGCCGAGATCCGCGCTCCCGCCGGCACGCTCCACGGCGTATCGGCGTTCCAGATCCACTTCGCCTCGCGCGACATCCTCACGCCCGGCGATCACCCCAACGTGCTCGTGGCGATGAACCCCGCGGCGCTGAAGACGAACCTCAAGGCCCTCGAGAAGGGCGGCGCGATCATCGCGAACGAGGACGCCTTCGAGAAGAACAACCTGCGCAAGGCGGGCTACGAGACCAACCCGCTCGACGACGGCTCGCTCGAGGACTACCAGGTCTTCCGCGTCCCGATGACCTCGCTCACGGTGCGGGCCACCGAGGGCATCGAGGGCATCATGGCCAAGGACGCCCAGCGCACGAAGAACCTCTTCGCGCTCGGCCTGCTGTCGTGGATGTACGGCCGGCCCACCGAGATCACGGTCGAGTGGATCGACAAGAAGTTCGCCGGCAAGCCGGGCATCCGCGACGCCAACCTGGCGGCCTTCCGCGCCGGCTACAACTTCGGCGAGACGGCCGAGATCCTGGCGGTGCACTACGAGGTCAAGGCGGCGCCCGCCGAGCCCGGCACCTACCGCAACGTGAACGGCACGAGCGCGACGGCGATGGGGCTGATCGCCGCCAGCGTGAAGAGCGGGCTGCCGCTGTTCCTCGCGAGCTACCCGATCACGCCCGCGTCCGAGCTGCTCCACGAGCTGTCCCGCCACAAGAAGTTCGGCGTGCGCACGCTTCAGGCGGAGGACGAGATCGCCGCCGCCAACATGGTGCTGGGCGCCGCCTTCGGCGGCAGCCTCGGCGTCACGGCCTCGAGCGGGCCGGGCATCGACCTGAAGGCGGAGACGATCGGCCTCGGCGTGATGCTCGAGCTGCCGATGGTGATCGTCGACGTGCAGCGCGCGGGCCCCTCGACCGGCATGCCCACGAAGACCGAGCAGGGCGACCTGATGCTCGCGATGTACGGCCGCCACGGCGAGTCGCCGCTGCCGATCGTCGCGGCCTACACGCCCGGCCAGTGCTTCGACGCCGCCATCGAGGCCGTGCGGATCGCCGTGAAGTACCGCACGCCGGTGATCCTGCTCACCGACACCTTCCTGGCGAACTCCTCCGAGCCCTGGCGGCTGCCCGACGTCACCACGCTGCCGGAGATCGACCCGGGCTTCGCCACCGAGCCGAACGGTCCGGACGGCAGCTTCCTCCCGTATGCCCGCGACGAGAACCTCGCGCGCCCGTGGGCGATCCCGGGCACGCCCGGCCTGCGCCACCGCATCGGCGGGCTGGAGAAGGAGGACGGCACCGGCAACATCAGCTACGACCCCACCAACCACGCCCTGATGACGCGCCTGCGGGCCGAGAAGGTCGCCAAGGTGGCCGACGAGATCCCGCCGCTCGACGTGGACCACGAGGACGGCGCCGAGGTGCTGGTGCTCGGCTGGGGATCGAGCTACGGCACGATCCGGGCCGCCGTGCGCCGCGTGCGGCTCAAGGGCAAGAAGGTGGCCTCGGCGCACATGTTCCACCTCAACCCGATGCCGTCGAACACCGGCGAGGTGCTGCGCTCCTACCGCAAGGTGGTCATCCCCGAGATGAACATGGGCCAGCTCGTGAAGATCATCCGCGCCGAGTTCCTGGTCGACGCCGATAGCGTCACGAAGGCGGAGGGAGTTCCGTTCTTCGCGGAAGAGCTCGAAGCGGAAATTCTGGAACGGGTTGACAGTTGACAGCTGACACTTCTCATAACGGGCACGGCAACGGCAACGGCAGCGCCGCTGCCGATGCTCACCAAGAAGGACTTCTCCTCGGATCAGGAGACGCGCTGGTGCCCGGGCTGCGGGGACTACGCGATCCTCGCCACGGTCCAGTCGCTGATGCCGGAGCTGGGCGTGCCGCCGGAGAAGACGGTGTTCGTCTCGGGCATCGGCTGCGCCGGGCGCTTCGTCTACTACATGGACACCTACGGGGTGCACGGGATCCACGGCCGCGCGCCGGCGCTGGCCACCGGTCTCGCGACCGCGCGTCCCGACCTCTCGATCTGGGTGGTCTCGGGCGACGGCGACTCGCTCTCGATCGGCGGCAACCACCTGATCCACTCGCTGCGCCGCAACGTGCCGATCAAGATCCTGCTCTTCAACAACCAGATCTACGGGCTCACCAAGGGCCAGTACTCGCCCACCAGCGAGCAGGGCAAGGTCACGAAGTCCACGCCGTTCGGCTCGCAGGACCATCCGTTCAACCCGCTCGCGCTCGCGCTCGGCGCGGAGGCCAGCTTCGTCGCGCGCACCGTGGACACCGACCGCGCCCACGTGGCCGGCGTGCTGCGGCGAGGCCGCCGAGCACAAGGGCTCGGCCTTCGTCGAGATCTACCAGAACTGCAACGTCTTCAACGACGGCGCCTTCGACGCCGTGCGCGAGAAGGGCCTCAAGGACGCCAACCAGATCCGGCTCGAGCACGGAGAGCCGATCCGCTTCGGCCGCGAGGGCGAGCGCGGCGTGGTGTGGCAGTCCGACGGCTCGCTGGCCGTGGCCGACGTGGCGGAGGTGGGGGAGGACGCGCTCGTGGTGCACGACGCCGAGCGCCACGACCCCAGCCTCGCGTTCGCGCTCTCCCACCTGGCCGAGCGGCCCACCGGTCCCACGCCCGTGGGCGTGTTCCGCAAGGTCAGCCGTCCCACCTACGCGCAGGGGCTCCACGAGGAGCTCGAGGCCGCGCGTGCCACGGCGGGCGACGAGGAGCTGGCCGAGCTGCTCAGCTCCGGCGGCGCCTGGACCGTCTCCTAGCGCCGCTCCCCGACTCGCCGCCTGAAACACGCCCTCGCCCGGGTATCTCCGATAGCTGGCGCGCAGTTTCTGCCACGCTGTTATGTTACATCGATCGATGTCACGATCTACCCGAATTGAGTGAGTAGTCAGGTGGCCGAGCAGGGGCTCGCCCGAAGGTCTCGAGGACCCGCAGGCGGATACTCGACGCCGCGCGGGCCTTCACGAATCCGCTGCTCCCGGACGACTACCTGGAGCTGATCAACCCGCTCTGGTCCACCCGCGAGCTGCGCGGCAGGGTGGAGCGGATCGCCCGCGAGGCGGGCAACGCCGCGACCCTGGAGGTGCGGCCCGGGCACCGCTGGTCGGGCCACCGACCGGGGCAGTACGTGCGGGTGGGCTTCGACGTGGACGGCGTGCGCCACTGGCGCGCGTACTCGCTCACCTCGGACCCGGACCGGCCCGACGGCTTCATCTCGATCACGCCGAAGCTGGTGGAGGAGGGCAAGGTCACGCCGTTCATCCACGGCAAGCTTCAGCCCGGCGCGCTTGTGTTCCTGAGCGACGTCGAGGGCCAGTTCGTGCTGCCGGATCCGCTGCCGGAGCGCCTCCTGTTCATCAGCGCGGGCAGCGGCATCACGCCGATCATGAGCATGTTGCGCAGCCTCCACACCCGGAACGCGATGGGCGACGTGGTGCATCTGCACTCCTCGCGCACGTCCGGACGAGGTGATCTTCGGCCGCGAGCTGCGCGCGCTCGCCGCGCGCCACGACGGCTTCGAGCTGCACGAGCAGCACACCGGGGCCGAAGGGCGCATGAGTCCGGACGACCTCGACCGGCTCTGTCCCGACTGGCGCGAGCGTGAGACCTTCGCCTCCGGCCCCGGGGACATGCTCGACGCGCTCGGCCCAGCACTGGGAGCGCCACGGCGATCCGGAGCGCTTCCACCTGGAGCGCTTCCAGCCCGTGATCGGAGGCTCGGACGCCGCGGGCGAGGGCGGCACGATCAGCTTCGTGAACAGCGGCTGCGAGACGCACGCGACGGCGGCACTCCGATCCTCGCCGCCGGGGAGGCCGCGGGCCTCGAGCTGCCGTTCGGCTGCCGCATGGGCATCTGCCACACCTGCGTGGCGCGCTTCAGGTCGGGCAGGGTGCGCGACCTGCGCAGCGGCGAGGTGAGCGATGCCGAGGGCCTCGTGTGCCGGATCTGCGTGAACGCGCCCGAGGGGCCCGTGGAGATCGAGCTGTGAGAGTCGACCGGAAAGGACCCATCGCATGACCGTGGCCACCGAGCCCGTCCCCGAGATCGAGAGCCCGCTGAGCGGACTCACCCCGGAGCAGATCGAGCAGCTCGGCGAGGAGTTCCAGGCGATCCACGACGACGTGTTCGCCAGCCTCGGCGAGCGCGACTCCACCTACATCCGCTCGATCATCGCGCTCCAGCGGCGGCTGGCGCTGCTCGGCCGCGCGCTGCTGTTCGGATCGCGCTACCGGCCCAGCTGGATCGCCGGCACGGCCACTCTGTCGATGGCCAAGATCCTCGAGAACATGGAGATCGGCCACAACGTGATGCACGGCCAGTGGGACTGGATGAACGACCCGTACATCCACTCCTCGACCTGGGACTGGGACACGGCGTCCACCAAGGAGGCCTGGAAGCACTCCCACAACTACGTGCACCACACCTACACGAACATCCGCGGCAAGGACAAGGACCTCGGCTACGAGATCATGCGGATCGACCCGCACCAGCGCTGGCACCCGGTCTACCTGCTCCAGCCGCTCTACAACCTCGTGCTGATGGCGTTCTTCGAGTGGGGCGTGGCCTTCCACGACATGGATCTCGAGGCCGTGCGCAAGGGGGAGAAGAGCGCCGCCGAGGTGCGCCACGACCTGAAGGGCATCGCGGGCAAGGCGCGCACGCAGATCGTGAAGGATTACGTGGCGTGGCCGCTCGTCTCGGCCGCGCTGACGGGCGCCGTCGCGTGGCTGGCCGGCCCCAGGCTCGAGGAAAGGCGCGGCGGCGCGCACGGACAAGGTGCGACGGCGGGCCGGGCGGGCGCTGCGCCGCGCGCGGCGCAAGCCCGCGAAGCGGCAGGGAGGCGCACGCTCTGCGCGCGGCCGCCGCGACCTACCGCTCCACCGCGTGGGCCAACTTCGTGGCGAACATCGTGCGCAACGTGTGGGCCCACTCGATCATCTTCTGCGGGCACTTCCCGGATCAGACCTACACGTTCGGCGAGGACGAGGTGGCCGACGAGAGCCGCGGCGGCTGGTACGTGCGCCAGCTCCTCGGTGCGGCAAACATCGAGGGCGGCCCGCTCTTCCACGTGATCAGCGGCAACCTCGGCTATCAGGTGGAGCACCACCTCTACCCCGACATGCCGAGCACGCGCTACGGCGAGATCGCGCCGCGAGTGCGCGAGATCTGCGAGCGCTACGAGCTGCCGTACAACTCCGGCCCGCTCAGCAAGCAGCTCGGGATGGTGCACCGCACGATCCTGCGGCTGGCGTTCCCGGGCGGCAGGCCGCGCCCGAAGCCGGGCCCCTACCGGGGCGGGATCGAGGACTCCGCCAGCGCGGCGGCGATCGATTCCTCGTAGGGCGCTCGCAGCACGCCCGCCTCGGTCACGATCGAGCTGACCAGCTCGGCCGGCGTCACGTCGAAGGCGTAGTTCAGGGCGGGCGCGTGAACGCTGACCTCGGCGGGGTCGCGCTCCTCGATCGGGATGCCGTCGCCGTTCGGCGTCCGCGGATCGATCGTGGACAGCGGCGCCACCACGTGGAAGGGCACGCCGTGGTGGTCGGCGAGCACCGCCAGCGAGTAGGTGCCGATCTTGTTCGCCACGTCGCCGTTGGCGGCGATGCGGTCGGCGCCCACGGCCACGGCGTCCACCAGGCCGCGCGCCATCAGGGCCCCGGCGCTCGAGTCGGTGACCACGCGCAGAGGCACGCCGGCGCGGCCGAGCTCCCAGGCCGTGAGCCGTGCGCCCTGCAGCAGCGGGCGCGTCTCGCCCACCCAGACCTGGCTGACGAGGCCCTCTTGCCAGGCCGCCTCGATGGCGCCGCCGGCGCTGCCCAGGCCGGCGGTGGCCAGCGCTCCGGTGTTGCAGTGCGTGTAGATGCGGGTGCCGGGCGTCAGCAGCGAGGCGGCGTTCGCGGCCATCCGCCGATCGGCCTCCAGCTGGTCGCGCGCCACCTCGTTCGCCCACTCGAGCAGCGCCTCGGCGGGGTCGCGGCCGTCTTGCGAGCGCCAGCTCGAAGGTCGCTCGCCCGCGCTCGATCGCCCAGCCCAGGTTCACCGCGGTGGGACGCGTGCCGCCGAGCAGCGCGGCCACCTCCTCGAAGCGGGCTCGCGGGTCCGGCGGGCTGCCGGCGAGGCCGAGCGCGAGCCCATAGGCGGCCGCCACGCCGATGGCGGGCGCGCCGCGCACGGCCAGTCGCCGGATCGCGTCGGCGAGCTGCTCGGGCCGCTCGCAGCGCAGCCACAGCTCCTCCTCCGGCAGGCGGGTCTGGTCGAGTAGCTCCAAGGCGCCGTCCCTCCAGCGCAGCGGCCCACCGGCCATCGTCATTGCCGCACGGTACTCCAGCACCGTGGGCGGAGCCAAGCGGCCCCGGCACCGCCGCGATCGGGCGGCGCCGGGGTCGAGGCGGTCAGCGCATCAGCGGTCCGACCGGCAGGACCGTGCGGCCGAAGGTCGAGTTCGTGACCACCGCGAACGACGCGTACCACGCCGCCGCTGCCGTGGCGATGCCGATCCAGCCGCCGATATGGATGACGTTCGAGTTGGCGTTGGCGTTGCCGATGCCGAGCACGAAGAACGTGGCGGCCAGCAGGATGAACACCAGGCTGATCGCAACGGTTGTACGCAGCGACGCGATCCACATGTACGCGGTGAAGATGCCCCAGGCGATCAGGAACAGCCCGACCGTGTTGCCCACGGCCGCCGCCGGCACGTCCTTGGCGAAGAACTGCTCGAAGGCCCAGAACGACAGCCAGAAGGCGCCGTAGGACGTGAACGCGGTGGCTCCGAACGTGTTGCCCGCCCGGAACTCCCACATGCCGGCCAGGAGCTGAGCGAGGCCGCCGTAGGCGAGGGCGAGGCCGAGCACGATCGGGGTGCTCTTGCTGCTCACCAGGTTCGCGTTGACCATGCTGAGAACGAACGTGGTGAGGGCGAATGCCGCCAGTCCGAGCGGACCAGGATCGGCAGTCGTCGGCGCTGCTGGTGCCCTATCGCGGGCGGTTTCCCCGCGAAGCGGCTCGCGTGCAGTACCTGCTTCCATCGATGGTTCCTCCCTTCAGGGCTTGACCCATATCGGCCCCAGGGAGGAAGGCCCTCTCTGGCGCCTCATCGGCTCAATTACCCGAGGCACGTCCCCGGAAACGGGAAGCTCAGGAGTCGCTGCGCGCGCGGCGTGCCAGCTCCGCGGCCAGCTCGCTGCGGGCGCGCTCCACCTCAGCCGAGTCGGCCGTCTCCGGCTCTGGAGCGGGGGCCGTGGCGGCGGTGGGGGCGGGTGCGGCCGGCGCCGCCGGAGCCGGCGTGGACCTGATCGCGGCCACGCGCCGGGCCAGCACCCCGGCCGCTGCCAGCGCGAGACCGGCCACGGCGTTGCGGGTGCCCGGGCGGCTCATGCCGGGGCGCGCCTGCGGCTCTGGCCGAGGCGCTCGGCGCGCCCATCGCTCCGCTTCCGCGGCTCGTTCACGCGCATCACAAGCACCGCCAGGTCGTCGCGGTTCGCGTGATCCTGGAACTCCAGCACCCGCTGCTCGATCTGCTCGGCGATGTTCGAGGCACCCTGGTCGGACGCACTCGCGCAGCAGGGCGATCAGCCGCTCCTCACCGAACAGGCCGTCCTCCTCCGAACGGGCCTCGGAGACGCCGTCGGTGTAGAGGATCAGCGATTCGCCGGGGTGCAGGTCGACCGTGTCGTCGACGATGTCGGGGTCTGGCACCAGGCCGATCAGCGTACCGGGGCTGCCCACGCGCTCGACCGTGCCGTCGCGGCGCAACAGGAGCGGGAGCGGATGACCCCCGACGCCGAGCTTCATCCTCACGCCGCCGCGCGGGTTCGGCTCGATCGAGGCGTACGCAACCGTGCAGAAGCGGTCGTCCGAGCGCTGGCGCAGCATCGCCTCGTTGAGGGTGGCGAGGATGCGGCTGGGTGTCGTCTCGCTGAGCGAGGCGGTGCGGAGCGTGTAGCGCGTCAGCGCGGTGACCGCCGCGGCCCGCGGCCCCTTGCCGCGCACGTCGCCGATCGCCAGCCCCCAGGTGGACTCGCCCGCGCGGTAGATGTCGTAGAAGTCGCCTCCCACCTCGGCGCCCTCCCCGGCGGCCAGGTAGCGCGCCGCCAGCTCCACGCCCGGGATCGCCGGCAGGTTGTCGGGCATCAGGCTCTGCTGCAGCGTGCTGGCGATGTAGCTGCGCTCGCCGTAGAGGCGCGCGTTGTCCATCGCGATCGCCGCGCGGCTGGCCAGGTCCTCCGCCAGGGCGAGGTCCTCCTCGTCGAACAGGCGCCCCGACTCGGCCGAGAGGAACGTGATCGCGCCCATCGACTTGTCGCGTCCCTTCAGCGGGACGATCATCGCGGAGCGCAGCCCGAGCTCCCGCAGGATCGCCAGGTGCTGGTCGTCGCTGGCGGCCCGGGTGAGGGCCTCCTCGGGCACCTCGCGGACGAGCTGCGACTCGCCGGTGAGCACGGCACGCAGCGCGCCGCGCTCGGGGTCCGACTCGGTCGCGTAGCGGGTCTGGACCTCGCGCGCGAAGGCCTCCCGGTCCGGATCGGCATGCGCCAGCGCCACGCGCGAGAGCTTGCCGTCCGGGCCCATCACGTCGACGAGGCACCAGTCGGCCATGTACGGAACCGACAGCCGGGCGAGGTTCTCGAGCGTGGTGCTGTAGTCGAGCGACGAGCTGAGGAAGGCCTGCGCCTCCGCCAGGAACGACGCGCGGCGCTCGGCCTGCTGCATCCGCACGCGGCTCTCCTGCTCCATCTGCAGCAGCCGCACGCGCTGCTCCTCGACCCGCTTGCGCTCGCTGTTGTCGTGCACGATGGCCGACGCGCCGACGATCGTGCCGTCGGCATCCTTGATCGGAGAGACCGACATCTCGACGTCCACGAAGTGGCCGTCCTTGTGCACGCGCTGGGTCTCGTGTTGCTCGATGCGCTCGTCGGCCAGGATGCGCTCGAGCAGCCCCCGCTCCTCGCCGATGCGGTCGCTGGGCACGAGGATGTGGAGCATCTTCCCGATCGCCTCCTCCGCGACGTAGCCGTAGAGGTGCTCCGCGCCGCTGTTCCAGCTCGTGATCCTCCCGTCGCGGTCGGCGCTCAGGATCGCGTCCTCGGAGGACTCGACGATCAGGGCCAGCTGGCGCTGGAGCTCCTCCGCGCGCCTGCGCTCGGTGAGGTCGCGGATGTAGCCGGCGACCATCGGCGGGTCCGTGGAGATCGCCGTCAGCGTTACCTCAACCGGCAACTCACTGCCGTCCTTGCGCATGCCGGTGAGCTCGAGTCGCTGGTCGAGGATGCGTGCCCTCGCCGGTCTCCAGGTAGCGTCGTAGCCCCTCGCGGTGGCGCTCGCGCAGCGACGGAGGCACTATCAGCTCGGCGAGCTCCGATCCCACGGCTTCCTCCGCCGTGTAGCCGAAGGTGGCCTCGGCGGCCGGGTTGAACTCCACCACCCGTCCCTCGTGGTCGATCGTGATCACGCAATCGAGCGCGGAGTCGAGGATCGCGCGCTTGCGTGCCTCGCTGTCCAGCATGGCCTGCTCGGCCCGCTTACGCTCGATGTACTCGCCGATCTGGCCGCCGAGCGCGTCCATCAGGTCGAGCAGGTGACGGTCCGGCCGGCGCTCGCTGGAGGCGAAGAACTCGATCGCGCCGACGATCCCGCTCGAGCTGCGCACCGGGAAGCAGAAGCCAGAGCGGAGCCCCGCCTCGATCGCCGGGCCAGGGCGCGTGAATACCTCGTCCGTGGCGAGGTCGAGCACCCACTGCGGCTGCCCGCTCTGCCAGACCTTGCCCGGGAGTCCCCGGCCGCGCTCCAGGGCGAGACCGCGAGTGGCCTTTGCGAACGCCTCGGCCTGGACCCCCTCAGCCCACCAGACCTCCTCGCAGACGATCGCCCGCAGGCGCCGCCGGACCCTCCAGAGGGCGCCCAGCTCCCAGTCGAGCGTCTCGCCGATGGCCTCGAGGATGAGCGGGCTGGCCGCCGCCAGCGTGTCCGACGAGGTGAGGATGCGCGCGACGGCCGCCTGGGCCGTGAGCAGCTCAGCGGTGCGCTCACGCGACTGGCGGATGCTGGCGGTCCAGATTGCGATCAGGCCGCCCGCGGCGACGACCGACATGCGCACGAAATGGTTCCCATTGCCGAACACATGGGCCGGCAGGCCGAGCAGCGCCGAGAGGATGAGCGCCCAGATGGTCACGGCCAGCACGCCCCGCGGCGAGCTGCGCGCCGATGCCACGAGCGGGCCGATCGACCAGGAAGCCGATCAGGATCGCGTTCTGGGTGACCAGAGCCTCGATGAGGGCCAGGGCAGCGGTGATGCCGGCGCTCATGAGCGTCCAGCGCTGATCGCGGCCGCGTGCGAGCCTCCCCAGGGAGGCATCGCTCAACGGACCGAGCGCCCCTCCACGTCTTAGCGCGCTTCTGGCCAATTCCGATTCCCCTGACGCCCCCCGTAGCGGGCGTCCCAGACGCGATGGTACTGGCCCCGGCTACGCCGGGTGGCTCACTTCCTTGCCGCCGTCGCCCGATCGGGCCACCGGCAGGCCGCGCGCGCACCACTCGCTCCACGAGCCCGGATAGAGCCGGGCCGTGCGACCCGCCAGCGCCGCGGCAAGCACCACCGTGCACGCGGTCACGCCCGAGCCGCAGTAGGCCACCAGCTCGCGCTCGCCGCCGCGCGCCCAGCCGCTCCGCCAGCTCTCCCGGCGCCAGGAAGCGGCCATCCGGCACCAGCTCCACGAATGGCACGTTGATCGCGCCCGGGATGTGCCCGGCCACCGGATCGATCGGCTCCTCGCAGCCCGGCGTAGCGCGCGGGCGCGCGGGCGTCCAGCAGCGCCAGCCGCTCGTCCTCGAGCCGGCCGGCGATCTCGTCGGCGTCGGCGACGTCGTCGCCGCGCTTGCGCGCGACTCGAAGCTGCCCGGCTCGATCGCCTCCGGCCCGGGGCGCAGCGGACCGCCTCCCGCGCGCCAGGAGGCCAGGCCGCCGTCGAGCACCGCCACGTCGCCGTGGCCGTGGTGGCGCAACAGCCACCAGAGACGCGTCGCGCCGCCGTCGAGCGCCTCGTCGTAGACCACCACGCGCGTGTCCGCGGAGATGCCCGCGCGCCGGGCGGCCGCCTCGAACTGGCCGGTCGATGGGAGCGGGTGGCGGCCGCGCGGGGCCCGGCGGCGAAGAGAGGTCACGGTCGAGGTCGAGGAAGGCCGCGCCGGGAATGTGCCCGGCCTGCCACTCGAGCTCGCCCTCGCCGGGCTGGCCGAGCCGCCAGCGGCAGTCCACGACGCGCAGGTCCGGGTCGCCCAGGTGCCGGCCGAGCCAGCGCGCTGTCCACCAGGGGTCCGAAGCTCATCCGCGCCATCATTGCGCGAGTGAGGGCGATGGTGCTCGAAGGCCCGGGCGGCCGGCTTGACGCCGGCGGAGCTCCCGCGGCCCGAGCCGGGGCCCGGCGAGCTGCTCCTCGAGGTGTCCGTGTGCGGGGTGTGCCGCACGGACCTCCACGTGGTGGACGGCGAGTTGCCCGATCCGAAGCTGCCGCTCGTGCCCGGTCATCAGATCGTGGGCCGCGTGGCGGCGCTCGGCGAGGGAGCGTCCCGGCACGCGCTCGGCGACCGGGTGGGGGTGCCCTGGCTCGGCTACACGGACGGGACCTGCCGCTACTGCACGAGCGGGCGCGAGAACCTCTGCGACGCCGCTCGCTTCACGGGCTACCAGATCGACGGCGGCTACGCCGAGTACGCGGCCGCGCGCGAGGACTTCTGCTTCGCGATCCCGGAGGGCTATCCCGACCTTCAGGCCGCGCCGCTCCTGTGCGCGGGGCTGATCGGCTACCGCTCGCTGCGCATGGCGGGCGACGCCGAGCGCCTCGGCCTGTACGGCTTCGGCGCCTCCGCGCACATCATCTGCCAGGTGGCGCGCCACGAGGGGCGGCGCGTGTTCGCCTTCACGCGCGGGGACGACGAGGCAGCCAGGAGCCTCGCGCTCGAGCTGGGGGCGGAGTGGGCGGGCGACTCGCTCGGCCCCGCCCCCGAGGAGCTGGACGCGGCGATCCTGTTCGCGCCGGTCGGCGCGCTGGTGCCGGCAGCCCTGCGCGCGACCGCGAAGGGCGGCGTCGTGGTCTGTGCCGGCATCCACATGAGCGACATCCCGAGCTTTCCCTACGAGATCCTCTGGGGCGAGCGGGTGGTGCGCTCCGTGGCGAACCTCACGCGGCGCGACGGCGAGGAGTTCCTGCAGCTGGCCCCGCGCGTGCCGGTCCGCGTGGAGGTCGAGGAGTTCGAGCTCGAGCAGGCGAACGAGGCGCTCGACAGCCTGCGCCGGGGCGAGATCCGCGGCGCGGCGGTGCTGCGGGTCAAGCGCTCCTAGGCCGCTCGCCTGAGGTGCGCCGGCCGCCGGGCCGAGGCGCGGCGGAAGCGCTCGAGCGCCTCGGCGATCGCCACGTAGGTGGCGGCGTTCGCCGCCATGCCGCAGTGGCTGGCGCGGACCTCGACGCAGTCGGCGTCCGGATCGAGGCAGGCGCGCCAGTCCACCACGCCGTCGCTGCGCGAGTAGACCGAGACGTAGCCGACGTCCGCCGGGAAGTCCGCGCGCAGGTCTGTCCCAGAAGCGCTCGCAGCAGCGGCCCCTGCGACACGAGTGCCTGAAGAAGCCGGGCGCGCCCAGCGTGCCGAGCGCGCCCACGGCCACGACCTGGAGCGCGACGAACGGATGGATGGCGAGCGGGTTCAGCTGCGGTGAGCCCAGCGCGACGATGCCCGACACGAGGTCCGGGCGCCGCGCCGCGATCACCTTCGCGAGGTTGCCCCCGCGGCTCTGGCCGATCAGCGCCACCCTCTGCTCGTGACACTCCGCGAGCACCTCCACGCGCTCCTCGAGGCGCACGGCCGCCGCCTCGGAGCAGTCCACGTTCGACCGTATCCCGGCCTTGCGCGTGTGGTGGCCCGTGCGGCGCAGCCAGCGCGTCATCAGGCCGAGCGAGTCGTCGCCCGCCAGGAAGCCGGGGATGAGGAGCACGGGCTGCCCGCCCGCATCCTGCATGCCCTCGCCCCGGAAGATCGGGTGTCGAAGAAGGGCCGCCGCCTCCAGTCCGATGCGGCCCTCGCGCCAGATCGGAGGTTGTGACAAAAGTGACAGAACCTTCATGTGCCTGCAGCCTCCCCGCTTCTCAGGCATTCCAAACGGAACGGTTCGCGACCCTAGCGAGGCCATCGGCGGGAAAGGGCCAGGCCATCTAGCATGCCCGCGCATGCGTGCCGTGATCGTCTCCGACGGGAATCTGAGCGTGGAGGAGCGTCCCGATCCGGTCCCCGGGAAGGGCGAGCTGCTCGTGGCGGTGCACGCCGCGGGCCTCAACGGAGCGGACATGATGCAGCGCAGGGGCCGCTACCCGGCGCCCCCCGACGCACCGGCGGACATTCCCGGGCCTCGAGCTCGCGGGCGAGGTGGTGGAGCTGGGACCGGGCGCCTCGCGCTTCGCGCCCGGCGATCGCGTGATGGCGGTCGTGGGCGGCGGCGGCCAGGCCGAGCTCGCGGTGGTGCACGAGCGCGGGGCGATGCCGGTGCCCGAGCGCCTCGACTGGCCCGAGGCCGGCGGCGTGCCCGAGGTCTTCACCACGGCCCATGACGCGATCTTCACGCAGGCTGACCTGCAGCTCCGGCGAGCGGCTGCTCGTGCACGGCGGCGCCGGCGGGGTGGGCACCGCCGCGGTGCAGCTCGGCCGCGCGACCGGTGCGACCGTGGTCGCCACCGTCCGCGACGAGGCCTGCCGCGCCGAGGTGGAGAAGCTCGGCGCGACCGCCGTCGCGCCCGACGACTTCGAGGAGCACGGGCCCTTCGACGTGATCCTCGAGCTGGTGGGAGCGCCCAACCTCGAGCGCAACCTCGCCTCGCTCGCCATGCTCGGGCGGATCGTGGTGATCGGCGTGGGCGGGGGCGCGAAGGGCGAGATCAACCTGCTGGCGCTGATGGGCAAGCGCGGCCGCATCTCCGCATCGATGCTGCGCTCCCGGCCGCTCGAGGACAAGGCCGCCGCCATGCGCGCCGTGGAGCGCCACGTGCTGCCGCTGCTCGAGAGCGGCGAGGTGCGGGTGCCGATCGCCGCCACCTTCCCGCTCGAGCAGGCGGAAGAGGCCTACGACCGCTTCGCGGCGGGCTCGAAGTTCGGCAAGATCGTGCTGCTGACGCGCTAGCGCGGGCTAGGCGTGCGTGGCCAGCACTTCGAGCACTGAGCCGAGCTGGTAGCTGATGATGCGCGCGCGGTTGATCTCGCCGCGGGTCCACGGCCGCTCGCGCGTGCTGTAGGCCTCGAACAGGCCGAGGCGCTCGCCCCGGCACACCACCGGGACCATCAGGAGCGACTGGAAGCCGAGCTTGCCGAGGAGCGACACCTCGCCGAGGTCGGCGCCGGGGTCCGAGGCCAGCACCTGCACCGCCTCGCCGGTGTCGAGCACGTGCGCCGTGGAGGGGTAGTTGGCCAGGCTGTAGCGAGCGCCGGCCTCGGCGTCGGGGGTGGTGTCCACGATCGTCTCCACGCAGTAGTCCTCGCGCAGCCAGCGGGAGAAGCAGACGCCGTCGGCGCCCAGCTCCTCGCCGATCAGGGCGATCACCTCTTCGAGCTCGTCCACGCTGCCGATGCGCGACAGCCGCGAGCTGACGTACTCGAGCCGCTGGTCGCCGCTGTTCGGCATCCCCTCCTTCGAGGCCACGCGCAGGCTGTTGCGCAGCAGCGTGTCGGACACCGAGGGCGACACGCCGCCCCACTCCTCGGCCGGGCCGGGCGAGCACGAAGCCCTGCCCGTAGCTCACGTCGAGGTCGGCCAGCAGGCTCAGCTCCTCGAGCGTCTCGATGCCCTCCGCCAGCACCGAGGCGCCGGTCCGGCGGGCGAAGCGCACGAACGAGTCGATCAGGGCCTCCTTGGCCGGGTCCTGGTCCACGCCCTGGACCAGCGAGCGGTCGAGCTTGATGATGTCGGGCTGCACGCGCATCACCTGCTGGAGCCCGGAGTAGCCGGCACCGGCGTCGTCGAGGGCGATGCGCGCGCCGCGCTCGCGAAGCGACGCCAGCTGGGCCGACAGCGCGTCGAGGTCGTCCGCCAGCTCCTGCTCGGTGATCTCCATCACCAGGCCGGTCAGGTCCGCGGGCAGCGCGGCCTGCAGCTCGTGCGAGGCCAGCGCGCTGGGGCTGACGTTGAGCGACAGGAAGGTGCCCGCCGGGCGACCGGGGCGCGCCAGCGCGGCCCGCAGCGCCACGGCCTCGAGCCGGGGGCCCATGCCAACAGCGAGAGGCCTGCGAGAACCAGGAGTCGGGCGCGCGGCCGGGCGGATCGGGGAAGCGCGACAGGGCCTCGTAGCCAAGCACGCGACCCGTGGAGAGCGAGACCAGCGGCTGGAAGACGGGGTAGAGCGGCCGGTCGCGCTCCAGGAGACCCTCCAGCTCGGCGCGCTCCTCCTCGTCCGTGGGCAGCGAGATCTCCTTCGGGTCGTAGCGGCGGCTCGTGTCGTGGCCGCTGCGCTTTGCCCAGTCGAGCGCGCCGGTGGCGAGCTGCAGCAGCGTGGACCCGTCGGTCGCGTCCTCGGGGTAGCAGGCCACCCCGGCCGAGCAGGCAAGCTGCTGCGAGCTGGTCGAGCCGCTCGCCACGATGTTCCGCGCCCGCTCGGCGATGGCCAGCGACAGCCGCGTGTCGGCCCCGGGCAGGACCAGCGCGAAGTCGTCGGCTCCCAGCCGCGCGAGCACGTCGGTTGCGCGCATCACGCGGCGCAGCCGGCGGGCGACGAGCTGCAGGGTCTCGTCCCCGAAGGGGCGGCCGTGGGCGTCGTTGATCGAGCCGAAGCCGTCGAGGTCGATCAGCACGAGCCCCACGGGCTTGCCCTCGCGCTGGGCGCGCTTCAGCTCGATCCCGAGCGACTCGTGGAACTGCTGGCCGTTGATGGCGCCCGTGAGCGGGTCGATCGCGGCGGCGTCGCGCAGGCGGTCGCTCTGCTCGATCAGGGTTTCGAACATCGCGTTCAGGTTGCTGGCGGCTCGGCGCAGCTCGGCGGGGCCCTTCACATCGGCGCGCGCGGACTGGTCTCCGGCCATGTGACCGTCGATGGCGTTGCCGAGAGCGGTCAGCGGCTCGGCGAGGCGGCGGTCGAAGAGGGCGAGGATGAACGAGACCAAGAGCAGGAGCACTCCGGTGCCGATGCCCAGACCCATCTCGATCGCCGTGCGCGTGGCGTGCGCGATCGGGGCGCTCGAGACCGTGACGAGCAGCCGGCGGTTGCGGCCCAGCGGAGTAGGCGTACGTGCGTGAGGCGCCCGTCGGGGCCGGTTATGGCGACCCCGGCTGCCGGGCACCGCCACGCCGACTCCAAGCGCGTGGTTCGTCTCGGCCGCGGCGCTCGCGAGGCGCGTGCGGGTGGAGGCCGCCGAGCGGCCTCGCGGCGACTCCTGCGCGAGCGTCTGGCGGAACAGCATCCTTGCGGCGCCGGCGTGGGCCTGGAGCCGGTCCCGTGCCACTTGGCGAGCGGCCAGAACCCCGCCCGCGGCCACCGCCAGGACCACCACCGCGATCGCGAGCGAAACCGGCACGCCAAGCTGGCGCCGAACGGACCAAGAACGGATGCGAGAGTTGAGGCGATTCACCCGAGGGCGTATCGACCTGACAATTGGGTTGCTTTAGGACGCGAGAACCCCTTGACCCGCAACTGAGCGCCTTGTAGAAGAGCCCTGATGCAACCAGCCAGCGCGTCTGCCGCCGGCAGCGGTCGCCGCGAGGAGCTGAAGGCGCAGAATCGCGCCAAGCTCCTGGCCGCGGCCCGCAAGGTGTTCGCCGAGAAGGGCCTGGGCGAGGCCACCGCCCGCGACATCGTGCGCGAGACGGATCTCGCCAGCGGCACCTTCTACAACTACTTCGACGACAAGAACGACGTCTTCCGGGCGCTGCTGAGCGAGCACGCGGAGAAGGCGCGCCGGATCGCGCGCGCGCAGCGCCGGCAGCCCGGGACGGACCGTCGAGGAGCGCGTGCACGGCGCCTACCGCGCGTACTTCGAGCTGGTTCTCGAGGACCGGGAGATGTTCGGTGTGCTGCGCCGCAACGCCGGTGCGATCAGCGTGGTGGCGGACCAGGAGCTGTTCGAGCCCGCCATCCGCGAGCTCGTGGAGGACCTCGCGGAGTGGACCGAGGCAGGGGACCTGCCGCAGCTCGACCTCGACTACCTGGGCACGGCCATGGCCGGCGTGGCCTTCCAGGTGGCCACGCACCTGGCCGAGCGCGAGCCGCCCGACGTGGAAGCCGCGGCCAGCTTCTGCACGAAGCTGTTCCTCGGCGGGATCAGGTCTCTTCAGAGAGCGGAAGCAGAAAGCGGATAAGCAGAAAGCAGGTCCGGGCCTAAGCCCTGCTTTCTGCTGCCGGCGGCCTACTTCAGCCGCTCGACAATCATGGCCATGCCCTTGGCCGCCGGCAACGCACATCGTCTCCAGCCCGATCTGCTTGTCGTCGGTCTCGAGGTCGTTCAGCAGCGTGGTCATGATGCGCGCGCCCGTCATGCCGAATGGGTGACCCAGGGCGATCGCGCCGCCGTGGGGGTTCATCTTCTCGAGCGGGATGTTGCACTCATCCATGATCGGCAGCACCTGGGCGGCGAAGGCCTCGTTCAGCTCCACCACGTCCACGTCGTCGATCGTCATCTTGGCCCGGGCCAGCACGTTCCTGATGGCGCCGATCGGGGCCACGCCCATGATCTCCGGCTCGAGTCCGCTGGTGGCCGAGGCGATCACGCGCGCGCGAGGCTTCAGCCCGAGCTCCTTCGCGCGCGTGTCCGACATCACCAGCACCGCGGCCGCGCCGTCGTTCAGCGGACACGAGTTGCCGGCCGTCACACGCCCGTCCTCGCGGAAGGCGGGCTTGAGCGACGCGAGCCGCTCGAGCGTCGAGTCCGCCCGCGGGCCGTCGTCCTTCGCCACGCTGCTGCCGTCGGGCAGCTCGATCGCCACGATCTCGCGGTCGAAGAAGCCGTCGCCCTCCGACTTCACGGCCAGCTCCTGTGAGCGCTGGGCGTAGGCGTCCATGTCCTCGCGCTTCACGTCGTACTTGTCCGCCACGTTCTCGGCGGTCAGCCCCATGTCGATGTAGGCGTTGGTGCGGCCGTCCTGGCCGTTCAGCTTCTCGTTGTGGAGGTTGGGCTGCGGGATCTGCACGCCCTCCGGCGCCTGCTGCTGGAGCGCGCCCATGAGCTGCGGCAGCCCGTTCTCGCTCCACATCCCCACGCGGCTCACGTGCTCCACGCCCGCGGCGATGAACGCGTCGCCCTCGCCGGCCATCACGGCGTGGGCGGCGATCCTGATCGCCTGGAGGCTGGACGCGCAGTAGCGGTTCACGGTCGTCCCGGTCACGGAGTCGGGCAGGCGCGACAGGAGCGCGATGATGCGGCCGATGTTGAAGGACTGCTCGCCCTGGGGCAGGCCGCAGCCGCAGATCAGGTCCTCGATCGAGTCCGGCGCCACCTCGGGGTTGCGCTCCAGCAGCTGGTCGACCACGTAGGCGCCCAGGTCATCGGGACGGATCTGAGGTCAGCGAGCCCTTGAACGCGCGTCCGATGGGGGAGCGAACGGCATCGACGATCACTGCTTCTGGCATTGGCGGCGGCCTCCTGAAGGGTTCGTGTGCGGGCGGCCTGAGCGGGCAGCGGAGTGAGAAATACTACGGTACATCGCCCGGGACGAGCACCAGCTTGCGTCCCGGCGAGGCGCCCTGACGCTCCCATGCCTCCGCTACCCGGGCGAGCGGAACCAGCTCGTAGTCCACCGTCAGCTCACCGGCGGCGGCGTGGCGCAGCATCTGCTCGAAGGCGTTCCGGCGCACCTCGGCGGGGGCCGCGAAGTTCGTGTGGCCGAGGATCGCCAGCATGCGGCCGCGGACCGCGCCGGATTCGATCGTGGACTCGTTGGAGGCCGACCGGCCGACCTGCACGAGCCGGCCCCTGAAGGCGCTCGCCCGGATCGCCGCGGCGGCGGGCTCGCCCCACAGCGGGTCGATCGTGAGGTCGATCTGACCGCCGGCCGCCTGCGTGAACGCCTCGGCGAGGTCCCCGCCCTGGTCGAGGCGCACCGTCGAGTCGGCGCCGAGCCGGCGCGCGCGCTCGAGTCCCTCCTCGCTGCGCGCGGCGGCCACCACGTGCCCCGCGCCCATCAGCTTGGCGCCCTGCACCGCGATCGACGCCCACGGGGCCGCTCGCGCCGAGCACGAGCACGGTCTCGCCCTCGCGCAGGTCGCCCCGCCACTCGAGCGCGAGCCAGGCGGCCAGCCCGGCGATGCCGAAGCAGCCCGCCAGCGCGTCCTCCACGCCCTCGGGGATCTCCACCAGCTCCTCGTCGGGCGCCACCATGCGCTCGGCCAGCCCGCCGGACCCACCGTCGGCGTACACGCGCGTGCCCGCCTCGAGCGTGTCGGACTCGAGCACGCGGCCCACGGCCTCGCGTCCGGGCACGTATGGCACGTCCGGGGTGCCCGCGTGATGGCCGCCGGCCGCGATCAGGAGGTCGACCGGGTTGAGCGGCGCTGCGCGTGACCTCGATCAGCGACTGCCCGGGTCGCTCGCTGCGGCTCGTCGGCCTCGCCGTAGACCGGCGGCTGCACCGAGCCGCTCGATCAGCGCCGCCTTCATCGCGGCGCCATGCGAAGCGCGCCGTCGAGGCGGATCGTCTCTCCGTTCAGCATGCCGTTCTCGGCGATGTGGCAGGCCAGCTGCGCGTACTCCTCGGGCCGCCCGAGCCGCGGGGGGAAGGGGATCGAGGCGCCGAGCGCCTCGCGGGCCGGCTCGGGCAGGGCGGCGAGCAGCGGGGTGTCGAAGAGGCCCGGCGCGATCGTGCAGACGCGAATGCCGCTGCGGGCGAGGTCCCTGGCCGCCGGCAGGGTCAGGCCGACGATGCCGCCCTTCGACGCCGAGTAGGCGGCCTGGCCCATCTGGCCGTCGAAGGCGGCGACCGAGGCGGTCATCACCACGGCCCCGCGCTCGCCGTCGGCGTCCGGCTCGCCGGCGGCGATCGCCGCGGCCGACAGGCGCAGCACGTTGAAGGTGCCGATCAGGTTGACGCGCACGACGGTCTCGAACGGGGTCAGCTGGGCCGGCCCGTCGCGCCCGAGCACCTTCTCCGCCCAGCCCACTCCGGCGCACGAGACCGCGAGCCGCAGCCCGCCGAACGCCTCCACGGCGCCGTTGACCGCGGCCTGAACCTCGCCCTCATCGGTCACGTCCGCCTTGAACGAGATCGCACCGCCGCCGAGCTCGCCGGCCAGCTCCGAGGCAAGGTCGCCGTTGAGGTCGACGATGGCCACCCTGGCGCCGCGCTCGACCAGCGCCCGAGCCGTGGCGGCGCCGAGGCCAGAGGCACCCCCGGCCACGAGTGCAGTTGCACCGTCGAGCTTCACGGCCGGGAAGATATCCGGGGCGATGGCCCCGCGACCTGCGACCCGCGACCTGCGACCTACTCGGGCGCCGCCAGCGTCAGCCCAAAGTAGCCGTCGACATCAGTGAAGAACGCCTCGATCCGCATCCCCGCCTCGCCCCAGCTCCGCCTCGAGCCGCTCGCGCGTGAACTTCGTGCTGATCTCCGTGCGGATCTCCTCGCCGTCCGCGAGGGTCAGGTCGAGGTCGGCGCCAGGCGATGTTCACCCGCTGCTCGCCGTTCGCCCGCAGGCGCATCTCGATCCAGGACTCGGCCTCGTCGAAGAAGGCCACGTGCTCGAAGGCGTCCGGGTCGAAGTCGGCGTCGAGCTCGCGGTTGATCGCGTGCAGCACGTTGCGGTTGAACTCGGCGGTCACGCCGGCCGAGTCGTTGTAGGCGGCCTCCAGGATCTCGACCTCCTTGGCGAGGTCGGTGCCGAGGAGGAGGCGGCCCTCGTCGCCCAGCAGCTCGCGCGTGCGCGAGAGGAAGTCGGCGCGCGCCTCCGGGTAGAAGTTGCCGATCGTCCCGCCGAGGAAGGCCACCAGCGGCCGGTCGCCCACCGGCACGTGGCGCAGGTGCTGCTCGAAGTCGCCCACCACGCCGTGCACCTGCAGGCCCGGGTAGATCTCCACGAGCTCCTCGGCCGAGCGCTCGACCACCGACTCGGAGACGTCCACCGGCAGGTAGCGCTCGAGCATCCCGGCGCCGGCCATCGCGAACAGCAGCGCACGCGTCTTCGAGGCCGACCCGGAGCCCAGCTCGACGAGCTCGGTCGACCCGGCGAGGTCGACGATCACCGGCGCGCGCCGGTTGAGGATCGCCCGCTCGCAGCGCGTGGGGTAGTACTCGGGCAGCTCCGTGATGCGGTCGAACAGGATCCGACCCGCGCTCGTCGTAGAAGTACTTGGGCGGCAGCTCCTTCAGCTCGCGCCCCAGCCCCTCGCGGACCTCGTCGGCCATCGAGTCGAGCGCGGAGCCGTCGAGGTAGGAGTCGATCGTGATGGCCCCCCCGGTGAGGGTCTCGCCGGTCATGCCGCGCACCGGAAGCCGCAGAAGATCTGACGGCGCTGCGGGTAGTCCCAGTTGCGGAAGGTCGTGCCGGCCACTTCTGCCCTTGTTGCCCAGGAACCGCCGCGCAGAACCTTGTACGAGCCGTCGAAGAAGATCTCGGAGTACTCGGGATAGGGGAAGGCCTCGAAGCCCGGGTAGGCGCGGAAGTCGCTCGCCGTCCACTCCCAGGCGTCGCCGAGCATGCCGAGCGCGCCGCACGGAGAGGCGCCCGCGGGGTACGCCCCGGCCCGCGCCGGCCCGAACGCGGTCTGGTCGAGGTTGGCGTGGCGGTCGCTCGGCGCGCGCGTCTCCCCACGGGAAGCGGCGCGGCTCGCCGCTCGCCTCGTCCCAGGCGGCGGCCTTCTCCCACTCGGCCTCGGTGGGCAGGCGCTTGCCGATCGAGCGGGCGTACGCGTCGGCCTCGAACCACGACACGTGCATCACAGGAAGCCGCGGGTCGAGCGGCGCGGTGCGGTCGAAGTCCCGCACCTCGCCGTCCGCGGTCCAGTAGAGCGGCCGCTCGATGTCCTCGGACTCCCGCCAGGCCCAGCCGGCGTCCGACCACCACTCGCGGCGCCGATAGCCGCCCGACTCCACGAAGCGCGCGAACTCGGCGTTGGTCACCGGCAGGCGGTCGATCTCGAACGTGGGCAGCTCGCGCGCGTGCCGCGGCCGCTCGTTGTCGTAGGCGAAGTCGTCGTCGCCCGCTCCCATCAGGAACTCGCCGCCGTCCACGCTCACCATGTCCGGCCCTCCGGTCTGGAACGGGGGAGCCGGCAGCGGCCGCGCGCGCGGCGAGTAGACGCCTGCCTCCGCGTGGTGCAGCGCCTGGAGCATCGTCTCGTTGTGCTGCTGCTCGTGGCGGACGAGCATGTCCCAGACGAAGCCGCGGGCGTTCAGCGCGTCGCCGTCGGGCGAGAGGTCCGCGCCCTCCAGCACCTCGAGCGCCCGCCGCCGGACCGCGTCCATGTAGGCGCGGGCCTCGTCGTTCGGCAGGTAGCTCAGCTCACCGCGCTCGGCGCGCGGGGTCAGGGTGGCGTCGTAGACGTCGGCCAGGTCCTCGCGCAGGGGCGCGAGCCCGCCCGCCTGCTGGCAGAGCCACAGGTCCTCGAAGGCCGCGATGTGCCCGAGGTCCCACACCAGCGGGCTGAGCAGCGGCGTGTGAACGCGGTCGAGATCGGCGAGCGAGACGGGCTCGACGAGCCACAGCGTGCGCGCCCTCGTCTCTTCGAGCAGGCCGCGGTAATGCTCCTTGAGCAGGCCCTTGGCCCCTCCTTGGGGCCCTGTCTGCGTTTGTTGAGGACGCACAGGCGGCGAAAAGATCGTAGGGAACGGTCGCGCGATTCGTCGGGCTCAGTCCCTTTGTTCTCTGTTTCGTTACATGACGCTATGCGGATCAGAATTCTGCCCGGGCGCCCGCCACGCGAGCGCCCGGGCAGAGTGATCCGTTACTCGCTGACGCGCTCGATCAGGAAGGCGACGCGCACGTGCGCCCGCCACTCGTCGAGGTTGTCGCCGCGCAGGCCCGTGGACACGACGTCCACGGCCTTGATGTTGCGGAGCGTCTGTCGGGCATCGGCAAGGGCGGCCTGAACCGCCGCGTCCGAGCTCTCCGTGGAGCTCCCTACGAGCTCGATGATCTTTACGACCGCCATCTGCTCTCCTCTCCTCCGGAATCGGGGCAGGCTCACCCTACCCCTCTGCGCAGGGTCAGCCGCGGCTGAGGTAGGGTCAGCGGCGGTGGGGTTCCCTCCTCCTCTGCTGCTCGACCGGTCGCCTCTGGCGCGGGCGGCGCTGGCGTTGGTCGCGCCCTCGGCTTACGGCTTCCTGACCGGCGTCTTCCTCGACAACTCGAAGGGCGTCTACATCGCGCTCCTGATTCTCGCCGCGATCGGCGGGGTGCTCGCCGGCTTCGAGATGTACGGGCCTCGGCAGGGGGCGCTGCGCGGGTTGGTTGGCGGCGCCCTGTACGGCGGGTTCATACTGATCGCGCACGCGCTGGTGAGCGGCGACGCTACGGTGAAGCTGCCGGACCCGGCGGTGCTGTATCTGGTGTTCACGATCGTGCCGGGCATCGCGCTCGGCGCCTGGGGAGGACAGATGCGCCTCAGCCATGAGCAGCGCCCAGCGGACGCACCGGCGGCCTTCGATCTGAGCCGACTGAATGCGGGCGAGTTCATCGGCTTCGGCGGCGCGGCGCTCTTGTTCGCCTCCCTCTTCATGCCCTGGTTCTCGACGAGCTGCGACGCCAACCGGCAGCCGGCCGGCTGCAACGTGAACTCGACGCTTCACGGGCAGCGCGGGAGCTTCACCGCCTGGCAGACGTTCTCCAAGCTCGACATCCTGCTCACGCTCGCCTGCATCGCGCCGTTCGTGCTCGCCTGGATCGTCGTGCGCGGGCACGCGCTCACCTGGCGACCGGGCGAGGTCACGATGATCGTGGGGATGATCGCCGTGGCGCTGATCCTCTTGAACGGCATCGTGCTGGGCAAGCCGGGCGGATCGTCGGCGGTCGGGATCTCGTTCGAGTACGGCTGGTTCGTCGGCCTCGTGGGAGCCATCGGGATCCTCACGGGAGGGCTGCTGCGCCAGGCGATCGGGGCGCGTACCAGGAAGCCTCCCGGGGTAATCTGACCCCGCATGGCGACCCACAGCACGCAGATCACCGACGACCCGGGGGCCGCGGGCCGGCCGGACCGCAACCTGGCCCTCGAGCTCGTCCGCGTGACCGAGGCCGCCGCGCTCGCGGCGGCGCGCTGGGTGGGAATGGGCGAGAAGGAGTCGGCCGACCAGGCGGCGGTCGACGCGATGCGCCTCGTGCTCGACACCGTGCGCATGGACGGCCTCGTGGTGATCGGCGAGGGTGAGAAGGACGAGGCCCCGATGCTCTACAACGGCGAGCAGATCGGCGACGGCTCGCCGCCGGCGGTGGACATCGCGGTGGATCCGCTCGAGGGCACGCGCCTCACCGCCCTCGGCTACCCCAGCGCGCTGGCCGTGATCGCCATGTCGGAGCGAGGCACGATGTTCGACCCGGGCCCGTGCGTGTACATGGAGAAGATGGCGGGCTCCGAGGAGATCGCCGACCTGCTCGACCTCGACCGCCCGCTCGGCGAGACGCTCGCGCTGATCGCCAAGCGCAAGAGCTGCGACATCCGCGACCTGATGGTGGTGATGCTCGACCGCGAGCGCCACGAGGGCGCGGTCAAGGAGATCCGCGAGGCGGGCGCGCGCATCCGCTTCATCCTCGACGGCGACGTGTCCGCGGCGCTCCTGGCGGTCACCGAGCGCACGCCGGTGGACCTGCTCTGGGGCATCGGCGGCACGCCGGAGGGCGTGATCTCCGCGGCGGCCATCAAGTGCATCGGTGGCCAGATCGTCGGCCGGCTCTGGCCGCGCAACGACGAGGAGCGCCAGGCCGCCATCGACGCCGGCTACGACCTCGACGAGGTGCTCGACCGCGATCGCCTCGTCGGCGGCAACGACTGCTTCTTCGCCGCCACCGGCGTGACCGACGGCGACGTGCTCCAGGGCGTCCGCTACGAGGGCGCCCGCGGCGCCACCACGGAATCCCTGGTGATGCGCTCCCGCTCAGGCACCGTCCGCAGGGTGCAGGCAAGGCACGATCGGGCGAAGTTGCGGGAGATCACGGGGGAGCGGTACGGGTAGAAGTGCCTAGTGCCTGGTTCCTAGTGCCTGGAACCTTGGTCCCGAAGTTCTAGGCACGAGGCTCTAGGCACGAGGCACTCGTCACCCCATCCGCGTCAACGACCCCGGCGGCGCCTTGAGCGACCCCACCACCGACGGCGCCAGATCAAGCACCGCCAGCGAGCGCAGGAACGCGTTCGTCACGATCACGTGGATCCGCAGCTGCGTGGCCCTGTAGATCACCCGCCCGATCTTCCCGAACCAGCCCCAGCCGGCGAGCATCGGATAGAAGCTGGCCACCTCCGCGGTCACGCGGATGGTCGTGAAGTCGTCGTGCGTGGACGCCGGGTCGTCGGGCAGGAGCGACTCCTGCGGGCGCGTGACCGAGATGCGCAGATAGCCCTTGCCGCGTCCGGCGGGCGCCACGAGCAGGCCGCCGTCGATCCGCCAGGTCACGATGCCGCAGTCCGCGGTGGCGTCGTACTCGGGCGCGTGGAAGCGCAGCAGCACCAGCGGCCGGCCGAACACGACCACCTCGCGCGAGTCGGCGGTGTAGCGCACGCGCAGGATCCCGAGCGACACCCGCGTGAGGAAGCGCCAGTAGGTCCGCGCGAGCCGCTCGAGGTACTCCGGCGTCCAGATCCGATCGAGCTCGGTGCGCGGCAGGGTCACGTTGGCGCTCTGCCGGCTCGCCACCGGGCCGCCGGGCAGCGACTTCGATTCCGGCTCCGACACCACGTTCACGCGAGCCCGAGCCTCGCGCCGCCGTTGCGAGCGACTGACGTGGGTGATGCGTGCGTCCGCACGGCCAAAACGGTAACGCGCTAGAAGATCAGCTCGATCGGTACCCGCTCGCCGGCGGGCACCTGGCCCTCGCCGGCGACCACCAGCGCGAACGCCGAGGCGCCCAGCATCGAGCTGAGCACGTGCGACTCCTGCGCCTTGGTCGGCTCCACGTGCCAGCCGTCGTCCCGGGCGCTCAGGCGGCAGCGCAGCACCTGGTCGCGCTCGGGATTGCGATCCACCGGCGCATCGAGCACGGCGCTGGCGCGAACGTCGTCGGGGTTGCCGCCGGCCAGCGCCCGCAGCGCCGGGCGCGCGAACAGGTGGAAGGTGACCATCGCCGACACGGGGTTGCCCGGCAGCCCGAAGACGAGCGTGCCGCCGCGCGTGCCGAACCAGGTGGGCTTGCCCGGCTTCAGCGCGACGCGCCAGAAGCGCTCCTCCACGCCCAGCGAGCGCAGCGCGGGCTTCACGTGGTCGTGCGGCCCCACGGAGACCCCGCCCGATACGCAGCACCACGTCGGCACGCTCCAGGGCGCCGGCGAGCGCGGCGCTGGTGCCCTCGAGGTCGTCGCGCACCACCTCGCGCCCCAGCACCTCCGCGCCGGCGCGTTCCGCCAGAGCGCCCAGCGCCGTGGTGTTCGAGTCGCGGATCTGTCCTGGGCCGAGCGCCACGCCGGGCCCCACCAGCTCGTCGCCGGTCACGAGCACGGCCACGCGCGGGCGCCGTCCGCAGGCCAGCCGATCGCGCCCCACCGACGCCGCCACGCGCCAGCTCGGCCGGGCCGAGCGTGCTGCCCGCGCGCAGCACCACGTCCCCGGCATGCACGTCCTCGCCCGAGCGTCGCACGTGGTTGCCCGCCGGCGTGTCCGGCACCGACACGCGACCGTCGTGCAGCTCCACCCGCTCCACAGGCACCACCGCGTCGGCGCCCTCGGGGATCTGCGCGCCGGTGGAGATCGCGATCGCCTCACCGCTCGCGAGCGCCCGCCCTGCCGGGTGGCCGGCGCGCGACTCGCCCACCAGCGCCAGCTCGCCCGCGGGTCCGGCCACCACGGCGTAGCCGTCCATCGCGGAGGAGTCGAACGGAGGCAGGTCCTCGCCGGCCGTCACGTCCTCGGCCAGCACGCGGCCGAGCGCGGCCCACAGCTCCACCTGCTCGGTCTCGAGCGGGCTCACCTCGGCGAGCACGCGCTCACGCGCCGTGGCGATGTCGATCAGCTTGGAGGCCATCGCGCAATGTTCCCAGCGGACGGGCCGGGAGGGTCGCGCGCCTAGGAGTACTCGGGGTACAGCGGGGTGACCGAGCCGGGCTCGGGAGCGGCGCCCAGGGAGCGGCGGCCGGGCTCGTGCTCGGAGAGCTGCTGCAGCTGCTCCCGCGCCACCGCCACGAGCGCCTCCGGCGTTCCGCCATCCTGCGGGCAGGAGGCCCGGGCCGCACTGGGCAGGCGGCCCTGACAGCCGGTCGCGCTCCACGCGAGCGCCCGCAGGCGGTCCACGGCCGAATCGGCCTCGCCGGGCGTGACCCCGGGAAGGATCACGGCAGCGATACCGTCTCCGGCATCCACCACTCGCGTCCCATCCTCAGCAGCCTCTGACAACGCGCGTCGCCAACCGGACGGATCCCCGCTCGGCGCTGCCAGCAGCGCCAGCGTGAACGGCACCCCGATCGAACTGTGGCGCTCGATCGCCTCCGCCAGCTCCTCGTGGAGCAGCCCGCCGGTCACGACCGGGGCCGAGCGCAGCTCGAGCACGGCGGCGTCGAAGAGCTCCTCGAGCTCGCGCAGCCTTGCGCTGAGCGGGCGCTCGCTGAGGTCGCTGACCGTCGCGCGCTCAACCTCCATGCCCAGCCAGCGCCTCAGGACCGCGTCGCGACGGCGGGCGAGCGCGGAGCCCGGATCGGACCCCCTTTCGGGGTTCGGGCTTTCAGATAGGCTGGACATGTCCACAGCCGCCTTTCGCGGATATGGGCCTCAATCCTTCAGTTGCAGCCTGCCATGCCGAACCGCCGCCCGGCGCAGATGTTGTAACCCATTCAGTGCTTGCGGGTTCGAGCAGGGTCGGGTTAGCATCGGGAAACGAGGCCTATTCAAGGACGATTGAGTGCCCGACCCACCTGTTCGCCGCCTTCACGCAGTTCTCGATGCACCTCTCGCGCGTCTCCAGGAGTCGCGCGATGAATTGGCGAAGGCATGGCTTTTGCGGGTGCTCGAGCGCGCCCCCCTGAGCGATATCGAGCGCATCCCCACCGAGCGGATCGTCCGTGAGCTCCCGGATCTGATCACCGACATCGTGCGCGCGGTCGGCCGTGGCACCTCCGGCCCCGCCACCGAGCTGCTCACCGCCGACGCCGAGGAGCGTGCCAGCCGCCTGGCCAGCCTGTCCGGCCGCGACGCCCACGCTCCCGCCGACCTGGCGCGCGACATCGCCGCCCTTCACTCCGTGATGATCGGGGCGCTCGGGCGCGAGCTGCAGAGCGAGGAGGCGCGCGTGCTGGTGGACGCGGCAGAGCGCTTCGCCACGGTCTTCGGCGCGATCCAGGCCGCCGCCGCGGAGGAACTCGTGCGCGAGCGCTCGCGCGAGCTCGAGTGGCTTGCCAACACGGACGCACTCACCGGCCTCTACAACCTGCGCTACCTGCAGCAGCACATCCGCCACCTCGTCGGCATCCAGCAGCGCTACGGCCACGCCTTCGCGGTCCTGGTGCTCGACATCAACGGCCTCAAGCGCATCAACGACGCCCACGGCCACGCCGCCGGCGACCGCATGCTGATGGGAGTGGCCGCCGCGATCCGCGCCACGGTGCGCACGATCGACACCCCGGTGCGGATGGGCGGCGACGAGTTCTGCGTGCTCGCCCCTCACCAGACCGCCTCGGGGGGCAAGATCCTCGCCTACCGCGTGGGCGCCGCCGTGGAGCAGATCGAGACGCCGGACAAGTCGAAGGTGGGCGTGTCGATCGGCGTGGCCGCCTGCCCCCAGCACGGCAGCGATCCCGAGCTGCTGCTCGAGATGTCGGACGCGGCGATGTACCGGGCGAAGGCCTCCGGGGAGCGCGTCGAGGTGGCGTCGATCGACGCTGCGCCGCCGCTCGCCGAGGGCGACTCGCGCGAGAACCTCAACTAGCCGCGCGGCGCGGCTACTCGATCAGCCCGGAGCGGATGCCGATGGCAACGGCCTGAGTGCGGGTGCCCGCGCTCAGCTTCGCCAGGATTCGCTTCGTGTGCGTGCGCACGGTCTCCGTGGACAGGCCGAGCTGGCGCGCGACCTCCTCGGTGTGCATGCCGTCGGCCAGCATCTGCAGGATCTCGCGCTGGCGCGCGGTGAGGGTGCGCTCGCCCTCCTCGAGCAGGAGCGAGGACGACAGGGCCGGGTCCACGTAGAACTCGCCCGTTGCGCGCGGCCTGTATCGCTCGGATCAGGTCCTCCGGCGGCGAGTCCTTGCGCACATAACCCTTCACGCCGGCCTTCAGCGCCTCGGCAAGCATGCGCGGGCCGCCGTCGGCCGTGAACACGACGATCGGCGACTTGAGCTTGTCCTGGAGGTGCGTGACCGCCTCCTGCACGTCGCCGCTGACGCGGCGCAGGTCGATCACCACGACGTCCGGCTTGGTGTTGCCGGCCTCCTGCAGCGCGGCATCGGCCGTCGCCGCGGTGGACACCTCCACCCCGTCCAGCTCCCGCTCGAGCAGCGCCCTGATTCCCTGCCGCACGACCGGATGGTCATCGACCACCAAGCAACGCAAAGTACTCACCCCGGCGCTAGGCATGGACGAAAAACAATACTCCAAATCGGGGACAAGCTCATAGCGCTGGGGGATCGAGCGACAGGCTCATGGGAACGATCCCCACGCGGCTGGTGACCTTCACTCCGAGCTGCTTGGCGGCGGCCGCCGTGAGGTCCCACTGGATCCCGTGCGCGAAGGGCCCGCGATCGATCACCGGCACGATCAGCGACTTCCCCCGGTAGGCCACCGAGACCTGGGTGCCGCAGGGCAGTCGGCGGTTGGCGATGCCCAGCGTCGTGCGCCGGAGCCGCTGCCCGCAGGCGGTTCGCTTGCCGTAGAAGCCCGGGCCGTACCAGCTGGCCCGCGCGGTCTTGTAGACCAGGACCGTGCGCGACGCCGACGCCGTGGTGGTGTCGGACGCCTGGGCGCCGCGGATCGCGGCACGCAGGACGTACTCGCCCGGAGGTCTGGGGCTGCCAGCCCGTGGTGAAGCCGCCGTTGCGATCCGCGGTGGCGATCGCAACCGGCTCCCAGAGGCCGCTCGCATCGCGGCTCTGGATGTCGACCTCGCGGTTGGCGGCGTTGGCCGCGAGCCCGCTGATCTCGAGGATGCCCCCGACGTACAGCGAGCCGCGCGTGATCAACAGAAATGAGGGGTCGACCGTGCCGTTCGTCCCGCCCGGCATTGGCGCGGGGGCGCCGCCGTTTCCGGCGGCGGCGATTCCGGGCAGCGCAAGGCTCGCGCTCAACAGCGCGACCACGAGCCCGCTTATGCGGATCCTGGGATTCATGTGAGTGTCTAGGTGCCGGCGGGGTGAGCTGCCGGGCTCGCGCCAGCTGTTGGCGCTAGGGATGCGGCGATGCGTCCCATTCGCCCCGTGCCGGAAACTCCGGCAAGTGGGTCCCCCGCTCGCCCGGACTGCCCCGGGCGATTAGGCGCGGCCACTATACAGAGGTCGGCGAGCGCTCGGAACAGCACTTACTGCTTGCGAATGGTGAGTTCTCCGGTCTCGTAGATCTCGAAGCGCATCGCGTTGATCACGGCGGCGCCGAGCATGATGAGCGCGATTGCGTAGAACCAGATCAGCACGATCACGATGAAGACAAGCGACGTGCCCAGGCGCGCGATCGTGGAGATGTGGGTGAGGTAGAGCGGGAAGCTCAGATCGACCGCTCCGATGGCCACCGTCGCCGCAAGCGCCCCCGGCCAGAGGGCCCGCCAGGGCACGCGCCGGTTGGGCACGGTCCAGAAGATCACGGCGAGGATCGCGAACAGGATGATCAACCCGGCCACGAAGCTGGCGATGTAGACGCACGTCGTGCACGTGCTCGAGGCCGAAGGGCAGGTTCGTGGCGCCGCCCACGATGATGCTCTGGATCGCCGGCAATGAGACCGTGGCGGCCATGAACAGCAGCACGACCACGAGCATCACGAGCGCGAAGCGCTTCTGCGCGACCCAGCTGCGGCAGTCGACGTGGTAGATGCGGCAAAAGGCCGTGTCCATCGCGCCCCAGAACGAGGAGCCGATCCAGATGCTCGACACGAGCGCGCCGATTCCGAGCCCGGCGGATGAGTTGCGCACCCGGTTCAGGACGTCGGCGAGCGTGTGCTCCGCCGTGCTCGGGAACAGATGTTGGAGGTCCTTGAGCACGCTGTTCTCGAGCTCCTGGCTGCCGAGGATCTTCCCCGCGATGAAGAGCGCGAGCAGGGCCAGCGGGAAGACCGAGAGCAGCAGGTTGTACGCCGACCATCGCCGAGAGGCCCGTGAGGTTGTCCTCATAGGCCTTCCAGTAGAAGTTCTTGAGCGCCAGCCTGAAGCCGCGCCTAGGCGCGGCGCGCGCGGGGAGGCGCGAGGAGACGATGGCCACCTCTCACGGCCGCGGGAGCCGGCGCAAGACTCCGACGGCCACCTTGGCGACGACCTTGATGCCTGTCTCCGCAACCTCGCCCACCAGGTGCACGGCCTGCTCCACGGGATCGCGGGAGGGGGCCGCCTTCGGAGCGGGAGGGGGCTTGGGCGGCGCGGCCTTCGCTGCCGGCGGCCGCGTGGCGCGCGACTTGGCGACGGGCTGCTTGGGGGCGCGCGGCTTCGCGGCGGGCTGCTTGGGGGTCGCAGCCGGGGGCTTCGGGGTTGCCCCGCCGCCTGCCCGCTTGTCGCTGCGCACCCCCGGGCGCGAGCGCGGGAGGTTGCCCAGGATGCCGTCCGGATTCTCGTTCACTGACGCGTCGTGAGTCGATATCGCAACAACCCGAAAGCGGCACGATACAGTTGAGGGCGGTCGGGCCGAAACGAACTTCGGCGCGGCCAAATAGAAGCCGACGCGAGCAACCGACCGCGGACAACCAAGTTCTTTGGCTTGGACCCCGTCGATTAGGGGTAAAAACGCTTGGGCGAGGCGCCCGACACGGGTTCGCGCACGTTGACTTCACAAAATGTAGTTCTAGACTTCGGACGGATGTTTGAATGGCTCTCTGCGCGCGCGGTGGCCATTCTCGAAACGAAAGAAACGGGATGTCAGTAGCTGAACTTCAGGAACTCGAGGAGGTCAAGCTCCTCGTCACGAAGGGACAGGCGGCCGGTGTACTGACCTACGGCGAGGTCGCCACGGCGCTCGCCGAAGTCGATCTGGACGAGAGCGACATCGAGGACCTCCACGGGTTCCTCGAGAAGTCCGAGATCGAGCTGGTGGACGAGGTCGATCCGGCGCAGGCCAACCAGGAGGAGCCGCCCGACCGCACCAGCCGTCGGCGCAAGGTCAAGGCGCAGCTCGACCTGCGGCCCGACATGACCACCGACTCGCTGCAGCTCTTCCTCAAGGACATCGGCAAGGTGCGCCTGCTTACCGCGCAGGAGGAGGTCGACCTCGCCAAGCGCATCGAGCGCGGCGACCTCGACGCGAAGCAGAAGATGGTGGAGTCCAACCTGCGCCTAGTCGTCTCGATCGCGAAGAACTACCGCAACCAGGGACTGCCCTTCCTCGACCTGATCCAGGAAGGCACGCTGGGCCTCGTGCGCGCGGCCGAGAAGTTCGACTACCGCAAGGGCTTCAAGTTCTCGACCTACGCCACCTGGTGGATCCGCCAGGCGATCGCGCGCGCGCTCGCTGACAAGGCGCGGACGATCCGCATCCCGGTGCACGTCGTCGAGAAGCTCAACAAGATCGGGCGCGCCGAGCGGAAGCTCGTCACCGAGCTGGGCCGCGAGCCCACGCCGGAGGAGATCGCCGAGGTCACGGGCATCGAGCCCGAAGAGGTCGACTCGATCAAGCGCTCGGCACAGGCGCCGGTGTCGCTCGAGAAGCCGGTCGGCGACGAGGAGGAGTCCGAGTTCGGCCAGTTCATCGCCGACGAGCGGGCCGAGTCCCCGTACGAGCGGGCCGCCGAGATCCTCACGAAGGAGGCGCTGCGCGAGGCGCTCGAGAACCTGTCCTACCGCGAGCGCCGTGTGCTGGAGCTCCGCTATGGACTGGGCGGCGAGCACCCGCGGACGCTCGATGAGGTTGGACGCACGTTCAACGTCACGCGCGAGCGCATCCGCCAGATCGAGAACCAGTCGCTGAAGAAGCTGCAGTCGCTGGCCGAGGCTCAGAAGCTCCGCGACGTCGCGTAGCGAGCCGGGCGGGCGCCGCTAGCCGGCGCCACAGGGACGTACAGCAGTTCTCAAGGCTCGCGGCTGGCGTACCGATAGGGATCGAGATGTTCGATCTCCAGGCGGCATTGCACCGCGTCATCGAGACGGAGGGCTCAGACCTCCACCTGAAGGTCCCCTCCCGGCCCCTGATCAGGACGCATGGCGACCTCGAGCCGATCCCCGGCTCCGAGCCGCTCAGTCCCGAGGAGACCGAGGGCGTCTTCCGCGAGATGCTCACGGAGGACCAGAAGATCAGGGAATTTGCCGAGGAGAACGAGGTCGACTTCTCATACGCCGTTCCCGGCCTGGCCCGCTTCCGCGTCAACGCCTTCCGCCAGCGAGGCGTCATCTCGCTCGTCTGTCGCGCGATCCCTCACACGATCCGCACGGTCGAGGAGCTGAGCCTTCCCCCCGTCATCGCCGAATTGGCCAAGGAGGAGCGCGGGATCATCCTCGTCACCGGCACCACCGGCTCCGGCAAGTCCACCACGCTGGCGGCGATGATCGACGAGATCAACCGCGCCCACTCGAAGCACATCGTCACGATCGAGGACCCGATCGAGTTCCTGCACCGGGACAAGTTCTCGATCATCAACCAGCGTGAGGTGGGCAGCGACACCGTCTCGTTCAAGCGCGCGCTGCGGCGCGTGCTGCGCCAGGACCCGGACGTGATCCTCGTCGGCGAGATGCGAGACGAGGAGACCGTGAGCACCGCGCTGTCCGCGGCCGAGACGGGCCACCTCGTGTTCTCGACGCTTCACACCGTGGACGCTCCCGAGACCGTGAACCGCATCGTCGACTTCTTCCCGCCCCATCAGCAGCAGCAGGCGCGCGCGATGATCGCCGGCACGCTGAAGGGCGTGATCTCCCAGCGGCTCGTCCGCACGCCGGACGGCAAGGGCCGCGTGGCCACCTGCGAGATCCTGCGCATGACCGGCCGCGTGCGCGACATGATCATGAACCCCGAGGAGACCGGCCGCCTGATCGAGGTCATCACCGAGGGCGAGTACTACGGCATGCAGACGTTCGACCAGGCCCTGTTCAAGCACGTGCAGGCCGGCCGGGTCTCGATGGAGGAGGCGCTGCGCGCCGCCACGCATCCGCACGACTTCAAGCTCCTCGTGTCGGCCGACGGACAGCGCTCCACGTCGATCGACCACGTGTACGCCTCGGCTCCGAACGGCGGCTAACCCCCGCGGCGGCTCCGCCGTTCGCATACTTCAGTTGGTGAAGTATCGCGCTAGAATCGGGTTGCGATGAGGTCTGAACGTTTGGATGCCTGCCCGGTCTGCGCCACAGCAGACCTGATCTGCGGCAAGTGGACGATCCTCATCATCCGCGACCTCGCCGAGGGCCGCAGCCGCTTCTGCGAGCTGGAGCGCTCGCTCAGCGGGATCAGCCCGCGCACCCTCTCGCTGCGCCTGCGGGCGCTCGAGGAGGAGGGCATCCTCGTGCGCAAGACGTTCCCCGAGGTGCCGCCGCGGGTGGAGTACTCGCTCACGACCAAGGGCCACGCCCTGCTGCCGCTGATCGAGGACATGCGCCGCTACGGGCGCGAATGGCTGGCCGCTGACTGCGAGACGCAGCCGGCCGCCACCGTCACGGCCGCCGCTTAACTCTCCTCCGCAGGAACACGGGCGCGCGTGGCGAAACGCCCGCCTATGCGAAACCGGACTCTGCACGACGCCCTCCGCGACTTTGCGCTTGAGGTGGCGGCGCTCCTGCAGGAGGAGGTGCGTTCCGGGGCTGAGGTGGCCTTCGAGCTGGACGAGGAGCCCGGGTCCGGCGGCGTGCTTTATCGCTACCGCGCGCTGACGACCGAGTTCATCGACGCGCGCTGGGAGCAGTTGCGCGCGTTGCCGGGCTGCGGACCGGCCGCCGAGGCGCTCGGCAGCGGGGCGGCGAGCTACCTGAGGCTGCGCGGCGTGCCCGGGGTGGACGCCGAGCCCGCGCTGCGGGCGATGCTCGACCGGCTCTACACGGAGGTCACGAGCTTCGAGTTCCCGGAGGAGCGCTTCGAGACGGTGTACGCCGAGGTGGAGCGGACGCTCTACGACGGCACGCTGCCGGCATCGGTTGTCGCGTCGCTGCCCGGGTTGGTGCTGGAGCGCGACCGCGTGGAGCTGGGCGACGGCCTCGCGCTGGTGGCCGGAGACCTGGTGGAGGCCCCACCGGAGGCCGTCTGGTCCGATACGCGCGAGCGCAGCGGGGAGCCCTACGTGCTCTGCGTGCTGGAGCGTGACATCCGCACGGACATGCCGCTGCCCGTCACCGAGGCGCGGATCCGCTTCCGCCGCGTGCTCACCGCGCTGCGCCTCTTCAAGCCCGGCGGCGTGGCCCTCGGGGCGTTCGGCTGGGCGCGCGCCGACGAAGGCGCCTGGCAGTCCTTCGCATTGGGCGGGGCCGGCCATCTGCGCGGCGAGTCGTGGACGCTTGGGCGCGACGAGGAGAGCGACTTCGGCGAGCTGATCGAGCTGCTGGCGCGCTCGCGCCACTCCGGCACGATCGCCTGGGCACTGACGCGCTTCGAGATGGGCTGCGAGCGCGCCCTGGACACCGAGGGGCTTTCGGATTACCTGCTGGCGCTGCGCGCGCTGCTGGATGGCCTGGACGACACGGGCCGCGCCAGCCTCCCGCTCAGGCTCGCGGCGCTCTGCGCCGACGAGGCCGACCGGCGCCCGCTCCAGCGCCGAGTGGAGCTTGCGTTCGCGCTCGAGCGCTTCGTGATCGGCGGCGGCAGCGGCGAGGCCTACCTGGACGAGATCGGCTCCGACTCGCCGGGCGACCTGGTGATGGAGATGGAGGACAGCCTGCGGGCGCTGCTGCGCGACGTGCTCTGCGGCTATCTCGATCCGGAGCTGAAGCACTCCGCCGACGACATCCTGCTGCGCAGCGCCGAGCCGGTCGAGATCTCGGCGCGCGACACGCGGCGCTGGCCGCCGCGGGAGGAAGAGGCGATGGAGGCCGAGGCGTGGGACCTGCCCGGGGCGCTGGAGCAGGACGACGAGACTGCGGCGCCGGGCGGTGGGGACGAGTCGCAGGTCGCAGGTCGCGGGTCGCAGGACATCACGTCGCAGGAGACGCAGGCCTGGGAGCTGCCCGAGGAGCTCCTGCCCGAGGCCGATCCTCAGCCCGGCTACGAGCGCCCGGCCGATCTTGAAGCTGAATCCGGGGAGTCCGAGCCGCAGGCCTACGAGCCTGAGGAGGTCGACGAAGACCTCGCGAGCGGCGTCACTCCCTCCGCCGACTGGGGAATGGACGAGGACCCGGAGAGCTACTCCGCGCCCGTGTAGGTGTTCAATCGCGGTGTGAGGTGCACCGCGATTGCCGCCGCCGTTCTTGTGCTCGCCGCGCTTGCGGGCTGCGGCGGGGGCGGCTCGAAGCAGCAGGCCAGCGCGCCGGCGCAGTCGGCGCCGGCGGCGACCGTGACCACAGTGGCGCCCGCTCGGACCACCACCGCCGAGCAGGCGACCACCACCACCCGGGCCGCCGCGCCCCGGCGCGTGTCCTCCAGCTCCGCCCCGCTGCGGGTGGCCGCGCCGTACACCTGCCAGGGCAAGGCGCTGCGGGCGATCGCCGCGGACGGGCCCGTGAAGGTGGATCCTGCGATCGTCAAGCCCGGCCAGTCGTTCACGGTCACCGTCACCGACCGCAGCGTGAAGGTGGCGGACGTGTCGCTGACAGGCGTCTCGTCCACGCCCATCACCGCCCACGGGGTGGGCGCGGACGACGGGCTGGCCGCGCGCCTGAGGATGCCGCGCGGCGCGAGCTGCGGCAACAAGCTGCTCGAGGTCGAGGGCGACCTGAGCGCCGAGGCCTACGTGGGCGTCAGCCGCTAGCCCGCGGGCACGGCCTCTGCGGCGAACAGGTACTGGTTCAGCTCGATCAGCCCGCGGATGTCGTGCACGTCGTCCTCGAGGTCGGGCACGAGGATGGGCGCTGAGCCGCCGCGCAGCTCGCGGGTGAGCCGCTTCACGTTCTGGCTGGTCGCGCGCCGCGAGCGCCTCGTACTCGTCGAGGTTGCCGGCCACCTTCAGTCCCAGCTCCTCGCCGAGCAGCTCCGCCAGCTCGCGCTCGTCGGGGTCCTCGCCCTCCACCGCCAGCGTGTTCATGCGGTTCACCACCGCGCCGCCGAACGGCATGCCGCGCTCGCGCAGGCGGCGGTGGAAGAAGATCGCCTCGTCGATCGGCGGTCGCGCCTGGGCGAGGTCACGAGCAGGAAGGTGGTGCGGCGGTCGCCGAGCAGCTCGTGCGACGCGCTCGGCGCGCTCGCGGAAGCCCTCGGCCATGTCGCCGAAGCTCTGGAAGAACTCCGACAGGTCCTGGAGCATGTCGACGCCGGTGACTCGCTTGAGCACCGAGAACAGCACGCCGGTGCCGCGCCCGAGCACCTTCAGGCCGAGCTTGCCCGGGCGCAGGAAGAGCTGGAGCGAGCGCGAGTCGACGAAGCGCGACAGCCGCTCCGGCGCGTCGAGGAAGTCGAGCGCGTTGCGCGTGGGCGGCGTGTCGAGCACGAGCAGGTCGTAGCGCTCCTCCTGGTGCAGCTCGTAGAGCTTCTCCATCGCCATGTACTCCTGCGAGCCGGCCACGGCGTTCGAGAGCTCCTGGTAGATCCGGTTCGAGAGCACGCGCGTCGCGGGTGCGCTCGTCCGAGGCGTGGCGCTCGATCAGCTCGTCGAAGGTGCGCTTCGGCGTCGAGCATCATGGCCCACAGCTCGCCCCGCATCTCGAGGCCGTGCGCGGCGAACCGCTCCGGGTCCACGCGCCGTTCCTCGTTGCCGAGCTCGGCCAGCCCGAGCGAGTTGGCGAGGCGCTTGGCCGGGTCGATCGTGAGCACGGCCACCTTGAGCCCCTGGGCGGCCATCCCCATCGCGATCGCCGCGGACGCGGTGGTCTTGCCGACCCCGCCCGCGCCGGCGCAGATGCAGATCTCCTTCTTGTCGAGCAGCCGCTCGATGCTCACAGCCCGCGCCTCCAGCTCCTCGCTCAGCGTCTCGAACGACGCGAGGTCGAGCTCCGGCTCGAACAGGAACGGCAGCGCCAGGGGCGAGCGGCCGAGCTCCTTGCGCAGGCGCTCGAGCTCCTCGCGCTGGCTGCCGGCGCGGTGGTGCTCGGACAGCGCGGCCCGCAGCGCCGCGCGCGACGCCCGGCGATCCGTTCGAGCTCACGGCCTGCTCGATGCGCTCCGCCTCGTCCTCCCGAGAAGCGCTCCGGGTAGAGCCCGTTCATCACGACCACGTCGATCTCCATCCCCATCTGCTCGGCCAGGCCGCGTCTGCAGGTCGAGCGTCTCGTTCACCGCCATCTCCTCGGGCAGCGCGACCGTGAGCACCCCGGTCAGCTCGGGGTCCTTGATGAAGGCGTCGATCCGCTCGCCCTGGCGGCGGATCGGCCCGACGCCGGCGGCGTCGCGGAAGGTCCCCGGCGTGCGCAGCATCGCCGAGACCGTGGCCGGTCGAGGGGCAGTCGACGATCACGAGGTCGTATGGCGAGGCGTCGGCATTGCGGCGCTCGAGCTGGGCGAGCTCCCAGATCTTCCCGATCGTGGCCAGCTCGCGCATGCCCGGGGCGGCCGCGGCGAAGTACTGGAACAGCCTGTTGTCGAACAGGAGCGCGTAGAGCGGCGACTTCACCTGGCTGCGCAGGTACTCCTCGAGCGACTGCTGCGGGTCGATCGAGATCGCGTACAGGCGGCGTGCCAGCTCGGTCTCGCTGTAGCCCACGCCCTCGCGCTGGAAGACCTGCGCACAGGCGCTCCTGCTGGGCGACCTCGCAGACGATCGTCCGCTTGCCCGCGCGCGCTGCGGCGAGGCCGAGGGCGGCCGACACGGTCGTCTTGCCGACGCCGCCCTTTCCGATCACGAAGACCAGACGCTTGTCGAAGATGCTCGGGCTTCCCATCCGGGCGGCCCGCAACACTACGGCTTGCCCGGGCAGGCAGGGAGGAATCCCCACCGTACGTCCGAATACGCACTGCGATGGGTCTCTTCGACCGCAAGCCGGCCACCGTTCCCGATGGGGGCACAGATGAGAGATCGGAGCCCGCAGTGACGCCGGATCCCGAGCAAGCCAAGGTAATCGCGTTCGCGAACCAGAAGGGCGGGGTCGCCAAGACCACCACGACCCTGAACCTGGCGGCCGCGTTCGCCGAGAAGGGCCACCGCGTGCTGTGCGTGGACATGGATCCGCAGGGAAACCTGACCATGAGCCAGGGCATCGATCCCGACTCGCTCGAGATGTCGATGTACGACGTCCTCGTGCACGGCACCTCGATCCGCGAGGTCATCCGCCGGCGCGAGGTCGACGTGGCCTGCGCGTCGATCGACCTCGCCGGGGCCGAGATCGCGATGTCCACGCAGATCGGCCGCGAGCGCTCGCTTCAGAAGGCGCTGAAGCCGATCATGGGCGACTACGACTTCATCTGCATCGACACGCCGCCCAGCCTCGGGCTGCTCACGATCAACGCGCTGACGGCCGCCAACAAGGTGATCGTCCCCGTGCAGTGCGAGTATCTGTCGATGCGCGGGCTGATCCAGCTGCAGAACACGCTGTCCATGATTCGAGAGAACCTGAACCCGGACGTGGAGATCGAGGGCATCCTGCCCACGCTCGTGGACACCCGCACCGTTCACGCCAAGGAGGCGATCGAGATTCTGGAGGAGAACTTCGGCGATCGCGTCTTCGCCTCGCGGATCAACAAGACGGTGCGCTTCGCCGAGGCGCCGGTGAAGGGGATGTCGGTCCTGAAGTACGACCCGGACGGCAAGGCGGCGTTCGCCTACCGCCAGCTGGCAAAGGAGGTCCTCGAACATGGCCGGTAACAAAAGCGAGCGAGCATGCGCGAAGGGCCGCTTGCGGCGCTGTTCCGGAAGACCGAGGAGGAGGGGCTCCACGGGGGACGCAGGTCACCGACGAGGCTCCTGAGTCCGAGGCGCGCGGGTCGCGGGTCGCAGGAAGAGCCCCAGACCGGTCAGGAGCTTCGGCCCGCACCGCCATCCGCGCGTGGCGCCGAGGGTTCGCGGCGCGCGGACGGACTGCGCGACGAGGTCGAGCCCGAGCGTCGCATCCCGACGCCCGAGGAGCGCCTGCGCAACGTCTTCTCGTCAGACATCCCCGAGAACATCATGGATCGCCCGGGCGCCTCGCGGCGCTACGCGATGGAGCCCGCACCCGCGCCGGATCCGATGCGCGGACCCGTGCTGCGCGTGGTCGGCGTGGGCGGCGGCGGCGTGAACGCGGTCAACCGGATGATCGAGGCCGGCGTGGAGGGCGTCGACTTCATCGCCGTGAACACCGACGTCCAGTCGCTCGAGCAGTCCAGCGCGCACGTCGATCGTGCACATCGGCGCGGAGGTCACCCGCGGGCTCGGCTCGGGCTCCAACCCCGAGCTCGGCCGCAAGGCCGCCCTGGAGGACTACGACTACCTGAAGAGCCTCCTGAAGGGCTCGGACATGGTCTTCATCGCCGCCGGCTCCGGTGGCGGCACCGGCACGGGCGCGGCGCCGGTGGTCGCGCGCATCGCCCGCGAGGTCGGCGCGCTCACGGTGGGCATCGTCACGAAGCCGTTCTCCTTCGAGGGAACGCGCCGCAGCGAGCAGGCCGTGCAGGGCATCGACGAGCTGTCGCAGGAGGTGGACACGCTCATCGTGATCCCGAACTCGCGCCTGCTGAGCGTCCTCGACAAGCAGACCTCGATGGTCGACGCCTTCCGCGTGGCCGACGACGTGCTGCGCCAGGGCGTGCAGGGCATCTCGGATCTCGTCACGCTGCCGGGGCTGATCAACCTCGACTTCGCAGACGTGCGGACGATCATGTCGAAGGCCGGCACGGCGCTGCTCGGCATCGGCATGTCCACCGGCGAGCACCGGGCGCTCGAGGCGGCGCAGCATGCCGTCGCGTCGCCGCTGCTCGAGACCTCGGTCGAGGGCGCGCGCTCGATCCTGCTGTCGATCACCGGCGGCCGCGACCTCTCGCTGTGGGAGGTCAACGAGGCGGCGAAGGCAGTCTCAGAGGCCGCCCACCCCGACGCCAACATCATCTTCGGCGCCATGATCGACGAGAAGGTCTCGGATCAGGTCTGGGTCACGGTCGTGGCCACGGGCTACGGCGACCGCCCCGTGCGGCGCTCCCGCCCGAGCTCCGAGCGCGAGGGCGAGCGCGAGTCGGGCGTCCGCGCAGCCGACCGCGAGCCGCGGGTCACGCGGGTGCGCGAGTCGTCGCTGGCGGATCTCGACGTGCCCGAGTTCATCCCGCGGGGCTGAACTAAGTCGACAGTCGACGGTCCACAGTCCACAGGGCTGTGGCCCAAGCGATCTGTGGACTGTGGACTGTGGACTGTGGACTGTCAGCGCGTCGGCGTTCCGTACGGGGCGTCGTCGGGGGAAACGCCGCGTCGGGAAGGCCGTCTCCGGCCGGCGCCATCCGCAGCCACCACTGGAAGCCGCGGATCTCCGGCGGCCGTTGCGTCGAAGATCGTCAACCCGGCTTCCCGCGCCTGCTCGACCACCCAATCGCGGTCGTAGAGCACCGCCGCCGTGAGGTAGCGGTTGTCGCCGTAGAGCGCGTGACGGTCGTCCGGCAGCATCGGGAACTCTCGGCGCTCGAAGAGGAACCAGGTCGACACAGAAGGCGCCGCCGGGCTCGAGGATCCGCGCGATCTCAGCCAGGTAGGGCGCGACCTGGTCCTCGGTCAGGTGCGTGAAGACCGACCACGCCAGGACGAGCGTGAAGGAGCTGTCCGCGGCCGGGAACGGGGCCGTCGCGTGGGTGGCTGCCCGGGTTCCTCTGTGGATCCGCGACGTCGTGGTGGTGGAACTCGAAGCCCGGCGCCCGAAGGTTGCGCTGGCACCACGCGATCAGGTCCGGGTGCAGGTCGATGCCGACGTAGCGCTCCGGCGGCGTCTCCTGCTGCAGCAGCCGGCGCGCGACCCGCCCGCAGCCGCAGCCGAAGTCGAAGACGCGGCGGTGGCGATCGGGGCCCAGCGCCGGGTCGAGCAGTGCGCCGTCCGGGTTGTCGAACGCCCGCCGGGTCGGTGGGCCCGACCAGCGCGCGCATCTCGGGCGGCGGCAGGGGCAGCCGCCCCGTCATCCGGCTCCAGGTTCGCTTGGCGCGCTCGGCGCCCCCGCATGGCGCAACCGTACTAGTCGACAGTCGACAGTCCGACAGTCCACAGGCTGGGCCGAGTCGTTCCTGTCGACTGTGGACTGTCGACTGTCGACTCGTCAGCGCGATGACTCAGCGCCTGCACGTTCTTCAACAGCCCGCTCAACCTCGGCACCCCAAACCCGTGACGTAATCCCAACCCGTCTGGGCCGGGTTGAGGCCGTTCGTTCCCGTGCGTGATGTCGTAGAACGACTCCGCGTAGCGCTTCGGGTCCTTGCCGATCGCGTAGATGGTGGGGTTGGCGAAGCCGACGCCCTTGCGGCCCGGCGAGGCGCCGACGACCGCGCGCCCACATCCCGGCCCAGAGCGGCGATGAGAGGCTGGTGCCGCCGCCCTCGGAGTCGGCGCCGTCGGAGACGATCGTGTAGCCGTTGCTGATCACGTCGCCCGAGATCGCGGCCACGTCGGGCACGCCGCGGCAGAGCTGGCCGGAGTTGGTCTGGCCGCCGCTGGGTCGCTGATGCAGGTGCGGTCGAGGTTGGTCACGCCCTTCTGGTAGCTGGGCGCCGTGATGAACGGGCTGGCGTTGCCGCCCGAGTGCGTCCACGCGTACTCGAAGGTGCGCGCGGCCGGGGTTGCCGCCGTCCGAGTAGAGCACCGTGCCGCCGACTCCGACCGTGTAGGGGTTGTCGGCCGGGTCCTCGGTGAGCGGCACCCCGTAGTTGCCGATGCCGTTGGTGCCCGGGTAGATGGCGGTGCACGAGGAGCCGGAGTCGCCGGAGGAGGCGAACAGCGTGCGCCCCTCGATCACGGCCTGCCGCAGGATCTGGGTCTGCGCCGGCTCGGAGGAGTTCGCGAGACCCTGGCTGACCGGCAGCGCGCTCGGGTTCTCGTTGCCGTTGACCGGGTCGAGCGCCGCGTTGTTCAGCACCGGGTTGAGCGGCGTGACCTCGCACTCGCCGAGCGACGCGTTCATGATCGGCGGCCCGTTCTTGTCGTTCACCCAGCGCGGCCGTGCTGGCCACGAGGTCGGTGTCCGCCAGCGTCGGCGCGAAGTAGAGGACCTCCTTGGAGATCCCCGGCGCCATGCCGTGGATCGCCTGCATGTCGATGTTCCACTCCTCGTTGCCGCTCGTGTCGGAGAAGTCGCCGTTCGCCGGCGTGTGGACGACCTGGACGGGCACCTGGGGGAGGCCGTTCTCGGTGTCGAACTGGTGCAGGTCCTTGATCACGCTGTCGGTGGCGCCGTTGCCGAGGATCGCGACGGACACGCCCTTGCCGGTCTGGGCGGGCGGCTGCTGGTAGATCGACCAGAGGTCCTTCGGCCCCTGCGCGCCGACGTTCGGCGCCCCGGCCGCGGGCAGGTTGGCGACCGCCCGGCCCTCCTGCAGCGCCGTGTGGAAGCGCTGGTAGGTGTTGAGGCCGATGATCTGGAGCACGTGCAGGCCGGCCGGCACCTGAGGCGCGCCGGCGTTGGCGAGGAAGCTCTGGCCGGCGAACGTGTACGAGCCGATCCGGGTGTGCGTGAGGCGCTCGACCTCGGCCACCGTGCCGGTGGCCACGTAGTAGTCGCGCGCGCCGGAAACGTAGTCCACGCGCAGCCCGCTCGCGGCGAGCCACGAGCGCACCGCGGAAGAGGCGTTCTTCGAGACGCCGAACGTGCTCGCATAGCGCGCCGGCGTGAGGAAGCTGTGGAAGTTCGCGCTCGAGGGGTTGTAGAGGCGGCGCACGGCCGCGTTCTCCGCGCTCCCGTGCGGGTGGGCGATCACGACCCCGATGCGCATCGGGCGCGAGTCGGTGCCTGGCTGACCGGCGTGGCCTTGCCGAGGCTCGGCAGCACGTTGCCGGGGAGCGTCTGCACGCCGCTCGGAGCCTGAACCGGCAGCTTCACCGGCAGGTCCAGCGCCGAAGCGGTCCCCGCGGCCAGCATCCCTGCAACAGCGCCGCCAACCAGCAGCGTCAAAACCCTGCGCCTCATGCGTTCCCCCGTCTCTGGTTCCCGAACTACGCGTGAGGAGGCGCCTCCCAGGCATCTCCCATCGGCACTTCAGGGTACAGAGGCGCACATTTGGGCTGCGCCGGTCGAGGCGCCCATTAGCATCGCCTGCATGAGAGGAGTGGTGGCGGCCGGGCACCCGCTGACGGCCGAGGCCGGCGCCCAGATCCTGCGCGACGGCGGCAACGCCGTGGACGCGGCCGTGGGGGCCGTGCTGATGTCGTTCGTTGCCGAGTCGCCGCTCACCGGCCCCGGCGCGGGCGGCTTCATGCTGCTGCACACCGCCTCGGGCGAGGACCACCTGCTCGACTTCTTCGTCGGCGCTCCCGGTCGCGGGCTGGAACGGCTCGAGCCCGCCGCCGCTCACGCCGATCCGCATCCACTGGCACGACGACGCCTTCCAGTTGTTCAACATCGGCCCGTCGTCATGCGGGGTCTACGGAACGCCGAAGGGTCTCGCCGAGGCGCTTCGGCGCTTCGGGTCGATGCCGCTGTCGGCGCTCGTGGGCGCTCCGGCGCGCGCCGCCCGGGAGGGCGTGGCGGTGAGCCAGGTGCAGGAGTACCTGTTCCAGATCCTCGACCCGATCATGGCCGCCGAGCCCGAGGGGCGGGCGATCTACCAGGTGGACGGACGGCCGGTGCGCGCGGGCGACGTGATCCGGCTGCCCGAGGTGGGCGACCTGCTGGACCGTCTCGGCGCCGAGGGCCCCGAGTTCCTCTACACGGGCGACGTGGCCGCGGCGGTGAGCGACTGGGTGCTGGAGCGCGGCGGCCTGCTCACGCGCGACGACCTGGCCTCGTACGAGGTGGTCGAGCGCGAGCCGGCGCGCGCCCAGCTACCGGGGGCGCGAGGTGATCACCAACCCGCCGCCGTCGTCGGGCGGCATCCTGATCGCCTACGCGCTCGACCTGCTCGAGCGGCTGGGCCGCCCCTGCGACGTGCGCGCGCTGGTGGAGGTGATGGACAGCGTGAACCGGGCGCGCACGGACGAGTTCGTGCTGGGACTGCACTCGGAGGGCTACCTCGAGCGCTTCCTGGCGAAGGAGGCGATCGAGTCGGCGGCCGGCGAGCTGCATTCGCGGCTCGGCTCCACCACGCACGTGGCGGTGCTCGACGCCGACGGCGCCTGCGCCAGCGTGACCTGCTCGAACGGCTCCTGCTCCGGCGTGATCGTGCCCGGCACCGGCATCCACCTGAACAACATGCTCGGCGAGCAGGATCTGAACCCGGGCGGCTACCACCGCCACACGCCGGGCCGCAGGATCCCGAGCATGATGGCGCCGACGGTGGTGCTGCGCGACGGCATGCCCGAGGTGGCGCTCGGCTCGGCCGGCTCGAACCGGATCCGCTCGGCGATCCTCCAGACGCTCCTGAACGTGGTGGACGGCGGCATGCCGGCGCGCGAGGCGGTGGAGCGGCCGCGCGTGCACTTCGAGAACGGGCAGGTGGACGCGGAGCCCGGGGTCGACCCCGACGCGCTCGAGTCGCTCGAGCGCGACGGCTGGAAGATCGAGCGCTGGGCGGACCGCAACCTCTACTTCGGCGGGGTGCAGGCGGTGGCGCGCGATCCGGAGACGGGCGAGCTCTCCGGTGGCGGCGACCCCCGCCGGGGCGGCGTGGCGGTTCTTGTGGAATAAGGCGTCCGGAGTTCCCGGAAATTCCGTGCATTACTCAGGGAGGGGGGTGTGCGCGACCTCGCAATTAGGGAAGACTCCCGATCCCTGGCCCCTAGCAGTAACGCCCCGATGGGAGGGGGGGAAATGCGAACCAGGCTCCGTCCACTCGACGGCTCGTTCCTGCGAGTCGAGACGCCGAACGCCCACATGCACGTGGGCTGGAGCGCGCTGTTCGCACCGCCTCTTGAGCGCCCCAGGCCCAGCGCCGAGTCCCTCAGCGAGAGCATCGGCAGCCGCCTGCACCTGGCGCCGCGCTTCCGCCAGCGGCTGGCCTTCCCACCGCCGCCGTTCAGCGAGCCGTTTTGGGTCGACGACGCGCGGCTTCGACCTGTCGCGCCACGTGATCGCGCTCACGGGGCCTGACGAGCCGGTCAGCCTCCCGAGCTTCCACGCCCTCACCGACGCCGCCCTCTCCACGCCGCTCTGCCGCGAGCGCCCGCTGTGGCAGATCCTGCTCGTGCCCCGGCTCGAGGACGGCCGCGTGGGCATGATCGCGAAGCTCCACCACGCGATGGTGGACGGGCTCGCCGCCGTGGACATGGCGCTGCTCCTGTTCGACTCCACGCCGGAGGCCCCCGAGGGCGCGCCGAGTAGTCGAATGGGAGCCGGACCCGCACCCGGGACGCATGCAGCTCGCGCTCGAGGCGGCGGTCGACAGCAGCGGCGACGTGCTGCGGATGGCACGCGGCGCGATGGAGCTCGCGCTCTCGCCGCGCCGTCAGGCCACGAAGGTGGCGGAGACCGCTGCGCCGGGTGACCGCCGTCGTGCGCGAGGACATCCTCACGGTCGCCCCGCATCACCGGATGAACGTCCCGATCGGCCCGCAGCGCACGCTGGTGCGCCACCGCGCGCGCATGGCGGACATCAGCCGCGCCAAGCGGCGCCCGCTGCTGGTGGCCGACCAGGCCGCACGAGCGGGTGACCGTGAACGACGTCTACCTCGCCGCCATGGCCGGCGCGCTGCGCACGCTGGCGCTCAGGCGGGGCGAGGTCCCGCAGCCGCTCAAGGTCATGGTGCCGGTGAACCTGCGCAGCGACGAGGAGCACGACGGCAGCGGCGGCAACCGCATCGTCGTTCTGCTTCATCGAGCTGCCGATCCAGGTGTCGACGCCCGAGGCAAGGCTGCGGAGGGTCCAGCGGCGCCACGGCGGCCTTCAAGAAGCTCACACCGCTCGGACGGGAGCAACATGGTGCTCACCGCGCTCGGCATGCTGCCCGCCCCGCTGAAGAGCGTGGCCGCGCGGATGGCGGCCAGCCCGCGCACCTACAACGTCACGATCTCGAACATCCCGGGCCCGACCGTGCCGCTCTACATGCTCGGCGCGCGGCTCGAGGAGGCGTATCCCGTGGTGCCCCTGTCCGAGGACCACGCCCTCTCGGTCGGCGTGTTCGGGTACGAGGAGCACGCCCACTTCGGCTTCTACGCCGACCCGGGCGCGCTGCCGGACGTGCGCGAGCTGCCCGCGGCCATCGAGGCGGAGATCAGCGCGCTGGCGGGGCCGCGCAGGCGGCAGCGCTTCGCCGCGGTGGCCGAACGGCGAGTCCGAGCCGCAGCCGGCATCGGTCACGCCCCTGCGCTGAGCGCGGACTTCCGCAGCACGAACTCGATCCAGCCCTCGCGCTCGAGCTGCTCGTAGGCGTGGCCCTCCTCGGCCGCCCAGGCGGCCAGATCGATCGGCGCCTCGCGGTCGGTGGCCAGCACGAGCAGGGTCTCGCCCGCTCGAAGCTCCGCCATCCGGCGCTTGGCCATCGTGAGCGGTAGCGGGCAGGCGAGGCCCCGTGCGTCCACGGTCGTCACAATCGGATTGTGACTCCGCCCGCCTACACGCTTGCCGCCGTCGTCTCGACCGGCGATCTCGAGCGCTTCTACTCGGGCCTCTCGGTGCTGGTCTCGACCGCGGCCGACGGCGAGCCGTGCGCGGCGCTTGCCGCCTTCAGCGGCCTGGCGGCGATGCTGGACGACGAGCTCTTCCGCCGCGCCCAGGAGCCCGAGGCCACCCCGGCGCTGTCCTGGGCCGGCCGCGAGACGTTCGCCGGCTCGCTGGTGGAGCTGCGCGACACCGCGCTCTCCATGGAGTCGCTGACGGTGTTCGCCTGCTCGGCGTCCGTCGAGTCGATGAGCATCACGGCCGCCGCGGTGGAGGAGCGGCTCGCCGGCGTGATGTCGACCCCGCGCTTCCTGCGCGAGGCGCGCGGGGCGACGCTCCTCTTCGTATGAGGAGAGCCCTGCTCGCGGCCGCCGCCGCATCCGCGTTCGCGTGTCTGCTCGCCGGCTGCGGCGGGAACCCGGGCGACCTGCTGGGGATGCAGATCTCCGGCGGTCCGGTGCGGGGGGTCGAGCAGATGCACGTGACCGAGGACGGCCGCACGAGCTGCAACAAGGGCGGCCTGCACCAGCTCGGGAGCCAGACGATCCTCGACGCCCGCAACATCGAGCGCGAGGCGAAGCCGCTGATCGAGCAGGGAGCGAACTACCCGCCCGCCCCGGCCGGGCGGCGGACGTTCCAGCTGAAGACGCCCGACGGCAGCCTGAACTGGGCCGAGGGCGACAGCGGGCTGCCGACCCTGCTGCCGCAGGCGGAGCTGCTGGCCCTGAGGCTCGAGCGCTTCTGCCCGAAGCCGGGCTAGAAGCGCACCTTGCCGTTGGTCTGGGCGCGCTCGTTCGCGCGCTCCACGAGGTCGAGCCGCTTCATCGTGGTGATGAACAGCTCGCCGATCATGCGCATGCGCTCGTCCTCCGAGCGGGCCTCGAGCAGGGCCTGCTTGGCGTCGAGCGCGAAGTCGATCGTCGCGGCCATCCCGTAGGCCCCAAGCCCGGAGAGCTGCTCGGCATCCGGCCGCGAGTCGGTGAGGCGCTGCACAAGCTCGGCGTAGCGTTCACGCGCCTCCTCGGCCAGGCCGGGGTCGGCCTCGGCCGGCTCCTCGTCGAGCAGCTCGATGTCACCGGCCGGGTAGGGCAGGTCTTCGATCCGTCGCACCAGCCGGAACGGCGAGGCGCCGCGCACGAGGATGTTCATGCGGCCGTCGTCCATCTGCTCGAGCAGCTGCGCGATCTGGGCCGTGCAGCCGATCTCCTTGAGCCCGTCGTCGGAGAGCCAGACGATCCCGAACTCCCGCTCCTCGTCGAGGCACTCGCCGATCATCCGCTTGTAGCGGTCCTCGAAGATGTGCAGCGGCACGACCTCCTCGGGCAGCAGCACCAGGCCGAGCGGGAAGAGCGGGAAGCGTTCGATCGTGTCGCCCACGATGTTCCTTAGGCTACCCCGATGCCTTTTCGACAGGTGGTCATGCAGCTCGAGCCGTACCGCCCCCAGCGGCCGATGCGCGAGCTGCAGGCGGAGCTCGGGCTCGAGCGGATCGTGAAGCTGTCCTCGAACGAGGGCGCGTTCGGACCGCTGCCCGCCGCGGTGGCGGCGTTCGAGGCCGCGGCCGCAGAGCTGAACCGCTACCCGGACGGCAGCGGGCGCCTGCTGCGCGAGGCGCTCGCCGCGCACCACGGTCTGCCACTCGAGCAGCTGGTGCTCGGCAACGGCGCCGACGAGCTGATCCGCCTCTGCGCGGTGGCGACGATCGACCCTGGCGATCGCGGCGTGTACCCGTGGCCCTCGTTTCCCAGCTACGGCACCTCGATCGTGTGCTGCGGGGGCGAGCCGGTCCCCGTGCCTCCCGCCGGTCGCGCTACCGATCTCGACGCCGTGCTGGCCGCGGTGGAGGACGGCGGAACGCGCACGAAGCTGGTCTGCCTGGCCAACCCGAACAACCCGGTCGGGAACGTGATCGATCCAGGCGAGCTGCGGCGCTTCCTCGAGCAGCTCCCGGAGACGTGCTGTGCGTGCTGGACGAGGCCTACGCCGACTACGCGGACGTCGAGCCGGAGGGCATCGCGCTCGTGCGCGAGGGCGTGCCGCGCCTGGCGGTGCTGCGCACGTTCTCGAAGGTCTACGGGCTGGCCTCGCTGCGGGTGGGCTACGCGCTCGCGTCGGCCGAGGTTGCGGACGCGCTCGACCGCGTGCGCCCGATGTTCAACGTGAGCCAGCCGGCACAGGAAGCGGCCCGGGCATCGCTACACGAGCGCGAGGCGGTGGCGCAGCGGATCGGGCACGCCCGGCGCGCCCGCGGCGAGCTGGCGGATGCGCTGGCAGGCGCAGGGCTCGACCCGGAGCCGTCGCAAACCAACTTCGTGTACGCGGACGTGCCGGGCGGCGACGGCGCCGGCCTGACCGCCGCGCTGCTGCGCGAGGGCGTGATGGTGCGCGCTCTGGCGGGCTTCGGGGCGCCGCAGGCCGTGCGCGTGACCGTGGGCACCGACGAGGAGAACGCCTTCTTCGCCCACGCCCTCGAGCAGGTGCGCGCCGCCTGACTGATCCCGGGGCGACGCCGCTTCGTAGAGCGGTTCATGCGCCCCACGTGCGGCTATCCACACCACGGCTCACAGGCTGGCTCGCCTGGTAACGAATCGCACCCACTGGCAGTCTGCAGAGCTATGTGGGGCCGCCGCAAAATCGCACTAGTCGCTCTGGCCGCCGGCACGGCCGGCGCCGCCACGTTCTTCCTGCTGCCCAAGGTGAGCCACCTCGGCGAGACGTGGACGCGGGTCAGCTCCGGCCGTCCTGGCTGGCTGCTGATCGCCGTCGGCTTCGAGGTGCTCTCCTTCGCCGGCTACGTGGGCCTGTTCCGCGCCGTGTTCGTGCGCAGCGGATCGCGCATCGGCTGGAGCGAGAGCTACGAGATCACGATGGCCGGCCTGGCCGCCACGCGCCTTCTGGCCGCTGGTGGCGCCGGCGGCGTCGCGCTGACCGCCTGGGCGCTGCGGCGCTCGGGCATGGACGGCCGCACCGTGGCCCGCCGCATGACCTCCTTCCTCGTGATCCTCTACGGCATCTACATGGCCGCGCTGCTGGTCTTCGGAGTTGGCCTCTGGACCGGGATCCTCTCCGGCAGCGCGCCGGTCGGCCTCACGCTCGTGCCTGCCGCCTTCGGCACGCTGGTGATCGTCGGCGCGCTCTCGCTGTCGCGGCTGCGCGCCGTCACCGGCGTGGCCGGCGAGGAGAGCTCGCGCCCCCTCGTGCGCAAGGCCCGCTGGTTCGCCCACTCGGTCGCCGGCGGCGTGCGCGGGTCGATCGGCCTGCTGCGCGCCGGTGAGCCCGGGCTGCTCGGCGGGGTCGCCTGGTGGGGCTTCGACATCGCCGTGCTCTGGGCCGCGTTCCACGCCTTCGGCGAGGTGCCGCCCGTCGCGATCATCGTGATGGCCTACTTCGTGGGCACGCTCGCCAACACGCTGCCGCTGCCCGGCGGCATCGGTGGGGTGGACGGCGGCATGATCGGCGCGTTCCTGGCCTTCGGCATCGACCCGGGCACGGCCGTGATCGCCGTGCTCACCTACCGCGCCATCGCCTTCTGGCTGCCGACGCTTCCCGGCGCGATCGCCTACTTCCAGCTGCGCCGCACGATGGGCGAGTGGAAGGCCGAGGAGGCCGAGGCAGCTCCCGCCGCCGCGCCCGCCCCGGCGCGCATCGCGGTGGCCTAGTCCAGTCCCGCCGCCTCCAGCGCGTCCTCCCAGGTGAAGTAGAAGCGCGCCTCGCCGATCGTCCCATCGCGGAAGTCGGCGTAGACCACGCCCATCTTCTGGCGCACCTCCTCGTCGGAGCCCTTCACCTTCCCCATCTGCCAGACGAGCACCACCACGCGCTCCCCGGCCTCGCGCACCTCCGCGATCTCGGCACGGTAGTCGTCGAAGGTGTCCGACCAGACCGCCATCGCGCGCCGCACCCCGTCGTACCCGTGGTACTCGCGCTCCTCCACCCAGCCGGGCGGCGCGTACCAGACCACGTCCTCCGGGACGAACGGCAGAACCGCCTCGGCGCGTGTTCGCGCCCCCCGCCTCGAACGCGCGGCGGACAAGCTCGACGTTCTCCCGAGACATCCCCACGAGTATTCCCGATCGGCCAGTACGCTGACCTGATGGACCTGGGCCTCACCGACAAGGTCGCCGTCGTCACCGGTGCGGGCAAGGGCATCGGTCTGGCGGCCACCGAGGCGCTCGCCGCGGAGGGGGCTCTCGTGGTCGCGGGCTCGCGGACCATCGACACGCTCGAGGGGCTCGAGCGGGTCACGCCGCTCGCCGTGGACCTCGCGGCGCCCGACGGCGCGGCACGCCTGATTCAGGCCGCGCTGGACGAGCACGGACGCCTCGATGTGCTGGTGAACAACGTCGGCGCTGTCCGCATCCGCACCGAGGGCTTCCTCGGCACGAGCGACGAGGAGTTCGAGTGGGCGATGCAGATGAACTTCTTCATCGCGCTGCGGGCCACGCGCGCCGCGATCAGCGCGATGGTCGACCAGGGCGGCGGCGCGATCGTGAACGTCGCCTCGGTGAACGCCTTCTTCGAGCCCGATGCGGGCACGATCGACTACGGCGCCGCCAAGGCAGCGCTGCTGAACCTGAGCAAGTCGCTGGCGCAGGAGTTCGGCCCGAAGGGCATTCGCGTGAACTGCGTCTCGCCCGGGCCCGTGGGCACCGACCTCTGGCTGGGCGAGCACGGCGTGGCGGAGACCGTGGCGGCGGCCACCGGCACCGATGCGGACACCGCCCGCGCGGAGATCATCGCGGGCATCGGCGGCTTCGCCACCGGTCGCTTCACCACGCCCGAGGAGGTCGCGACCCTGATCACCCTGCTCGCCTCGGAGCGGCTCGGCAACGTCACCGGATCGAACTACGTGATCGACGGCGGCCTCATAAAGACGACCTAGCCATCGACTCCCCCATGGCCCTCAAGAGCACCGCCGGTCGCTGGGTACTCGCGGTGGCCGTGCTCGGCTCGGGCATGGCGTTCCTCGACGGCACCGTGGTGAACGTGGCGCTGCCGAAGATCGGCAGCGACCTGCACGCGTCCACGAGCACGTTGCAATGGATCCTCAACGGCTACCTGCTCACGCTCGCGTCGCTGATCCTGCTCGGCGGCTCGCTCGGCGACCGCTACGGACGCCGGCGCGTGTTCGTGATCGGGGTGGCCCTGTTCACCGTCGCCTCGCTCCTCTGCGCGATCGCTCCGAGCGCGACGGCGCTCGTCTTTGCGCGCATGCTGCAGGGAGTCGGCGGCGCGCTACTCACGCCCGGCAGCCTGGCGATGATCGAGGCCAGCTTCCGGCCCACGGACCGCGCCGCCGCGATCGGCGCCTGGTCGGGCCTAGGCGGGGTCGTGACCGCGGTCGGGCCGCTGCTTGGCGGCTTTCTCGTCGGCGCGGCGTCGTGGCGGGCCATCTTCATCATCAACCTGCCGATCGGGGTGGTGGTGGCGATCATGGCCACCCGCCACGTGCCGGAGACGCGCGATCCGACGGCCAGCGGCCATCTGGACTACGTCGGGTCGATCCTCGCCGCGATCGGCCTCGGGGGCTCCACCTACGCCCTGATCGAGGCGCCCTCCAAGGGAGCGACGCCGCTCGTCCTGTTCGCGGGGATCGCGGGGGTGATCTCGCTGGTCGGGTTCCTGCTGGCGGAGCGCCGCAGCTCCAACCCGATGATGCCGCTGGGGATGTTCTCCTCGCGCCAGTTCAGCGCCGCGAACCTGGTGACGTTCGTCGTCTACGCCGCCCTCGGCGGCGTCTTCTTCCTGCTCGTCGCGTTTCTCCAGATCTCGCTCCGCTACACCCCGATCGAGGCCGGGGCGGTGCTGCTGCCGGTCACCGCGCTGATGCTCGCGTTCTCCGCGCGCGCCGGCGCGCTCGCGCAGCGCATCGGAGCGCAGGATCCCGCTCACGCTGGGCCCGCTCGTGATCGCGGTGGGCCTGCTGCTGATGACGCGGATCGACCGCGGCGACGACTACCTGACGAGCGTGCTGCCCGCGGTGCTCGTCTTCGGCGCCGGGCTGACGCTGGTGGTGGCGCCGGTCACCGCGACGGTCCTCGCGGCCGCCGACTCCCGCCACTCCGGGATCGCGTCGGGGATCAACAACGCGGTGTCGCGGGTCGCCGGCCTGCTCGCGATCGCGGTACTGCCAATCGTCGCCGGCCTCACCGGCGATGACTTCTACAACCCCGCGAAGATGGTCAACGGCTTTCATATGGCGATGTTCGTGTGTGCCGCGCTGGCGGTGTTCGGCGGGATCCTGGCCTGGCTGACGATCAGCTCGGAGGTACTCGCCGCGGAGCCCGACCAGCCGGCGGAGGCGGTGGAGCGGGCCTGCAGCGACTTCTCGTGCGGCGTGGCAGGCACGCCGCTCGTGGCCGTGGCCGAGTCTGCCGCCGCGCAACCGCCGGTCGGGGCGGGGGCCTGAGATGGCCCGGCGTACGCGCGTGTGGGCGTATGGATCGGTCGTGGTGGTCATGCTCGTCGGCGTGCTGTTCCGCGTGCTCCTCGGCGGCTTCACGGGCGAGATCGTCGCCGTCACCCTGCTCTCGCTCGGGGCCGGAGCGATCCTGCTCCTGGTCTTCCTCGAGGTCGGCCTCAGCGAGGATCGCGAGCGAGCCCAGGAGGAGGACAAGCGCCGCCGCCGCGCCGCGCTTCGCCATTCGCCGCGCACGGGCTCGCGGCCGCGGCGGCCCGAGCTGACGGGTACGGATCGTACGGAAGTACGGAGGTACGGAGTCGGGGCGAAGGTTCGTCTTGCGGGGCTTGGGCTCGTATGGCTGGAGATTTTCGTCAGCTCGAGGTGTACCGGCGGGCGGTCGCGTTGGCGGGAGATCTCTATCTGGCTGTCGCGCGGTGGCCCAGTCTCGACCAATGGTCAGTTGGCTTGCAGATCATCCGAGCCGCCGACTCGGTTGGGGCCACCATCGCCGAGGCCAACGGCCGCTGGCACGACAAGGACCGTAGGCGCCTGCTCTGGATGGCGCGCGGCTCACTCCACGAGACCGAGCACTGGATTCTCCAAGCCGAGGAACGAGGCTTACTGGAGCGCGGCACCGCTGCCCGCATCGACGAGATCGCTCGCCCCTTGAACGGTCTGATCCAGAAGCGACACCCCTAGCCCGTACTTCCCGTACTTCCGTACTCCGTACTTCCGTAGCTCAGGCTGGCTTCGTGGCCGAGACCAGCAGGTTGTAGAAGATCGCCGCGGGCAGCCGCGGCTCGAGCAGCCGCCGGTCGAGCTCCTGCAGCGCGAGGTAGCCGCGGTAGGCGTACTGGCGCCAGGCCCAGGGCACGCCCTCGGGCTCGGCGGTCGACTCGAGCGTGCGGTTCAGCCAGCCGAACCAGCTGGCGGCCAGCTCCTCGCCGGTCACGCGCACATCCTGGAAGCCGGCTCCCCGCGCCAGCTCCGTGAGCTGCGCGGGCGTGAACGCGTGGACGTCCACGGAGCCCTCGAGGTGATGATGCTCAAGCACGTCCTCGCTCGTGTGGCCGTTCTGGCGCTCGTCCACCCGCATCAACGCCCGCCACAGCGGCGCGGTGCGCAGGCCCGCGCGCTTCGGATACGCCGCCAGCCGGTCCCCGTAGCGCGAGGGCTCGCCGCAGAAGGCGATCAGGCCCCCGGGCCGCAGGACGCGGTACAGCTCGGCGAAGGAGGCGCCCAGATCGGGCAGGTGATGGAGCACGGCGTGCCCGAAGACGAGGTCGAACGACCCATCGGGGAACGGCAGCCGCTCGGCCTCGGCGCGCACGGTCTCGACCTCCAGGCCGAGTCGCTCGGCGCTGGCCGCGAGGGAGTCGAGCATCCCCTGGGAGATGTCGCTGGCCACCGCCTCCTCGATCAGGCCCGCGCGCAGCAGGTTGAGGGTGAAGTAGCCCGTGCCCGCCCCGATCTCGAGCGTCCGGCCGAACGGCCCCGGCTCGCTGCCAAGCGCCTTTCGCAGCTTCCCGAGCACCTGGCGAGCGGCCTCGGGGCCGAAATCGATGCCCCACTTGGCGTCGTAGTCGCGCGCGGCGACATCGTGGTAGCGGACGTTTGCGTCCTTGATCTGGTCCGCTCCGGCAGCCGGCATGCGGCGGCGGACTATAGCCCCCTCGCCGGTATGCTCGCCGCCGTTTTGGCCGCTCTCGCAGACCACGTGCAGAAGGACCAGCCGGACGGGGTCCCGCCGCTCGAGCTCACCGGCGAGCGCACCCTGCCCGACGTGCCGGCGGAGAACTACTGGTTCCGGCGACACCTCGCCGTCTACGAGTGGGTGGCCCAGCGCTGCGACGGGCTTGATGTGGTGGACATGGCCTGCGGCGAGGGCTATGGCACCGAGGTGCTGGCCCGCCGCGCCGCGCACGTGACCGGCGTGGACGCCAATCCGGAGGCCCACGAGCACGCTCGCCTCAAGTACACGCGGCCCGGCGTGCGCTTCGTTCGCGACCTGGTGGAGACCTACTCGGAGCCCTGCGACGCAGTCGTCTTCTGCCAGACGATCGAGCACGTGCACGACCCGAAGGCGGTGCTCGACCATTTCCGCTCGCTCCTGCGGCCGCGGGGCACCGCGTACGTGAGCACCCCGAACGTGCTCACCCTCGCGCCGCCGGGCGCCGAGCGCTCAGGCAACCCCTGGCACCTGACGGAGTACCGGGCCGAGGAGTTCAGGGCCCTCTGCGAGGCCAGCTTCGGCTCGGTGGAGCTGCTCGGCCTCTTCCACGCCCGCAAGCTGCGCGCGCACGAGCTGGCGATCAAGGCCGGCTGGGACTCCCTGCACAAGCGTCTGGGGATCACGAAGCCCTTCTACGACCGCTTCGTCCCGGCGATCTCAGCGTCCGACTTCACCCTCCGCGAGGCCCCGCTGGACAAGGCGCTGGACTTCCTGGCCATCTGTCGGTGACCGACACCCGACACCCGACACCCGACACCCGCGGTGCACTGGCACTCGTCCTGCACTCCCATATGCCCTACGTCGAGGGCTTCGGCACCTGGCCCTTCGGCGAGGAGTGGCTGTGGGAGGCGCTGGCGACCGTGTATCTGCCGCTGCTCGAGGTCCTGCGTGGGCAGCCCGTCACGCTCGGCCTCACGCCGGTCCTCTGTGACCAGCTGGAGACACTCACCGGCGAGGCGGGCGAGCGCTTCGTGGCCTTCCTGAGCGACATCCGCACGGCCGTCCACCAGCTCGACGCCGACGAGCTGGAGCGCGCCGGCGAGCCGCTGCTGGCCGCCGAGCTGCGCCGCGCGGCAGGCGACTACACACGCGCCCAGGCTGCGTTCGAGGCGCTCGGCGGGGACCTGATCGGCGCCTTCCGGGCACTCGAAGGAGTGGAGCTGTGGACGAGCGCGGCCACCCACGCGCTGTTGCCGCTGCTGGCCACGGACGGCGGGCGGCGGCTCCAGATCGGCGTGGGGACCGCTTCTCACGGGCGGCGCTTCGAGAGCTGGGGCGGCGGCTTCTGGCTGCCCGAGTGCGGCTACGAGCCGGGGCTCGAGCGCGAGCTGGCACGGCAGGGCGTGCGCTGCTTCTGCGTGGACCAGACCGATTCGCTCGGGCTCGGCTCGCTCGACCAGCTCACGCCGGTGGCCACCGAGGCGGGGCCGGTGGCCGTGCCGATCGACTGGCAGACGATCGAGCTGATCTGGGGTGCCGACGGCTACCCGGCCCATCCCGCCTACCGCGACTACCACCGCCGCAGCTCGCACGACCTGCGTCCGTGGAACAGCGGCGGCGAGCCCTACGACCACGACGCCGCGTTGGGCCTCGTGCGCGAGCATGCGCGCGACTTCGTGGCCAGCGTGATCGGCCGCCTCGACGCCCACTGGGCCGAGCGCGGGCGGCCGGGGCTCGTGTGCTGCGCGCTCGATACCGAGCTGATCGGCCACTGGTGGTACGAGGGGCCGGCCTTCCTGGCGGCGCTGCTCGAAGCGGCTCCCGAGGCGGGCCTGGAGCTGGCCACGCTGCCGGCGGCGCTCGACATGTTCACCCCGCACGAGCGCCCGCTCGAGCTGTCGAGCTGGGGGCGGCCGAAGGACCTCAGCACCTGGGACGCGCCGCAGGTGGCGGAGCTCGTATTCGCGGCGCGAGGCGCCGAGCTGCGCACCGTCGCGGCCGCCGCGAGCGGCGGTTCCGGCGCCGTTCTTGAGCGTGCCGCCCGCGAGCTGCTCGCGCTGCAGGCAAGCGATTGGGCCTTCATCGCCACCCGCGGGCTCGCCGGCGACTACCCGCGGGAGCGTGCGCAGGACCATCTGGCGGCACTCGATGCCGCGCTGGCCGGGCAGGGCGAGCCGGCGCTTCGCAACCTCGCGCCCGACCTGGACCTCTCGCTGCTCGTGGCGCCCTGAGGCGCCTAGCGCTTCTTCTTGCGCCGGCGCTGGAGGTCCAGCTCGATGCCGTCGAGCAGGATCGCGAGGCCGCGCTCGAAGCGGTCCTCGCCCTGCATCATCTCCACGATGTTGTCCACGGCCGCCCGGGTCCCACCAGCTCCGATCATCTCGAGCACGTGGGGGAACTCTCCGGTGGCGAGCTGGGCGTCGATGTAGGCGGCCACCGAATCGGTCCACTCCGTTGCAATCGCCGCTCTGCCATCGGGGGCCGGGGAGAGGTAGGTGTCGCGCAGCGCGAAGCCGAGCACCCACTCGTCCACCAGGGCGATGATCTCGAACTGCCCTGCCGTGTCGAGCCCCAGGTTGGCCACCGCCGCGAGCGACTGATCGAAATGCCGGAGGGCGTTCGGGCCGATCGACGCCCCCGGCGGAGCATCCTTCGCCCAGGGATGCCGGGCCCACGCGCCGCGTGAGCGGCGCGCGATGGCCGTGAGCGCCTCGCGCCAATCCGACGGCATCTCGTCGTCCGGCACGATCAGCTCGCTCATCATCGCGTCGTCCATCAGCTCGATGAGCTCGTCCTTGTTGCGGACGTAGTGGTAGAGGGTCATCGTGCCGGCGCCGAGCTCGGACGCCACCCGCCGCATCGACACCGCTTCGAAACCCTCGGCGTCCGCGATCGCGAGCGCGGTGCGGGCCAGCTGCTCCCGCGTGTAGCCCGCACGGCGGGCGCCCGGCTCGGGACGGCTCCAGATCGGGTCCGCCGCCCCCTCGCGGCCGTCGCGTCCGGGCTCGCGCGCCGCCTCGCGCCTCTCGCGGGCCAGCTGACGGGCCTCATCCCGAACGTCCTTGGCCATCTGGCGGGCGTCCGCTCGCACCTCGCGCCCGGCCTGACGAGCCTGGTCGCGCACTTCACGCTTGGTGCGCTGCTCCCCGTTTGACATCTCGTACAGTGTACTGCTAGTGTGCCCGTACAATGTACGAACACTCCATACATAGTACGAATAACGCCGTCGTCGCCGAGGGACTCGGTAAGCGCTACGGCGACCTGTGGGCCCTCCAGGACGTAGATCTCGAGGTGCCAAGCGGTTCCATCGTCGGCCTTCTGGGCCACAACGGCGCCGGCAAGACCACCGCCATCCGGATCCTCACCACGCTCGCCATGCCCACCACCGGGCGGGCCAGCGTGGCGGGGCTCGACGTGGTGGCGGACGCCCAGCGCGTCCGCGGCCAGATCGGGCTCGCGGGCCAGTCCGCCACGGTCGACGGGCTGATGTCCGCCCGCGCGAACCTCGAGATGGTTGGGCGGCTCTACCACCTGCCGAAGAGCGTGGCACGCGAGCGGGCCGCCGAACTGCTCGAACGGCTGTCACTGACCGACTCCGCCGACCGGCTCGTGCGCACCTTCTCGGGCGGCATGCGCCGCCGGCTGGACCTGGCGGCGAGCCTCGTGGCCGCCCCGCCGGTGCTGTTCCTGGACGAGCCCACCACGGGACTCGACCCGCAGAGCCGCAACGACCTCTGGGAGCTGCTGCGCGAGCTGGTGCGCGACGGCGCCACGCTGGTGCTCACCACTCAGTATCTGGAGGAGGCCGACAGGCTGGCCGACGACATCGTGGTGCTGAACCAGGGCCGCGTGGTGGCAAGCGGCTCGCCCTCGGACCTGAAGGCCCAGGTCGGCGGAGAGCGCATCGCCGTGACCGTGGGCGCCCCCGGGGCGCTCCAGAGCGCCGCGGACGCGCTCGAGCCGTTCTCGGACGGCGTGCCGGCGCTCGAGCCCGATGAGCGCCAGGTCGTCGCGGCCGTGTACCCGGGCACCCGCCTCGTGGAGGTGGTCCGGGCACTCGATTCCGCGGGCGTCGACGCCGTGGACGTGCAGCGGCGCGACGCGACGCTCGACGACGTCTTCCTCACCCTCACCAACCGACCCGTACAGGCGCTGGAGGTCGCCGCCTGATGACGAGCATCGCCCTTCCCACCAACCCCAGCCTCGCCGCGCGCCTGCGCTGGCAGCTCTCTGACAGCCTGGTGCTGGCCCGGCGCAACCTCGCCCACGTCCGCCAGATCCCCGAGAAGCTGCTCGACGTGACGCTGCAGCCGATCATGTTCGTGCTGCTGTTCGCCTTCGTCTTCGGCGGTGTGATCCACGTGCCGGGCGGGAACTACCGCGAGTACCTGATCGGCGGCATCCTCGTTCAGACGCTCGCGTTCGGGATCATGGGACCCGGCACGTCGATCGCGACCGATCTCGGCGAGGGCATCGTGGATCGCTTCCGCTCACTGCCGATGTCGCGCTCCGCCTACCTGCTCGGGCACCTGATCGCGGAGTTCGCTGCGTCCGCCCTGGCGATCACCGTGCTCACGCTCAGCGGGCTGATCATCGGCTGGCGCATCCACGCGGACCTGCCGCACGCGATCGCGGGCTTCGGCCTGTTGCTCCTATTCGCCCTCACGATGCTCTGGCTGGGCACGCTGGTGGGCATCCTCGTGCGCTCGCCCGATGCCGTGGCCGGTTTCGTGTTCATGATCGCGTTCCCGCTCACGTTCGTGGCCAACACGTTCGTGCCGGCCGACGGGCTGCCCGCCGGGCTGCGGGAGGTCGCGAACTGGAACCCGGTCAGCGCGATGGCGGCCGCCGTCAGGACGCTCTTCGGCAACCCGGCGGCCACGCCCGCTCACGCGCCGCTGCCCATGCAGCACCCCGTGCTCAGCGCGCTCGTTTGGTGCGCCGCCCTGCTCGCGATCGCGGTGCCGCTGACCCTGTGGCGCTACCGCGCGCGCACGACCGGCTGAGCTACTCCCAGCGCATCTGCCGCGGCGCCTTGCGCATCCTGATGAGGCGCGCCGGCACCCCGCCAACCACCGCGTTGGCGGGGACGTCGCTGGTGACGATCGCCCCGGTCCCGATGATCGCGTTGTCACCCACGGTCACGCCGCGCAGGATGCAGGCGCCGTAGCCGATCCAGACGTTGTTGCCCACGCGCGTGTCGCGCTTGTAGATGCCCTGGAGGCGGATCGGCCGCTCGACCTCCACCACGCCGTGGTCGAAGTCGATCAGCATCACGCGGTCGGCGATTACGCATTCGCGGCCGATCGACACGTGCTGGAAGGCCGAGATCGTGCATTCCTGGCCCATCACGGTCTTGGCCCCGATCGAGACGAAGCCCTCGTGGCAGCGGATCTTCGTGCCGTGCCCCAGCCATGACCAGCGGCCAAGCTCGACGCTCGCGGTCTTGCCGATCTGGATCGTCACGCGCGGGCCGATGAAGCAGAGGCCGTCGAGCTTCAGGCGCCGGCCGTAGGGGGTCAGGAAGCGCTTGCGCAGCAGCCTGACGATCAGCCGCGCGTAGCCGAAGGTGAGCATGCCGTTGCGTCTCATGAACCTCAGCAGCGCGAACGGACCGCCGTGAAGCGGCGCCGGGGCGCTGCGCACCGCGCTCGGCACGCCGGTCGGCGCCGGGCCCAGCAGCTCGGTCGATCTGAGGGCTTCCACCGCGAGGATGATAAGTCGAGCGAGTGGGGGAGCCGGCGTCGCGTAACCGGCTAAGCCGCTTCGCGGGCTAGCCGAGCGCCTCCCGGAAGCCCTGGCGCCAGCTCGGGTAGCGCAGCCCCAGCCCAAGCTCCCGCTTGGCCTTCTCGTTGCTGGCGCCCTCGGTGCGGGTCATGTACTGCACCCCGAAGTCGCCCCCGAACATGCGGGCGAGGAACACCGGCACCCGCCTCGGCCTAGGCGCTCCGAGCACCTCGGCGAGATAGGGCAGCCACTCGTTCACCGGGGCGGGCTCGTCGTCCACGATGTTGTAGATCCCGGGCGCGCCCTGGTCGAGTGCCCGCACGGTGGCGGCCGCCGCGTCGTCGATGTGGACGAAGGAGAAGACCCCTTCGCTCTTCCCGACGAGCGGGAAGCGCCGCCTGCGGACGAGCTCGGATTGCGCCCCGTTGGCGGCGAAGCTCGTGCCTGGCCCGTAGAAGTAGCCGTAGCGGAGCACGATCCCGTCGATCCCGTCGGTCTGGGTGACCGCCTGCTCGAGATCCAGCAGCGCGCTCACCGTGTCGCCGAACGGACCCGGGCTGTCCAGGGCGAGCGGGTCGTCCTCGGAGTGGATGCGGCCCGTCTGGGCGTAGGCGAACGCGATGCTCTGGGCGATGAGCCGCGTCGCGCCCGCCGCGCGGGCGGCCTCGCACAGGTTGCGCGTGCCCTGGCTGCGCAGGCGGTTGTTCTCCTCGAACTGCTCGGCGAAGCGCTTCGGGTCCACCGCCTTCGGAATGCTCGTGAGCTGGTGGACCACGGCCTCGGGCCTGGAGTCCGCCAGCGCGCTGGTCAGCGCGGCGGCGTCGAAGGCGTCGACCACCACCGGCTCGGCGCCGAGGTCCCGGACCAGCGCTGCCCGCTCCTCCCAGCGCGTGCTGCCGGTGACCTCATGGCCCGCCGCCCGCAGCATGGGAAGCAGCCTCCTGCCGATCGCGCCCGCGGCACCCGCGACGAAGACCCTCACGCCGGCCGATGCTACCTGGCGACGGGCGCACCCGGATTGACGGGACGGGCTCGTACACTTGCCGACCCATGGCGGCCCCAGCACGCACAGCAGCCGACCTCGTAGAGCCACTGCTCGCGGGCGACAAGCGGGCGCTCGCGCGCGCGATCTCGCTGGTCGAGAACGACGACCCGGAGGGCTGGGCGCTGGTCCGCGAGGTCTACCCGCAGACCGGCAAGGCGGCCGTGGTGGGCTTCACCGGTCCGCCCGGCGTCGGCAAGTCCACGCTGATCGGGGCGCTCGTGAAGAACGCCCGCGAACGTGATCGCGAGGTGGCGGTGCTGTCGATCGACCCGTCCTCGCCGTTCACCCACGGCGCGCTGCTCGGCGATCGCATCCGGCTCTCGGACCACTTCCTCGACCCGGGGGTCTTCATCCGCTCGATGGCCAGCCGCGGCTCGCTCGGCGGGCTGTCCGAGGCCACGCTCCAGGCCGCGCTGCTGATGGACGCCGCCGGCAAGGACGACGTCTTCCTCGAGACCGTGGGCGTGGGCCAGGCCGAGGTGGACATCATCGACCACGCCGACACCGTGGTGCTGGTGCTGATGCCGGGCTCGGGCGACTCGATCCAGGCGCTGAAGGCCGGGGTGATGGAGATCCCGGACATCATCGTGGTGAACAAGGCCGATCACCCGCTCACCGACACGATGGTGCGCGAGATCCGCGGGGTGCTCTCCCTGGGGCCACGGGTGGACTGGCGCGTGCCGATCCTCCAGACCGAGGCCGCGCGCGGCGAGGGCGTGGATGAGGTGGCGGAGCGGATCGCGGAGCATCGCGAGCACATCCGCGAGCAGGGCACGCTCGAGGAGCGCCGCCGGCGCAACCTGATGAACGAGGTGATGGCGCTGGCCGCGGTCCGGCTGCGCCGCCGGCTCGAGGAGTCGGTCAGCGCGGACGAGTCCGTGCAGGCGCTGCTCGACGAGGTCGTGGCCCGCAGGCTCGACCCGGCAAGCGCCGCCGCGAAGCTGCTCGAGCGCGAGCTCTAGAGCGCGCCCAGCACCTCGGCCGCCGCGCGTTCGCCCGAGCGCACCGCGCCGTCCATGTAGCCGTTCCAGAACGTCGAGGTCTCCGTGCCGGCCCAGTGGATGCGGTCGGTGTGCGGCCGCAGGTGCCAGCCGTAGGAGGTGTAGACGCCCGGCGCCGCCAGCGCCACCGGACAGCCCCGGTTCCAGGCCTCCTTCGACCAGTTCATCTCGAAGTAGTCGATCGGGCTGAGCGCGGCGTCCCCGAAGTAGGTGGCGAAGCTCTTCAGGATCGCCTTGCGACGAGCGTCGTCCGGCTGGCGCGACCACTGGCGCAGGTTGTCGCCCCCGATGAACGAGAACAGCACGCCCGGGCTGCCGTCCGGCGGCGTGTTGTCGAACGTCAGGTAGGCGGGGCCCTCGGTGCTCACGGTCGTGCCCGTGAGTCCCTGCTTGCGCCAGAACGGCTCGCTGTAGACCGCCTCCGCCTTCATCAGCGTGCCGTTCGGCAGGCGCTGGAGCAGCTGGTCGCTGTCCACCGGGCAGACCCGGCTCGTAGTGGATCCGCGTGGCCAGCGCGGGCGGGATGGCGACGATCACTCGCTTGGCGTGCACGGTCAGCTTGTCGGAGACCACGGTCACGCTGCCGGAGGAATGGGAGATCGAGCGCACGGGGCTGCCGAGCAGCACGTGGCTGAGCTTGTGCGCCATGCGCTGCGAGATCAGCTGCGAGCCACCCAGGAAGCGGTCCTGCTGCGCCCCGCCGCGGGTGTTGATCAGCCGCTCGAAGTTGCCCGGGTTCGACTCGTTCCCGGCGGCGGCGATGTAGTAGAGCGTGAACAGCAGCGACACCTCGCGCGGCTCCGCGCCGAAGATCGCCTGCATCGCGGCGGCGGCGAGCGCCTTCGTGTTGGGCGTGATCGCGTTCGTGTCGAGCCAGGTCTGGAGCGTCTCCTTGTCCCAGTTGCCGGCCTGGTCCGCGTTCCAGGGAGCGGTCACGTCGATCTGCGAGGCCATCAGGTCGAGCTCCTCGACGACCGCCACCACGTCGCCCGCCAGCGGGTCGGGCGGCGCGGTGCCGAGCGGGCCCGTGTCGCTGTAGGTGCGGCGGATCCCGTTCGCGTAGTAGACGTTGTCGCCGTCGTCGTAGGCGGGGAAGGTCCCGACCCCCATCTCCTTGGCCAGCGCCAGGATGTGGTCCTGCGTCGGGCCCACGTACTCGCCGCCCGCCTCGACGACCTTGCCGCCCCCGATCGAGTGGTTGAGCGTGCGGCCGCCCACCCGGTCGCGCGCCTCGAGCACCACGACCGAGTGACCGGCGGCCTGGACGAGCTTCGCGGCCGTCAGGCCCGCCAGCCCGGCGCCGACCACCACCACGTCGGCCTTGTGCGTCTTCGCTCGACGCGTCCTACGATGCTTCGTCTGCCGGCGCGCCTCGGCGCCCGGCACGTTCGCGAGGGCGCTCCCGAGCGCCCCGGCCGCAGCCCCAGCGACCAGCCTTCTACGAGTGACCCTGCCTTCTTCCACGTGCGCCTCCCCAGGTGACGTGAGCGTTGCAGCGCGGGAATATGACAGTGCGGTATCGCGCTTGCGCCAGATGCAGGACCCGCAGTCGCTACCCCCGCCGCGCCGCGGGCCGCCCCAGCGCCAGTACCTGCCTCGACCTCCGGACATCCCACCAGACCAGCCCCGCCAGCAGCAGCCCGGCGATGATCGCGACGGTGTTCGGGTAGGCCGAGCCGTCGAAGCGGGGGAAGACGTGGGTCAGCGGTCCCCAGGGTGCGTCGGGCCGATCGGTCGCCAGGCCCCAGTGGCCGAGCCGCACGGCCAGATAGAGCCAGATCGAGGCGGCGATGCCGATCAGCGCCAGTACCAGCCCCGTGCGCGGCAGGTGGCGGATGCCCAGGGCCACGAGCGGGATCGAGAGCGGAAGCACCGCCATCAGCTGGAAGCCGGGGAACCAGAAGCCGCTCATCGTCGGGGCGAGGAACGCCGCCACGAGGTACTGAGCCCCCAGCGCGGCCAGGCACAGCCCGGCGGCCGCGGCGATCGTGCGGTAGCCCGGCACCCCGCGCGCGAGCCGCTCGCGGTGGCCGCGCCACAGGAGCCAGGCCCCGACGAAGGCCATCGCCAGCACCGGGGCCCAGCGCAGCAGGCCGAAGTCGCGGTCGATCAGCAGGCCCGCCAGCCGCGGCGCGCGGTCGGCGTAGCCGCTCAGCGAGCTCGCGCCGGTCGCGGCCGTTCCCGGCGGCAGGGCCGAATAGGGGGTGAGTCCGCCGTAGAAGCCCTCGTTCAGCGCCACGTAGAGCGCCGCGCTGAAGCCCACGATCTCGCAGCCCACGAACGCAAGCAGTCCGTGCCGCTGCCGGCGCAGGCGCGACACCAGGTAGACCGTGATCACGAGTGCCGCCGGGATCAGGCGGGTGGCGAGCCACGGCACGAGGGCGAGCAGCGAGAAGCAGCTCACCGCCAACCGCCGCGTCGGGCGTTCGGCCGCCGTCAGGGCGAGCAGCGCCGCGCCGGCGAGCGCCGCGCCGGCGGCCATCTCTGGATAGACCGCCGTGCCGTAGGCCAGCAGGGGAGGGGAGAGCCCCACCGCCAGGCTCGCGCCGAGCGCCCACGGGTCTGGCGCGACCCGCAGCGCGAGCAGATATGCCAGCGCCACGGCGAGCGCGGACAGGGCGGCGAGGAACAGCTGTACCCCGGTGGCGCCCGCCACGCGGTAGGCGGGCGCGATCAGCAGCGGAAAGCCGATCCCGCCGGGGTCGTAGAGCGTGGAGTGGGACGGATCGGGAGCACCGCGCGGGGCGAGCTCGTAGGGGTAGAAGCCCCGGTAGGCCTTTTGGCGGTACTCGTCGAATACGTTCAGGTCGCCGCTCTGGGCGAGCGATCGAGCGGTCAGCAGGTAGCGCGGCTCATCACCGGCATACTGCGAGCGGCCCACGGCGCGGAGCCCCAAAGTGCCTGCATAGACGGCAAAAAGCAGTAGCCAGACGAGCGCAGCGCGGCGCGTCACGCGCAGCATTCGTTGCAGGTGGCCATAAGCACGGAGCCTAAGAGGAGCCGCGGCGAAGGGCTAGAAGGCCGACCTCCAAGCCCACAGACGACTTTTACGGGAGGCCGTCTTGAAGCCCCACCGCATTTTCATCGCTTCGCTCATAGCCACGCTGGCAATCGCGGCGCCCGCCAGCGCCGGCGTGGATCACATCGTGAAGCCCGGCGAGACCCTCTGGTCGATCGCCAATTCGAACAACTTCACCACGCGCTCGCTCGCGGCCGCCAACGGGCTGAACGAGAACTCGCAGGTGGTGCTCGGCTAGACGATCCAGATACCCACGGTCGCCGAGGCCGCCGCTGCGATGCAGAAGATGGGCATCGGGGCGGGATCGTCGGGCAGTTCGAGCGGGCCCGGTCCGCTCGGCTCGTACGTGGTGCGCCCGGGCGACACCCTCGCCGCGATCGCCGGCCCGCAGCGGGGTGACCCTCGACGCGGTGGCGTTCATGAACGGCATCGATCCGAAGGACCTGTTGCTGATCGGCACGGTGCTCAAGCTGCCGACCGGCGCGAACATGTCTTCGTCAGGCCCGGCTCCGAGCCAGCGCGAGGTGCCTAACGCGCCGCCGTTTCCGACACCCGAGCGGGTGAGCGCGGCTCAGATCGGACAGGTCGCCGCCGCGCACGGGGTGCCCGCCTCGCTGGCGGAGGCGATCGCCTGGCAGGAGAGTGGCTTCAACAACAACCTCGTCTCGGACGCGAACGCCCGCGGGGTGATGCAGATCCTGCCCGGCACCTGGTCCTGGATCAACAGCAACCTGGCGCTCTCCCCGCTCAGCGCGAGCTCGGCGCAGGACAACGTCCATGCAGGCGTCTTGTATCTCGGCCAGCTGCTCCACGACACCGGCGGGAACATCCGCGAGACGGTCGCCGCCTACTACCAGGGCCTTTCGTCCGTCCGCCAGGAGGGCATGCTCAGATCGACGCGACAGTACGTCGATGACGTGCTGGCGCTGCGATACCGCTTCGGGGGTAGTTAAGCGGCGGTTGAGGTGACTTGCAGAAGGGGCACTCGGGGCGTACCCTGATTGCCAGAGCCGACTCAGAACGGTGCACACAACGGCCGCAGGGGTGCCGGGGTGGTGAACCGGGCAAGGAGCACCATATGGGCGGCGCCCAAAAGGACGACGCCGAGGCGTTCGGGAGACGCGCAGGAGCCGCGAACATGCCGGGTCGGTTTAAGAACGCACACACGGAACCCGTGGTCAGCGCCTTGTTCCTGGCGGAACCCGAGTCCGCACCGCGCGCCCGCAAGGCGCTCGACGCGCTCGAGGCGCTCATGTCGTTGCCCACCTTCGCCGATCTGCGCCTGCTCGTGAGCGAGCTCGTGGCCAACAGCGTCGAGCACTCCGGCGCCCACAAGGATCAGCTGATCGGGCTCGACGTGTATGCGATCGAGGAACGCGTGCGGGTGGAGGTGAGCGACCCGGGTCCCGGGTTCGACCTGCCCCACACGCCCACCCACCAGCCCTGGGAGGCCGAGTACGGCCGGGGGCTGTTGATCGTCGATTCGGTGGCGGATTCGTGGGGCGTTTCGCATGGCGAGCGCTCGGCGGTCTGGTTCGAGCTTGCCGTGCCCGGTCTGGTGCCCGCGTAGATCGACTATCGGAATGGGCCTCCGCTGCCGATAACGGGGGAGTAGGCCCGCCTTCCCTTCGTTTTGTTCGCACTCGCATCGCTTCTCATCGTCACGCCATTCGTGAGCGGCGCCCTGCTGGGCTCGTCGCCGCGCGCCCGTAGGCTGGCGAACCGGCACTACCGGCCGCTGGTCTGCGCCGGCTGGTTCGGCGTCCTGCTCGTGCTGCTCGGAGCCGTCGTGCTGCCCCACCCGCAGTCGCTGCTGGCGCTCGCGATCGGCGGCCCACTCTCGGGCCTCAGCTTCTGGTCGCGCCGCGAGGGCGGCGAGGACGATGGCGGAGGCGGGGGCGAGGACGGCGGCGACGATTCGGGCCCACCGCCCCCGGACGGCGAATGGGAGCGGATCGTGGAGGAGTTCGAGCGGCAGCTCGATGGCGACAGCAGTCTCTCCAACGCCCCACCGAGCCGGCGGCGGCGGCGGCGCGAGCGCACGCCCGGTCCGGTCAGCCCCGCCAAGGTCTAGGCATCAGCGAGGCCGAAAGGTCTCGATCGTCACCGAGGCGGTGACGGTGGTCGGGTCGGGCAGCTCTGCGAGCCCGCGCTCGAGCTCGTCCGGATCCACGTGACGGGCGCTCGGCCCCATCGCCACCAGCCGCCGGACGTCGGCCCGGGACAGCGCCAGCGGCAGCTCCAGCTCGCGACGCGCGGTTGAGCTGAGCCACGACGACAGGGCGGCCTGCACCCGCTCGTCCTTGCGCTCGTCCACCCGCAGCATCCCAGGGAGCACGGCCAGCTCCTGGAGATGGCTTGCCGTGGGAGTGACCACGATCAGCACCCCGTCGGGCGCAAGCACCCGCGCGATCTCGCCGCCGTTCCGCGGGGCGAACACGTTCAGGGCGAGGTCGGCGGCTCCGTCCCGCAGCGGCAGCTCGCCCCAGATGTCGCAGGCCACGGCCGCCATGCGGGGATGGGCGCGGGCGGCGCGACGCAGTGCGGGCGTGGAGGCGTCGAGCGCCAGGCCCCGCCAGCCCGGCAGCGAGTCAAGCAGGCGCGCCAGCTGATAGCCGGTGCCCGCGCCGAGATCCACGGCGAAGCCGGGGGAGTCGGCTCGATCGCCGATCGCCTCGAGCGCCGCGGCGGCCACCGCGTCTGCGATCGGTTCGAAATGACCCGCGCCCAGGAACTCGTCGCGCGCCGCCACCATCTCGGGCGCGTCGCCGCGGTGCGGACGCCGGCGCGGTTGCGCTAGCGAGACGTAGCCCTGCCGGGCGATGTCGTAGCTGTGCCCGTTCGCGCAGGTCAGCGAGCCGCCGGCGAGGGCGAGCGCGGCGTGGCAGTGAGGGCAGCGAAGACGATCGAGGACGGCGGCGAGCGCGGGCGTCGCTACGCCCCCAGGGCGCGCGCGATCACCAGCTGCTGGACCTCGTCCGTGCCCTCGCCGATCGTGAGGATCTTCGCGTCGCGGTAGAAGCGGCACACGGGGTACTCCTCGATGTAGCCGTAGCCGCCGTGGATCTGCACGGCCTCCTCGGCGGCGCGCACGGCGAGGCGCCCGGTCTTCAGCTTGGCCTGGGCGGCGATGAGGCTGAAGTTCCTGCCCTGGTCCTTCAGCACGGCAGCCTTCCAGGTCAACAGGCGCGCGGCCTCGATCTCGGTGGCCATGTCCGCAAGCTTGATCTGGATCGCCTGGAACTGGGAGATCGGCTTGCCGAACGCCCGGCGCTCCTTGGCGTATGCGAGGGCCTCGTCGAGCGCGCCCTGCGCCAGGCCCACTCCCATCGCGGCGACCCCGATGCGGCCGCCGTCGAGCGTCTGGAGGAACTGCCTGAAGCCCATCCCGCGCGGGCCGAGCAGGTTCTCCTCCGGCACACGGCAGTCGTTGAACGCGAGCGGCCGCGTGTCCGAGGCGTTCCAGCCCATCTTGCGGTAGGGCGGCTCGATCTCGTAGCCGGGTGTGCCGGTGGGCACGATGATGTTGGAGATCTCGCCGTCGCCCGTCAGGGCCGTGATCGTCACGCAGCCCGAGATGCTCGTGCCGGCGTTGGTGATGAACTGCTTGGCGCCGTCGATCACCCATTCGCCCTCGTCGAGGCGCGCCCGGGTGCGCGTGTTGCCCGCGTCCGAGCCGGCCTCCGGCTCCGTGAGCCCGAAGGCCGCCAGCCGCTGCCCGCTGCAGAGCTGCGGCAGCCATTCCTGCTTCTGCTCCTCGGAGCCGAACGCGAAGATCGGCCAGGTGCCGAGCGACTGATGCGCGGCCATCGTGATCGCCACCGAGGAGTCCACGCGGGCGAGCTCCTCCACGGCGATCGCGTAGGAGAGGTTGTCGGTGCCGCTGCCGCCGTACTCCTGCGGGAAGGGCATGCCCATCAGGCCGAGCCCGGCGAGCTTCTCCACGATCTCGTACGGGAACCTGTGCTCGCGGTCGAGCTCCTCCGCGACCGGCCGCACCTCCTGGTCGGCGAACTCCCGCACCAGGCGCTGGATGTCGCTCTGCTCGTCTGTGAGATCGAAGTTCAAGCGCGGGCCAGTGTAGTCGGGCCTTCCAGCCGGTTAGGATCGCGTCGCTTCGCCCGGCGGTGGATTTCCTAGGAGAGAGGTGCTCATGGCGGTAATGGCTGGAGTCTTCAACGAGACACAGCGGCGCACGTTCGAAGCGGTCTGCGACACGATCGTCCCCGCGGTGGAGTACGACGGCGGCGACGAGGCCATGAGGGCGCTTCATGTCCCGCTCGGCCGGCGACATGGCGATCGCTGCGCAGATCGAGGGCCTGATGGCCCAGGCGATGATGCCCGAGGACATCGCGGGCTTCGCCGCTCTCCTGGACGCGCTCGCGGGGAACGACTTCGCCTCGCTCCCCCTCGAGGTGCGCACCGCGGTGCTCGGGCAGGTGTCGGCCTCGGGACCCGAGGGCAAGCTCGGCGTGAAGATGCTGAAGAACCTCACGCTGCTGTTCTTCTACGCGCTGCCCGACGAGCAGGGCCGCAATCCGAACTGGGAGGCGATCGGCTATCCAGGCCCGATCTCCGCACCGCCATCCGCGAGCGAGGCTCCGAAGACGATCGCCGTCGAGGAGGTCAGCGGCGCCGAGGCCACGATCGTGGCGGACGTCTGCGTGGTGGGCTCCGGCGCCGGAGGCGGGGTGTGCGCCGCTGAGCTGCAGAAGGCCGGCAAGTCGGTGGTGGTGCTCGAGCAGGGCGCCTACCGCAACGAGCAGGACTTCAAGCAGCTCGAGCTGCCGGGCTCGCTGGAGCTGTACCTGGCGGGTGGGCTGCTCGCATCGGAGGACGGGTCGATCTCCGTGCTCGCGGGCGCGACGCTCGGCGGCGGCACCGTCGTGAACTACATGAACTGCATCCGCACGCCCGAGCACATCCGGCGGGAGTGGGCGGAGCACGGCGTCGTCGGGATCGACGATCCCGGCTACGAGGCGCACATCGACGCCGTCTGGGAGCGGCTGTCGGTGAACTCCGAGGCAACCTCTCAGAACCGCTCCCACCGCAAGATGATCGAGGGGCTCGAGAGCTCCGGCTTCCCCTGGAAGACGATCACGCGCAACGCCGATCGCGAGTGCGACGACCCGCAGGTCTGCGGCTACTGCTACACGGGCTGCCAGCGCGGCTGCAAGCAGTCGACGATGAAGACCTACCTGCAGGACGCCGCGGACGCCGGGGCGCGCTTCGTGGTGGGGGCCCGCGCCGAGCGGATCCTGGCCGACGAGGGTCGCGCAACCGGCGTGCAGGCCACCGTGACGCACGCGGACGGCTCGACCACCAGCCTGACGGTGGAGGCCCCGACGGTCGTCGTGGCCGCGGGCGCCGTGGAGTCGCCGGCGCTACTGCTGCGGAGCGGCATCGGCGGCCCTGCCGCCGGCAAGCACCTGCGCCTCCATCCCGCGTGCCTGGTCAGCGGGATCTACGAGGAGCCGATCGAGGGCTGGATCGGTCAGGCCCAGTCGGCCGTTTCGTACCAGTTCGCCGAGCAGGAGGGCGAGTGGGGCTTCCTGATCGAGAGCGTGCCGATGGCGCCCGCCCTCGTGGCCACCGGGATGCCGTGGGTCGACGGGGCCGATCACAAGCGGCGCTACTCGGCCGGGCTCAGGCACATGGCGCCGTTCATCAGCGTGGCCCGTGACCACGGCGAGGGCGAGGTGGCGCTCGACCAGTACGGCCGTGCGGTGGTGCGCTGGTCGCTCGACGACGAGGTGGATCGCCGCCTGGTGGTCAGCGCCAACGTGGAGCTGGCCAAGCTGCACAAGGCCGCGGGAGCGAAGGAGATCTACACCCTTCACGCCGACCCGGTGCGCTGGAACGAGGGCGACGACTTCGCCGAGTTCCTCGAGCGGATCGAGAACGCGGCCTACGACGCCAACGATCTGCCGATCTACACCGCGCACCAGCTCTGCTCGTGCCGCATGGGAAGCGATCCGGCGGAGTCGGTGGCGGACGGCCACGGCCAGCTGCACGACACCAAGGGCGTGTGGGTCGGCGACGCCTCGGCGTTCCCCACCGCCCCGGGCGTGAACCCGATGATCTCGATCATGTCGCTCGCCCACCGGACGGCGGGCGAGATCGTCGCGGCGGGGTAGCGAGACCCCGCCGGGCTACCAGCTGCCGCCCTTGCAGCCTCCGGCAGTGCCGGTGCAGGAGCGGCTGACCGCGCCGCCCGGGGAGCTCTTGGTGATCGTGAAGGTGTCGGCGGAGCTCGAGTACGCGGTGACGGTGTAGCCGCCGCTGGTGGCGTTCGAGACCTGCACCTGACCGGCGCCGCTGCCGATCGTGAGGCCGGTGTTGGAGGACAGGCAGCTGCCACCGGCGCCACCGCCGGCGTAGGTGTTGGCGTTCGTGAAGCAGGACTCGAGCAGGCTGACCATGTTGCGAGCGTCGGACTTCGCGCTGGCGTCCTCGCCCTTCGAGCGCTGGCCGAGGAAGTTCGGCAGGGCGATTCCGGCAAGGATGCCGATGATGAGAACGACGATCAGCAGCTCGATCAAAGTGAAACCGCCCTCGTCCGATCCAACGCGCTTCCGCAGCTTTTCCATGTCGCTCTCCTCCTTGAGGCGGCTGTCCTGGGGTCTGGAGCCACTGTGCGCCCGATTGGACGAAAGGGGGACGTTGCAGCGTTTTTGCGCTGGTTTCGGCGGCGAAGCCCGCTTGCAGCCTGCGCTGGCCGTCCTGGCGAAGGCCGCTTAGGCTGGTGGAATGATCGTCGAGAACCGCGTCTTCCGGCTTGCGCGAGCAGAGGACGAGCGCTGGCTGCCGGTGGTCGGGCGCTCGTTCGCCGACGCCCTTCCCGAGCGCGCGTACCCGCTGCGCTTCTCGGTCGTGGAGGCCGGGGAGGACGAGCTGGTGGTGGAGGCGACGCTGCTCCACTACGAGGCGGGCAGCCCCTACGAGGCGTCGTTGCGTCAGATCGAGCTCTTCGATCCGCGCCCGAAGACGCGCCAGGCGGAGCCGTTCTGCGCGGTGCAGATCATCCCCACCGGCGTGGGCTGCGAGTTCGGCGGCTACGCCGGCGACGCCTGCCCGGTGACGAACCTGCTGGCCTCCACGGTGGATTACGTGGTCACGCACCCGAACGCCGTCAACGCGTCGGAGCTGAACGAGATGGCGTCGAACGTCCTCTACGTGGAGGGCAAGAGCCTGGACGACTTCCTGCTCGGCCACGTGGGCCTGCTGCCGGTGGCGAGCAACCGCATCGGCACCTTCGTGGACCCCACCGGCGGCGACTACCTCGACGACGTGCTGAACACGCTCGGCGCAGCGCGCGCGGCCGCGGGCATCGACTGCCCCGTCTACACGATGTTGGGCGAGGAGCTGGGCGTGCGCATCGAGTGGTCGCCGAGCGGCTGCGCCGTGGGCCTCGTCCTGCACCCCGAGGTGATTGCCGAGGCGGTGCAGGGGCTGCTCGCCGACGGCGTCGACGCCATCGGCGGCGTGTCCGTGATCCACGGCGTGACGACCGAGATGTTCGAGCGCCACCAGCGCGGCGAGATCCCGAACCCGTCCGGCGGCGTGGAGGCGATCATCACCCACCTGATCTCGAAGCTGTTCCGCGTGCCGACGGCCCACGCGCCGCTGCCCTACTACCAGGACGTCAAGCCGCGCACTCGCGAGAACCCGCGCGTGGCCGCCGAGCTGATCTCGACGCCCCACTACTTCAGCGTGCTGAAGGGGCTGGCGCGCGCGCCGCGGATCGTTCCGACGGCGTCGCCGGCGGCGGCGCCGGATCAGGTGCTCACGCTGAACAACGTGGCCGCCGTCGTGGCGCCCGCCTCGTGCCTGGGAGGCGTGCCCGCGCTGGCCGCCGAGTTCAGCGCGATCCCGCTGATCGCCGTGCGCGAGAACGAGACGGTGCTCGACGTGTCGAACGAGTCGATGCGGATGGCGAACGTCATCGAGGTGGAGTCCTATCTCGAGGCCGCGGGCGTGCTGACCGCGCTGCGGGCGGGAATCGCCCTCGAGAGCCTGCGGCGGCCGATCCGTGGGCCGCGCAAGCTGGGGCTGCCGGCGGATGCTGCTCTTCCTGGTCGCGTGTAACGCGTCCGAGGACGTCCGCGAGCGCGCGCCCCAGGCGCTCCGGCGTGCCGCGGGGTTCGTGGCGAACCTCGATCTGGACGACCTCACCAGCTGCACGTCGCCGTCGCGGCGCACGCTCGTGCTCGCCCTCGGCCATTCAGAGCCGGTGGCGACGCCGCGGCGCTACATCGCCCAGCGCCCCGGCAGCGACCTGGTCCTCTTCGACGGGCTTCCGCTGTACCCGGACGGCGGCCTCGTGCTGGACGCGGAGCGGCTGCGCGAGCGCTGGGAGGAAGGGCGGCGGCTGGAGGGCCCCGGTGCCGCGCTGCGGGCCGACCTCGTGCGCGACGAGGTCGAGCTGGTCACCGGCCCCCTCGGCCTGCTGCCGGTCTTCGCCTGCGACTCGCCGAGCGGCGGCCAGCTGCTGAGCAACTCGGTGCTGGCGCTGCGGCTGCTCGCCGGGCTGGAGGAGCCGGACCCGCTCGGCGTCAGCTCGCTGCTCGCGCTCGGCTGGACGGTGGGCGACAGCACGCTGACGGCCGGCATCCGCGCGCTCCCAGGCGGCAGCCGGATCACGGTCTCGGCCGACGGGTTGGCGATCGACCAGCGGGTCGGGCCGGCGACCCTGGCCGCCCGCAACGGCGGCTCGCCCGACGCGCGCGCGCTGGCCGAGCAGCTCGTGGAGAGCGCTCGTGGGCTCAGCGCCCTCGGGCCGCGTGGAGTGCCCGCTGACCGCGGGCCGCGACTCGCGCCTCTGCCTGGCCGTGCTGCGAGCGGCCGGTGTCGAGGCCAGCTACTACACGCTCACCTCCACCGGCGGCGCGGATGTGGAGGTGGCAAGCGACATCGCCGCCGGCTGGGGGCTGCCGCACTCGGTCGACGCAAGCGATGCGCTCTGGCAGGCGGACGCCCGCGACCTCGCGCGGGGGTTCGTGTTCCAGAACGACGGGCTGACGACCTTCGAGCAGATCGCGGACCACCCCTCGCAGCTGCTGCCGGTCCAAGAGCTCGGGGCGAAGGTCTCGGGCATCGGCGGGGAGATGGCTCGCGCGGGAGTCGCGCCGATCATGGGGCCCGCGGCCGCCACCCACCCGATCGCCGATCTCCACCGCCTCCAGCGGCGCCTGCTCGCGCTCAAGGCACACGCCCCGAGGGGCGTGGTCAGGCCGGAGGCCGTCGCACGCACGCGCGCGCACCTGCGGGCGTTCGTGGACGCCCGCCGGGCCGAGGGCTGGCCCGCGCACGCCACCGGCCAGACCTTCTACGCGTTCGAGCGGATGGGACGCTGGGGAGCAACCGGCGTGCGGCGCGCGGCGGCCACGGCGGATCTGTTCAGCCCCTTCTTCTCGGGCGCGTTCATCACCGCGGCCTCTTCCCAGAGCGGTGGCGACTGGGTCCTCGAGCGGCTGCACCACCGGCTGATGAGCGAGCTGGAGCCGGCCCTGCGCGACGCCCCGTTCGCGGATGCCTGGCCGCCGCAGCGCCCGCGGCTGGCAGGCGCCTACGCGGCCGCCGGCAGCGTCCGGGCGGTGACCGACCGGCTGCTCGAGCTGCGCCCGGGAGGCGCCGGCCTGCGCCCGGACACGGTCGGGACGACGGCGTGCGACTGGGTGGCCCGGCACGCTCCGATGCACCTCGACGTGGTCGAGCGCGCCGCGGGCACGAGCATCGAGGAGTACATCGACGTGGCGGCGCTCAGGCGGCTGCTCTCGGGAGGCCAGCCGCCGGACACCTCAGCGCTGCGCGCGCTGAGCGCCGTCTGGTGGTTCCACGGGCCTCGACTAGGAGGCCACGCGGTCGAGCGGGCGCTCGTCCTCGAGCGGCGCGTCGGCGTCGATGCGCGCGCGCTTCAGGCCCTCGCGCTGCCGGACCTCCTGGCGCTCGGGGCTGATCGGTGATCACGTTCCGTGCCAGGCCCACCCTCTGCATCCCGAGGATCAGCCAGCCGGAGAGGTCGATCTCGTACCAGCGCAGGCCGTGGAAGGCCGAGCGCGGGAAGGCGTGGTGGTTGTGGTGCCATGACTCGCCGAGCGAGGGCAGGGCGAGCCAGAAGACGTTGGTCGAGTGGTCGTCGGTCTCGAAGCGCCGCTTGCCGAAGAAGTGGCAGATGGAGTTGATGCTCCAGGTGACGTGGTGGAGCAGGAAGAGGCGCACGAGGCCGCCCCAGAGGAGGCCGGTGAGGGCACCGTGGAGGGTGCCGGTGAGTGCGTACCCGAGCGCGGCCGGGAGCGCAAGCCCGGCCAGGGCGATCCACGGGAACGAGCGGTTGATCCGGCGCACCACGGGATCCTCGAGCAGGTCCGGCGCGAAGCGGCGCTTCTGTGCCTGGCCCTGCGTGACGGCGAGCCAGCCCATGTGCGCGTAGAACAGGCCCTTCACGGCGCCGCTGATGCCAGAGCCGTGGCCGTGGGGCGAGTGCGGGTCGCCCTCGTCGTCGGAGAACGCGTGGTGCTTGCGGTGGTCCGCCACCCAGTCGATCACCGGGCCCTGCACCGCCATCGACCCGAGCACGGCGAGGCCGTAGCGGACGGGAGCCACCGCGTCGAACGCCCGGTGGGTGTACAGGCGGTGGTAGCCGATCGTGATCCCGATCGCGCAGAAGAAGTACAGGAAGGCGAGAATCGCCAGGTCGGTCCAGCCGACGAAGCTGTTCCAGAGCACGACGATGGCGACGAGGAAGCCGAGGAACGGGAGCACGACGGCGACGAGGTTGACGGACCGCTCTAGTCTTGTCATGGATTTGAGCTTACGGAGATGTTCTGAGGCCTTCTACCGCCATTGAACACACCCGATATGGCAAAACTTGAGCAATCGCACAAAAAGGCGCACGCACCCTGGGAGGGGCTCGATCCCGCCGTCGCCGAGGCGCTGAAGCCTGCGATCCCGGGGCTCGTGGACGAGGTGATCGCGGCGGTGGGCGCGGCCGTGCCGGAGTACGAGGGGCAGCTCGACGCGAACGTGCGCCGGCGGCGTGCACCAGGGCCTCGAGGGCTTCCTGGAGCTGCTGGCCGGTGGCGACCAGGCGCGCCTGCCGGGGCGCGACGTGTACGTGGCCTTCGGGCGCGGGGAGGCGCGCGCGGGCCGCTCGCTCGAAGCGCTGCTGGCCGCCTACCGCGCGGGCGCCCAGGTGGCCTGGCGCGAGCTCGCCGCCACGGGGGACCGCAACGGAGTCCCGCCGCGCACCCTCTACACGCTCGCCGAGGCCATCTTCGCGTACATCGACGACCTCTCCGCGGCGTCTGCCGAGGGCTTCGCCCAGCAGCAGTCGGCGGCCGCCAGCGAGCTGCACGACCGCCGCCGCCGGCTGCTCGAGCTGTTGCTCAGCCAGCCTGCCGAGAACCCCGCCGCGGTGGAGCAGGCGGCCGTCGAAGCGGACTGGAAGCTGCCGCGCCGGCTCGCGGCGCTCGCGTTCGACTCGGCGGAGCCGGATCGAGTGGCGCGCCGCCTGCCGGCTGCGCTGGTGGCCACGTTCCAAGGCCTCAACTGGGCGCTGGTGCCCGACCCGGATGCGCCCCGCAGGCGCGCCGAGGTGGAGGCCGCCGTGGGCGGCGCCGCCGGGGCGCTTGGACCCACGGTGGCCTGGCGCGACACGCCCGAGTCGGCGCGCCGGGCCGGGCTCACCCTCACCCTGGTGCGCGATGGCGGCTTCGCGGTCGCCGACGAGCGCCTGCTCGACCTCCTGCTCGCGGGCGACCCCGCGCTGGCGGCCGACCTCGCCCGCCGCGCGCTCGCGCCGCTCGACGCGCTCTCGCCCGGAGCTCGCGAGCGCCTGCGCGACACGCTGGCCGCCTGGCTCGACGCCCAGGGCCACGCCCGCACGGCGGCCGACGCGCTGCACGTCCACGTCCAGACGCTGCGCTACCGCCTGGGCCGCCTGCGCGAGGTCTTCGGCGACGCGCTCGACGATCCCCAGCGCCGGCTCGAGCTGGCGCTGGCGCTGCGCATCGACAGCTGATTCAGCCGAGCGCGAGGCGCATCCGGATGCCCGGTCCGAAGCGCGTGGGCACGCTTCCCTGTTGCACGAAGCCGGCCCGCTCGTAGAACGCCAGCGCGTTCGGGTTCCCGACCACCGCGATCGAGCGGACGCCGCGCTCGCGGCCGAGCCGCGCCAGGTCGTCCACCAGCAGCGCCCCGATTCCGCCGCGCATCCGCGCGGGCTCCACGAACAGCCCCTCGAGCTCCCACTCCTCGGCCGAGCTCGCCGACCACTCGGAGAAGCCCGCCAGCTCGCCGTCCACGGTCGCCACCCGGACCCGCTGCTCGTCGATCGCCAAGGGGCTGAGGGCGATCGCGTCCGGGTTGGCCTCGAGGTCGGCCCGATACTCGTCCCAGATGAGCGATGCCCGCAGCTGCAGTGCCTCGAGCGCGCTCCGCTCCGCCGGCAGCGCGGGGCGGATGACCGGCGGCAGGTCAGTCATCGGACCGACAGCGTACGTCGGAGCGTCGGCCGCCCCGGTATTGGAGGACTCTCAGGTTGAACTCAGTTTGCTCCGAGGTTTGGTGCCGATCTTGCCTGGGGTACACCAACGGGCGGTTCGGCTCGACAAGCGGGAGCCTCCGACCAGAACGGAGTAACGAGCTCATGGCAATGACCACTGCAGTGATCGTCAACATCGCTCTAGATGCAATCGTGTTCGCGGGCATCATCGCCCTGGCCGCGTGGGGAATCAGGACCGGCGAGAGAGACGATGCGCGCCATCTCCGCGCGCCGCGTCGGCAGCCGGGCGCCGCAAGGGCGACCGCGACCGAGGCGTCGGCTTGGCGCTGATCCCTTCGGGGTCAACCGGCGCCAGCCAGCGGTATAGGGCGATGAAGACGAACAGGGCGTAGGGGATCGAGCCCGGACCCAGCATGATGCCCGCAGCCAGCTGCTGGTCGGCGAGCGCCGAAAGGCCGCCCGGCCGGCTGGCCAGCCCGCCGTACCCCGCATAGAGCGGCGAGGGCGCGAACGCGAGCACGAGCGCGAGCAGCCAGCATGCCGTGGCGCCGAGCGTGACGTACGCCACGCGCCGCGGCTGGTCCAGACGGGCGCGCATCGGCGGCGAGTCGATGACCTGCGCCCAGAACAGCACCGCGAGCGCCAAGAACGACAGGTGCTCCAGGTCGTGCACTGGCTGGCTGCGAAGGGTCAGGCCGTACAGCGCCGGCACGTGCCACGCGGCGAGATCGAGGTTGAAGAGGATCCAGATTGACAGCGGCGCCCCGATGCGGCGACCGGCGGCGCGCACGGTTCTCCACCCGGGCGAACGGAAGTAGACCGAGCCGAGCCGGCGCCGGAAGCTGAGCGGTAGTCCTCGCCATATCGGGATCCACGGTGCGGCGAGCACGAGCAGTGGCGCGGCGACCATCATCAGTAGCACGTGCTGCACCATGTGCACCCAGAACAGCCTGATCGGCCTGGTCGTCGATCGGAGAGTCGAGGGCAAGCACGAGCGTCGCGAGCGCCAGCCAGAACGCCAGCCCGCGCCACCGGAGCTTCCCCCGGCGCTCGGCCGAGACGATCTTCATGTGGCGGTGCCTGCCACGCGCGTACAGCAGTCCGACCGCGAGGGCGTAGAGGAACGGCGGAGCGAGGGGCGACGGCATCAGGACGCGCGCGCGCCGGCGAGCCCTCGAAGGTCGCGCGCCACTTGCTTGGCGGGAAACGGGTAGTTGAAGCCCGCTCGCTCGTAGCCGCGGCCGTCGATCAGGTAGATCGCGCTGCTGTGGTTCACATCACCCTGGGCCTTCACCACCTCTATGTCGTAGCCGCGCCAGACCGGCTGCAGCTCCGCCGGCGTGCCTCGTAGCCAGCGCGAGCGTGCGCCGAAGCCCCAGTGAGCCGCGGCGCGGCGGCTGCTTGCCGCCGTGTCCTCCCACGGATTGACGCTCACGACGATGAGACTGACGCGGCGCGAGGCACTGCCCAGCTCGCCGAGGATCTGGTGGATCGTCGGTCCCTCGAGCGTGCAGAGGAGCTTGCAGTGGGAGTCCATGAAGGCCAGCAGGACCGGGTGACCGCGCTGGCCGGACAGGGAGACCGTCCGTCCCCACTGGTCGCGCAGGGCGAACCCCGGCGCCGGCCTGACGCCGGCTGCCCACACGGCGTCTCCCTGCAACGCGGGCGCCACGGGCTGGACGCCGCGAGCGATGGAGGCGCTCGCCGTGCTTCGCCGCCCCGGCGACCGGAGCATCAGCGCCCCCACGGTGCCGATGGCCGCGCACGAGAGGACGAGCAGGATCGTCGCGGCCGCGCCCAGTGGCCAGGGGTGGGGACGAGCCCCGAGCCCGAGCTGGGCTAGCCATTCCTGCGCCGCAGATGCCAGCGGTGGCGGGGCGGCGCGTGGTCCTTGCTCGTGGGAAGCGGCGGCCAGCCGCGCCGCGCCGCGAGCCACCACCAGGCGAGCACGACCACGAGCAGGGCGAGGGGAAGCACCAGCGTGAGCACTGCGCCGCCCGTCACGTGACTGCCCGCACCGGTGCCCCCGACATCCGCGAAGAGTGAGAGAGCTGTGGGAATAGGAACATCGCTTAACCGAGCAGCGGATCGACCGCGAGGGCGGCGAACAGCAGTGCGAGGTAGAGGAGCGAGTAATGGAAGAGGACCTTCGCCCGGCCGGGTGTGATCTGCCTCCGCAGCCGCACCGCGAGCGCGATCAGACAGGCGTCGAGCGTCAGGGCGGCGGCGAGGTAGACGCCGCCGGCGCTGCGCCAGATGAACGGGAGCGCGGTGACCGCCGTGAGCACAAGCGTGTAGCGGAGGATCTGGCGAGCCGTCTCCCGTTCGCCGCGCACGACGGGGAGCATCGGGATGCCGGCGGCCGTGTAGTCGCGTTTGATCAGCAGCGCGAGAGCCCAGAAGTGGGGCGGGGTCCAGAAGAAGACGATCAGGAACAGGAACAGGGCGGGGATCGTGAGGTTGTTCTGGGCGGCCGCCCAGCCGACGAGCGGAGGTATTGCCCCGGCGGCGCCGCCGATCACGATGTTCTGGGGCGTGGTGCGCTTCAGCCAGCGCGTGTAGACGAGCACGTACCCGAGGGTGCCAGCCAGCGCGAGCAGCGCGGTGAGCAGGTTGATCGTGCTGGCAAGTAGCACGAAGGAGAGAGCGGAAAGCGCGAGCCCGAACTCGAGCGCGCGCGGCGGCGTGACGGTGCCCGCGACGAGCGGACGGTTGGCGGTCCGACCGCCCATGCGGGCGTCGATGTCGCGATCGAGCAGGTGGTTCAGGGCGCTCGCCCCGCCTGACGCGAGGGCACCACCGGCCAGCAGCGCCGCGAGCTTGGCGAGGTCGGGCACCCCGCGCGCACCGGCGAACATGCCGGCGGCGGCCGTCAGCAGCAGCAGGGTCATGATGCGAGGCTTCGTGAGCGTCACGTAGTCCCGCCATGGGCCCGCGGGCTGACGCTCTCCCCGGTAGCACGCCGCCGCGGCAAGCACCGCCGCCGCAAACGCGAGTGCCGCGACCCCGAGGTGCAATCCCACCGCCCAGGGGTCTTGGCCCGCGAATGCCAGCAGCCCGCCGAGCGCGCTGTCTGCGAGCACCAGGCCGAGCGCGGCCGTTGCCGGGCGCAGGAGCCGTGGGTGGGCGAACCGGGCCGCCAGCACCATCGTGATCAGCGGCGGAAGCGCAGTGACCACGACCAGGCGGTGTGCGATCCCGAGGTGGAGTGCCCCGCTCGCCACCGCGAGGGCGGTGACGAACGCCCCGCCGAGCCCGGCCAAGCGCAGCCACGGCCCCGGAGCCGTCTCGCTGTGCAGGGGAGTGGCGCGAGCTCTCATGCCACGTAGAGGAGGATGTATCCGAGGATTCCGAAGGCGACCGTCGTGTGGAGCACCACCGCGGCCGCGTCGGCAGCCGGCCGCATCACCTCGAATGGCGCCGCGATGTCGCCCGTGTCGGGAGCCACCTCCTGGGTGTGGCGGTGCAGCGACTGCGCCACGAGGGTCTCGATCCAGCCGAGGACCAGCAGGAGGGTGAGGCCGTAGACGGCGTGCCAGCCCACGAAGACGCTGGCGTATCCGCCGCTTGTGGGGCCGAACGAGATCGAAGCGAACTGGGCGATGATCAGGCCGAACGCCCCAAGGCCGAGCACGAGCGACGCCACGGCTCCGGCGCGCCAGCCACCCTCGGTGCCGTCGCCGAGGCGCCGCAACCCATAGACGTAGGCGAGCGAGCAGCCGACCAGGCAGATGACTAGCGCGACGCCTATTCCCCCTGAGGGGTTCACGTGCTTGGGCCGCCAGTCGCCGTTGCTGTTCAGGGTGCGCAGGTACAGGTATGCGAACACGAACGCCAGCAGCGCGAAGGCCTCGGCGGCGGCCAGCAGGCGCGCACCCACCTGGAGGTTGCGCGCGAGGATCTCTGGCGGCTCGAGATCCGAGTAGGGGCTGATGAGGGGGGCGTCGGACGTCACAGCGGTGTCGCCCCTGTCGCCGCGGCGGTGGGCCCCAGCGCGGCCACCGGGGGCGCGTCCGGGACGCCGTATTCGTAGGGACCCGAGGTGATCACCGGCGTACGCTCGAAGTTCTTCACCGGGATCGGGGTGGGCAGCTGGAACTCGAGGCCCAGCGAGTTCCACGGGTTCGCCTCCGCCGGCACGCGCGCGATCAGCATCGAGTAGACCAGGTTGACCAGGAAGACCAGCATCGAGAGCCCGAGCAGGAACGCCGAGATCGACACGAAGATGTTGATCCCCTGGAGCCGCGGGGCGTATACGGATACGCGACGCGGCATCCCCAGCATGCCGGCGGCGAACAGCGGCGCGAACGTGCAGTTGAAGAACACGAACATGCCCCAGAAGTGGATCTTCGCCAGCTTCTCGTTGAACTTCAGGCCGGTCATCTTCGGCAGCCAGTAGTAGGTGCCGGCGAACAGCGCGAACACGAGCCCGCCCATGATCGTGTAGTGGAAGTGCGCCATCACGAAGTAGCTGCCGTGGGTGCTCACGTCGCTCGGCACATCCGAGAGGAACACGCCGGACAGCCCGCCCAGCAGGAAGTTGGAGAAGAAGGCCAGCGAGAACAGCATCGGCACCGTGAAGCGGATGCGCCCGCCCCAGAGCGTGCCCAACCCGTTGAGGAAGATGAAGCCGGTCGGAATCGAGATCAGCTCGGTGGTGAGCATGTAGAACGGCCGCAGGTCCGCGTTGATGCCGCTAACGAACAGGTGGTGCTGCCAGACCATGAAGCTCAGCAGCGTGACCCCCACCATGCCCGCGACGGCCAGCCGATAGCCCCACAGGGGCTTGCGCGCGAAGACGGGCAGGATCTCGAGCACCAGGCCGAACCCGGGCAGCGCCAGGATGTAGACCTCTGGATGCCCGAAGAACCAGAACAGGTTGTCGTAGAGGAACGGGCTGCCGCCGGCGCTGGCCAGGAAGAACGACGTGTCGGCCGTGCGATCGAGCGTCACCATCGCCAGCGTGGAGAAGAGCACGGGCGCCGCCAGCACCATCAGCACCGAGGTGCAGAGCACGCCCCAGACGAAGATAGGCAGGCGGCTCCAGGTCAGCCCCGGAGCCCGCATCGTCAGCACCGTGGCGATCATGTTGATGCCCACGATCGTCATCGACAGCCCGATCAGCGCGAACGCGAACAGGTAGCAGTCCATCCCCCCGCGGGCCTCGTTGGCGAGCGGCGCGTAGCCGGTCCAGCCGGTGGGGAAGCCGCCGAACGCCACAGCCGCGAGCAGGATCAGCCCCGCCGGCGGGACGAGCCAGAACGAGAGCGCCTCGAGGCGCGGGAAGGCCATTCGCCGGGCGCCGATCATGATCGGCACGAAGTAGTTGCCGAACGGCCCCAGGATGGCCGCCGACATCATGATCAGCATCATCGTGCCGTGGAGGCTCACCAGGGAGAGGTACTGGTTCGCGTTCCAGAGCCGCTCGTTCGGCGTGAGCAGCTCGGCGCGGATGAACATGCCGTTCAGGCCCGCGATCAGGAAGAAGAACAGAACGCTGACGAAGTACTGGAGCCCAACCACCTTGTGGTCGGTGCAGAGCCGGAAGTAGCGCCCGACCCCTGCCTCCTCCTTCTCCCGCAGGGAGGGTGGCCGTCCGATCATCCTGCCCAGCGGGTAGTTGAGGAAGCCCAGACCGGTCAGCCAACCGAGGAGCGCGAAGACGAAGCCCATGAAGATCGCCACGTCGTTCTGGTCGGTGCCGAGCTGGGAGTCCATTCCGACCGTGATGCGCGTGCCCACCCAGTGACCGAGGAAGTAGCCGCCGATCGCGAGCGCAAACGCGACGAGGGCGTTGAACCCGATCAGGCGCCGCCAGAGAGGAGCGGTGTGACGCGGCGGCGTCGGCGCGAGCCCGGTGTCGGTCATTCAGCCGGCCCTCCTGTATGGCATGGGGAAGTACTCGGGCGAGTAGGGCGGAAGCGTCTTCGTGGCGGCCGCGTTGGCGACCACCTGGCCCTGGATCCAGCCGCGGAACGCTGACGGGCTCATCACGTTGCCCGTGTTGTGCATGTGGCCGTGCCAGAGTCCGCACAGCTCGGCACAGCGGATCTCGAATGTGCCGGTATGGCGGGCCGTGACGTAGGCCACGTTGTCCGAGCCCGGGATCGCGTCGGCCTTTACGCCGAGCTGTATCGCCCAGAACGAGTGGCTCACGTCCAGCGAGGTCACGTGCAGCTCGACGAGCTGCCCCGCCGGGAGTGCCAGCTCGGGCGTCTCGACTCCGCCATAGCTCGGGTAGCGGAAGGTCCACGCCCACTGCTGGCCGATCACCTGCACCTGGAGGGCGGACTTCGCGCCGTGCGGCACGGCCAGCGGATCGGGTCCCTGGCCGCCGCCCGCTCCCTTCGCGCTGCCGAGCAGCTCATCGGTGCCGAGGCCCGCCAGCGCGATGACGATCACCGCGGTGGTCACGACCCAGGCCAGCTGGAGGTTCGCGTTCCCCTTCAGTGGCGGCCCGTCCTGCAGCACCTCGCCCCGCTGGCGGAAGGACGCGACCATGTAGACGAGGCAGACCCACACGCCGAGCAGCACCGGGGTGGCAAGCGCGGCGAGGAGGATGTTCACGTGACGCTGGTCACGGGCCTCCACGCTCATGTTCCCCGGCGGGAAGTGCGGGCCGAGGACCAGGACCACCACCGGCACCGCGATCGCCGTGAGCACGAGCCAGATCGCGACCATCCGGCGGCCGTGCGAGGGCGCCGGCGGCGCTGCTGCCGGGGCGGAGTCCGCGGTCACGGCTCAGGCCACATGTAGGTAGCCGTCCATCCAGCCGATCGACTGCATCGGGCCGCCGAATCCGTAGATGAACGCGGCGGCGCACGGCACGAAGCACTGCCAGCGATACATACCGGGCTTGCCCGTCTTGATGGTGAAGGTCACGGTCGTGTGGGCCTGCGCCAGCGTGCACGGGGCGGCGCTGCACTGGTTCTTCGCGTCGTCGGCCACGCCCTTCAGGGGCACGCTCACGCCGAGGTCGGGAATCGCCCAGGTGTGCGACGCGTCGTCGGGCGGCAGCGCGTGCATCGACTTGCCGTCGACGGTCATGGTGCTGCCGAGCGTTCCCCGTACCTGCGACCAGAACGGGTTCCGCAGCCCGGTGGCCGTGTCGTACTGGTAGACGGTGACGGTGACCAGCGAGTGAGCCGGCACCTTGAACACGGTCGAGTGATGCCAGCGACCCGAGCCGTCCTGCACCAGGTAGGAGACCCAATCGGGATGCGGTGCGTGCCCGTACGCGGCCACGGTCTGGAGCGTCAGGCGGGCTCCGCGCGGACCCGTTGCGGCGTTCACGGTCGCGGGCGTGGGAGCGAGGAAGTCCACCACGTACACCACCACCAGCGCCACGGCGGCCGCGGTGACGGCCGCTATCGCCAGCGCTTTCGCTCCACGCGACATCTGCTTCCTCCGATCCCCGCTCGACGTTCGACTCAGGATCGAGCGGGCGCAGTATCACCCCGCCAAACGCCCACGGGGGCAAAGTGACGAACTTGTCATCTCCGGGTCATTCGTGCGTCATGAGTGCCGCGAGCGTGGTATGAACCGCCCGAGGGAACCGATGCAGATCCTTGTCATCGAGGACGAGGCGCGCATCCTGGCTTTCGTTGCCCGGGCGCTCAAGGCCGACGGCTGGACCGTGGGGGTCGCTGAGGACGGGCGGAAAGGCCTGGCGTGGGCGCTCGCCCACCCGTACGACCTCGTGGTCCTCGACCTGCTTCTCCCGGGGATCGACGGGTTCACCCTCCTGCGTCAGCTGCGTGAGCAGAAGCCCGACCTGCCGGTGCTCATCCTGTCCGCGCGCTCCGACCTCCAGAGCAGGCTGCACGGCTTCGCCCTCGGCGCGGACGACTACCTGGTCAAGCCGTTCTCCCTCGACGAGCTGCTCGCCCGCGTCAGGGTTCGCCTACGCCGCCGGCCTCCGCAGTCCGCTGGCGACGCCTACATGCTCCATGCCGGCAGGCTGATGCTCGACCTCGCCACGCGTGAGGCGCGTATCGGAACCCAGGTCAGCGAGCTCACGGACGGGGAGTTCCGGCTGCTGCACTTCCTGCTCGAGCATCCGGGCCAGGTCCTGAGCCGAGAGCAGTTGCTGGCCGACGTTTGGGGGTACGACTTCGACCCCCGTTCCAATGTGGTCGACGTGTCCATTCGCAGGCTCCGCCGGAAGCTCGGGCCTGACGCTCCTATCGAAACCGTGCGCAATGTCGGTTACCGGCTGGCTGCGGGCTAAGCGGGTCGAGCTCCTGTGGGTCGCGTTCGCCGTGGCCAACCTGATCGCGATGCTGCTCACGCCCGACTGGGAGACGATCCCGTTTCACTTCATCTGGGTCAGCCTCACGATCCTCTATGGCTTCCGAGTGTGGGGACTGCGCGCGACCTCGATCGTCCTGGGGTTGGTTGCACTCGGCACCGGCGTGGTGCTATTGAACGACGCGTTCAACGGCGCCCAGCTCTGGGGCGAGCTCACCGAGGTGCCGCTGATGTCCGCGATGTTCCTCGCGATGGTCTGGCACGCGAGGCGGCGCCAGGCGGCTCTGAAGGAGGTGGAGGGAGTGGCCAGCGAGCGCGCGGAGCTGCTCGAGCGTCAGGAGCGCCTGCTCCACGACGTCTCGCACGAGCTGCGAACGCCGGTCACGATCGCCCGCGGACACCTCGAGATCCTTCAGCGAGCTGGCCGCGAGGAGGTTCCGGAGGTCGCGGTGGCGGTGGACGAGCTCGACCGGATCACCTACATCGTGGACCGCCTGCTGCTGCTCGCGAAGGCGGAGCAGCCGGACTTCCTGGTGCCGTCGTCGATCGATCTCGAGCCTTTCCTCGAGGACCTGTTCATGCGCTGGTCGGACATCGCGCCGCGGACCTGGCTTTTCGGCGCCGTCTCGCCCGGCACGCTTCACGCCGACCCTCAGGCGCTTCGGATCGCGCTGGACGCCCTGCTGGAGAACGCCGTCCATCACGCCACCGAGACTGGGACGATCGAGCTGTCGGCGCACGCCGTCGGCAATCGGGTCTCGATCAGCGTCAAGGATTGCGGCCCGGGCATGCCGCCCGAGGTGCTCGAGCGCATCTTCGAGCGCTTCGGCCGCGCCGACGGCGCGCGCAGCCGCCGTCACGGTGGCGTGGGGCTCGGGCTCCCGATCGTCGACGCGATCGCTCGCGGGCACGGCGGCGAGTGCACCGTCAGTACCTCGGCGGCGGGCTCGACCTTCTCGCTCGTGATTCCGGGCTTCACCCCTGCGCCGGGCGTTCCAAGCGCCGAGCCGGCCGAGGTCGTATACGGGTAGTCGCGGGGCGGACGACCGCGTTCATCACCGTCTTGGGCTCGAACAGCTCCACGGGATTGCCCGAGGGGTCGTCGACCATGATCTGCTTGCTGCCGACCCCGGTCACCATCTCGTTGCGGAAGTGGACACCCGCCGCCCGCAGCGTCTCGACCGTGTCCTCGAGATCGGAGACCTCGAGCATGAAGCGGTTCCAGCCGCCCGGCTCCTGCTCGGTGCCGTCGGGCATCGGCCTCGACCCGCCGCCGTGGTGGTCCGCCGGCACCGGCGACGCCAGCAGCGAGGCGCAGATCGCCTCGGGTGAGCATCGCGAAGGCGGGATCGGGGTGCATCAGCTCGCTGAAGCCGAGCTGGTCGCGGTAGAAGGCGATCGCAGCATCGACGTCGTCGACGATGTAGCGGACGCTGACCGTGCTCATCTGACCCATCCTCCTGAGCTCACGTGGAGCTCCTGGGTGTATCAGACGGGCGGTCTGGACCGGGCGGGGCAGGTCCACGCTCTCGGGCTGCGCGTTGCAGCGGTCGAGCCACGTGAGCAGCTGCTCCTGCGGCATCGGCCTGCTGACGAGGAAGCCCTGCACGAGGTCGCAGCCCGAGCGAGGCGAGCTTGTTGTAGGCGGCCTCGGTCTCGACGCCCTCGGCGATCACCGCGAGGCCGAGGTTGTGGGCGAGGTCCACGGTCGAGCGGACGATCGTGCCGCTGTCGGCGTCGCCGCGGTCCATCGCCGCGACGAACGACTTGTCGACCTTCAGCGCGCTCACGGGAGCCGCTGGAGGTAGGCGAGCGAGGAGTAGCCGGTGCCGAAGTCGTCCACCGTCAGGCGGAAGCCGTGCCTGCGCAGGCTCGTGCAGACGCGCATGACGCGCTCGGGATCGGACATCAGCATGCTCTCGGTGATCTCGAGCTCGAGGCACCCGGGCGTGAGGCCGAGCTTGCGAACGAGGGAGTTCAGCTCCGCGGGCAGCTGCGAGTCGAGCAGGTTGCGGATCGACAGGTTCACCGCCACGGTCAGCTCGTGACCGCGGGCCCGCCAGGCGCCGCAGTCGCGCAGGGCCGTCTCGACCAGGTAGAGGGTCACCTGGCGCAGGAGGCTCGACTGCTCGAGCAGCGGGATGAACTCGTCGGGAGCCAGCAGCCCGCCGCGCTGGTGCTTCCAGCGCACGAGCGCCTCGACCCCCGCCACGCGGCCGTCGGGCAGCTCGACCTTCGGCTGGTAGTAGAGGATCAGCTCGCGGCGCTCGAGCGCCCCGCGCAGCTCGCCGATGAGCGTGAGCCGCTTGCCGCCGTCGTCGGTCCGGTCGGACGCGGGGCTGAAGAAGGTGTAGCCGGCGAGCGACTCCTTGCCCACGTACATCGCCACGTCCGCGCGCGCGCAGGAGCTTGGCCACGCGATCGCCGTGCTCGGGGAACAGCGCGATGCCGATCGCCGCATCGACCTCGAGCGCAAGCCCCGCGGTCACGAACGGCTCCTCGAGCGCCCTCAGGATCCGCTCGGCGACGGTCACGACCTCGCTCTGGTCGTTGAACGCGGGGACGAGGATCGCGAACTCGTCGCCGCCCAGGCGCGCGATCGTCTCGTTCTCGCGCAGGACGCTGCGGAGGCGGTTCGCAAGCTGCTGCAGCACGCGGTCGCCGTTGTGGTGGCCGAGCGTGTCGTTGATCTCCTTGAAGCCGTTGAGGTCCATCAGCATCAGCGCCACGCGTACGTCGCTGCGCCGAGAGGCGACGATCGCCTGGTGCACGAGCTCCTGGAGGGCCTCGCGATTCGGGAGCCCGGTGAGCGGGTCGCGGTTGCCGGCGGCCTCGGTTCGGACGAGCTGCCTGCGCATCCGGCGCGACGCGTGCGCTCCAATCGCGCCGAGCGCGACGAACAGCAGCATGAGGGAACCGAAGACGATCAGCCGCATGTGGTTGGTCCGCGCGCTGACCCCGGCCGCGATCGGACCGTAGGGCAGCGAGACCACGATCGTGTCGCCGGTTCGCGCCGTCCTCGGCGCGAAGGTGAAGGTCAGGTCCTTGCCGCGCCCATCGGGGCTGGGCACGATCAGGCCGGCGCCGCCGTCGGCCGCGGCGGCCGCCGTCAGCGCTCGCGCGAGCCGCTGGCCGGAGATCACCGAAATCGGATAGAGCATTCGCCCGCTCGGGTCGGCGATCGTGATGGTCGCCTCCTCCGGGGGCACCGCGCGGCGCACTGCCGCGGGGAGCCGGACAGGCGCGCTTGCCGCCAGCGGGACGGCGCCGCGTTCCACGCGCGCGGCGATCTGGGCTGCCCTCGTGCGGGCGTCCGCGGTCGCCTGATCGTGCACCGTGCTGCCGGCAGCGCGCGCGATGACTACGCCGGCGAGTGCGACGAGGCAGAGCACAACGGCCATGGATACCCCAAACGCGAGGGCGAGCTTATTGGGGGACCCGATCCTGGCGCGCACGGGCATACGGCACTGGTCGGCAGGATCAGGACGGGCCTTTAGCGGACGGGACGAAGCGCCCGAGTCTGTCCAGTCAAGGCGTTTTTCGCCTGTTCAGGCGCCGAGTTCCACGGGGGTGCCGATGGGCAGCCAGCGGATGCGCGCCCGAACGTCCTCGGGCGCCCGCGCGAACTCCTCCTCGATCGCCTCCCGGCCCTGCCGGAAGTGCTTCCAGCCCTCGTAGTGGATCGGGATCGCGGTGTGCGGCGTCATCAGGCCGCACAAGCTCCACCGCCTCGCGGGCGGTCATCGTGTAGCGGAGGGGCCCCGACACCGGGAACTGCACGCCCCCGAGGTGCAGGAGCGCAGTGCCCACCCGCAGGCGGCTCGGGATTTTGCGCACGCCGTCGTAGAGCACCGTGTCGCCGGAGATCCAGAGCTGGCCATGCTCCAGGCCGTCCCAGTTCAGCGCGAAGCCGATCACGTCGCCCACGATCGGGTGGCTGAGGGGCGGCCCGTGCCTGCACGGCGTGGCGGTCACCTCGATCGGCGCCCGGTCCGGCGCCTCCAAGCGGGTCGTCTGCCATGCCGTCAGGCCGCGGGCGGAGCCGCCGAGCCGCTTCGCGCCGGACGCGGTGGTGATCACGACGCCGGCCGACGGGAGCACGGCGCGTCCCGCCGGATCGAGGTTGTCCTCGTGGTGATCGTGGCTGAGCAGCACGGCGTCGATGGTGCCGAGATCGGCGGCCGCTATCGCCGGCCCGGCGAGCTTCTTCGAGCCCGTGCCCCAGCCGAAGCGATAGCTCCCGCCGGCCGGGTCGAAGGTCGGATCGGTGAGGAGCCGCCAGCCGCCGACCTCGATCAGCACCGTCGGACCGCCGATGTGAGTGATGCGGACGGCGCTCATCCGGCTGATCATCTCCGAACCGCCGGCGGCGTGCTCGGCGGCGCGCGCAGGGTTGGGGTCAGGTGCCCTTTGCGTAGTTGCTGGCGCCGTACCAATCGACGACGATCACCGGCTCGTCGCCGACGACCCAGGCGTCGTGCCCGCTCGGCAGCGAGGTCACGTCGCCGGGTCCGGCGATCAGCTCGGTGCCGTCGTCCATGAGGATCGCCAGCCGGCCGCTCACGTGGTACTGGAAGTGCGGCGCCTCGCAGCTGTCGGTCCCGGCGAGCGGCTTGACGTCGTTCGACCAGCGCCAGCCGGGCTCGAACACGAGCCGCCCGATCTCGCCGCTCCCCACGTTGATGATCTCCGCTCGGCCGTTCGGGAACTCACGCGTCTCCTCGGGCGCCTCGAAGCTCTTGTGCTCGGTCTGCTGCATGGCCGTCTCCTTGGTTGGGTGGCCGCGACCGGCGTAGTCTGATCTACTAGTAGGTAGACAGTCAAGCCCCCGCTCGGGGTGGAAGGATGTGCGCATGGCCCAGAGGGCGCGAGACGGACAGCGCGGACACCGCCTCCCGGATCCTCGACGTCGCCGAGCGACTCGTTCAGAGCCGCGGCTTCAACGGCTTCAGCTACGCCGACGTCGCGGCCGAGCTGAACATCACCAAGGCGAGCCTCCACTACCACTTCCCCAGCAAGGCGGCGCTCGGCGAGGCGCTGATCGCCCGCTACGCCGCCCGCTTCGCCGAGGCGCTGGTCGCGATCGACGGGCGCCTCGCCGATCCGCGCGAGAAGCTGCACGCCTACGCCGGCCTCTACGCCGACGTCCTGCAGGGAGAGCGAATGTGCCTCTGCGGCATGCTCGCGGCCGAGTACCAGACCCTTCCCGAGCCGATGCGCGACGAGGTGATCGGCTTCTTCAACGACAACGAGGCCTGGCTCGTGAGCGTCCTGTCCCAGGGGCAGGCGGACCACCTGCTCGAGCTCAGCGGGCCGCCTGGGGAGACCGCGCGCATGATCATCAGCGGCCTGGAGGGCGCAATGCTCGTCGCGCGCCCGTACGGGGACCTCGCCCGCTTCCAGGCGGCCGCCGACCGGCTGCTCTCGAGCGTCGCCGGAACGCCGAATTGACGCACTCGTAGCCAGCCCTTCAGGCGCCTGACGCCGTCAGAGCTCCGTCCGCCGGCCCCTCCGGATCGGTGCCGCGCCCGCTTCAGCGCGCACAACTACTGACGGCTAGCAGTGATTCCAGCCGATGCGCCTCGCCCTGGACGGGCCTAGGGTGCGAGCGGAGGTGAGATGACCCTTCATCAAGAACAGCCGACCGACCACTCGACCCGAGCTCGAAGCCTCGGCGACCTGTTCTTGCGCGCGGCCGAGCGGTACGACGGCGCCGCACTCCGTTACCAGAGCGATGGGCGCTGGATCGACGTCTCCTATCCCGCTCTGGGCGTCGCCGTGCGCGAGATCGCGCGCGGCCTGGTCGCGCTGGGCATCGAGCCGGGCGACCGCGTGGCGATCCTCTCCGAAACCCGTCCCGAGTGGACGCTGGCGGACGCCGGCACGATCTGCGCCGGCGCCGCGGTGGTGCCCATCTACCCCACCAATTCCCCCGAGGAGTGCCACTACGTGCTCGGTCATTCCGATGCGCGTGCGGTGTTCTGCGAGGACGCGGAGCAGGCTGCCAAGGTCGCCGAAATACGTCACCGCTGCCCGGCTCTGGAGAACGTGGTGCTGCTGACGGGCGAGGCCGACGGCGCGATGCCGATGGCGGAGCTGAGGGCAGCGGGCAAGAGCGTGCCGGACAGCGTGGTGGACGAGCGCGTGGCCGGCATCCGCCCGGACGACCTTGCCACCATCGTGTACACGTCCGGCACCACCGGACCGCCCAAGGGTTGCATGCTCACGCATGCGAATTGGACCTCGACGGTCGAGATGTACGTCGACCGCGTGCAGCTTCAGGGCGGCGCCTTCTTCCTGTTCCTGCCGCTCGCGCACGTCATGGCGAGGATCACGCAGATGTTCACGCTCGACATCGGCGCGACGCTCATCTTCTGGCAGCGCGATCCCGCGCGCCTGCTCGACGACCTGCGAGACGCCAACCCCACGCATTTCGCGGCCGTCCCACGCCTGTTCGAGAAGATCCACACGGCGGCGTCGGTCGGGATCGCGCAACAGTCACCGATCAAGCGGATCGTCTTCAACTGGGCGCTTGCCGCCGGCCGCGAGGTCCGCGGGCGCGAGGATGCCGGACAGCCGATCGGGTGGCTGCTTCAGCGCCGGCACGACCTGGCCGACCGGCTCGTGCTGTCGAAGATCCGGGCCCTGTTCGGCAACCGGCTGGAGTTCGCGATTTCGGCGGCTGCGCCGATCGCCGCGGACGTCCTGCAGTTCTTCGACGCCGCCGGCGTGCGGGTGCTCGAGGCCTACGGGATGACCGAGACCACCGCCGCGGGCGCGATCAACACACTCGACGAGTGGCGCGTGGGAACGGTCGGGCGGGCGCTGCCGCCGGGCGAGGTCAGGGTGGCCGACGACGGCGAGATCCTGATGTCCGGGCCGCATGTCTTCCAGGGCTACTTCAAGGATCCGGACGCCACGGCGGAGACCATCGAGGACGGCTGGCTCCAAACGGGCGATCTCGGCTCGCTGGGCGACGACGGATTCGTGGCGATCACCGGCCGCAAGAAGGACATCATCATCACCTCGAGCGGCAAGAACATCACCCCCACCAACATCGAGAACGCGTTGAGGGAGAGCCGCTGGATCTGCGAGGCCGTGGTCTACGGCGACAACCGCCCGTACATCGTCGCGCTGATCACACTCGACCCCGACGAAACCGCGGCGCTCGCCGAGCAGACCGGCGCCGACCCGGACCGGGAGGCGATGGCGGGAGACGAGCGGGTCCGGGAGCAGATCCAGGGCGAGGTCGACCGTGTCAACGAGCGCTTCGCCCGCATCGAGCAGGTCAAGCGCTTCGCGATTCTCCCTCACGACCTGACGCTGGCTGAGGGCGAGCTGACGCCCACGCTGAAGGTCAAGCGGCGGGTGGTGTATCAGCGCTACGCCGAGCTCTTCCAGCACCTCTATGACTGATCGCGCTACGGTCGAGACCGACAGCAAGCCTCCGCGCTGGCCAGAGCGGGTGGCGCTCCGGGACGGGTCCGAGTTGGCCATACGCCCGATCTGGCCGACCGACAAGAAGCGCCTGCTTAAGGGGTTCGAGCGGCTCAGCCCGGAGTCGCGCTACCGCCGCTTCCTGGTGCCAATGCCGCACCTGACCGGGCGGCTCGTGCGCTACCTCACCGAGATCGACCATCACGACCACGAGGCCCTCGTGGCGCTCGGCGCCGACAACGACGAGCCGATAGGCGTGGCCCGCTACGTGCGGTCCGAAGACGAGCAGGAGACCGCCGAGGTGGCCGTGGCGGTGGTGGACAGCTGGCAGGGACGCGGGGTGGCGACCGAGTTGCTGAAGCGGCTCGCCGACAGGGCCGGCGAAGAGGGGATCGTGCGCTTCACCGCCACCTGCCTGGCCGAGAATCAAGAGGTGCTCCAGCTGTTGGACGAGCTGGGCACGATGGAGGTGCTCCGCACCGAGTCCGGCCTGATCGAAACCCAGATCGAGCTGCCTGCCGGCGAAGAGGGCGGCCTGCGCGCATTGCTCCGGGAAGCGGCCAGCAAGCGCCTGCTCTTCCGACCTCCGGAGGGCTGGGCCCGGCCGGGCGACGAAGCGGACGGCCGGTCCGTCTGGCCACCGCGCGACTCCTAGCGCCGAGCCGCACGCTCTCCCCGTTCAGGGCATGCTGATCGGCGATCATTGGGGAGCCACGCCATGACAAGAACCGAAACGGAGGCGCCCACGACCGCCGGCGGCGACCGCACCGAGCCCGCGATCATCCGCACCGTCGATCTGACAAAGGTCTACGCCGGCAGCGACTTCGCGGCCGTCGACAAGCTCAACCTCTCTGTCACAGCGGGCGAGATCTTCGGGCTGCTCGGGCCCAACGGCGCCGGCAAGACGACCACCGCGGGGATGCTGACGACGCGCGTGATCCCGACCGCGGGAACTGCCCATATCGGCTCCATCGACGTGATCGCCCATCCGGCGCTGGCCAAGCAGCTGATCGGGGTTGTGTCGCAGACGAACACGCTCGACCGGCAGCTGACGGTGTGGGAGAACCTGTACTTCCATGGCCGCCTGTTCGGGATGGCGGCGGCGGAGTCGCGCCGCGTCGCCGACGATCTGCTCGAGCAGTTCCATCTGACGAAGTGGGGCCCGGCGTCGGTGTTCGCGCTCTCGGGCGGAATGGCACAACGGCTGATGGTGGCGCGCTCGATCTTCCACCGCCCCGCCGTGCTGTTCATGGACGAGCCGACGGCGGGACTCGACCCCCAGAGTCGGCTGGCGCTGTGGGAGATCCTCGGTGAGCTCCACGCCGCGGGGCAGACGATCCTGCTCACCACGCACTACATGGAGGAGGCGGATCAGCTCTGCAACCGGGTCGCGATCATGGACCACGGCAAGATCCTGGCGCTCGACACCCCCGGTGGGCTCAAGCGCTCGGTCGGTGCGGACACGATCGTGACCGTGAAGACGAGCGGTGATCCGGCGTCGCTCGCCGAGCACATTTCGAGCGTGGTCGACGGCGTCGGGCGGACGAGGCTGATCGAAGGCGGCGTCGAGCTGCACTTCACCGGGGCCGAGCGGATCGTGCCGCGTGTCGTGGACGCGGCCGAGAGCGGTGGCTTCGATCTCGTCGATCTCGCTGTGGCCGAGCCGACGCTCGAGACGGTGTTCATCAACCTGACCGGCAAGGAGCTGCGCGAATGACCGAGCCGAGCACCGTTTCCTGGCCCGCCGCAGTGCCTGCGCAGTGGCCGATCGCACTCGAGCCGACGCGCTCCGACCGCCGCCGCGAGCCGCACCGCGCTGCGCGCCTTGATCCTGCGCGACCTAGTCGTGCTGCGCAAGAACTTCGGCGAGTTCGTCGCGCGCACGCTGATCCAGCCGTTCCTGCTGGTGTTCGTGTTCCTATACGTGTTCCCGAGCATCGGCCAGGGCATCGGCGCCGGCGCCGGGCCGGTCTGGCGGAGTCCCATTTCGCAACCGTGCTCGTCCCCGGCGTGGTCGCGATCTCGATCATGTTCCAGGGAATCCAGGCCGTCGCCTTGCAGATGTCGACCGAGTTCGGCTATACGCGCGAGATCGAGGACCGCGTCCAGGCCCCATGCCCGATCTGGCTGGTGGCGATCGCAAAGGTGCTCTCGGGCGCCGTGCAGGGCGCGCTCGCGGCCGTGATCGTGTTCCCGATCGCCGCCGTCATCCACGCCCCGGGCGTCCATGCGCACCTCGACGTCCACTGGGCCGTCGTGCTGACGCTGATCCCGCTGGCGTGCGTTGCGATGTCATCGCTCGGCTTGCTGCTTGGCACCACGTTCGAGCCCCGCAACATCGGCCTGATGTTCGGATTCGTGGTCCTGCCGCTCACGTTCCTCGGCGGCACCTACTACCAGTGGACGCGGCTGTCTCCGGTCAAGCTCGGCGACTTTCACTGGCTTCAGACGATCGTTCTGATCAACCCACTGATCTACGTCGCCGAGGGCATGCGCGCAGCGCTCACGAACATTTCCCACATGCCCCTGTACGTCGTTTACCCGGTGCTGGTCGGCTTCTGCGCGTTCTTCCTCGCGCTGGGGCTGCGGAACTTCAGGCGGCGGGTGCTCGTGCGTGTAGCCGTCGCATGCGCATGGGTTTGCGGGGGCGATGTGCGCTGCTTCTACGGATGGAACTGGAGTCAGGCTGATCTACGGTCGATCCCAGAGACGGACGCCGAAATGTGTGTCGCTACGAGCAAGTGTGTTCTGAGCGGGGCGTTTTGAGTCCGAAAACCATGCGACAGGACTCACGTCCTGAAAGGAAGGGTTCGATGCCTGAAACAAAGGCCCAACGCAGCGCAGCGGCAAAGAAGGGCGCGGCCGCGAAGAAGGCAACAGCCACCCGCAAGCGGCGCGCCGTCGAGACCACGGATCTGTCCGAGGAGGTGCTCAAGTCGGTCGAGTCCGGTGAGCGAGCCGCGGTCGAGGCGGTGCGCAAGTTCGTCAACACGGTCGACCAGAATCTGCCAGGACACGGCGAGGGCCCGTCCAGGCGGCAGAAGATCATCGACGCCGCCATGGGGATGGCCGACGAGCTGATACACACGCAGTACGAGTTCCTGCGGAAAGTCGTGGACAGCGCCGGCAAGACGCTGGCCAGATCGGACGACGGGAAGTAGCCCACCCTTTCAACTCGCAGGCCCGGAAGCCGGCGGGCGCTCATTAGGTGTCAAGCACGTGCTTTTCGCAAGCGGATCCGATTTTGTAACTGACTGCACCCATCGGTCACACGCCCCGCCTTAGCGTGAGTTCATGGGGTGCGAGCGCGGCCAGGCGACCATTGAGTGGACGGCGCTGGTGCTCTTCTTGGCGTTGGCGCTTGGGGCGTTGGTGACCTTCGTGCCGCACGTCGACGGGCGCAGCTACGGCGGCTTTCTCGCGCGCTCGATCCTCTGCGCCGCGCGCGGCGGCTGCGACGACGGGCGCGGGGAGCTGGTCGCCGCCTACGGGGAGCGCGATGCGCAACTGGTGCGCGAGCTACGCCCCGAACGTGGTCTACGAGCCGGGGGAGAGGGAGATCCCGATCGACTACCGCAGCTGCCGCACGACTCGCTGCGGCGACGCTCCCGACGACCGCTCGCTGGACGTCAGCCGGACGAACACCGGTCTGCCCGCGACGGCGTTCACGCACGTGGTGCACGAGGGCGGCTCGACCTTCCTCCAGTACTGGTTCTACTACCCGGACTCGAACTCGACCTGGGCCGGGTCGGACAAGATCTACAGGGTCAGCACGGCGCTCACTCGCCTGGGCCACAAGCTGTGGTCGAAGCTGCCCGCACCGCCGCGCTACCCGGGTTTTCACGAGGACGACTGGGAGGGCTACCAGGTCCGCATCGACGCGAGCGGCCAAGCGTCCGTCCGCGCCACGGCGCACCACGGCTACCAGTGGTGCAAGCAGCGGCAGTGCCGGAACCAATGGGGCGCCTGGACGGGCTGGACCCGTGTCTCACGGGGCAGCCATGCAGGTCATATCCCGCTGCGCACGAGCCTGCGGGGAGTGAGGCTCGAGGGTGCGCTGCCGTTGTGCGGGAGTTACAAAGTGCGCGGCCCGGCATATCCCGGCGTGGACGTACACGAGCGCACCACGGTCGGGCCCGACCTGCGCCTCGTGCCGCTCGAGACGCTGGACCAGCGGGCGGCGCCCGAGTTCGACAGCATCACGCCGCCATGGGGGAAGGGGGTCTACCGACACCCCCTGAGCAACGGAACCTGAGGACGCGCCATATCGGCGCTCCTCGGCGTCCTCGGGTCTCGGCTTGCCACTAGCAAGCCTTCGACCCTGCGTCCTTGATCAGCTTGATCTGGCGCGTCCTCACACGCGGCTGTGGGATGAACCACTACGCGGTTGCGCGGGGAGCGTCGCGCAGCTCGCGCATGAAGTCGATCAGGCGCTCCACCACGGGCGAGGCGGCGCCGCTGCGCCAGATCAGCGCCACCGACAGGAGCGGGGGCGGCTCGATCGGCACGGCGAGCAGTCCGCTCGGAAGCCCGGCCCGCGCCAGGCTGATCCCCGCCAGCGCGACGGCCCGCTCGCCCGCCTGCGCCAGCCACTCGGGGCCGAGCGGAGCCGTGGCCATCGCCGTGGACTCGAACAGGTTCGGCTCGAACCCGCCGAGGCTGCGGCACATGCTGATCATCCCGACGAGCTGCACTCGGGGCCAGCTCGCCTGGCGGGATCATCAACCGCTCGTCGCGCAGGTCCGCGATCGTGATCGCCGGTCGTTCGGCCAGCGGGCTGAGCGGGCCGACCACAGCGACCATCTGCTCGGTGACCATCAGCTCGGAGTCGACGCTCTCGAGTCCGATGATCGAGGGCATGGCATGGGCCAGTACCGCGTCGAGCATGCCGCTCCTGAGCTGCTCCACCAGCCGGTCGGTGACCGCGACGACACGGTCGAGGACGATGTGCGGCTGGCGCTCGCCGAGCGCCGCGAGCGCCGGGCTCACCGCGTGCTCGGTGAAGCAGCGCGACGCCGAAACGCAGCACGCCGACATCGCCCTGATCGATCAGCCTGACCCGGTTCACGGCCTCCTCGCGCGCGTTCAGCAGCGAGCGCGAGCGGCAGAGCAGCTCCCTGCCGGCCTCGGTCAGCTCCACGCCCTGCCGGTTGCGGAGAAGCAGCTGCACGTCGATGGCGGACTCGAGCTTGGCGATCGCCTGCGAGAGCGCGGGCTGGGAGATGTAGAGGCAGGCCGCGGCGCGGCCGAAGTGGAGCTCCTCCGCGACGGTCACGAAGTAGCGCAGCTGGCGGAACTCGGTTGCGGCCGCGCGCCATTCCGGGCGCTCATCGGCTGCGGGCGACACCCGGTCTGCGAGAGCCGGGATCTCGGTATCTGTCAAGGCCTTCCTTGGTCTCTGACGGGCCGGAGTCGCCGCCATTGTAGGTGGGGGCCGCGGACGACGGCCGGGCCGTGGCGGGCCGATCATTGGCGGCCCTTATCACCACGCGAGAAACGCCTATTGGACGTGCCGACCGGGGAGCCGTAGGTTCGCGTCCGGGCCGGACTCGCGCACCCCTGCCGGGTTCACGTTTCAGTCGAGGAGGACACCATCGCGACGCACACACGGGCGCTTGCGGCGGGCGCCTCCAGACGAAGCCGCGCATGAACCCAAGGCGCGTTTTCCACGAGCGGGAGGCGACGATCCTGGTCACGGGGCGCGAGCACCCAGCTCGCTTCGGTGCTGATCGGGGAGCTGCTCTCGCGCGGGCATGCGCCGCGGGCCCTCGTTCGCGCGGCCGACTTCAGCGCCTCGTTCATGGCGCCGATCGACGTGGCCGTTGGCGAGCTCATGGATCCGCCCTCACTGGCGAGCGCGCTGGACGGCGCGAACCGGCTGTTGCTCCTCTCGCAGCCCCGTCCCGACGAGGTCCAGATGACGCGCAACGCGATCGAGGCGGCCCGCCGGGCGGGGTCCAATTGATCGTCCGCATCTCGATGCTGGGCGCGAGCCCGTCGTCACCGGCCGTGTCGATGCGCAACCACGGCCTGAGCGATCGGCTCCTCGAGTCCGCCGGGATCCCCCACGTGATCCTCCGCCCGAACCTGCTCGCGCAGAGCGTCATCGGGGAGACGATTCCCTCGATCGACGCCGACGGGCGCTTCTTCCTGAACGCGGGCGCCGCCCGGATCAGCATGGTGGACGCGCGCGACGTGGCGGCGGTCGGCGGCGGTCGCGCTCACCAGCCGGGCCACGAGGGCCGCAGCTACGAGCTGACCGGGCCCGAAGCGCTCTCCTACTCGGAGATCGCGAGGCGGCTGACGCGGGCGATCGGCTGGCCGACCACGTACGTGGACGCCCCCGACGAGGCGATGCGCGAGCGGCTCATGGAGCGACTTGGCGACGAGTGGCAGGTGAATGCCGCCGTCGAGTTGTTCCAGGAGTACCGGCGCTCGGGCGCGTTCGGCTACGCGGCCGCGATCACGGACACGGTCGAGCTGCTGACGGCCAGCGCGCCGCGCACTCTCGACGCGCTGATCGCGGAGTGGCTGCCGGACACGCCGCCGGCGGCCTGAGCTCTAACGGCCGACGCTGTCGGCGAGCTCGATGAACGTGCGGGTGCCGAAGCCCGAGGCGCCGCTGCCCACGTAGGGCCAGGCGGTGCTCCAGGCGGTGCCGGCGATGTCCATGTGGACCCACGGGCGGTCGTCCACGAACTGGCGCAGGAACTCCGCGGCGTAGCTGGAGCGGCGCCTTGCGTGCCTCGGAGGAGTTCGTCAGGTCGGCGTACTGGCCCTTGGTCAGCTCGAAGTACTCGGGATGGAGCGGCATGCGCCAGCCGAGCTCCCCGGCGGCGTTGCCGGCGGCCTCGACCTGCGCGTACCAGCCGTCGTCGTTCGAGAACAGGCCGCAGTAGGTCGAGCCGAGCGCGACGACGATCGCGCCGGTGAGCGTGGCGATGTCGACGATGCGCTCCGCGCCCTGGTCGACCGCGTAGCAGAGGGCGTCGGCCAGGATCAGGCGTCCCTCGGCGTCGGTGTTGTTGATCTCGATCGTCTTGCCGTTCATCGCGCTGACGATGTCGCCCGGCTTCATCGCGCTGCCGCTGGGCATGTTCTCCGTGGACGGCACCACGGCGGTGATGTGCGCCGGCAGCCCGAGCGTCGCGATCGCGTCCATCGCCTCGATCACCGCGGCGCCGCCGGACATGTCGAACTTCATCTCCTGCATCTTGCCCGCGGGCTTGATCGAGATTCCGCCGGTGTCGAAGGTCACGGCCTTGCCCACCAGCGCGAGGTGCGGGCCGCGAGCCGCCGCCGCGTGTAGCGCATGACCATCAGCTGCGGCTCGACGACGGTGCCCTGGGCGACCGCCGACAGCGCGCCCATGCCCATGCCCTCGATCGCCTCGCGCCCGAAGACCTCGAGCGCCATCGAGTCGTGGGCGTCCGCCACCGCGCGGGCGCGCTCGGCGAGGAACTCGGGGGTGGCCACGTTGCCGGGCAGGTTCTGAAGGTCGCGCGTGCGGTTCTGGGCCTCGGCGCCGATCCGCGCGCGCGACACGGCCTCGGCCACGTCGGCGTCGGGGGAGGAGATCTCGAGCGACTCGATGCCGTTGTCGCCCTCGTCCGAGTCGTCCTTCTTCGACTTGAAGCGGTCGAACTTGTAGAGCTTGAGCAGCGTGCCCTCCACGAGCGCGCCCGCCACTCGGCGCTCGGCGCGGCCCAGGACAGGGAGCGCGGCGCCGATCTCGCCGGCCCGCGCGGCGGCGGCCGCCGCGGCCACGCGCGCCTTCTCGCCGTCGAGCTCGTCGCGCTTGCCGAGGCCGGCGACGATCACCCGCTTCGAGTCCACGTGCGTGACGGCAACCTTCTTGAGCCCGGCCTTCGCCTCGCCGGAGTCCACCAGCGCCTGCAGCTCGGGCTCGTCGAGCGACTCGCCCTCGAACAGGGGGACCACGCGCGTGTCCGCGTCCGTGTCCCTGGGCGCTCCCCGGCGCACTGTTACCCCGACGACTGGCATCGCTGCCGCAGTCTATGGAACACGAGGCCGTGGGTAGAGTTCGAGGCCGCCAACGACCAGGAGACAGAGCACCAAATGCCCAAGACAGTGATCCTCGGAGCCGCCCGTACCCCGTTCGGGAAGATGGGCGGCGCGCTAGCGAGCCTCGACGCCACCGAACTGGGTGGCACCGCGATAAAGGCGGCGCTCGAGCGGTCCGAGGTAGGGCCCGAGCAGGTCCAGCACGTCGTCTTCGGTCAGGTGCTTCAGGCGGGGCAGGGCCAGATTCCGAGCCGCCAGGCCCAGATCAAGGCCGGCATCCCCAAGGAGGTCACCAGCGAGACCGTGAACAAGGTCTGCGCCTCCAGCCTGCGCTCGGCGGGGATCGTCGACCAGGCCGTGCGGGCGGGCGACCTCGAGGTGGCCGTGGCCGGCGGCATGGAGTCGATGTCGAAGGCCCCCTACCTGCTGCAGGACGCGCGCTTCGGCTACCGGATGGGCGACGCGAAGGCGCTCGACGCGATGGTGCACGACGGCCTGACCAACCCCTTCACCGGCAAGCAGATGTTCGCCGAGGCCACCGAGATCGGCGACGAGCTCGAGCTGACCCGGCCGGACCTCGACAGGTTCGCGCTGCGCAGCCACGAGCTTGCGATCGAGGCCACCGACGACGGCCGCCTGCCCGAGGAGATCGTGCCGATCACGATCAGCTCGAGGAAGGGCGACACGGTGGTGGAGGTGGACGAGGCCCCGCGCCGCGGGTCCACGCTCGAGACGCTCGCCAAGCTGCCCGGCCTGGTGGGCAAGGAGGGCAGCCACACCGCCGGCAACTCGCCCGGCGTGAACGACGGCGCCGGCCGCGCTCGTGCTGTCCAGCGACGAGTGGGCGAAGGCAAATGGCCGCCAGGCGCTGGCGACGATCGTGGCGCAGGCCGCGGTGGCGGACGACTTCGCCTACCTCGCGCGCACCCCGGCGAACGCCACCAAGCTGGCGCTCGAGAAGGCCGGCCTGTCGATCGACGACATCGACCTGTTCGAGATCAACGAGGCGTTCGCCTCGGTCGCCGTCAACTCGATCCGCATGCTGGGCGCGGACGAGTCGAAGGTGAACGTGAACGGCGGCGCGATCGCGCTCGGCCACCCGATCGGGGCCAGCGGCGCCCGCATCCTGCTGACGCTCGTGAACGAGCTGCGCCGTCGCGGCGGCGGGCTCGGCGTGGCGGCGATCTGCTCCGGTGGCGGCCAGGGCGACGCCGTGATCGTCGAAGTCAACGGCGGGTAGGGCCGTGAGCGTGGCCGAAGACGGCAGCGCCGCGTTCTTCGACCTCGACAAGACGCTGATGGAGGGGTCGAGCGCGATCCAGTTCGGTCGCGCGGCCTACAGGCGCGGCATGATGAGTCGCCGGCAGCTCGCCCGCGATCTGTGGGCGAACCTGAAGTTCCGCCTGCAGGGCTCGACCGACGAGGGCACGGCGGCGCTGCGCGACCGCGTGCTCGACCACATCGCCGGCCAGCGCGTGACCGACCTGGCGCGGCTCACGCCCGATGTGCTGGCGGGGGTCCTGCCGCGGCTCTACCCGCAGATGCTGCACGTGGCCTGGGAGCACCAGGACGCGGGCCGGCCGGTGTTCATCGTCACCGCGGCGTCGCAGGAGATGGCCGAGATGCTGGCCCATGTCCTGAACTTCGACGGCGGCATAGGCACCCGCTCCGAGGTCAGGGACGGCATCTACACCGGCAAGCCCGCGGGCCCGTTCACCTACCGGGAGGGCAAGGCCGAGGCGATGCGCCAGGTGGCGGCCGAGCACGGGATCGACCTCGTCAGGTCGTACGCGTACTCGGACTCCGAGTCGGACCTTCCGATGATGCGCGCCGTCGGCTACCCGGTGGCGGTGAACCCCGACGCCGCCCTTCAGCGCGTGGCGCGCGAGGAGGGCTGGCAGATCATGCGCTTCGACAAGCTCGGGCGGCGCCTGCGCCTGGCCGGGGTGGCGACCGGGCTCGCCCTGGTGGGCGGCAGCAGCGGCTACGCCGTGGCCCGGCTGCGCCCGCGCCGTCGCTTCCCGCGCCTTCGCTGAGCGAGCGCGCTGGCCCGGCACCCAGGAGGGAGGGTGCCGGGCCTAACGTGCTCAGAGCGCCTGGAGGACTGGGCGCCGGGAGGGCGGTGCTGGGTGGAGGGCTGTGCTGCGGTGGAGGGTGGTGCTGCGGAGGGTCTGGAGGGAGGAGCGTGTGCGGTTGTCCCGCCCATGAAGAGTTCCGTGAAACACGGCGCCCGAAACCCCTTCTGGACGCATGTACGAGCGAAATCGTCCAAGCTCTCCGAACCGTCTTCGGTGCCTGCACCGAGACACCAGTCTTCTCGGCGTGTTCGCGGTTTAGGGAAGAATCGCCGGCCCCACGCCGTCCACCCTCCTGACAGACGAAAGGACCCGCGCCCAATGCGCAAGCTGCTGGTAACCCTCGCTGCCGTATCCGTGCTCGCCGGACTCGGCGCCGCTCATGCCTTCGCCGGCACGAAGAGCGTCACGCTGCACGACAACTACTTCTCCACGAGCTCGGTGACGATCCGCAAGGGCAGCAAGGTCACCTGGCGCTGGTCGCACACCGAGAACAAGCACAACGTCAGCTCGAAGGGGCACTTCCACTCGCGCAGCTCGACGAGCGGCAGCTTCTCGGCGACGTTCAACAAGCGCGGCACCTACACGGTCATCTGCACGCTTCACCCCGCGCAGATGACGATGAAGGTGCGCGTGAAATAGCCGGGAGCGCGCGACGGAATAGACTCCCGGGCCGCTTGGAGGGCAGCCCACAGACAGCAGCGCGAGCCCCCGGTGGCGGGCGCAAGATCCGTGTGGTCGTGGCCAAGCCCGGCCTCGACGGGCACGACCGCGGCGCGAAGATCATCGCCCGGGCGCTCCGCGACGCCGGGATGGAGGTCATCTACACCGGACTGCACCAGACGCCGGAGCAGATCGTCGCCACCGTCGTGCAGGAGGACGCCGACGCGATCGGCCTCTCGATCCTCTCGGGGGCGCACATGACGCTCGTGCCGCGGGTGGTGGAGCTGCTCAAGCAGGAGGGTCTCGACGACATCGTCATCACCGTCGGCGGCACCATCCCATCGGACGACATCCCAGAGCTGAAGCAACTCGGCGTGTCCGAGGTGTTCACCCCGGGGGCGTCGACCCAGGAGATCATCGACTTCATCCGCAACGCGGTGTCGCCAGGCGATTGACTCGTCAGTCAACCGGGTAACATCCGTCGGCGGGCAGGTAGCAGCACCGATACAAGGAGCCAGACTTGAAGATTTGCGTCCTCGTCAAAGAGGTTCCGGACGCAGCCGTCGAGAAGCGCATGGACCAAGGCAGCAAGCGCCTCGACCGCAGCGGCGAAAAGAACCTGAACCCCTTTGACACTCACGCCATCGAGGCGGCCATGCAGATCCGCGAGGGCGGATCGGTGGACGTCGAGGAGATCGTCGCCGTAACGATGGGGCCGGAGAGCGCCGTGCGCGCCCTCCACAAGGCCGTCTCCCTCGGCGCCGACCGCTCTGTCCACCTCACCGACGCGGCCCTCGCCGGCTCGGACGTCTGCGCCACGGGCTACGCCCTCGGCCAGGTCCTGAAGAGCGAGAGCCCCGACCTGGTCCTGCTCGGCCAGCAGTCGGACGACGGCGAGTGCTACACCGTCGGCGCCGTCGTGGCCGACCACCTGCAGATGCCTTCGCTCACGCAGGTGATCAAGATCGACGTCTCGGACGGCAAGCTCCGCTGCGAGCGCCAGGCCGAGTACGGCTACGACACCGTCGACGTCGAGCTCCCGGCCGTGATCTCGGTCGGCGACGCGATCAACGAGCCGCGCTACCCGTCGCTCAAGGCGATCATGGGCGCGAAGAAGAAGCAGCTCGACACCAAGGGCGCGGGCGACGTGGACATCGACGCCGGCAAGGTCGGCGAGCGAGGGTTCGCGCACCGCAGTGCTGGCGATCAACCCGCCGCCGGAGAAGCAGTCGGGCGAGATCATCGAGGACGAGGACACCGACGAGACGGTCCAGAAGATCGTCGCGTGGCTTGACGAAAGGAAGCTGCTGGCATGAGCGGGATCCTCACCTACGCACTCCATTACGAGGGCGAGATCAACAAGAACTCGCTCGGCGCCGTCTCCGAGGCCGCCAAGCTCGGCAAGGAACTCGGCCAGGACGCCACGTGGTCGTGGTCGGCGGCGACGACCTGACGGACGACCTCTGCGCCTCGCTCGGCAACTACGGCGCCACGAAGGTCTGGCGCGCGAAGGCGCCCGAGGGCCTCGCCCAGCCGGTGGTCGACGTGATGGCCAAGCTGATCGAGGACAACGGCTACAGCTACGCCCTGTTCGGCGGCGGCCTGCTCGGCTTCGAGATCGGCGCGGGCCTCACCGCGCGCCTGAGCGCCGGCGTGACGATGGAGGTCACCGCCGTGAAGGTGCAGGACGGCAAGCTGATCGCCGAGCGGCCGATCCTCCAGGACTCGGCAATCGTGGACGTCGACTACGTCGGCGACACCGGCATCATCATCGGCCGCCTCAACGCGTTCGAGATCCAGGAAGCGGGCAACGGCGCCTCCGCGGAGGTCGCCGACGTTGACGTGGAGCTGTCGCCGTGGTCGACCAAGGCCACGATCGTCCAGCGCGGCGAGCAGCGCGGCGCCGACGTGAACATCGAGGACGCCGACCTGCTGGTCGGCGGCGGCCGCGGGCTCGGCAAGGCCGAGGGCTTCAAGCTCGCGGAGGATCTCGCCGGCGCGCTCGGCGGGGCCGTCGCGGCCACCCGTGCCGTGGTGGACGCGGGCTGGTACCCGTACGCGGCCCAGATCGGCCAGACCGGCAAGACCGTGGCGCCCAAGCTCTACCTCGCGGTGGGCATCTCCGGCGCCATCCAGCACAAGGTCGGGATGCAGAACTCGGAGAACATCGTCGCGATCAACAAGGACCCGAACGCGCCGATCTTCGAGTTCTCGGACCTCGGCGTGGTCGGCGACCTCAACAAGATCGTCCCCAAGCTCACGGAGGCGATCAAGGCGAAGAAGGGCGGCTGACCCGACGATGTCGATCGCCCCGATCGAATACCCGCCGGAGGTCGACTCCGCTCACGAGTTCGTAGGCCCGGCCACCGATCGGAGGACGAGCGGATCGAGGTTGGCGTGGTGATCGTCGGCGGCGGCCCGGCGGGGCTCGCCTGTGCGATCCGGCTGACCCAGCTGCTGAGGGCGACCCGCAGCTCGCGGAGAGCCTCGGCGAGGTGCCGGTGGCGGTGGTGGAGAAGGGCAAGAGCCCGGGGTCGCACCTGCTCTCCGGCGGGATCATGCGCCCGTCGGCGTTCCAGAAGCTGTACCCGGACCTCGACGAGTCCGACTGGCCGACGTTCGGATCGGTGGAGAAGGAGGCCGTGTACCTGATGGCCGGCAAGAACCGGGCGATCCGCATCCCCACGCCGCCGCCGTTCCGCAATCACGGGAGCCACGTGGTGTCGATCGCGCAGCTCGGCCGCTGGCTGTCCGGCAAGGCCGAGGAGGCGGGCGTCTACATCCTGCCGGAGACGACCGGGGCCAAGCTGCTCGTCGAGAACGGCCAGGTGCGCGGCATTCGCACCGGCGACAAGGGGCGCGGCCGCGACGGCGATCCGCTCTCCAACTTCGAGCCCGGCTCGGACGTGATGGCCAAGGCCACGGTGCTCGCGGAGGGCACGGCCGGCCACCTCACCGGCGCCGCGCTCGGCTACTTCGGCCTCGCCGCCGAGCGACCCACCGCAGTGGGAGCTCGGCGTGAAGGAGGTCTGGGAGGTGCCGAAGCCGCTCGACAAGGTCGTCCACACGATGGGCTGGCCGCTGCGGCCGCAGGCGAAGTACCGCGAGTTCGGCGGCAGCTTCATCTACCCGATGGGCGAGGACAAGGTGTCGCTCGGCTTCGTGGTGGGCCTCGACTACCGCGACGCGACCTTCTCCTGCCACGACGTGCTGCAGGAGCTGAAGGACTCGAAGCTGGTGCGCGGCATCCTCGAGGGCGGCAAGCGCGTGGGCTGGGGCGCGAAGACGATTCCCTCGGGCGGCTACTGGGCGATGCCCGACCGCCTCTGGGCGCCCGGGCTGTGCATCGCCGGCGACAGCGCGAGCATGGTGAACGTGCCGCAGCTGAAGGGCATCCACTACGCGATGCACGCCGGCATGTTCGCCGCCGAGGCGATCTTCGAGGGCCTGAAGAAGGGCTCGACCGAGGACCTGTCGCAGTACGAGAACCTCGTGCGCGGCTCCGAGATCGAGACCGACATGTACCGCTCGCGCAACATGCGCCAGCCGTTCGCCAAGGGGTTCCTCGTGGGCGGCGCGATCGCCAACGTGATGGAGGCCTCGGGCGGGCGCCTGCCCCCGGGCCACTGGAAGACACACGACGACGCCGGGGTGGACGTCTTCATCGGCAAGCGCGACAAGAAGTACCCGAAGCCCGACGGCAAGTACATCTTCGACAAGCTGTCGTCGGTCTTCGCCAGCGGCAACGCCACCCGCGACGACGCGCCGAACCACATCCGCATTCAGAAGAACGTCCCGCTCGCGCTCGCCACGATGTGGGAGCACATGTGCCCGGCGCAGGTCTACTCGGTGCCCGACGAGGTCAAGGACCGCATGAAGAACGGCGAGGCCTCCGAGGACGAGCTGGTGGACCTGGAGATCACCCCCTCGAACTGCGTGCAGTGCGGGGCGATCACCGCCAAGGGTGGCCGGTTGACTCCGCCTGAGGGTGGCGACGGGCCGAATTATCAGCTGACCTAGGTCGCGGGTCGCGGGTCGCAGGTCGCGAGTACTGCGGCGTATGTCCCAGGCGAACGTCGATGCCTTCCTGCGCGGGGTGGAGGCTTCCAACCGCGGCGAGCCCGAGGCGGCGCTCGAGACCGTCTCCGAGGACGTGGTCTTTCTTCCGGCGAGGAGCGCCGTGGAGGGCGGCTACCACGGGCACGACGGCATGCGGCGCTTCTGGGCCGACAACGAGGAGAGCTTCGAGGTCTTCCAAGCGGAGTTCACGGACGTGCGCGACCTCGGCGATCGAGTGCTCGCCATCGGCACCGTCCACATCCGCGGCAGGGGCGGCGGCGTGGACATCGAGATCCCCGCGGCGGCGGTGGCCACGTTCGAGGACGGCAAGATGACCCGCTGGGAGGACTTCCGCGAGCGCGCTCTCGCCCTCGAGGCGGTCGGCCTGCGCGAGTAGGATGCCCGCCTTGCGCCGCCTGGCCCTCCTAGCGCTGCTGTTCACCCTCGCCCTCGCCGGATCTGCTCAGGCGGCCGGCTCGTGGGTGGCGGTGAAGGGCGCGAAGGGCGCGGGGCCCGCCAAGTACGACGTCACGCACGTGCGCGTCTACGGTCCGGCGTCCGCCAAGCGCGTGCTGATCCTCGTGCCCGGCTACGTCGGCGGCGCCGGCGACTTCGCCGCGATCGGGCCGGACATCGTCAAGCGCGTGCCCAAACTGCAGGTCTGGGCCTGGGACCGGCGCTCGAACGCGTTCGAGGACACCTCGGTGTTCGCGAAGGGCGACCCCGATCAGGCCTTCAGCTACTACCTGAACGGCGGGGCGGTGGACGGCAAGACGTTCAAGCCGGTGGCGGGTGCCAGCGTGCCGTACGTGCGCCAGTGGGGGCTGAAGCTGGAGCTCGAGGACCTGCGCAACGTCGTGCTGAAGGCGCGCGACGGGGGGCGGCGGCAGGTGATCCTCGGCGGCCACTCGCTCGGCGGCTCTACCACGGTGGCCTACGCCTCCTGGGACTTCGGCGGTCACCCCGGCTACAAGGACCTCTCCGGCCTCGTGCTGATCGACGGTGGCCTGCTCGGGAGCTTCTCCACTCCGTCGCTGGCCACGGTGAAGAAGCGGCTCGCGACGCTGAAGAAGGGCGACCCGTTCGTGGACCTGCTGGGCCTCGGGATCCCGTGGGCAGCGGGCGCGTTCGCCGAGACCGCGTCCCTCTACGCGGAGAAGAAGCCGAACGACCCGGCGGTGCTCCAGCAGTACCCGCTCATCCCCACCGACCTGCGTCCGCCCGTGCCCGCCACCAACGAGGCCGCGCTGGGCTACGCGTTCGACGCGTCCACCTCGCCGGCCGCGCTGTCGCTGATTCAGGTGCACGCCGGGCAGCTCGCGGCCTCGGGCGACCCGCGGCCCTGGCAGCCCGGCGAGCTGACGCCGCTGTCGCGGCTCGAGGAGGGGTTCACCAGCGAGCCCGGCAATGCGGTGGAGTGGTACTTCCCAGAGAAGCTCACGCTCGACGTGGACGGGGCGAACCTGCTCAGCAGGAACCCCACGAGCGACTTCCTCGGCCTGCGCGAGTTCGATCGCGCGCAGGTGGACGTCCCGCTCTACGCGTTCGAGACGGGGCTCACGCACGGGCGGGTGCTGCGCGGCGCGCGGCGCTTCGTGAAGGGCTCGAAGGTGCCGCGCTCGACGTTGGTCGCCGACCACGGCCAGAGCCACCTCGACCCGCTGTTCGCGACCCCGTCGAAGAACCGCTTCCTCCAGACGGTTGTGCCGTTCCTGAAGGGCCTCCGCTGAGCGGCGCCTCTGGACGTATGTACTAGAGCGCGCTCGCCCGATCCGGGGTCCAATGGACCCAATGGAGGAGGTGGAACGCATGCGCGTGACCTGGAGCTGAGGAGCGATTACCCCCTTGTCGGCCTCGCTAGACTCAAATACATGAAGACGGAGATCCATCCCGAGTACGTCGAGTCCCACGTGACCTGCACGTGCGGCAACGAGTTCACCACGCGCTCCACGAAGCCGGAGCTGCACGTCGAGATCTGCTCGAACTGCCACCCGTTCTACACGGGGCGCCAGAAGCTCGTCGACACCGGCGGGCGCGTCGAGCGCTTCCGCCGCCGCGCTGCCAAGCGCCAGGCCGGCTGACCCGCCGCCGAAACTAAAGCCCGGCGGCGCTGTTTTCTCTAGACAATGCGCCGCATAGCCACAGTTTTCTCAGCGTTGGCGCTCACCGGCGCGTTCGCCACCGGGGCGCTGGCCGACCAGCCGGCGCCAGCGACCATGGGCATGGCGTCCGGCGCGGTGATCGTCGCCGCCTGTCATCCCTCCGATGACGTGACCACGCGCTTCGCCACCTTCGTGGGCGAGATGCGCGCCCTGCAGGGCAGCGCGCGCATGGCCATGCGCTTCACCTTGCTCCAGCGGCTCGGGACGCCCGACTTCACGGCGGTGGGCCTGCCGGAGTTGCGCCCCTGGCGGCGCTCGAAGAAGGGCGCGTCGAACTTCATCTACACACAGCGCGTCACCGCGCTGCGCGACGGCGGCACCTACCGCATGCGCGTGCAGATGCGCTGGTACGGGAGCGACGGCAAGCTGATGAAGGTGCGCACGATGCGCTCGGGCGCCTGCAAGCAGCCCGCGCCGCTGCCGAACCTGCGAATCAGCTCGATCGGCACGTCGCCGGGAACGGTCAGCGGCACCACCAGCTACATGGTCACCGTGCAGAACGACGGCGTCGGCGACGCGGGCCCCGTGGTCGTCGGGCTGAGGGTTGACGGCGGCCCGCTGAGCACCGCACGCGTGCCCACGCTGGCGGCGGGTCAGGCGGCCAGCGTCAGGCTCACCGGACCGGCCTGCACCGCCACGCTGCGCGCCATCGCCGACCCTGGCAACGCGATCAGGGAGACGAGCGAGACGGACAACGCCTTGGTCGAGGCGTGTCCCAGCTGAACCGGTCTCGGGTGTCGGGTCTCGGGTGTCGGAAACGGCAGAGGGATCAGGCTTTTCCCGACACCCGACACCCCACCCCCGGCACCTCCTTACGGAAAAGCTGATTCCCGCCGATAGCATGGGCGGATGGGTCAGCCCGCCTTCAGTGCATCCGTGAACGGCAGCGGGGAGGTCGAACCCCTCGAGCCGCTGCGCGCCGTGAGGGACGCTCCGGTGGGCGGCCAGGCCGTGCTGGAGGGCGTGATGATGCGCGGGGTGTCCACCTGGGCGGTGGCCGTGCGCAAGCCCGATGGCGAGATCGAGGTCAGCTCGCAGCCGCTCGTCTCGATGCTCAAGCGCCACCGCTTCTATCGCCTGCCGCTGGTGCGCGGGGTGGTCGCTCTCGTCGAGTCGCTGAAGATCGGCCTGCAGGCGCTCGGCATCTCCACGAACGCTCAGCTCGAGGAGGAGGACCAGCAGATCTCGAGCGGCGCCTGGGGCGGCACCGTGGCGTTCTCGCTGATCCTGGCCGTTGGCGTCTTCTTCCTGCTGCCGGTGGGCATCACCAGCCTCTTCAGGCACTCGATCCCGAACTCGATCGAGTTCGTGCTGATCGAGAAGGCGATCCGCATCTCGATCTTCGTCGGCTACCTGTATGCGATCTCGCGTATCGCCGAGCTCCAGCGCGTGTTCGAGTACCACGGCGCCGAGCACAAGACGATCTCCTGTTACGAGGCCGACCTGCCGCTGACGCCCGAGAACGCGCAGCGCTTCTCGCGCCTGCACCCGCGCTGCGGCACCAGCTTCCTGCTGATCGTGATGATCGTGGCGCTGTTCGTGTTCGCGCCGCTCGGCCGGCCCGCCTGGTACTGGCTGTTCGCCTCGCGCATCCTCGGCATCCCGCTGGTGGCCGGCATCGCGTTCGAGATCATCAAGATCTTCGGGAAGAACCGCTCGAAGCGCTGGGCGCAGGTGCTGATGTGGCCCGGCATGCAGCTTCAGAAGCTCACCACCCGCGCCCCGAGCCTCACTCAGCTCGCGGTGGCGATCGCGGCGCTCGAGGCCGTGCTGGCCGTCGAGAACCCCGAGGACGCCGACGCGGAGGACCGGCTCGGCATGGAGGTAGTCGCCTAGCTCGGCCGCGGGGGACAGCTAACCTCGTCCCCCGAGATGATCGAGAAGCTGGTCGAGCAGATCGAGAGCCGCTTCGGCGAGCTCTCAGAGCAGATGTCGGACCCCGCCGTGATCTCCGATCGCGAGCGCTACGCGGAGGTCGGTCGCGCCTACAGCCAGCTCGAGCCGGCCCACGAGCTCGCGCGGGAGTACAGGCAGGCCGCCGACGACGCCGCCGGCGCGCGCGAGCTGCTGTCAGAGGACGGCGACGACTCCGAGCTGCGCGAGCTGCTCGAGACCTCCGAGGCGCGCATCGCCGAGCTGGACGAGGAGATCCGGCTGGCGATGGTCGAGCGCGACCCCAACGACGACAAGAACGTGATCGTCGAGGTCCGCGCGGGCACCGGCGGGGAGGAGGCCGGCCTGTTCGCCGGCGACCTCTACCGGATGCTCACCCGCTACGCGGAGCGCCGCGGGCTTCAAGACCGAGCCGCTGTCGGTGGCCGACGGCGCCTACACCTTCTCCGTGAAGGGCAACGGCGCCTACAGCGTGTTCAAGTACGAGGGCGGCACCCACCGCGTGCAGCGCGTTCCGGAGACCGAGTCGCAGGGCCGCATCCACACCTCCACGGCCACCGTGGCCGTGCTGCCCGAGGCCGAGGAGGTGGACGTGCAGATCAACCCGAACGACCTCCAGGTGGACGTCTACCGCTCGTCCGGCCCGGGCGGGCAGTCGGTGAACACCACGGACTCCGCGGTGCGCATCACCCACAAGCCGAGCGGCCTGGTGGTGTCGATGCAGGACGAGAAGTCGCAGCTGCAGAACCGCGAGAAGGCGATGCGCGTGCTGCGCGCCCGGCTCTACGAGCAGGAGCTGGCTCGCCAGCAGGCTGAGCTGTCCGCCGACCGCCGCTCGCAGGTGGGGAGCGGCGAGCGGGCCGAGAAGATCCGCACCTACAACTTCCCGCAGGACCGCGTGACCGACCACCGCGTCGGCCTGACGAAGAACAACATGCCGAGCATCCTCGCCGGCGAGCTCGACGACTTCACGGCCGCGCTCGAGGCGGACGAGAAGCGGCGCAAGCTCGAGAGCAGCTCGCTCGTCCAAAGCTGATGCCGCCCGCGATCTCGGTGTCGAGCGTGCGCGACGCGCTCGCCGCGGCCGAGGACTCGCTGCGCGCCGCCGGTTGCGACACGCCACGGCTCGACGCCGAGCTGTTGCTGGCTCACGCCCTCGGCGTGTCGCGCGAGTCCCTCGTCACCGGCTCGGACGGCGGCGTGCCTCCGGCAGCGGCGAGGCGCGCGATGGAACTGATCCGCCGCCGCGCGATGCGCGAGCCGGTGGCCTACATCCTGGGCTCGAAGGGCTTCCGCTACATCGACCTGATGGTGGATCCGCGCGTCCTGATCCCGCGGCCGGAGACCGAGCTGCTGGTGGAGGTCGCGCTCGAGCTCCCGGACGGCGCGCGCGTGCACGACGTGGGCACCGGGTCGGGGGCGGTCGCGCTCGCGCTCAAGCAGGAGCGGCCGGACCTGGTCGTCAGCGCATCCGATGCCTCGGCGGGCGCCGTGGACGTGGCGCGAGCCAACGCGTCGGCGCTCGGCCTCGACGTGGAGGTGGAGCTGCTCAGCGGGTTGCCCGCCGGCGCCCACGACCTCGTGGTGGCCAACCTGCCCTACGTGCGCGAGGACGAGTGGGCGCTGCTTCAGCCGGAGATCACGCGCTACGAGCCGCGCGAGGCGCTGGTCTCGGGCGCCGACGGGCTGGACGCGATCCGGGCGCTGGTTGGCGCAGGCCCCGGCCGGCACGCGGCTCGCGCTGGAGCACGCGCCGGCGCAGGCCGAGGCGGTGCGCGCGCTGCTGCGGCGACGCCGGCACGCTGGCGGACCTCGCCGGGCGCGAGCGGGTGACCGCCGGCCGCGCGCCGTGAACGTCGCGGCGTTCGAGGCCTGCGTGGCCGATGGGGGCGTGGCGCTGTTCCCGGCCGACACCGTCTACGGGCTGGCCACCGAGCGCCGAGTCGGCCGCGGGGGTCGAGCGCCTGTACGAGATCAAGGGCCGGCCCCAGGACCGGCCCGCCGCCGTGATGCTGTTCCGCCTCGACGACGCGCTGGCGGCGCTGCCCGAGCTCGGCGCCGCGCACGCGCGCCGCGCTCGAGCGGCTGCTGCCGGGTCCGGTCACGCTGGTCATGCCGAACCCGGAGCGGCGCTTTCCGCTGGCCTGCGGGCCGTCGCCCGAGCGGCTCGGGCTGAGGGTGCCGGACATGCCGGCGTTCGCTCAGGTGCGCACGCCGCTGCTCCAGTCGAGCGCCAACCCGAGCGGCGACGCCGAGGCGCGCCGCCTCGCGGACGTGGACCCCCGCATCCGCGCGGCCGTGGACCTCGAGCTGGACGGCGGCGAGCTGCCCGGCACGCCCTCCACGGTGGTGGACCTCACGCGCCTCGAGGAGACGGGCGAGTACGAGGTCCTGCGCCAGGGCGCGCTGCCGGCGGAGGCGCTACGCGGCCTGTAGCTCGGCGAGCCGCTTCAGGTTCAGCAGCTGCCGGCGGGCCATCACCAGGTCGCCCACCGCGAGCACCTGCCGGGCCAGCGGGAGGCGCGGCGGCCCCCACGCCAGGCGCATCACCAGGCGGCAGCCGCGCTCGCTGACGGGGTTGGCCTGATAGCTCACGGCCACGTGGCCGAGCAGCCGCGAGCGCTGCCGGATCGTGATGCGCCGGCCCTGCTCGAACTCCACGAGCCGGAACAGCGCCACGAAGCGCTGGCCCGCCTCGAGCCGCTCGAGCCCGGGAGTCAGCTCCTGCGGGCTGCGGCGACCCAGGTTGTCGATCAGGTCGTAGCTGTAGGGCGCCACGCGAAGCTGGCAGAGCCAGCGGAAGACCACCTCGGCGGGCGCCGCCACGCCCACCGCGCGCACCAGCACAAGGCCGCCCGGCACGAGCTCGTCGCAGGGCAGCGGGGTGGCCCGCTCCGCCGGCGTCGAGCCCCAGCCCCTGATCGCGTCTCCCAGGCCCATCGACTCCAGTGTTGCACTGGCCAGGCCTCCGGGACCGCTGATACCTTCAGTTGAGGCGCCGGCGAACAGAGGAGCACGCAGTGACGGACCTGAGTCCCGACTACTTCAGCAAGCCCGTTTCGGAGGTCGATCCCGAGATCGCCGAGGTGCTCGAGAACGAGCTCCGGCGCCAGGAGACGACGCTCGAGATGATCGCCTCGGAGAACTTCGTGCCGCAGGCCGTGCTCGAGTGCCAGGGATCGGTGCTCACGAACAAGTACGCCGAGGGCTATCCGGGCCGGCGCTACTACGGCGGCTGTGAGTTCGTGGACGTGGCGGAGCAGCTCGCGATCGACCGCGCGAAGGAGCTCTTCGGGGCCGACCACGCCAACGTGCAGCCCCACGCGGGCGCGCAGACGAACGCGGCCGTCTACCACGCCCTACTCGAGGTCGGCGACAAGTTCCTCGGCATGAAGCTCGACCAGGGCGGACACCTCTCGCACGGGATGAAGCTGAACGTGTCGGGCAAGCTCTACCAGCCGATCCCCTACGGGGTGCGCCGCGAGGACCACCTCGTCGACATGGACGAGGTCGCGCGCCTGGCGGAGGAGCACCAGCCGAAGATGATCGTCGCCGGCTGGTCCGCCTATCCGCGCCAGCTCGACTTCAAGCTCTTCAGGGAGATCGCGGACTCGGTGGGCGCGTACCTCCTGGTGGACATGGCGCACTTCGCCGGGCTCGTGGCGGCCGGCGAGCATCCGAGCCCGGTGCCGTACGCGGACGTGGTCACCACCACGATCCACAAGACGATCGGCGGGGCGCGCGGCGGCATGATCCTCTGCAAGGAGGAGTACGCGAAGAAGATCGACTCGGCCGTGTTCCCGGGCCAGCAGGGCGGCCCCCTGATGCACATCATCGCCGGCAAGGCGGTGTCGCTCAAGATCGCCCAGTCCGAGGCCTTCCGCGAGCGCCAGCGGCGCACGCGCGCGGGCGCGGCGGCGCTGGCCGAGGAGATGCTGTCGGCCGGCGTGGACGTGCTCACGGGCGGCACCGACGTGCACCTCGTGCTCGCCGACCTGCGCGACTCCGAGCTCGACGGCAAGCAGGCCGAGGACCGGCTGCACGAGATCGGCATCACCGTGAACCGCAACTCAGTGCCGTTCGACCCGCGGCCGCCGGCCGTCTCGTCGGGACTGCGGATCGGCACGCCGGCGCTGGCCACGCGCGGCTTCCAGCTCGACGACTTCCACGAGGTCGGCCGGATCATCGGCGAGGCGCTGACGTCCGCCGAGTGGGGCGACTCCCAGCGCACCGAGCTGGGCGAGCGAGCGCGCGCCCTCGGCGAGCGCTACCCGCTGTACCCGCACCTGGCCGCCGCGGCCGTCTGAGCTGAACGCAGCGGTCATCCCACCGGAGGGCGGGCGGTGGGGGCTGCTGGGCCGCAATCCCGCCTTCCGTGCGCTCTGGAGCGCGCGGTTCGTCTCCTATCTGGGGGACGGGATCGCGACGGTCACGCTCGTGCTGCTGGTCTCGCACGGCCGGCCGGCCACGGCCGTCGGCGGGCTGCTGCTGGCCGAGGTGGTGCCGGCGTTCGTCGCGCCCCTGCTGGGCGCCGTGGCCGACCGCAGGGACCGCCGGCGGGTGATGATCCAGTGCGAGGCGGGGCAGGCCTTGGTCTACGGGGCGATCGCGATCTGGCTGCCGCCGTACGCGGGGCTGCTCCTCCTGGTGGCCGCCGCCACGCTGCTGTCGCGCACGTTCTCGGCGGCCAGCAAGGGCTCGATCCCGGCGCTCGTGAAGAAGGACGAGCTGATGTCCGCGAACGCACTGATGAACACGGTGTTCAACCTCCAGGTCGCGCTCGGGCCGGTGCTGGGCGGGCTGCTGGTGGCGCTCGGCGGCTCGCGCCTGGCGCTGACGATCGACGCCGCGTCGTTCCTCGCGTCCGCGGCGATCATGCTCGCGCTGCCACCGATCCCGCCGGTGAGGGAGGGCGTGGAGGGCAGCTCGCTGTGGGGCGAGACACGCGAGGGCCTCGCCTACGTCTGGCACGAGCCGCTGCTGCGCGTGCTCGCGCTGAGCATGTTCGCGTTCGTGGGGTTCGCGTCGCTCGACAACGTCGCCGTGGTGTTCCTGGTGCGCGACGTGCTCGGCGGCGGCTCGTTCGCCTACGGCGCGGCGATATCCGCCTTCGGCTTGGGCATGATCCTGGGGGCGGTGGGGTTGGTGCGGCGCTGGTCGAGCGTGCACCCGGCCACGGTGGTCAGCGTGGGGATGATCTTCACCGGCGCGGGCAACCTGCTCGTGGGCGCGGCGCCCGTGATCGGGCTCGTCGTCGCGTTCCAGCTGCTCGGCGGCGTGGGCAACGGCCTGGGCCTCGTCGGCGAGGACACGCTGATCCAGCGCTACGTGCCCGGCCACCTGCTCGGCCGCGTGTTCAGCGCGATCGCGACGGCGATCTTCCTCGGCAACGCGATCGCGTACGCGCTCGGCGGGGTGTTGGTGGACGTCACGTCGCCGCGCACCGCGCTGATCGCCTCGGGAATCGCGGTCTTCTGCGTGGCCGGAGCGACCTGGCCCGCCCTGCGGAGGGCGGCCCGGAACGACTCCACCGGGGCCGCCTGACCCGCCTGGGCGTACGCGGAATTGCGTATTGACTTGCCTCCGGGCAGCGACTTGAGTTGTCACGCACCCACAAACGGATCGGGGAGATGACATGGCCAAGACAGGCGCTGGTAGTCGGGCACGCAGCAAGAGGCGCGCCCGCAGGGTCCTGATCCCCGTCGCCGCTGTGCTGGTGCTGCTCGTGGCCGCGGCCGACGTGCACGCGTTCGTGAACCTCCCGGCGAGCGGCTCGCGGGTGGACAACGACGCGGCGTCCGGCATCAGCCCTGCGCAAGGACGCGGGCGCGGTCGACGCGGTCAGCGGCTCGCTGCTGGCCGGCGGCGCCGCGGTGCCGTGGACGATCTTCGAGAAGCAGACGAGCGGTGAGCAGCAGGTGTTCGTGCGCGCCTTCAAGGGCGGCGCCTGGGTGACCCAGGGCGTGGGCACCGTGAACGGCGCCTCCAGCGCCAGCCCGACCTTCCGCGGCTCGCTCAACTTCGATCAGACCAAGGAGGCCGAGGCGCCCTCGATCGACTTCGCCGGCGCCGGGCGCACGGTGCCGTGGACGACCTGGTACGAGGACAACACCGCTCCGTTCGGCCGCGAGGAGATCTTCGCCAGCCGCTTCGATCAGACCACCCAGAAGTGGGTGTTCGCCGGTCAGGGGCGGCCGGGCAACGGCGGGCCCCCGTCGCTCAACATCGACGTGACCAAGAACGCCGAGAACCCGCAGGTGGCCGGCGGCGCCAGCCGTGGCGGGCGCCAACCCGGGCCCGTGGATCGTCGTGGCAGGAGCAGGGCCCGACCAAGGACCAGATCTTCGTGGTCAAGCCGATCGGGCCCGGCACGGTCACCTGTCCCGCCGGGCACGAAGCCCACGGGCGGCGCCCCGGTGGGCGGCTTCTGCTGGCAGCAGGTGGGCGTGGAGCGCGCGCCGGTCGGCGCGCCGACCCTGCCGTCGGTGAACGTGGATCCGAGCCGCAACGGCATCGAGCCCGACATCGCCTTCACCGGTCCCTCGCGACACCGTGCCGTGGGTGGTCTGGTACGAGACCGGCCCCGGGGCGTTCGGCGTGAAGAACGAGCGCGTCTTCGCGGCCAAGGCCGTGAACACCGGCACCGTGTCAGGGGTGGTCGACGGCGGCTTCCACTGGGCCGCGGTGGGCAAGGGCACCGGCGCCGCTCAGGCGCTCGACACGTCCGTGACCGGCGCGGGGCCGTGCCTCGGGTCGAAGGCCACCGAGAACCTCTGCACGCTCAACCACAGCTCCGCGGCCGAACGCCGAGGACCCGAGCGTGGCGGCGGGGACGATGACCGCCGGGCGTGCCCACGGTTCCGTGGGTCGTCTGGTCCGAGCAGGTCCACAAGGTCTTCCAGATCTTCGCCGCGCGGCTCGTGAACGGGACGCACTTCCAGATCGTCAACGGCGGGAAGCCGCTGTCGACGGGCAAGACCAACGCGGTCCTGCCCGACATCGGCTTCGCCAAGCTCACGCCCTACGTCACCTGGCACCAGCGCGTGGGCCACACGACGTGAAGCTGTTCGTAGGACACCTCAAGGGCGCCGCGAACCCCAAGTTCGTGCTCGACAGCCCGGGCGGGATCTCCCGCTCGAAGGCGGGATTGACGCTCGGCGTCACGTCGCCGATCTCATCCGACTGCACGGCGAACCCCTTCAACGGGGACGGCAGCGCCTGCCAGGGCGGAGCGCCTGGCACTCCCTTCTTCCTGTTCAACGACGGGGCGAAGGGCAAGCGCCAGATCTTCGCCGAGCAGGTGAAGGGTGGCGGCCGCCGGAAGGGCCGCGGCCACTAGAGGTGAAGTGCCAGCACGCCCGCGGCGGCGGCCACGGCCGCCGTGCGCGTGCTGACGCCAAGCTTGGCGTTGATCCGCTCGAGGTGCTTCTGGACCGTGCGCGGGCTGATGCCCAGCTCCAGTCCCAGCTGCTTATTGGTGCCGCCGTAGGCGGCCAGCCGCAGCACCTCGAGCTCGCGCTCGGTCAGGCCTGACGCGCCCACCTCGCCGGGCGCGGCGCCCGCGGCGAGCGCGTCGCGCAGCCCCGCCTCCGCCTGGGCCGCGATCAGCTGCGGCCGCAGCAGGGCCAGGAGGTCCCGCTCGGAGTCGGAGAACTCCGGTCGCGAGCGACCCAGTGAGAGGCACCCGGGCAGATCCAGCACGTGGCGAGACTCGGGCGAGCTCTCGCCGAACGTGACCACGTCGCAGGGAATCAGCTCGGGCAGCGTGCGCTCCACGTGCAGTCGCAGGTCATGGACGCTGCGCTCGGCATGCAGCCCTTCGACGAAGGCCAGCGCGCGCCGAAGTTCGGGTGATTCCAGCCCGGTCATGGCGGCTCTGACCGCCCAGCATACGCCGCTTGAGGGACCCCGGGGGTCCTAGATGCGGTCGAGCAGGAAGACGAGAAGGCCCGCGAGAGCGGGCCTTCTCTGCGGCTACTGGCTGGTGCTCAGGCGGGGACGGGCTCGGACATCTTGTGAACCACGACCTCGCCGGCGGTGATCTTCGGCGCGTTGGGGAGGGCGGTGTCCAGCTTCTCGTCGCGCACCCAGTTCGATGCGACGCGGGTCGACTCGTCGGCCTGGGCCGAGGTCTCGTAGATCCCGATCGAGCTGAAGACGCCGTTGCCGCTGTCGATGAGGGAGTAACCGTGGAAGCCCGGCAGCTCGCTCAGCTTGGGGACGAGGCTCTGCTCGACCTTCGTGACGAGCTCGCTCGCGCGGCTCTGGTCGACTGCCTCGTAGCGTCGGATCGTGGCAAACATGATGGTGCCAACTCTCTTCTCAGGGGCGGGGAACTCGGTTGAGCTCTCCTGTGGCGCTGTAGTCCGAAATGACTGCCGGGGAGGTTCTAGCTCGACGGCGTCGGTGAAGGTCTAGGCGCTTGGCGAACGCTAGCAGGCCTCCGTCGAGCCGCTGCGCGAGGCTACGGCTGAGGCTCGGCGGTCTGCGCCGGAGGCGTGAGCAGCCCCGGTCGCTGCATCGCCTCGAGCCAGACGGCCCGCGCCTCCTCGCGCCCGCCGGTGGCGGGCAGTCGCTCGGCCACCCAGGCCGGGCCGGCGGTGGAGATCTCCCCGTGGATCGGCGCGATGCCCTGGTGGCGCTCCTCGCCGAGTTCCTCGCCGGGTGCGGTCAGCACCTCGGAGAGCGTCTCGCCGCGCCGGATGCCCACCAGGTCGATGTCCGGCGCGCCCTCGCGGCCGGCGCCGGTCCAGATGCGGTCGGCCAGCTCGCCCACCGTGAGCATCGCCGGGTCGGAGGGTCCCGCCAGCAGCGTGCCCTCGCCGGCCAGCAGCGCCCCATGGGCGGCCAGCGCGCCGGCGTGTGCCATCGAGATCCAGTAGCGCACCATGCCGGTGTCGGTGACCGTGAGCGGCACGCCCGCCCGCGCCTGGCGCAGGAACAGGTCGGAGGCGCTCCCGGCGCTGCCCAGCACGTTCACGAAGCGAACGGCGGCGCGCCGCGCCCCGGCCCGGCGCGCGGCGTAGGCGGTGAGCTGCTCCATGAAGCGCTTGGTGCGGCCGTAGAAGCTGGCGGCGAGCGCCGCCTTGTCGGTGGACGCCACCACCACGGTGTCCACGCCGGCCTTCTCGGCCGCGCGCAGCACGTTCCAGCTGCCGTGCAGGTTGTTGTCCACGAACTCCTCGGGGTAGACCTCGGCCCAGTCCACGTGCTTGTAGGCCGCCAGGTGGAAGACCACGTCGGGCTTCGCGCGGCCGAACTCCACCTCCAGCCGGCCGGCGTCGCGGATGTCGCAGAGCACGTGCGCCATGCGCTCGAGCGCGAGCGGGTCGCGCGAGCGGCGGTCCGCGGTGAGCGCGGCCTCGTGGCCGTCGAGCAGCGTGAGCGCCTCGGGGCGGAAGCCGCCGAGCAGCGTGGCGAGCGAGCCGCCGATCGACCCGCCGCCGCCGGTGATCAGCACCCGGCGCCCGCCGAACAGCTCCTGCAGCTCGAGCACCGACGGCACGGGGTCGCGCAGCTGAAGCACCCGCTGCCAGTCGAAGGTCTCCTTGCGCAGGCGGCGCGGCGGCCGCACCGCCGGGCCGACGGGCGGAAGCGCGAACACGCGCTCGAGCTCGCGGTAGCCCGCCTTCATCTCCGGCGAGCGCGCGGGATCCGGCTCGTTGATCTCCGCCACCACGTACGGCACCAGCTCGCCAATGCGGCGCACCACGGGGTCGAGCTCGGTCAGCTCGCCGCTGCCGTAGGGCAGGCCCTCGCCGAGCAGCCCGTGTGCGTCAGAGACGTGTGCGACCTCGCTCGCCGGTCCCAGCTCCTCCACGTAGCGCTCCAGCTCGAGCTCGTCGTCGGAGTCGAGCCCGAACAGCGACGGGTAGCTGGCCGCGAAGTTGCGGAACAGCGCGGCGTGAGAGGTGTCGAGCGTGAAGCCCAGCTCAGGCACGCGCCGGCGCCAGTCGAGCAGGTCGCGCCAGTGGCCCCCGACGGGGGAGAGGTACACGCCGCCGGTGCGCATCCGCAGCACGGGCGGCACGTTCTCGATCAGCGGCATCACGTCGCGGTCGAGGCAGGCGTCGGCGAAGAAGCGCAGGAAGCGCTCGATCTCGCGCTCGTCGGGGCCGTCGGGGTTGGCGCGGTACTCCGCCGGCGACATCGGGGTGAAGAGGTGGATCGTGAGCACCGGCGACCCGATGCCGGCCGCGAACTCCACGCTGCTCTCGATGCCGCGGCGTGCCTCGTCGTCCAGGCGGTCGACCCGCACGAACGCCCCGCTCGGCCAGGCGACCGGTGACTCCGCGGTGACCACGAGATCGCCGGCGCCGATGCGCGTGACCTCGATCGCCCTGGCCAGCGACGCCTCGTCCGCCACGTGGGGCGGCATCAGCGCCAGCTCGAGCCCTTGCCACGGGCCGCCCGCGAGGCGGTCCGCGACCTGATCAGGCTCGGGTGCGGCCTTGAGCAGCGGGATGGCGGCGAAGCCAGTCGACATAGAGCTGTACGGCGGTGTCGAGGGGCCGGGTCTCGAGGATCAACCCGGCGCCGGTGTCGTAACTCTCGTTCTCGCCGGGAGCGAGAACCCCTCCCGGGGTCTCGATCGGAGATGACGAGCCTACCGTGTCCCGGACCAGCTCCGCCACCTCTATGAGAGGCGTGTCGAGGCCGCTTCCGAGCGTGACCGTCTGATTCCAGCGCCCCTGTTCCACGATCTGGACCAGCCCGGCGATCATGTCGTCCACGTAGACGAAGTCGCGCGTGCGGCGGGGGTCGCCGGGGATCACGATCGGCTCGTCGGCGAGCGCGCGGGCCGCGAACGCCGCGATCGCCCCGGTGGCGCCCTCCCAGGTCACCTGCCCGGGGCCGAACACCGAGGTCAGCCGCACGACCGTGGCGTTGGCGGGGTGGAAGCGGCAGGCGTTCTCGCCGAGGCGCTTCGACATCGCGTAGGGATCCGGCGGTGGGTCCTGGGCCGCGCGCACGCTGGAGGGGTAGATCAACCCGGCGCCGTGTTCGGCACAGCCCTCGAGCAGGTTGAGCGTGGTGCCCGCGTTCTCGCGCACCGCTCGCGCCGGATCGTGGCGCGCGCCGGCTGGATCGGGCACGCCGGCGAAGTGCAGCACCGCATCACGACCCGCAACGAGGTCGCGGGCGGCGGGGTCGCCGGCGTCCATTCGCACTGGGTCGAGCTCCGCGGACGCCGCGCGGGGGGCGCTGCCGGGGCGCGACAGCGCCAGCACGTCGTGGCCCTCCTCCGCGAGCAGCGTGCAGGCCCGCCAGCCGAGGAAGCCGGTGGCCCCGGTCACGAGCACCCTCATCCCAGGTACTCCGCCAGGCTGTGCTCGTACCGGAAGGGGGTGGCGAAGCTGTGCGTGGCGCCGCCCGGCGGCTGCTCGCCGCGCGCCAGCGCCGCGACGTCGGCCACCGTGACCGTCTCCGCCGCCACGTTGGCGGCCGTGATCCCCGGTCCGGCGGGCGACTCCAGCGCGATCCGCGCGACGTCGTCCACGTGGACCACGCCAATGGTGGCCCGGCCGCCGCCGTCCAGCGTCAGCTCCTCGCCCGCCGCTGCGAGGCGGCGGAACTTGTCCACCACGGTCTGCGACTCCGGGCGGTCGTGCTCCACGGGGCTCGGCCCGTAGACGATCCCGAGCCGCAACAGCGTGAGGTCGAAGCCGTGCCTGCGCGCGTACAGCTCGAGGCACAGCTCGGCGTAGATCTTCGAGAGATGGGCCAGGTCGCCCTGCGGGCCGTAGGGCTGCTCCGGCCCCACCTCGCCGCTCAGCTTCGTCCCGTACACGTGCAGCGAGCTGGCGTAGACGAGAGCCCCCGAGCCGTTCGCCGCCACCGCCTCCGCCACGTGCCGCGCCCCGGTGAGGTTGGTCTGCTCCGTGTAGTCGGGCTCGCTCTCGGACAGCGGCCGGCTGGCCTGGGCGGCGGTGAGGTACACGCGCTCGGGGCGCAACCCCTCGAACATCGGCCACAGCTCCTCGGCACGCCGGATGTCGGCGGTCTCCAGACGAGCGCCGCGGCGCTCGAGCCCCTCCAGCTGCGCGGCCTCGGTGGCGTACCAGTTGTCCACCAGCGTGACCTCGTGGCCCGCGTCGAGGGCCAGCTCCCCGAGGCGGGCGCCGATGTAGCCCGCCCCCAGCACCAGGATGGAGGACGGCAACTAGATCGACCTGACGCTCGGCCCTGCGGGCACCACGTTGCGCGTATCCACGATCAGCCGTGCCTGGTCCCAGTACGGGGTCTGTAGGAACTGCCGGTGGGCGGTGAGCACGACCACGCAGTCCGCGGCGCGAACCTCCTCGGGCGACCACTCCACGCTTCGATGGATCTCGCCGTCGAGCTCGAGCTCGTCCACCCAGGGGTCGCAGTAGCGCAGCTCGCCGCCTCGCAGCAGGAGCTGGCGCAGCACCTCCAGGCTGGGCGACTCGCGGATGTCGTGCACGTCGGCCTTGTATGCCATGCCGAGCAGCAGCAGGCGCGAGCCCTTGATCGGCTTCCCGGCCTCGTTGAGGGCGTCGGACACCTTCGCCACGACGTGGGCCGGCATGTTGGCGTTGATCTCGTGCGCGGCGTCGATCAGCTGCGCCGAGTAGCCGTACTCGCGCAGCCGCGAGGCGAGGAAGTGGGGTACCACCGGGATGCAGTCGCCGCCGAGGCCGGGGCCCGGGTAGTGGGGCAGGAAGCCGAACGGCTTCGAGCTGGCGGCCTCGATCACCTCCCAGGCGGAGACCCCGAGGCGGTCGCACATCAGGGCCAGCTCGTTGGCCAGCGCGATGTTCACCGCGCGGAACGTGTTCTCGTGCAGCTTCGCGACCTCGGCCACCATCGTGCTCGAGACCGGGATCACCTCCTCCACCACCTGGCGGTAGAGCAGCTCGGTGCGACGCAGGCACTCGGGAGTCACGCCGGCGACCAGCTTCGGGGTGTTGCGGATCGAGTAGTGCTTGTTGCCGGGGTCCACGCGCTCGGGCGCGTAGCCCAGGAAGAAGTCCTCGCCCACCTTGCCGCCGCTCTGCTCGAGGATCGGCAGGACGATGTCCTGCGTGGTGCCGGGCGAGGTGGTGGACTGCAGCACCACGAGCTGGCCGGGGCGCAGGTTCGCCGCCAGCGACTCGGCCGCCGACACGATGTAGGAGAGATCCGGCGTGCGCGTCTTCGACAGCGGCGTGGGCACGCAGATCGTGACGGCGTCCAGATCGCGCACCGCCGCGTAGTCGGTGGTGGCGCTCATCCGGCCGTCGAGATGGTCGAGTCGCTCGGCCGGCACGTCCACGAGATAGGACCGCCGTTCGGTCACCGCGCGCACGCGTTGCTCGTTCACATCGACGCCGGTCACGTGGAATCCGGCCTCCGCGAACACCATCGCGAGCGGCAGGCCCGCGTAGCCGAGGCCGACGATCCCGACCGCCGCCTCACGCGTGGCTATCCGCTCGTCAAACGCCTGAGCTGACGAGACAACCTCACTCACGCTGGTCAAGGCTACTGCCAGCGCGGGCGTCCGCCCGTCATTTCCTTCGTCACCCTGCGCTATAACCACCTGGATATGTCCTTGTGGGACTCCCTGCGCGCCCTCGTCGAGGACGGCTCGGTGGCGTGGGGCTTCATCTTGGCCGTGGTGATCGTGCTGGTGTTCACCCCGATCACCGCGTGGCTGGCCCCCAAGATCGGCGGGGTCGACACCGGCGGTGACCGCCCGCGCGTCCACAAGGGGCCGGTGCCGCGCATCGGCGGCCTGGCGATCGTCATCGCCATCCTCGTGTCGGCGCTGATCTTCGTCGATCTCGATGGCCCCTATCCGGGGATCCTGATCGGCGTCGCGGCGGTCGCCGCGGTGGGCCTGCTCGACGACACGCGCGGCCTGCGACCCGGTCCCAAGCTGCTTCTGGTGCTCGCGATCGCGGCGATCCCGGTGCTCGGCTGGCACCTACGCATGGATCACCTGAACCTGCCGGTGATCGGGTCGATCGACCTGGGCTGGGCCTCGATCCCGCTCACGATCCTCTGGATCGCGTTCTTGGCGAACCTGGTCAACCTGATCGACGGGCTGGACGGGCTTGCCGCCGGCATCGTCGCGATCGCCGCCGGCGCCTTCGCGCTGCTCGCGGTCTCCTTCGGCCGCGCCGACGCCGCGGCGCTGGCCGCCATCGTCTGCGGCTCCACGCTGGCGTTCCTGCGCAGCAACTACCACCCGGCGAAGATCTTCATGGGCGACTGCGGGGCGCTCGCGCTGGGCTACCTGCTGGCGGCGATCGCCGTGCAGGGCGTGTTGAAGACCGCCGCGACGATTGCGCTCGCCGGCCCGCTGCTCGTGATGGCGGTGCCGCTGCTGGACACGTCCTTCGTCGTGCTGAAGCGGCTCAAGTACAAGCGCGCGCCCTGGGGCGCCGATCACAACCACTTCTACCACCGCTTCCTGCGCATCGGCTTCTCGCAGCGGCGCACCGCGGCGTACCTGCACGTGTGGGCGCTGCTCCTGGCGGCCTACGGGATCATGCTGCGCTTCGTGCCGCCGCGGCCCGGGGGCAACTGGAACGGCACCCACTCGCTGATCGCCGCCGTGGTGGGGCTAGCAGTGCTCGGCGCTTCGGTCTGGATGGTCTACACGCTCGAGATCCTCAAGGGCCGCCACCTGCGCGCGATCGGGCTGGGGCGCTTCGTGCGCGACGAGCCCCCGCCTCCCGCCGACGGCGTGGTCAGCGCCGAGAAGACCGGCGAGAGTGGAGAGCGCCGTGACCACCAGCGGCCTCTAGCGCTCGAGCCAGGGCAGCGCGAGCCGCAGCAGCTCGCGCGGGTCGCGCCTCACCCGCTGCTCGTAGGCGCGCGCCGCGCGCTTCTCCACCTTCACCTCGGCCGGATCGGTGAGGAAGCGCAGGCGGCCTTCGCGGGCTAGTTGCTCGTCGACCGCTCCCATGCGGCCCTCGAACATCGACCAGACCGGCGTGCCGAGCACGGCGGCCTCGCGGTTCATCGTGCCACCGGCCGACACCAGCGCGTCGGCGAATGCGACGAGGCTGCTGCCGTCCACGGCCCGCTCCGGCACGATCACACGCTCGAGGCCCAGCGCGTTCACCGCCTGGCGCTGCTCGGGCGTGCGGGCCAGCACGACAGTCTGGGCGCGCTCGGTCTCCGCCAGGTGACGCAGCAGCCGCGGCAGCAGCTCGTTCTCCGAGCCGCCGAGGTAGAGCGCGTAGGAGGGAGCGGTGCGGACCACGCACAGCGGCTGCGCCGGGTCCACGCCGAGCTGGCGCAGCACGGTCTCGTCCGGCTCGAAGTCCGCCAGGTAGTACTCCTCCTTGAGGCCGGGGTAGCGGATCAGCTTCTTGCCCCGGGCCCCGTAGCGGCGTAGGCGCTCGGCCGGGATCGCGTCCGGCACGAGCACGCGGTTGGCGAGCCGGCAGATCACGTTGTGCTGCAGCACCGCCCACTCGTAGTCGAACATCGTCGAGTTGGGGATGCGCAGCAGCCGCGAGGCCACGGGCAGGTCGGTGGAGCCGTGGGCCAGCGCGCAGCCGAAGCCCTTGCCGCGGCCGAAGTGCACCATGTCCGACACGCGGCCGGCCGCCGCGCGCGCCTTGCCGGCGCGCGACGCGCCCCCGTGGTGCCCGAGCGTTGTGTGCGGATGGCCCCAGTCCTCGAGCAGCTCGAGCGTGTGCGAGAGCGGCCGCGCGGTGATCTCCACCTCGTGGCCGTCGCTCTCGAGCAGCTCCACGAGCGGCCTCAGCACCAGCACGTGAGCCGTGTTGGTCAGGTCGACCCAGACGCGCATGCGCTAGGCCGGCTCGCCGCGGCGGTCCTCGAGCTCGAGCAGCTGCTCGCAGGTGGTCTGGAGCGTGGTGTGATCGATCCCGAACCGCTCCTGCAGCACGTGCTCCACCGCGTGGCGGACCTCGTCGCGGTCGTGCTCCGGGGCCACCCGCAGGTGCGCGGCAAGCGCGGGGAAGCCCGAGGTGACCGTCCACACGTGCAGGTCGTGCACCTCTCGCACGCCCTCCACCGCCGCCATCGCGGTGCCGATCTCCTGCACGTCGAGACCCTCGGGCGCCGCCTCCATCAGCACGTCGATCGGCTCCTTGATGAGCCGCCAGGAGCTGAGCAGGATCAGCACCCCGATCACCATGCCCGCGATCGGGTCGGCCCGATCCCAGCCGAAGGCGAGCACCAGCGCGCCCGAGACGACCACGCCGAGCGAGCCCAGCGCGTCCCCCGCCGAGTGCCGCAGCACCGCCTCGAGGTTGATGTCCTCACGGTCGCCGCCCGCGAGCGCCACGGTGGCGGCGACGTTCCCCACCAGTCCCACCACGCCGATGATCAGCACGCCGAGCCCGTCCACGTCCGACGGGCTGGACAGCCTCATCACCCCTTCGATGAAGACGAGCACCGCGACGACCACCAGGATCAGGCCGTTGGCGAGCGCCGCAAGGATCTCCGTGCGGTAGAAGCCGAAGGTGCGGCGGCCGGACGCCGGGCGGGCGGCCATCGCGGCGGCGAACATCGCCAGCGCGATCGCGCCAACGTCGGACAGGATGTGCCCGGCGTCGGCGAACAGGGCGAGCGACTTGAACACCACGGTGCCGATCACCCCGGCCACGACGAGCGCCAGGTTGATCACCAGCGCGATCGTCAGCCTGTTGCGGTTCGTCTCCCTGCTCGGGGCGTGCGAGTGGCCGTGATGGAGGCCCGCGTGCGCATGTCCAGGATGCATTAAGGCCTTTTACCGGGTATGGGAGACACATGTCTCCGTCTGAGCGCGGGAGGCGCGCAGCCGGCCTGGATGGCCTGCGCGGCCTCGCGGCCCTGTCAGTCGTCTGCTTTCACGTCTGGTTGTACCGCTTCCCGGACCCCACCCACGTGCGCCGCAGCCAGCCGCTCGACTACGCCCTGTCGGACTTCCGACTGGGGCTGATCCTGTTCTTCGTGCTGTCCGGCTTCCTGCTGTATCGGGGCTTCGCGCGCGCTGCGCTGAGCCGCCAGGGGTTCGTGGACGTGCGGATGTACCTGCGCCGGCGCGTGGCCCGCGTGGTGCCCGCCTACTACCTGGCGATGCTCGGCACGTTCGCGCTGCTCTGGGGCGCCCGCGGCACGCCCGGGGTGCGGCTGCCGGCTCAGGGCAGCGACCTCGCGCTGTTCGCCTTCTTCGCCCAGAACTACTCGTCGCACACGCTGCTCACGTTCAACCCGGTCACGTGGACGCTCTCGCTCGAGGTCGTCTTCTATGCGCTGCTGCCCGTGCTGGGGCTGCTCGCCTACCGCTGGAGCGGTGGGCGCGCAGGGCGGCAGGCCATGGCGCTGGTCGGGCTGATCGTGCTGGGGCTGGGCTGGAACGCGGGCGTCTACCTGCTGGGCGGGAACATGGTGGCGTCCAAGGCGCTGCCGGCGTACCTGCCCTACTTCGCGCTCGGGATGCTGCTGGCGCTGTGGGTGGAGCGGGCGGCCGCCGTTCGCGGCGAGCGCCCGCGCGTGAGCGCCCTCGCCACGCTCGGTCTGGTCGGGCTGGGCGTGCTCGGGGTGGTGGGAAACGCGGTGTGGCACTCCTCAGGCGGGGCCGACGCCGTACCGCTCCTGGGCGCCACGCTTCAGAACCTGCCGGCGGGGATCGGCTTCGCCGCGCTCGTGGCCGCCGTCGTGGCGGGTCGCGGGCCGGCGACCGCCTGGATCCACGCTCGGCCGCTCGCGAAGATCGGGCTGGTGTCGTACGGCCTCTATCTCTGGCACCTGCCGCTGATGCTGTTCGGCGAGCGACTGGGGCTCCTCCCGCATGCGTTCCTACCGCGGCTTGGCCGTGGTGCTGGTGCCGGCGCTGGCGATCGGGGCCGCTAGCTGGCTGCTCGTGGAGCGCACGCTGCTGGCACTCGCCACGCGCGGCGGGCGCTCGCGCGCGCGGGTGGGCGCGCGGCTCGAGGCGCGCGCGGCGCCCTAGCTCACTGCGCGCTCAGGTCGCGAGCGCGGGTCGTCGCCGTTCTGATGCTCGCCACCGTCCGCGGTGAGCTCGCTGATGGCCGCCAGGATCTCGTCCGCGAGCCGCGGGCCGTCGGAGCCGGACTCGGGCGTGGCCGCGATTCTGACCACCACCTCGTCGGCCTCCACCTCCTCCAGGCCGATGTGCGGCTTCGAGCGCGTGGGCACCGACACCGCGTGCTCCAGCAGGTCCTGCACTGAGCTTGGCTTCACGCCGCCCGGGAGGCGAGCGCGCAGATCGACGGCGGCGGGCTCGCGCAGCGGCACCACCGCGGCGCTCAGCACCATGCTGTTGGGGACCATGATCTCGTCCTCGCCCTGCGACAGCGTGGTGTAGAGCAGGCCGAGCGACATCACGACGCCCTCGATCTGCCCGCCGAGCGCGCCGGCCTGGAAGCGGACGCGATCGCTGACCCTGAAGGGCCGCGCGCTGAGGAGCACGGTGCCGGCGATCAGGTTGCCGAGCGTCTGCTGGGCTGCGAGACCGAAGATCACCGCGGTGAACGCGCCACCGACCGCCAGCGTCTGCGGGTTGAACCCCGCGACCCGCAGCGCCATCAGCACCGCGAACGCGAGCGCGCTGAGCCGGATCAGGAAGCCGAGCGTGCCCGCGGTGCCGGGCTCGACCCGGCGCATGAGGACGGGACCCACCGCGCGCCCGAGCGAACGCGCGAACGCCCAGCCGAGGATGACGAGCGCGATGACCGAGGCGATGCGCACCGGCAGGTCGACTCCGAAGAGCTCCTCGCGATGGCTGTAAGCCCACAGCACGGCCGCAAGGGCGGGTGCGAGCAGCAGCACCTCCCAGCGCGCGCGCCGCGCCTGCCGCACCGCCTGGATGCGGAGCTGGCGCGCGAGCGGAGATGGCCGCAGCAGCGGCTTGGAAGCTTTGGCACGTACCCAGCGCATGAAGAATTGACGGCCTGCCGCCGTCTCTCTTGCCTTCACCGAACCCGCGAGCCGTCAAACATCGGTCCCGGCTTTGCACGGGAAACGCCCGCTCGCTCAGAACAGCGCGGCCTGCCTGGGCTCGGGCGGACGCGGACCCGGCTTGGGCCGCTTCGCGGCGGGACCGGCCAGGTCGCGGTCGCGCAGATAGCGTCGCGGCGAGGACGGGCGGCCGGGGGGCGACGCGAGATCCTGCAACCGTTGGCGCTCGGCCGGCGGGGCGTAGGCCCCGCGGCTGTAGAGCTGCTCGTAGCGGGGGACCAGGTCGGGGCGCTGGGAGCGCAGCCAGTCGAAGAAGACCTCGCGCACCTCGCCACGCAGGTGCAGCGCGATGCCGCCGATGTGCGTGGCGCCGGCCTCCGTCGCGAGGTCGAGGATGCGCTCCACCTGCTCCGGGGAGTCGTTGATCCCGGGCATCAGTGGTGCGATCAGAACGCCGGTGGGGATGCCGGCGCGGTTGAGCTCCGCCACCGCCTCGAGCCGCGCGCGCGGGTTGGGCGTGTGCGGCTCGGTGGCGCGCCAGGCCTTCTCGTCGAGCGTGGGCACCGAGAGGTTGGCGGTGACCGGCGCCACCTCGGCGATCTCGCGCAGCAGCGGAAGGTCGCGCAACAGGAGCGGCGACTTGGTGAGCACGGAGCAGGGGTTGGCGAAGTCCCTGAACGCCTCCCAGATTCCCGGCATCAGCTTGTAGCGGCCCTCGACCCACTGGTAGGGATCGGTGTTCGTCCCGAGCGCCACGTGCTCGCCCTTCCACGACGGCCGCGCCAGCTCGGTGCGCAGCACCTCCGGCACGTTGACCTTCACGACGATCTCGCGCTCGAAGTCCCGGCCGGCGTCGAAGCCAAGGTAGGTGTGGGTGGGGCGAGCGAAGCAGTTGTGGCTGACGACTCCATTGGCGATGAAGTCGCCGGTGCCTGTGGTGATGTCGTATAGCGGTAGTTCGACGCCCAGGCGGCTCGATCGAACACCACGCCCAGTCGCGCGTTGGTCTTGACTGCCTTGCCCTCGAGCGAGCGCTTGCGAGTGATGGCCACGTCGACCGTCTGGAGGAACCGAAGTTGCTGGACGAGACCGCCTAGCAGCCGGACGGATCGCATCCCATTCGACAGCCCCCTGTCCTCGACGACGAACATGAAGCCGAGCCGGCGAAGACACCAGGTGGTCCAGTCGACGATGGCCGAGTCGGTGTTGTGGATCCGGAGCGAGTCGCCGTAACTGCCCTCGGCGTCGAAGATCCCGGCGAGAAACCCCTTGCACCAGTCGTCGCTCGCCTGCCTGGGCCACTCGATCAGCTCTCGGACCGATTGGACCATTGCGCGCTTCTGCGTTCGAATTCCGCGCATGGGCCGTGTAACCAGCTGGGACCTTGAACTCGAATTCCGCCAGTCTGCACTCCGGCGGCGGCGAGGTAGTCGCGGGCCCGTCGGAGTGCCTCGAGGTCCGTGAGCGCCAGGCGAAAGTGGTGATGGACCGAGATGCCGCTCCGCCGATCGCTGCGCTTGTGCTCGTACCTCCCGAGGGTGCCGTCGCCGCGAATCACGCCGCACAGGTACCCACGTCGGTAATCCGGCGTCTCCAGCGGGTGTCTCACTGAACCTGCCGGTGCCCATCAGCTTGTTGTTGACCGTCAGATGCGGGCGCTGGAGGGCGGCCCTGCTCAGCCCCGGTGACGTGCTTCCAGCCCCGGCCGGTCAGGAAGCGATGGTCGCCGCTCGTGACGAGCTCCGTGCCGTCCTCGAGCGTGACGCGGTAGGCGGGCTTGAACGTCCGACCAGATGTCGAGGACCTCCGTGGTCCGGTAGCCTCCGGTAGTCGCCTTCACGCGCCGTGCCGTAGATCGCGTCGCCGACCTCGAGGTCGGCGAGCATCTTGGTGCGACCGTCCGCCATCAGGATCAGCGTGTCCCCGCTTGCAGTAGGTGCACGCATGACTGCATCCCCTGTACGGGTTGATCGTCCAGCGGAACGGCATCCGGGACGCCGCCGGCACCTTGTTGAGCGCCGACTTCGAGCGCACCTCGTAGAAGCGGGTGTCGAGCGCCTCGGGGGCGTCGAAGCGGCGGATGACCGCCGGATCGCGATAGCCCGGCAGCTGGTGCGCCTCCTCCTCGCCGACCTTCAGGTTGTCCCAACGCATCGAACATATGTTCGCATACATCGAGGACGGACCTAGCGCTCCTCACCCCACACGGTCAGCGTCAGCGAGCGCGGGCCGGCCGAGTCGCGGTGCTCGCAGAGGTAGATGCCCTGCCAGGTGCCGAGTGCCAGCCGGCCGTCGGAGACGGGGATCGTCAGCGACGAGTCGAGCAGGGCCGACTTGATGTGCGCGGGCATGTCGTCCGGGCCCTCGAGCGTGTGCGAGAAGTAGGGGGCGCCGTCGGGCACCGCGCGGTCGAACCAGGTCGCGAAGTCGCGCAGCACGTCGCGGCTCGCGTTCTCGTTGAGCGTCAGCGAGGCCGAGGTGTGGCGGATGAAGACGTGCGCCACGCCGACCCCGACCTGCGCCAGCTCGGGCATGCCCTGCTCCACCTCGCGCGTCACGAGATGGAAACCACGCGGGACGGGAGAGAGGCGAATCTGCCGCTGAGCCCAGATCACGACGGCGAGGTTAGCCGCGCGACGCAGGTCCACCCGGGCCGCCCTCCGCTAAAGACATCGCGCCAGATACCGATTCGACCTTGATGGCCAAAACCCTCCGCCAGTGGCTGCTTGCCGGCGCCACCATCACCGCCCTGCTCGTGTGTGCCGCTCCGGCCGCTGCCGTGACCAAGGCGAGCTGGGACCGCAAGCAGCAGAGCCAGGTGGTCCGTGCCGGCCTGATGGCCAAGCTGCCCGGCGGGTTCCACGGCGAACGGCCGCTCACGAGCGCCCAGCTTCGCCTGGCCTTCACCGCGATCAGCGCCAAGAACGGCACTCCCACGGCGCAGGTCTCCTCCGCTCCGATCTCTGTCACTCGCTTCGACTCGCTGCTCGCAGGCCAGCTCGGCCTCTCCGCCTCTGCCCAGGCGTTCCAGTCCGAGGCCCAGCGCGTGGGCCTCAAGCCGCCGTCCTACTTCGGCACCGAGGTGGTGGCGCGCCTGCTCGGGCTGCACTTCGACCACCCCTCGGGGACCGACCAGCTCGAGCTCTACCCCTGGGACCGCATCACGCGCGCCGAGGCCGCCTACTCGCTCGCCAAGGTGCTCCAGTTCGGCGGCTGGGAGGCCGGCTACGTGCAGTCGGTGGCCGCTCGCTTCCAGCTTCCCAACTACACGTCCGCGCAGCTCGCCCCGCTCCAGCTCGCGGTGTCGAAGATCGGCATGCCCTACGTCTGGGGCGGTGAGACCGACGGTCCTCATACGGCCAGGTCCACGGCGGCTACGACTGCTCGGGCTTCGTCTGGCGCGTGTTCAAGGTGTCGGGCAACCCCGCGGGCGCGGCGATCGGCGGCCGCACCGCGGCGCAGCAGGCGGGCGAGATCCCGAAGTCGCGGCGCGTGGCGCTTGACGACGTCCAGCCCGGCGACCTCCTCTTCTTCGGCAGCGCAGGCTTCCGCTCCAAGGCGACCGAGTCGAACGTGACCCACGAGGGCATCGCGCTGAGCAAGGACTTCGTCATCCACTCGTCGGGCCAGGGCGTCTACGTGCTGCCGCTGTACGACGGCTGGCTGCGCGATGAGTTCGCCTGGGCGCGGCGCGTCCTCGGCTAGAGCCTCGGGCCGCCGCTGTGCCCACGGCCGCGCGCGCTCGATCTGCGCCGCCAGCGCCAGCAGCACGTGCTCCTCGTTCGCCCGGCTGACCATCTGCACGGCGAGCGGCAGGCCGTCGTCGGTGAAGCCCGCCGGCACTGACGCCGCCGGCTGGCCGGTGAGGTTCCAGATCGGGTTGAAGGGCACGAACGCGCCCACCCCGAGGACGGTCCAGGGCGCCCCGCGGCCGTCCCAGCGCCCGACCCTCACCGGCGGCTTGGCGAGCGCGGGGGTGAGCAGCACGTCGTAGCTGTCGAAGGTCGCCGCGCAGGCGCTCGATCAGCCCGGCCTGCCCGGCGCGCACGCGCGTCACGAGACCGTCGCTCACGAGACGCCCAGCGGCGGCCATGCGCCTGGTGCGGCGCTCGAGCTGGGTCGGGTCGGACACGAGGGCGCGCGTGTCGTCGTAGATCCCCCGCAGCCAGAGCGGCACGAACAGGTGGCGCGACTCGCCGTAGCTCGGCTCGTGCTCGCTCACGTCGTGGCCGAGCGAGCGCAGCAGCTCTCCGAGCTCGCGCACCGGACGCCGCACGGCCTCGCTGACCGGCGTGGGCACGGGCGGCTTGAGGGAGACGCGATGCGCAGCCGGCCGGGATCGGCGGCGCGGGCCGCCTCGGCGTAGGGGCGCTCGGGCGGCGGGCGGCTGGTCGGCGTCGCCGGGCAGCGCTCCCGCCACGGCGTCGAGGAACAGCGCGGCGTCCAGCACCGTGCGGGTCAGCGGCCCGAAGGTGGTGAGCCCGCACCAGTGCTCGGGCTGCGGCGAGAGCGAGATCCGGCCGCGCTGGGGCTTGATGCCGAACAGGTGGCAGCAGGCCGCGGGGATGCGGATCGAGCCGCCGCCGTCGGAGCCCAGGGCGCCGGCGGCCAGCCCGGCGGCGACCGCCGCGGCCGACCCGGCGCTCGAGCCGCCCGTGGTTCGATCTGCACTGCCAGGGGTTGAGCGTCGTGCCCCACGCGGCGGTCTCGCCGAACGGGAAGATCGCGAGCTCCGACAGGTGCGTCTTGCCGAGCAGCACGGCGCCCGCGGCGCGCAGCCTGCGCACCACCTCGGAGTCCGCGCTCGCGGGCGGGCCGGGGGAGCGGGTGCCGTAGGCGGTCACATCGCCCGCCACGTCCACGTTGTCCTTCACGGCCAGCGGCACCCCAAGCAGCGGGCGGTCGTCACCCGCCCGCAGCCGCGCGTCCGCCTGGGCTGCCTCGGCCAGCGCGCGCTCCCTGTAGACGGCGCGGAAGGCGTTGAGCCGCGGCTCGATCTCCTCGATGCGGCGCAGGTAGCCCTCGACCAGGGCCGTCGAGGTGACCGAGCCCTCTCTGAGCAGCTCGGCCTGCCGCGCGATGCCTGCGAATGCGAGCTCTGCGTCCAAAGGTTGTCGAACCCTAGAGCAGAAGTTCATGGTGCTCGCCGGGGCTGCCGAAGGGGAGGCCGAACTCGCAGCCCTCAACCCTCAGGAGCACCATGAATACTCGCCTCCGGCGCTCAGTCGCCGTCGTCCTCGCGATGGCGACCACGCTCGGCGCGTCCGCGACCGCCCACGCCGCCCCCGGCATGGAGGTCGGCCTCCAGGACGACGCGGTCTTCCTCTACCAGAGCTACTACAACCGCGATCTCGCACTCCAGCAGGCGCGCCAGCTCGGGGTCACGCGCCTGCGCGTGAACGTCCTGTGGAACCGGATCGCCGCCGCGCAGGCCGGCCAGACCGTTCCACCCAGCTCAGGTGACCTACAACTGGGCGCCGTACGACTCGCTCGTGGACGCAGCGGCCGCATACGGGATCAAGGTGCAGTTCTCGATCACCGGGCCCGCGCCGGCGTGGGCCAACGCCAAGCACCGGAACGACGCTCACTCCGGCGCCTACAAGCCGAACGCCTTCTACTACGGCCTCTTCGCGCACGCCGTGGCGCAGCATTTCGCGGGCCGGGTGGACCGCTACTCGATCTGGAACGAGCCGAACTGGGGCGGCTGGCTTGCACCGCTGAAGGACGGCCCGAAGCTCTACGCCAAGCTCTACAAGGCCGGCTACACCGGCGTGAAGAGCGGCGGACTGGAACGCCAAGGTGCTGTTCGGCGAGCTGGCTCCGCAGGAGCGCAAGCGGGGCGTCCACCGCGCCGCTCACGTTCGTCCAGCAGGCCACCGCTCACGGTCACTTCGTCGCGGACGGCTTCGCCCACCACCCGTACGCGTTCACGGTCGCGCCGGGATCGACCAAGGGCGGCCCGAACGACGCGACCCTGGGCACGCTCGGCAGGCTGACGAAGCTGCTTCACGGGCTCGCCAAGCAGCACAAGTTGCGCACTCCGACCGGCGGCACGCTGCCCCTCTATCTGACGGAGTACGGCTACTTCGCCCGCGGGCCGCGCTCGCTCGGCGAGGCGCGTCGCTCCGCCTATCTGTTGAAGGGCTTCCAGATGGCCCTGCTCAACCCGGCGGTGAAGGAGATGGTCCAGTACACGCTGGTCGCGCCTCCGGGCGATGTCGCCTGGGACACGAGCCTCGTGCAGGCCGATGGGGTGCCGGACCCGGTGTTCGGCTCGCTGCACACGTGGGCGCTCAATGCGCTGGGGGCGGGGCGGATCGCGCAACTGCCTCCGTTGAACGTCGGAGGTGTCCCCGCGGCGTAGGTGTCGGGTTCGGGTGTCGGGTGTCGGAGATGTAACCCGACACCCGAGACCCCACACCCGACACCGCCCTTCTTCAGATCGGCGCCGTCCGCGCGCCTATCGCGAAGCCGACCAGGTTGATCAGCATGTGCACGGCGGCGACGACGACGAACGCGATCGCGGCCTGCCCGACCGACATCGTCCAGATCGGCAGGAGCAGCAGCCAGACGACGGGCACGAAGTCGGCCTGGTCGAAGATCGAGAGCGCGATTCCGGCCGCGCCGCGCCGCTGGGAGCCCGGCTCGATGTCGAGCTGGCGCTTGAGGAAGCTGTTCGGCAGCTCGCCCAGCACCACGCCGAGCCCGAGCAGCAGCCCGTACACCCACGGCCCGGCGTCGCGGATCCCGTCCGGCAGCTTGTGCCAGTACCAGGGCCACAGGGACAGCAGCGCGGCGGCGGCCACCACGCCCGTCGTCATGAACAGCGCGCCGCGCCAGGTCTTGTTGTCGCCGAACACGCGCCGGCCGCGCACGGTGGCGCCGAAGTCGAGCGGGCGCTTGAGCGACGGGAAGAGGTCGAACGCCAGCACCGGTCCGTGCAGCGCCGCGGCCCCCAGCACCGGCACGAACACCCATAGCGCGCTCACGTTGTCAGCCGCTCAGCCAGCCGCAGCCCGCCCTCGAGCAGGTCCGGCCCGCTGGCCCGGGAGGCGGGACCACCTCGCTCGTGACGAGACCCGTGTGCGGGGTCAGCTCGTCGATCAGCGCGAACCAGCGTGCGCAGCGCTCGGGCGTGTCGACGATCGCCGTGACCACCGGCACGTGGCGGCGCAGCGACAGCAGCCGGTCGCCGTGCGGGGCGTGGTCGCCGTGGAAGCCCCAGACCCCGCGCAGCGCGGTGGCGCCGGCCGCTCCGCTCCGAGCGCAGGCGCTGGATCAGCTCGACGTGCAGCGGGTGCGCCCGTGCCGGGCCTGCTCGCTCGCGATCAGACGTCAGCTTCTGCCAGACGCCGAGGCCGGCGCGTCGCTCGCCGGCAGCTCCTGCGGGCGGCCAGTCGCCGCCCGTCGCGCTTGCACACGCGCACGCGCTCGAGCGTGAGCAGCGGGTGCTCCAGCAGCCGGCCGAGCTCCGGCAGCACGCCGCGCATGCGCTCGCCGTCGCCCACCGCGATCACCATCAGCGGCACGTCGGCGTTGCGCGCGAAGAAGCGCGCCCGGCGTCGCTCGCCATGGGCGGTGCCGTCGACGCCGAGCAGCACGGTGGCGCCGTCCACGCCGCGTCGGTGGAGCAGATCGACGACGGCGAGGAACGCCGGCCGCCCGGCCGCGCGCTCCTGGCGGCCGAGGTAGACGGTCAGCTTCGTCGCCTCGTCGGGGAGGGCGGGCGCCCCGACGTCGCCGCTCACGAGCCGCGCGCGCTCGAGCGTCACGAGCCCGTCGCCCGTCAGCGCGGTGAGCTCGGGCAGCGCGCCTCGATCCGCTCGCGCGAGTCAACCGCCACCGCCACCACGGGCAGGTCCTCGGACAGGCTCAGCAGGCGATGGGTCTGAAGCCGCTGCTTGGCGCCGAAACCCTCGGCGCCGCGCAGCAGCACGCTGGCCTCGAAGCCGTGGCGGGCGAAGAGGTCGAGCAGGGCGTCGGCGAGGAAGGTGCCGCCCGCGCGGTCGCGCTCGCCGAAGTAGACGGTGAGCTTGAGGCAGTCCTCGTTCAGAGCGCACCGCCGATGGTCCGCCCGAGCGCGACGGCCCCGATCCCCAGCGCGAGGCTGACGACGACGTTGAGGACGGCGGCCCACGACGAGCCCTCCTCGGCCAGGCGGTGGGTCTCGAGCATCCAGGTGGAGAAGGTCGTGTAGGAGCCGAGCAGGGCGGTGCCCGCCAGGAGCAGGGCGTCGCCGTGCAGCGCCAGGCCGGCGACCAAGCCCGAGCAGCGAAGGCGCCGCTGAGGTTGACCGCGAACGTGCCCCAGGGAACTCGGAGCCGCGCGAGCTCGCGACACCGCGCCGTCGAGCGCGAAGCGCAGCAGCGCGCCCATGCCCCCGATCACGGCCACCCCGGCCCACACGAGCACCCTCACGCGACGATCCTCACCCGCCGCACCATCGCGGTGGCGGCCGCCACCGCGAGGAAGCCCGCGACCACGCTCGCGGCGGCGTAGCCGGCGGCCAGCCCGTCGCGCCCGTGATCGAGCATGCGCAACAGCTCGAGCTGCATCGTCGAGAAGGTGGTCAGCGCTCCGCAGAGGCCGGTGCCGAGCAGCGGCCGCCGGTAGCGCGGACAGCGGCAGCCGCTCCTGCAGGCGCGTGGCGAAGTAGCCGAGCATGAACGCGCCGGCCACGTTCACCGCGAACGTGGCCCACGGCCAGCTCGTGGGCGAGTGCGCCCACCACTCCGACAACCCGGCGCGCGCGAGCGCGCCAACCGCGCCGCCGGCGAAGATTGCCAGGAGCTCACGGGCGTCGTAACCGGGCATCGTCGGGCGCGAGGCTACCGGCGGAATCACCCGGCATCTCACCCGGGGGTGGCCAATCGGCCCGGTACATTCCGCCGATGGCCCAGGTGGCAGACGGCGTGCATCGCTTCGGCACGCGCTTCGTGAACTGGTACGTGGTGGAGGAGGGCGACCGGCTCACGCTGATCGACGCCGGGCTGCCGTCGTACTGGAGTCAGCTCGACCCGGCGCTCGAGTCGATCGGCCGCACGCGCGCCGACGTCGCCGCCGTGGTGCTCACTCATTCGCACTCCGATCACAGCGGCTTCGCGGAGAAGCTGCGCGAGACGAACGGCGCTCGCGTCTACATCCACGAGTCGGATGCCGAGCTGGCGCGCAGCGGCAGGCCGACCCGTCCCGAGGCGAGCCCGATGCCGTACCTGCGACACGCCACGGCGCTGCGCTTCCTCGCCCACCTGGCGAAGAACGGCATGGCCAAGCCCGTGCGCATCCGCGACCTCACGACCTTCCGCGACGGCGACGTGCTCGACGTGCCGGGGCGCCCGCGCGCCATCCAGCTGCCGGGCCATACTCTCGGCATGTCCGCCTTCCTGGTCGAGTCGTCCGGCACGCTCTTCGCGGGCGACGAGCTCTGCAACGGCAACCCGTTCACCGGCCGGTCCGGCGTCCAGGTCATGCCCCGCTGCTCGAACGTGAGCAGCGAGCAGGCGCTCGACTCGCTCGGCAAGCTCGAGGGCGTGGAGGCCGCGACGATCGTGTTCGGTCACGGCGATCCCTGGACGGGCGGCGTGGCGGACGCAGTGGCCCGCGCGCGAGAGGCCGGCCCGAGTTGAGGCTCGCCGCCACGCTCGCGCTGATCGTGCTGGCCGCCAGCGCGGCGGCGGCCCTGGCGGCCGGGACCTCGATCTCCGTGACCCCCCACAGCGTGCAGGCGGGCAAGCGGGTGGTGGTGAGCGGATCCGCGGGCGACTGTCCCAAGGGCGAGCGGGTGACCCTCCTGTCGCGGGCCTTCTCGCACCGCCACGACTTCGCGGGCGTGCCCGCGGTGTTCGCGCGGGTGAAGAGCGGGGGCCGTTTCGGCCACTCGGTGAGGATCCCGGCCGGCATCGCCCCAGGGCGCTATTCGATCAGCGCTCGCTGCGGCGGCGGGAACCTTGGCGCGACGGCCCAACTGCGCGTGACCCGCTCCTCGGCCGCGCCCGTTCGTTGAGCAGGCGACCGGCCTCCGCTTAGACTGCGCTCGATGTCGTCACCCGTCACGCACGTCGAGGCCGGCGCGCTCGTATCCGAGCGCAGCTATCTGCGCCAGGTCTTCTCGTGGATGATCCTCGCGCTTGCGATCACCACCGGCGTGGCCGTCTGGTTCGCGGCGAGCAGCAACGTCGTCGACTACTTCGACTCCCACGGGGCGATCTTCTTCATCGTCCTGGGCCTCCAGCTCGCGATGGTGTTCGGCCTGGTCGGGGCGATCAACCGCATCTCCGCCCAGGTGGCGGCGATCCTCTTCTGCGTCTACGCGGCCCTCACGGGCCTGACGTTCTCGATCCTGCTCGAGACCTACACGACCGCGTCGGTGGTGGGCGCGTTCGCCGGAGCGACCGGCGTGTTCGCCGGGATGGCGTTCTACGGCTATGTCACCGAGCGCGACCTGTCGGGCTGGGGCGCCATCCTGTTCGGCGCGCTGATCGGGCTGATCGCCGCGTCGATCGTCTTCATCTTCGTCGGCGGCGGCGCCTTCAACTTCATCCTGGGTTGCGCCGGCGTGGTGATCTTCGCCGGGCTGACCGCCTACGACATGCAGAAGCTGAAGCAGATCGGGGCGCAGGGCTTATCGGGGGACACCGAGCAGAAGGTGGCGATCTTCGGAGCGCTGTCGCTCTACCTCGACTTCATCAATCTGTTCATCTCGCTGCTCCGGATCTTCGGCTCGCGCAACTAGCCCGATGACCCCTCCGACGCCCCGCCTGCGCGCCTCCAGCGCGCGCGAGTCACTTGTCACAAAGTTGTTACAAAGTGTTAGCTCGTGTACTCTGCCGTGGCCCGCTGGGAGCCGCCGCCAGCAGTTTCTCCCGCAGCAGTGAAACCGTCCTATATGGAGAGAGAGAAACAGCAGCATGCCCGACCGATCACGCGATGCCGCGTTGGCGGGCTTCTTGCTGGTCGTCACCGCTGTGCTGATCGGGGGAGTCGGTCTCGGCCTCGGGCTGGCGGTCGGCGCGCCGGCGCTGCTGGGGATTCTCGGCCTGTTCATCGGATTCGGCGTGGGGTTCGCGGTTGTCTACACACGCTTTAAGGACATCTGGGATGCCCGTCGGTCTGCGGGTCCTGAAGAACCTCGACATCGTCTTCCTGATCTGCGCGCTGCCGATCTTCATCGGCGCGGACCTGCCGCTGCTCGGCTGGGTCGGTGGCACCGCCGCCTACGTGAGCCAGCGGCTGATCGGCGAGCTGCTGAAGCGCAGCGCCACCAAGGCCGACGACATGGTCGGCTTCCTGGGCGTGATGGTCGGCGGCGTGATCGCGCGCGGCTTCTTCGTCGCGCTGTCGCTCTTCGGCGTCGGGATGATCAACGGCGACGCGGGCGCCGCGGCCGGCTTCCTGTTCCTGGCCGCGTTCACGATCTAGCTCACGATGACCCTCGTGCTCCACGCCGCACGAGAAGAGGGGCAGCGGCAAGTGACGCGCCGGCTGGTCTTCACCATCTTCGGCGGGCTCATCCTCGCGCTCACCATCGGCCTGTTCGCGATCTTCGGCAGCGAGGGCCAGAACCTCGACTACCAGCCGCAGAACGAGTTCAAGCTCGACAACTGGATCCCGATCCACATCGGCAAGCTGGACATCAGCATCAACAAGGCCGTGCTCTACGTATGGCTGGCCACCGCGATCACGGTGGGGACGCTCCTCTATGTGGCCAAGCGGATGCAGGAGCGTCCGAACCGCGTCCAGACCGCGGTCGAGGCGTCCTACAACCTCACCTTCCGCAACATCACCCGCGGCAACATGGACGACGCGATGGCGAAGAAGTGGTTCCCGTTCATCGGGACGCTCTTCCTCTGGATCCTGTTCTCGAACCTGATCGGGTACATCCCGTTGCCCACCAACACGCTCGAGAAGTTCGACGTGTTCGGCGTGGAGATCCCGGGCTTCGCGATCTACGCCGCCACCGCCAACATCTCGATCCCGCTGGTGCTGACGGTGATCGTCTGGATCAGCTACCACACCGAGGGGATCCGGGCCAAGGGCTTCATCGGCTACCTGAAGAGCTGGATCCCGGCCGGGGTGCCGAAGGCCGCCCGCGCGCCGCTGTTCGTGATCGAGGTGATCTCCCACTTCGTGCGGCTGATCTCGCTCACCGTGCGACTGTTCGCGAACATCCTCGCCGGTCACCTGCTGATCCTGTTCATGGGCGGCGGCCTGGTGGTGCTGCTCGGTCTCGCCGCGGTCGGTCCCCTCACCCTGCTGGTGGCCGTCGCCTTCTTCCTGTTCGAGGTCGTGCTGATCGCCGGCCTGCAGGCATTCATCTTCGCCACTCTCACAGCCATCTACCTCGGCGGCGCGGTCGCCGAGTCGCACTGATCGAAGGAGGATCAATGGACCTAACGGCAATTACGCACGTGATGCGCCGCAGGAAATGTCGGTAAGCCGATCGCACTCGGCGTCGGTGCCGGCCTGGGCACGATCGGCCCCGGCATCGGCGTCGGCTACATCTTCGGCAAGGTGATCGAGTCGGTCACCCGCCAGCCGGAGATGAAGGACGAGATCACGAGCATCCAGTGGCTCGGCTTCGCACTCACCGAGGCGATCATCTTCTACGCATTCGTGTTCGGCCTGATCGCGTTCTTCCTGGCCAAGGACTGACGGGCCACGGGCGTCATCGCCGCGGACAGCGGCGGCAACTTCCTCGTCACCCCCAACGTGGGGTTGATGATCTGGACGCTGATCGCGTTCGGCATCGCGCTGTACGTGCTCAAGCGGCTGGCGTTCCCTGCCATCGGCGAGGCGCTCGACAAGCGGCAAAAGGCGATCGAGGAGTCGATCGACGCTGCCGAGCACACTCGCCAGGAGGCCGACGAGCTGCTCGAGGAGTACCGCGCCCGGTTGCGCGAGGCCCGCGAGCAGGCCGAGGAGATCGTCTCCCGCTCGCGCAGGGCGTCGGAGCGGCTCCAGGAGGACTCGCTCGTGGAGGCCAAGCAGCAGCGCGAGGAGCTGATGGAGCGCACCAGGCGTGAGATCGAGCAGGAGACGCGGCGCGCGCTCGAGGACATCCGCAAGGAGGTCGCGAACCTCACGGTGCTCGCCACCGAGAAGCTCACGCGCAAGTCGCTCGACGGCGAGGATCAGCGGCGGCTCGTACAGGAGGCGCTCTCGGAGATCGACTTCTCCCAGCTCGCTCCCGAGGGCGTGGCCAACGGGGGCTCGGAGAACTAAGAGATGGAAGAGATCGCCGAGGTCTACGCCCGTTCGCTGTTCGAGGTCTCGCAGGAGCACGACGCTCTCGACGAGATCCACGACCAGCTCGGCCAGTTCGCCGACGTGCTGGCGGATAACCGCCAGCTCCAGGTGTTCTTCTTCTCGCCCTACTTCTCGTCGGGAGAGAAGAAGGACGGCGTGTCCAAGGTGATCGAGGGCGGCAACGAGTACTTCGTGCGCTTCCTCGAGGTGCTCGCCGAGAAGCATCGCCTGCCGGTGCTGTTCCGGATCAGGCGCGAGTTCGATGTGCTGTGGGCGAAGGAGCACCGTCTGCTGGAGGTCTCGGTGACCAGCGCCGTGGACCTCGACGAGGAGACGGTGAAGCTGATCGGAGCGAAGATCGAGGAGCAGACCGGACGTACGGTGGAGCTCACCTCCAAGGTGGACGCCGACCTGATCGGGGGCCTCGTGATCCGCGTCGGCAACATGGTGCTGGACGCAAGCGTGCGCAACCGGCTCGAACGACTCAGGCGCTCGGTGGCAACCGCCGCCTAAAGACAGAGAAAGGCAAGTTTCCGACACATGCAGATCAACCCCGACGAGATCACCAGCATCCTCAAGGCCCGCATCGAAGGACTCGATGAGGGCGAGGCGGACCTGTCCGAGGTCGGCACGGTCCTCTCCATCGCCGACGGCATCGCCCGTGTCCACGGGCTCGACAACTGCATGTCGCTCGAGCTGCTCGAGCTGCCACACGGCGTCACCGGCCTCGCGCTGAACCTCGAGTCCGACAACGTCGGCACCGTGCTGTTCGGCGAGTGGGACAGGATCGAGGAGGGCGACACGGTGAAGCGCACCGGCCGCCTGCTCGAGATCCCGGTCGGCGAGGGGCTGCTCGGCCGCATCGTCGACCCGCTCGGCAACCCGCTCGACGGCAAGGGCGAGGTGCACACGACCGAGACCCGTCCCGCCGAGTTCAAGGCGCCCGGCGTGGTGGCACGTCAGCCGGTGACCGAGCCGATGCTGACCGGCATCAAGGCCATCGACGCCATGATCCCGATCGGCCGCGGCCAGCGCGAGCTGATCATCGGCGACCGCCAGACGGGCAAGACCGCGATCGCGCTCGACACGATCATCAACAACAAGGACAAGGACCTGATCTGCATCTACGTCGCGATCGGGCAGAAGATGTCCAAGGTCGTGGATGCGGCCGCGGTGCTCGAGGAGCACGGCGCCCTCGAGAACACGATCATCGTCGCGGCCCCCGCCAACGAGGCGGCGCCGATCAAGTACATGGCCCCGTACGCCGGCGCGGCGATGGGCGAGTACTTCCTCTACCAGGGAAAGCACGCCCTCTGCGTGTACGACGACCTGACGAAGCACGCCTACGCCTACCGCCAGATGTCGCTGCTGCTGCGCCGCCCGCCGGGCCGTGAGGCCTACCCGGGCGACGTGTTCTACCTGCACTCGCGCCTGTTGGAGCGCGCGGTGAAGCTCAACGACGAGCTCGGCGGCGGCTCGCTCACGGCGCTGCCCGTGATCGAGACACAGGCAGGCGACGTGTCGGCCTACATCCCCACCAACGTCATCTCGATCACCGACGGCCAGATCTTCCTCGAGGGCGACCTGTTCCGCTCGGGCGTGCGGCCGGCCATCAACGTGGGCATCTCGGTGTCACGCGTGGGCGGCAACGCACAGACCAAGCCGATGAAGCGGGTCGCCGGCAGGCTGCGGCTCGAGCTGTCCCAGTTCCGCGACCTCGAGGCGTTCGCCCAGTTCGGGTCGGACCTCGACGCCGAGACCCAGGCGGCGCTCGGCCGCGGCGAGCGGCTCGTGGAGGCGCTGAACCAGGACGAGCTGAAGCCCTGGAGCGTGGCCGATGAGGTGGCCGCGGTCTACTCGGGCACCGGCGGCTACCTGGACCGGATCAAGGTCGACCGCGTCTCCGAGTTCCACGAGATGATGCTCGCCGAGCTGCACTCGTCCTCCGACGAGCTGATGCGCAAGATCGCGGACGGCGAGTGGGACGACGACATCGAGCAGCAGCTAGGCGCCGCGATCAACGAAGCCCTGGGCGACTTCGGCCCGGACTTCGACGAAGAGGGACAGCCGCTTGAGGAGCAGGAGCTGGGGCAAGTGCCTAGTGCCTCGTTCCTAGTGCCTGGAGCTGTTGACCAAAGTTCCAGGCACCAGGCACTAGGCGCCAGGGACTACGTCTCGATCGAGAACTGACCATGGCCAGCCAGAAAGACATCAAAAGCCGAATTTCTTCGGTGAAGAACATCCAGAAGATCACCCGCGCCATGGAGATGGTCTCCGCGGCGCGGCTGCGGCGCGCAGAGCAGCGGATCGAGCACCTGCGCCCGTATGCGGAGGGCATTCGCAAGATGACCCGGCGCGCGGCCGACGCGGCCGAGAGCATCCCGAGCCTGCCGGTGCTCCAGGAGCGCGACCCGATCAACACGGTCGGCCTGTTGCTGATCACCAGCGACCGCGGGCTGGCGGGCGCCTTCAACTCGCAGATCAACCGCGCCGGCATCGCCCGCTCGCGCGAGGTCGAGGCCGAGGGCAAGACAGTCAAGTGGTACGCCTCCGGCCGCCGCGGAGTGTCCTCGCTCCAGTTCCGCGGGTTCGAGCTGTCCGGCTCCTACACCGGCTTCACCGACCGCCCGTCGTACTCCGATGCACGCAGGATGGCCCACGATGGAGTCGCGGCCTACGTGGACGGAGAGATCGACCGGCTGGAGATCATCTACAACCACTACGTCTCGCCGCTGACGCAGACCGTCAGCCACGAGACGCTGCTCCCCCTCCAGCAGGCCGACATCCTCGGCGAGGAGGAGGCCGAGGAGGAGCAGAGCCAGGAGTCGCCCCACCCGCACGCGCTCTGGATCTACGAGCCCGAGCCCGAGGAGATCCTCGCGCGGCTCGTGCCGGACTACGTCGAGATTTCGATTTACAGGGCCCTGCTCGAGTCGACAGCCTCCGAGCACGGCGCCCGCATGACCGCCATGCGCAGCGCTTCGGACAACGCGTCCGACCTGATCGAGCAGTACACGCTCGAGATGAACCGCCAGCGCCAGGCTGAAATCACCCAGGAGATCATGGAAGTCGTCGCCGGGGCCGAGGGGCTCCGCTGAATAGGAGCTAACGCGTGGAATCGAGCACAGTCAGCGGTACGGAGGAGCGCCAGGACGGGGCGGTCAACGTCGGGCGCGTGGAGGAGGTGGCCGGCGTCGTGATCGAGGCCGTCTTCCCCGACGCGCTGCCCGAGATCTACAACGCCGTCGAGATCGACATCCCGGGAACCGACGGCGAGACGACCAAGCTGGTCTGCGAGGTGCAGCAGCATCTCGGCGACGATCGCGTGCGCGCGGTGGCCATGGACGCGACCGACGGCATCTCGCGCGGCACCGAGGTGCGGGACACTGGCGGCCCGATCACGGTACCCGTGGGCCGCGCCACGCTCGGCCGCATCTTCAACCTGCTCGGCGAGGCGATCGACGAGGGCCCGGAGGTGAAGGTCGAGGAGCGCTGGCCGATCCACCGGCCCGCGCCGAACGTCGAGGACCTCACGCCGACGCGCGAGATCTTCGTCACCGGCATCAAGGTGATCGACCTGCTCGCGCCGTACGCGCGCGGCGGCAAGGTGGGCCTGTTCGGCGGCGCCGGCGTGGGCAAGACCGTGCTGATCCAGGAGCTGATCCACAACATCGCCCAGGAGCACGGCGGCCTGTCCGCGTTCTGCGGCGTGGGCGAGCGCTCACGCGAGGGCAACGACCTCTGGCTCGAGATGAAGGAATCGGGCGTGCTCGACAAGACCATGCTCGTGTTCGGCCAGATGAACGAGCCCCCGGGCGCCCGCATGCGCGTGGCCCTGTCCGGCCTGACGATGGCCGAGTACTTCCGCGAGCAGGGTCAGGACGTGCTGCTGTTCATCGACAACATCTTCCGCTTCGTGCAGGCGGGCTCGGAGGTGTCGGCGCTGCTCGGCCGGATGCCGTCGCAGGTGGGCTACCAGCCCACGCTGGAGACCGAGATGGGCGAGCTCCAAGAGCGGATCACCTCCACTCGCGAGGGCTCGGTCACGTCGGTGCAGGCCATCTACGTGCCGGCCGACGACCTCACGGACCCGGCGCCCGCATCGGTGTTCGCCCACCTGAACGCCACCACCACGCTGTCGCGCTCGATCTCGGAGAAGGGCATCTACCCCGCCGTCGATCCGCTCGACTCCACCTCCACGATCCTCAAGCCCGACATCGTCGGCGAGGAGCACTACCGCGTGGCCACGCAGGTGCAGGAGATCCTCCAGCGCTACAAGGAGCTGCAGGACATCATCGCCATCCTCGGCATCGACGAGCTCTCGGATGAGGACAAACTCACCGTGCAGCGCGCTCGCAAGATCGAGCGCTTCCTGTCGCAGCCGTTCTTCGTGGCCGAGCAGTTCACCGGCCTGGAGGGCAAGTACGTGCCGATCGAGGAGACCGTGCGCTCGTTCGCCGAGATCATCGAGGGCAAGCACGACGAGCTGCCCGAGCGAGCCTTCTACATGAAGGGCTCGATCGACGAGGCCGTGGCGGCTGAGCGCGGCAGCGGGTCGGGACGCTCGAGCGGTGGCGCCACCGAGTCTGAGGCCAGCGAGGCGGAGGCCACAGAGGCCGAGGCGAGCGAGGAGGCCGCGGAAGAGGCCCGGGCCGAAGAGGCCGAGGCCGACGTCGAGGCCACGACCGAGACCACGGAGGAGTAGGTGGCGCGCACCAAGTTCCCGGTCGAGGTCCTCACCCCCGAGGGGAAGGTCTTCGACGAGGAGGTGGAGATGCTCTCCACCCGCACCAGCGTCGGGTCGATCGGCATCCTCGCCAATCACTCGCCGCTGATGGCGATGCTCGAGCCCACCGAGCTGCGGCTGTACAGGTCGGAGTCGGACATCGTGCGCTTCGCCCAGGGCGAGGGCTACCTCCAGGTGGTGGACAACAGCGCGCTGGTGCTCGTCGAGGACGCCGAGGACGCGAGCAAGCTCGACACCTCGGCGCTCGAGTCGCGCCTGCGGGAGGCCCGCGAGGGGCTCGAGCAGGCCGAGGCGGGCAGCGAGGAAGAGCGGCGCTACAAGCGCGACATCCACCGCTACGAGGTCTTCCTGACCCTCGCCGGCGGCGGCAAGCCCTCCTAGCTACTCGAACGGCTGGTCGCGGGCGCGCACCGCGGACTTGAAGCCCTCGCGCAGCGCCTGCTGCTGGAACGCGTAGCCCTCCGGGGTGTGCCGCGCGCTGCCGTCGAGCAGCGTGCCCAGGACCTGCGTGGCCTGCACGCCCTGCTGGAGCAGCGACTGGTTCACGAGCAGCTTCATCATCACGAGCTGGTTCACGGGCAGCAGCGCGATGCGCTCCACGAGCGCCTCGAAGCGCGCGTCGAGGTCGGCGGTCGCCGGCGCCTCGATCGCGAGCCCCCAGTCGAGCGCCTCGGCGCCCGTGATCAGGTCGCCCGTGAACAGCAGCCGCTTGGCGCGCTGCGGGCCCAGGCGGTGGGCCCACATCGCGGTGGTCGGGACTCCCCACACGCGGGCGGGCGGATAGCCGATGCGCGCGCTGTCCTCGATCACCAGCAGGTCCGAGCAGAGCGCCATGTCGGTGCCGCCCGCCACGCAGAAGCCGTGCACCTTGCAGACGACCGGCTTGTTCGCGTGGAACAGGCTCATGAAGCCGCGCACGTTGCGGCTCATCATCGAGTAGTCGATCATCGGATCCCAGGGCTGCGCGGGGTCGTGGTTCGGGATCGTGGTCTCGGCCGCCTCCACGAGGTCGTAGCCGCCGCAGAAGCCCTTGCCGTTGCCCGCCAGCGCGATCACGTGCACGGCCGGATCGAGGTCCGCGCGCTCCACGCACTCGGTCAGCTCGCGCGGCATGGCGAGCGTGATCCCGTTGCCGCGCTCGGGCCGGTTGAGCGTGATCCGCGCGACGCGCCCGCTGACCTCGTAGGTGAGCGTCTCCACTGGCGGGCGATCGTAGGGCCGCGATCGGCCGTTCCCGCGTAGATTTGCGGGCGATGGCGCCGAGAGTGCAGCTCGACCACGTGGTGATCGCGGTCTCCGACTGGGAGCGCTCGAACGCGTTCTACCGCGACGTGCTGGGGGTCGAGCTGATCGAGCGCGGCCCCGGCTACGCGTACCGGCTGGGCACCCAGCAGCTGAACGTGCACGGCCCGGGCATGGATCCGCACCCGGTGGCACGCGATCGGGTGCGGCCCGGCAACAGCGACATCTGCTTCGTCTGGCCGGGCTCGCCGGAGGAGGCCGTAGCGCATCTGCAGAGCCACGGCGTGGAGATCGAGGAGGGCCCGGTGCCGCGCGAGGGCGCCCGCGGCCCCGCGGTCAGCGTCTACTTCCGCGATCCCGACGGGTCGCTGCTCGAGTTCATGTCCTACGAGGAGGGCTAGCCATGGAGATCACGCGCACGCGTCCCGACACTCGGCGCGCGCCCGCCGACTGGTTCACGGGCGAGGTCTGGATGGACCACATCGCCTCGCCGCCGGCGCCGGCCCGCATGCGCGCGATCAGCGTGCACTTCACGCCCGGCGCCCGCACTGCGTGGCACAAGCATCCCTTCGGCCAGGTGATCCACGTCACCGAGGGAGTGGGGCGGGCGCAGCGGCGCGGCGGGCCGCTCGAGGTCATCCGCGCTGGGGACAGCGTGCACTTCGAGCCGGGCGAGGAGCACTGGCACGGAGCCGGGCCGCAGTCGTTCATGACGCATCTCGCGCTGCAGGAGGCCGACGAGGACGGGCAGACCGCGTTCTGGGGCGAGAAGGTCAGCGACGAGGACTACCTCGCGGAGCCGGCCGCGGGCTGATCCGCCGCGGCCCCTGCCGCGAACAAGCCTCAGGACTCTGGCCCAACCTTCTGAGGAGGACACATGTCGAACGACAACGTCGAGCTCTTGAACGGCGTCTACGAGGCCTTCGGGCGCGGCGACATGGCGACCGTGATGGCCGCCTTCGCCGAGGACATCGAGTGGAACTCACCCGCCGTGCTGCCCCACGGCGTGCAGGTGCGCGGCAGGGACGAGGTGGGTGGCTTCTTCGGCACGCTCGCCTCGACCTGGGAGGACTTCGGGATCGAGATCGACGCGGTGTTCGGCTCGGGCGACCGGGTCTGCGCGACCGGGCACGCCGCGGGCTCGCTGAACGGGACTCGCGCGAGCTACGGCTTCGTGCACGCGTGGACGCTGAGCGACGGCATCTGCGTTCGCTTCGACGAGTACGTGGACCCCTCGCCCGAGGTCATCTCCGCCGCCGCGCAGCGGCTCGCCGCCGCCAGCGCCTGACCCACCGTCCTGTCTACCCTCCCTGCCTCAACGAGACAGGGAGGGAGACATGGATCGCCTCGAGCTGGCCCGCGACGCCTACCGCGCCTACGAGTCCGGCGACCGCAGCGTGATGGAGCGGCTGCTCGCCCGCGACTTCACCTTCTACAGCCCGGCCGACGTGGGCATCGACCGCGACGCCTACTTCGAGCGCTGCTGGCCGAACGCCGACCACATCCGCTCGTACGAGTTCACGCGGATGCTCGAGGAGGGCGACGAGGTCGTCGTGACCTACGCGGCCACCAGGACCGACGACAGCCGCTTCTGCAACACCGAGGTGCTCACCTTCGAGGGCGACCGTCAAGACCGAGGTCTACTTCGGCTGGAACCTGACCTAGGACGCGCCATATCGGCGCTGCTCGGCGTCCTCGGGTTCGGCTTGCTACTCGCAAGCCTTCGACCCTGCGTCCTTGATCAGCTTGATCTGGCGCGCCCCCGACCAAGGTCAACCACCTAGGCCGCCAGCGCGCGCTCCACGATCGCCGGGGCGTCCACGCCCTTCGGCAGCGTGCCGTAGACGCGGCCGCGCTCCTCGAGCCGGCCGGCGCAGAAGGCGTCGGCCACCGCGGCCGGGGAGTTGCGCACCAGCAGGCTGGCCTGGAGGGCGATCGCCATCCGCTCCACGATCGAGCGCGCCCGGTACTGGGCGTCCTCGGGGTCGAGAGCGGCCAGGTCCGCCTTCAGCTCGGCCAGATGGTGGTCGAGCCTCGGGTCGGCGCCGGCGGCCAGGTCGCACTCGGCGAGGAATGCCGGCAGCCCCTCGGGCTCGCGCCCCAGCGCGCGCAGCACGTCCAGCGCCGCCACGTTGCCCGAGCCCTCCCAGATCGAGTTGAGCGGGGCGTCGCGGTAGAGCAGCGGCATCCCCGACTCCTCCACGAAGCCGTTGCCGCCCAGGCACTCGAGCGCCTCGGCCGCGTGCGGGGCGGCGCGCTTGCAGACCCAGTACTTCATCACCGCCGTGGCCAGGCGCCGGAACGGCGTGTCCTGCTCGTCGTAGGCGCGCGCCACGCGGAAGGCGGCCACGGTGGCGGCCTCCGCCTCGATCGCCAGGTCGGCCAGCACGTTCTGCATCGCGGGCTGCTCGGCGAGCAGCTTGCCGAAGGCCGAGCGGTGGCGGGCGTGGTGCACGGCCTCGGCCACGGCGCGGCGCATGCCGGTGGCGCTGCCCAGCAGGCAGTCGAGCCGCGTGTGGTTGACCATCTCGATGATCGTCGGCACCCCGCGCCCCTCCTCGCCGACCAGCCGGCCGGGGAGGCGCTTGAACTCGACCTCGGACGACGGCAGCGAGCGCGTGCCGAGCTTGTCCTTCAGGCGCTGGATCTGGAAGCCCGGGTCGCGGCCCTCCACCAGGAAGCAGGACAGCCCGGCGGGCGCCTGGGCGAGCACCAGGAAGACGTCGCAGGGCGGGTAGGAGCAGAACCACTTGTGGCCGGTGATCTCGTAGTGGCCGTCGCCCAGCGGCTCGGCGCGCGTGGTGTTGGCGCGCACGTCGGAGCCGCCCTGCTTCTCGGTCATCGCCATGCCGCAGAGCGCGCCGCGCTCGTAGTCGGGCAGCGTCAGCCGCGGCTCCCACTCCTGCGGCCAGCTCGGGCTGCCTGCGCAGCGCCGGCACGGCGGAGTAGGTCATCGAGATCGGGCACATCACGCCGGCGTTGGCCTGCGACCAGATCGACATCAGCGCCCCGCGCACCACGTGCGCCCCCGGCTGCGGATCGCGCCACGGCAGCGACGAGATCTCGCGCTCCACGCCGACCCGCAGCAGCCAGTGCCAGGACGGGTCGAGGTCCACCTGGTCGATGCGGTTGCCGTAGCGGTCGTGGGTGAGCAGGCGGGGCTCGTTGCGCTCGGCGCGGCGGCCGTGCTCCTGCGTCTCGGCCGAGCCCGCCACGGCGCCCAGGTCGCGGGCGCGGTCCACGCCCCAGCCACCGCCCTCGCGCTCGAGCGCCTCGCGCAGGGCGAGGTCGGCCTCGAACACGTTGTAGTCGACCAGCGGCGGAACCTGGTTCAGGACCTCATGCGTGTTGTCGAGCACCGACACGGTGCGCCTCCTTCGTGGTGGTGATGGCATTCAGGCAGAACTGGACGAGGTTGGCCACGAGCGCCTCGTGGTGGCGGGCGCCGCCGCCGTTCGCGCTGGGGGAGAGCGGGCCCACGAGCGACTCGGCGAGCGCCCCCACGATCGCCGCGGCCACGACCTGCGAGTCGAGCTCGCGCAGCTCGCCCGCGGCCACGCCGTCGTCGAGCGCGCGCGGCGAACGCGTCGCGGTAGCCGCGGCGGAACTCGAGCCGCTCGGCCTCGACGAGCGGGTCCACCGGCTCGGCGATCAGCGCGTAGGCGAGCGCGGGCGCGGCCAGCGCGCGTCGCGCGAAGGCCTCCGCCGCGGCCGCGATGCGCTCGGCGGCGGGCAGCGAGCGGTCGGCCGTCAGCCGGGTGACGAGATCGAGCTCCGGCTGCGAGGCGCGCCGGAAGACCTCCGCGAACAGGTCGGCCTTCGACGCGAAGTGGCGGTAGACGCTGCCGGTGGCCACGCCCGCGCGCGCGGCGACGGCCTGCACGCTGGCCGAGGCGTAGCCGCCGTCGGCCACCTGGTCGCGGGCGGCGAGCACGATCCGCTCGCGCGTGGCGGCGCGGCGCGCCTCGGTTCGCTCGGTGGGACGGTAGGGCACAAAAAGAAGTGAATCACGGTTCAGAGCTTGCTGCAAGGCCTGCGACCGCGACCGCGACCTGGAATCCGAGTGGCCTTCCGGCTACCCTCGGATGCGGATCGCAATGGCAACGCTCGGACGCTGGCTCACCTGCCTCTTCGCCCTGCTCGCGCTGGTGCTGTTCGCCACGCTCGCGGTGATCTTCGGGGTCGTCACGGTCGATCAGTTCGGCACGAAGCAGTACGTGACGGACAACCTCAGCGGGCTCCCGCCGGTGTACGTGCTCAGCGCGCTCCTGGTGGTGCCCTGCCTGGCGTTCGTGTTCGCCTTCTGGATGCTGTTCATGGACGCCTTCAGGACCTCCACGCGCCGCCCCCCGCCGGGTCCGCAGCAGGTCGAGCTGCCGCGCTCGCTGCTAAGCCGTCTGCGGGTCTGGCGCCGCGCCCACTAGTCCGCAGGCGGACTAGGCGACGGACTCGGCGGACGGCGGACTCGGAGGCGCTCGCTCGTGTGAGCGGGCGCTCGCGCATCCAGCGCTCGAACTCGGCGGCGGGCAGCGGCCGGCCGAGGTGGAAGCCCTGGGCGAAGTCGCAGCCGAGGTCGCGCAGCTCGTTCACCACGTCCTCGCTCTCCACGCCCTCGGCGACGACGCGCAGGCCGAGGTTGCGTCCCAGCGCGATCGTCGAGCGGACGATCACCGCGTCGTCCTCGTTCGACTCCATCGTCATCACGAAGGAGCGGTCCACCTTCAGGGTCGTGATCGGGAGCTGCTTGAGGTAGCCGAGCGACGAGGAGCCGGTGCCGAAGTCGTCCACGGCCAGCCAGACGCTCATCGCGTCGAGGCGCGCCAGCGCGTCCTTCACCCGCTTCCGGTCGGACATGATCGTGTCCTCGGTGATCTCCAGCTCGAGCAGGTTGCCGGGCAGGTCGCGCTCCTCGAGGAGATAGTTGATCAGGCGTGGAAGGTCGGGGTCGGCCAGGTTGCGCGGCGACAGGTTCACGGACACGCCGAGATCGATGCCGCCGGCGCGCCAGGCGGCGCACTGGTCGAGTGCCTTGCTCAGGACCTGGACGGTGAGCGGCCGGATCAGGCCGGTGTGCTCCGCGAGCGGGACGAAGCGGTCGGGGGCGAGCAGCCCGTGCTCGGGATGGCTCCAGCGCACGAGCGCCTCGACGCCGACCACGGCGTTGTCGCTGAGGCGGATCTTGGGCTGGTAGTGCAGCTCGAGGTCGCCGTTCGCGATCCCGTTGCGCAGCTCGGCCACCAGGCGCAGGCGGCTGGGGGAGAACTCGTCCCGGGCGGCGGCGTAGAGCTCGTGGCCGGCGTGGGACTGCTTCGCGTTGTACATCGCCACCTCGGCGTGCTGGAGCAGCAGCTCCGGGTCCTCGCCGTGATCGGGGTACAGGGCGATGCCGGCGGTGGCCGCCATCTCCACGTCGAGGTCGTCGACCTTGAACGGCGCGGCCAGGGCCTCGCGCACCTTGGTGGCTGCTGCTGCGGCGGAAAGATCGTCATCGACCTCGGGCAGGAGCACCGCGAACTCGTCGCTGCCGAGGCGCCCCACGGTGTCGCTCACGCGCAGCGTGTCGGTGAGACGGCGGGCGATCTCGAACAGCACGAGGTCACCGGTCTCGTGGCCGAGCGAGTCGTTGATCTCCTTGAAGTGGTCCACGTCGAGCAGCATCACCGCGGAGCGGGAGCCGGTGCGGCGCGCGCCGAGGATGGCCTGGCGCACGCGGTCCTGGAAGAGCAGGCGGTTGGGCAGCTCGGTGAGCGGGTCGTGCAGCGCCGCGAACTCGTTTTCGCTCACCTGCTCGCGCAGCGTGGCGATCGCGAGCATGCTGGCCACGATCAGCACCAGGCTGGAGATGCTGAGCACGACGAGGGCGATCTGGTACTGGCCGCCGGCCCACAGCAGCCCGACGATCACGCCGACGATCGCGATCGCGACCGCGGGCTTCTTGTAGCGACTGCGCTTTTTGCGTCTCCATCTACCCCTACCTTCGGCATCTGGGCCTGACTCATTTAGTGCTCCGGCCCCTGAAGCCACGCTCTAGGATCCTCCCGTGACCCAGTTGGCGCGCGGAGACCGCTTTCCGGCCCTCACCCTCCAGAGCACGGACGGGCCCGTGGAGTTGCGGCTGTACTGGGAAAAGGGCCCGCTCGTACTGGCGTTCATGCGCCATTTCGGGTGACCGTCGTGCCGCGAGCACCTCGCCCAGTTGGGTGAGGCCCACGAGGAGATCCTGGCGCTGGGAGGGAGCGTGGTGGCCGTCTTCCAGTACCGCGCCGACCCCACGTTCCACTTCTGCCGCCGCCGTCACGTTCAGTTCGACTGCCTCGGCGACCCCAAGCGCGAGGCCTACCGGGCGGTGAGCCTCGAGAGCGGCGGCCCGCTGGAGTACCTGGGCCCGCGGGCGGCGCTCGGCTGGGTGAAGGCCGCGCTGCACGGCAACTTCGGCGGCCTGCCCGAAGGGCGACGTCGCGCAGCGGCCGGGCACGTTCGTGGTCGCGCCCACGGGCAGGGTCGAGCTCGCCCACTACAACCGCGACTCGGCCCAGAACCCCAGCAACGAGCGGGTGCTCGAGGCCGTGCGCGCCGCGGCTACGCCGGGGTGAGCTCGGCCGGCCGGGCCGGCACGATGCCGCGCCCGCGCTGCATGCGCCGGCGGCCCGCCTTGCGCTCGGCGGCCAGCTCGCGCAGGTAGGGATAGAAGTCCACCTGGATCGTGTGCCGCGTGGACTCCACGTAACGGCGGTGCAGGGTCTCGCGCCGCTGGCGGATCTCCTTCCACATCGCGTCGCGCGTGGGCAGGGCGGAGTCGCCCGCCAGCAGGTCGGCCACCCACTCCGACTGCGCCTCGGCGAGCGGCATCATCGCCCCCAGCGGCTGCAGCAGCGCGATGAAGTAGAGGCCGTCGAGGTCCGGCGGCACCACCATCCGGTAGAGCGGCAGCTCGTTGTCCTTCGGCTCGAGCACCTCCGGCGGCAGGAACGGGAAGCTGATCCGGTAGCCCGTGCAGTAGACGATCGTGTCGATCGGCTCCACGCTGCCGTCGGCGAAGCGCACCTCGTGGCCCTCGAGGCTCTGCACGACCGGCTTCGGCTTCACCCGGCCGTGGCCGATCGCGGGCAGGAGCTCGGAGGAGATCGTGGGGTGGGCCTCGCCGAGGCGGTGGTCGGGCCGCGGCAGCCCGTAGTCCTCCATCGTGCCCTGGGCCTGCTTCAGCAGGCGCATGAGCATGATGCGCGTGAACCAGAACGGCAGGCGGCTGTTGGCCGGCGTGACCAGCTCGTCCACCGGCGTGCCCTTCAGGTACTTCGGCACCACGTGGGCGCCACGGCGCGTGGAGAGGAAGACCTGGCGGGCCACGCGGGAGGTGTCGCAGGCGATGTCCACCGCCGAGTTGCCGAAGCCCACCACCAGCACGTTCTTGCCCTCGAAGCCCTCGCTCGTGCGGTAGTCGTGCGAGTGCATCGTGTCGCCCGCGAACTCGCCGGGGAAGTCGGGCCACTTCGGGTCCCAGTGGTGGCCGTTGGCCACCATCACGGCGCGGTAGCGGTGCGTCTGCCCGCGGTCGGTGGTCACGTCCCAGCCGCCGCCGTCGGCCGGCCTCACCTCGGTCACGCCGGTGCGGAAGCGGATGTGCTCGCGGAGGCCGAAGTGGTCCACGTAGTCGTCGAAGTAGTCGGCGAGCTGCGTGTGGTGCGGGTAGTCCGGGTAGTCGGCCGGCATCGGGTAGGCCCGGTACTCCATGACCTTGCGCGAGGTGTTGATGTAGAGCGAGCGGTAGGCCGAGGAAAGCCCGCTGTCGTTCTCGTACCGCCACAGCCCGCCGACGTTCGAGCCCTTCTCGAAGCAGTCGAACTCGATCCCGCGTGCCTTCAGGACCTGGCAGGAGGAGATGCCGGAGGAGCCCGCGCCGACGATGCAGACGTCGCTCATCGGGCGCTATCTAACCAGTTGCGGTGACGCAGGCGTCAACGATCGGCGCGTTACTGTCAGCTCAGGTCCGCGTAGCTGCCGAGCGGGCGCTCCGCCAGCACGCCAGCCCAATCTGAGCCGAGCAGGACGGTCCGCTCGTCCTCCCAGCCTGGGTGCGACATCACCTCGACCGAGTTTCGGCGGGCCAGGTCGAGACGCTTGCTCGAGTCCGCGGCCGCCGAGGGCGGGGTGGAGGTCGCGGATCGAGAAGAAGTAGCGCGGCGTTACGAAGCGCATGCGCATCACCCCATTGAGCAGCGCCCGCGCGTAACGGTTCGGAACGGACTTCTCTCCCCGCATGAAGGTAAACGAGGGCCTCACCTTCATCCCCGTTCGGGAGGCTGCGGGAGAGGATCACCCCAAGCGATTGCTGAACATGGTGGTGTCCGTCGACGTGGGTCGGGTCGCGACCATAGAGCTCCCTGAAGGCTGCGAGCTGGTCGCCGACGGAACGCTTGATCTCGCCGAACAGGCGCGGATCGCAGCCAGGCAGCCGGAAGGTCGGCCTCGAGAACTGGCGGATGAGCCGATCGTGGCGGCGTCTCACCAGCTCCGGGCAGCGCGGGTCGGTGAAAGGGGTCGTCAGGTTCAGATGGAGGCCGACCGGGCCAACCGGAAGCGTCGCGGCACGCGCCGAATCGCCCATGTGCACCATCGCGCTGACGGAGGTCACGGCGCCGGCGGCGAGGCACTCGTGGATGGCGTTCGTGGTGGCGGTGTCGAGTCCCCAGTCGTCGGCGTTGACTATGAGGAGCCCCCGCTCGCGCTCAGCAGCCGCCGCGCGGCGGGGCATCACGCGGACGAGGCCCGAGCGTGCTGCGGGTCCGGCGTGCCGCCATACCCGTGGTAGCCGTCTGCGCCGCTCGCGCCGTTTATCACGATTCCGAGCGTCGAGGCGCCGAGCAGCGCGAGCTGGTCCCGCAGCCGCGAGACGGCCTGACGGGTGGTCTCGCCGAGTCGGCTCACCACGATTACCCCGCTCACGCGCTTCACGAGCGGGATCGCGTCGGAGACGACAGCCATCGGGGAGCTGTCTATCACCACGAAGTCGTACTCTCGCTCGCTCTGCTCGATGAGGTGCTCCATGCGCGCCGACCCCAGCAGATCTGCGGGATTCGGCGGGACCGGTCCCGCGGGGATTACGTCCATTAGCCGACGGCTCGGCCCGGCGCTATTGGCACGTTCTTGCACGACCACCTGCTGGATGACGTCGTGCAACTCGGCATGGCCCGCGAGCATGTCGCTCAGGCCAGGCTGGGCCGCGCCCGGAAGTACCCGGGCGATCCTGGGGCTGCGAAGGTCGGCCTCGATAAGGAGCACGCGGGCACCGGCGCTTGCCGCCGTCACCCCCAGGTTCCACGCGACTGTGGTCTTGCCATCCCCGGGCGAGGCGGACGTGATCAGTACCGAGCGCAATCTTGAGTCGACGTCGAAGTAGAGAAGGTTGGCGCGGAGCGTGCGAAATGCCTCGGCCGGCGCAGCAGAGAGCTGCCGCGGCTTGCGCGCCGCCCTGGCGATCGAGCGGCTCTTCGGAATCGTGCCGAGCACCGGGCTGCCCAAGAGCTGGACCAGCTCTCGGGGCTCGCGCACGCGACGGTCCAGGCGCTCGAAGAAGATCACCCCCGCGATTCCCAGCAGAAGCCCAAGCACCGCTCCCGCCACACCGTTACGGACGGTCTTCGGCGACGACGGGGAGCTCGGCCGCTCGGCCGCCTGAGTCAGCTCTGCGTTGCCGGTTTGCACGGACGCGAGCGTCTGAAGCTTGTCCAGCTGCTGCTGAAGGCCGCGGCCCCGTGGCCCGGCCCGCTCGCTGGGCGTGAGCGTCTGGTAATCCTGCTCCAGGAGGGCCTCACCCTGCGCGAGCTTCGCCCGGTCTGCGGTCTGCCGCAGGGAGATGAACTGGCGGGCGTAGGTGTTGGCGATATCCGCCGCGAGCTGCGGATCCTCGTCCGTCGCGGCGATCGACACTACGTCCGACTGGTCCTCGGCGCTGGCGCTGACCTTCCCTGCGACCTCAGCTCCGGTCAGCCCCTTGCCGATTGCCTTGGCGGTGGCGTCGGCCACCACGCGCTGACTGACCAGCTTCACGTTCGTCGCGGCGTCCCGCGTCGGGTCATTGCTAGGGCTGAGCACCGCCGAGCCAAACAGCGCCTCAGAGAACCCCGGATCCCGGAACAGGAGCGCCGCCGTCGCGGTGTACTCCTTGTCGAGCCGCTTCGAGTAGACGACTGCGGCGGCGGGCACCAAGACCACGCACAAGCAGGAACACCGGTAGATGTCTTCGGAGTACTCTGAACCCGGCGATGGCGGCCGGTGCCTGTGCGCTCCGCTGCTCAGTCATTTGCCAGACCTCGGTGGCGCCTCTCACCACGCGACAGGTGTCCCCCGCCCGGAGGCTGGGCAATACCCAATCTACGGTGGATTGAGCCAGTCCGCAAGCCGCTTCGGGCGGCCGCCGGGCGTCCAGCCTGCGCCGCGGGCTGCTAAAGCCGGCGGGCCGGCGGTCGATTACGCCCAAAGCGTTGCCGATCCGGCCAGGTGGGTAAAACCCCCCCAGGAGCACTTGCCAGATGACACGAAGGTTCTACGCCGCAGGAGCGCTCTTCGTCACCGCGCTCCTACTCTCCGCGACGTCGACGGCCGGGGCCGCAACGCGAACCAGCAGCGGTGCGGTCGTTGCTTCCCGCTGTCACAAGGTCCACGGCCACCGCAAGTGCGCCAAGCCCCATCGGAGGGCCCGGTGCAGGCGGGTCCACTCTCGCCGTACACGAGGCTCCAAGCGCGTGAAGCGCTGCAGGAGGGTCGTCAAGCACCATTCGAAGCCGAAGCGCCCGTCGGCGACTCCGGGACTGCCTACGGGTGTCGCGCCGCCGTCGCTGCCGGGTGGCTCGAGCCAGCCGGTGACCTCGTGGGCGCCGCCCGGATCGCCGCCGCTCAGCGACAGCGCGGCAGCGAGCCAGGTGACCCACCGGCCTGAGAACCGACCGGGGAACATCGCCGCCAACTCCTACCGGCCGACGGACGCCGAACTGGCCGCCTTCCATGCCTACGACTCCCAGTCGACCCAGGCCAGTTCACTGAGGCGCTACGTCACCGGCCGCCCCGGGCTTGTCAACCCGTCCACCGACGACCTGATCCAGTGGGTGGCGCACAAGTGGGGGATCCCCGAGGATTGGATTCGGGCTCAGATGGTCGTCGAGTCGCACTGGGGCGGCCAGATGGGTTGGAATCAGAGCTCACTGGGGATCGGACGACAGTGTCACCGACCTGGTACTCGCAATATCCGGCGCAGGCTCGCGTGAGCGGCACGGGCGACGTCTACGAGTCGATGGGGCTCTCCTCGCTGAAGTGGCGCCCGGACCAATCGATCAACCCGGGCACGGAGCCGCTCCGCTGGAAGAGCACCGCGTTCAACCTCGATCTCTACGCTGCCGACATCCGCTACTTCTACGACGGTGACTGCATCTGGTGTGGGGACGGCTACGGCCCCGGACAGGCGTGGAACTCGATCGGTGCCTGGTATGAGCCCTACCCGTGGGGGAACGGGCAGGCCGCGACCTACATCGGTTGGGTGAAGCAGGCGCTCGACGAAAGAACCTGGGAGCAACCCGGCTTCTAGGCGCCAGCGACGGCGAACCTGCTAGCTGTTCCCGTTCATGCGCGACAAGATTCCGCTCCCCCTGCGCCTCGCCCTGTATGAGGTGTCACCTGGCCGCCGCGTTCGCTGGCGGCGGTTCCCGGGCCTCGAGTCCCTCGATGCCGCAGCCGGCGAGGTGGTCCTGACCTTCGACGACGGTCCGACCGAGTCCACCCCGGCTCTGCTCGAGGTGCTGCGCGAGCACGGCCTCGGCGCCACCTTCTTCGTGCTGGGGGAGCAGCTGGAGCGCTGGCCGGACCTGGGCCGGGCCATCGTCGACGACGGCCACGAGCTGGCGCTTCACGGATACCGCCACTTCAGGCACGACAAGGCCGGCGCTGGCGCCTCACGGACAGACATCGAACGCGGGCTCCAGAGCATTCGGGACGTGGCCGGCGTCAGCCCGCGCTGGTACCGCGCACCCCACGGCAAGTTCTCGGAGGAAGGGTTCGCCACCTGCCGGTCGCTCGGTCTGAGCCCCGTGTACTGGTCTGCGTGGGGGCATGACTGGGAGCCCGTCAGCGAGGACCACATCCGCAGGATCGTGCGACGCGACTTGGGGGACGGGGCGATAGTGCTCCTGCACGATTCGGTGAGCTCGGCGACCGTCCGGGCGATTCCCCTTCTCGCGGAAGACCTCGCCGAGCGACGGCTGGCCGCGGTCACGCTCGATCGCGCCGCTCCGGCGTGAGTTGACGGCGATCCCTCGCACGATCGCCCCGATCGGCTGATACTTGCACCATGGGAACGGGTCCGTTACTAGACCGGTGACGGCTGCCGGCGTAATCCGCAGGACGATGGCGCTGGCGTTCCTCGCTGCGCTGGCTGTCGGCCTTGGCTTGGCGCTGGACACGAAGCCCGGGCCGTGGCCGCGCTGCTCGTCGCGAGTGCGTTGGGGGTGTTCGTTCTCTACGGGGTCGGCAAGCCCACGGTGGTGTTCGCTGTGGCGACGGCGACGCTCGCCTTCGTGCCCGTATACGCATCCCCGCTGCTCCACAACTTCACCTTCAACATCAGCGCCCTCTTGCTCTGGCTCACTGCTCTCGCAGAGGTGCTGAGGCAGGGGGGCTGGCCACGTGCTCTACGAGCAACTCCCATCGACGTCGCGGTGGGCGTGTTCTTCGCCACCCTGCTTATCCCGGTGTTCGCCTCCGTGCGCAGCGTGAACGACATCGGCACTCCACTATTCCTCTGGGTCGGTCCCTACCTGGCAGCGCGCCTGGTCCTGACCAGCGAGAAGCGGATGTACAGCCTGCTCAAGCTCTTGGCCGTGCTCGCCACGGTCAGCATTCCGCTCATCCTGTGGGAGGCCGCCAGCGGCTCCAACCTGTTCAACCACCTCGACTTCAACTCCCAGGAGTCGGTCTGGGCGCACCCTCAGGTGCGGCTGGGCAGCACCCGGGTCGCAGGCGCGTTCGGACACCCGCTGGCGCTGTCGATGTTCCTCGTCACCGCGTCGCTCATCTGCGTCGCGCTTTGGCTGCGAGCCTCGAGTCCGTCCGAGCGGAAGCGCTGGCTCGTGGCAGGCGTTGCGATCTTCGGCGCCCAGCTGCTGACCTTGTCGCGAACGGGGTGGATCATGGCCGCAGCTGGCATCGCGCTGTTCGCGATCATCCACTTCGGGCGCGACTCCAGGAGGCGCTTGGCAGGCGCCCTCGCTATCACAGTGGCGGTGCTCGTGGCCGCCCTGGCGGTGCTGCCGGCGGAACGGGCGGTGGTCACATCGATCTCGGAATCGGGATCGGGGCAACTGTCCGAGAACGCGACCTACCGGACCTCACTGGCAAGCCAGGCTCTGCGCCCCGGGGTGCTGAAGCTCGCCGGCAACCGCCAAAGCCCGTTCGTCCAGAAGACACTCACGCGCTTCGGCTATTACCAGGCCCAGAGCGCCTCGATCGACAACAACTACATCTACCTCGCGAACCAATATGGGCTGATCGTCCTCGCCGCGTTCGTCGCGGTCGTCGCCGCGGTGGCGCGCCTCTTCGTCAAGCAGGTTCACAATCCGCTCGCCGTGGTCCCCGCGCTCGTGCTCGCGAACCTGGTAGCGCTCTACTTCCTGTCGTTCATCACCCAGCAGCAGATCTTCTTCTGGCTGCTGGTCGGTGCCTGCGGCGCGTTCGGCCAGATCGCCGGTCGAGCGACGCCGGGAGGCGAGCCGTCGCTCATGCGGCTCCTGATGAGTCCCGCGAGCGTCCCGCCCATCTCACCGCGCACGGCCTGGCGGATCCTGCGTCGCCCGACGTGGGAACGGAGCTCCTTCACGATCACCGGCGCGGCGTGCCGCAGCGCCCCGCGCCGCGTCTTGCCGAGGGCGAGTCTGTAGAACAGGACGCGCGCCCGGGCGAAGCGAAAGACACGCTGGGGTGAGGAGACGGAGGTCCCCCACTCGTGCCTGAAGACGGCCGTGGGGACCGCCTCCAGCAGCCAGCCCGCGCGCCTCGCCCGCACGCTCCAGTCGGAGTCCTCGAAGTACATCCCGTAGCGCTCATCGAACTGGCCGACCGACCTGAAGAGCTCGGCGCGCGCCAGGAACGCCTCCCCGGAGATGTAGCCGCTCTCGCGCGGCTCCTTGGACACCTGCTCGCGCGGGACGCCGTAGCCCACCCAGGTCGGGTCTCCCCGCTCCAGATCCATTGCGCAATGGGTGTGGAGGGCGAACCGCCCGGACAGGTCCAAGACCAGCGGTTGTACCGCGCCTACGCGCGGGTTCTCCTCGAGCCGCTTCACCAGCGCGGCGACCGAGCCGGGCTCTGCGACCGCGTCGTTGTTCATCACCAGGATGCCGTCGAAGCCGTCGCTCACCGCATGGGCGATGGCGGGGTTGTTGCCGCCCGCGTACCCCAGGTTGTGCGGATGTCGTGTGAGTGTCAGCGAGTGCTGCTCGGCGAAGCGGGCGAGCTGCCCGACGTCGTCGGCGCGGGACGCATTGTCCACGAGGATGACCTCGTCGACCTGGTCCATCACCGAGATCGCCGCCGCCTGGGTCAGCTCGGCCCGGTTCCAGTTGAGGATGATCGCGGCGACTCGCATGGTCATTTTTGGCGGCCAAATGCGTGCTCAGACCCGTTTCGGGCCCGCGCACCTGATGCTAGCCTGCCCTCGTGGCTGGTCCGCGCCCACTCGCCAAGCCGCGCAAGGGCAGGTCGCTGACCCTCGGGCAGAATGCGTCGGTGAACCTCGCGGGCAAGGGATTCAGCATGGTGCTGTCCCTCTTCGTGGCGTCGTTCGTTGTCCACAGGCTGGGCCTGAGGGCGTTCGGTTTCTGGGCGGTCGTGTCCGCCGTCAGCCAGTACGCGCAGCTCCTCGACTTTGGCGTGGGCCCGGCGTTGACTCGCTACGTCGCGCACTTCGACGAGCGCGAGGAGCACGGAGAGCTGCACCGCCACGCCGCCTCGGGTCTCTGGGGGTCGGTGGGCTTCATGGTCTGTATCACGACACTCGCGGCGGTGATCGTCGTGGGGCTGCCGGACTCCGTCGTGGCGGGTTGGCCGTCCGGCTGGCAGGTCGCCGTGGTCTGCAACGCGGCGGCGCTCGGCCTCGCGTCCATGAGCTCGGTGTTCCTGGCCTTTCCGAACGGGATGGGTCGATGGGACCTGTCCAATCTGGCTCAGTTGGCCGGTCAGGCGACCTATAGTGCCGTCGCGGTCGCCCTGCTCTGGCACAGCAGTAGCCTCGCCGGCCTCGGCGCCGGCGCGCTCTGCGGGGCCTTGGTGACCTGCTGCGTTGCGTATGTGTCCAGCCGGCGCCTCTGGCCGCTCGGGCTGTCGCCGCGTGTGGCCACCTGGCGGGACGCGAAGGAGCTTTGGGGCTACGGCACCAACGTCCAGCTCGTGAACCTCGTGGTGCTGATCAACGCCCAGGCGGACAAGCCGATCCTACTGTTGTTCGCGCCGCTCAGCTTCGTCGGGCTGTACGAGCTGGGATCGAGGGTCGCCTACACGATCCGCACGCTCCCGGTGACGGCCTTCGGCCCTCTGATAGCGGCGTCTGCGCGTGAGGCGGCCTCGGAAGACCCCGGGCGCTTGACCGCCTTCTACCTGCGCACCTACCGCACCGTGTTGGGGCTGGGCGTGGCACCGCTGATCGCACTCTACGGCGCGAGCTACGCGCTGGTCATCGCCTGGCTCGGGGCGTCGTACAGCACCAGCGGAGTGATCGCGCTTGTGCTCGGGTTCGGATACACCGTCAACATTGCCACCGGTGCGGGGACGACGGTGGCGATGGGCGCAGGCCGTCCCGACATTGATCGCAACTACTCCTTGTTCGGGTTCGCGCTGAATCTCGCTCTCACTGTTCTTCTCGGCGTGGCTATCGGCCGCTGGGGTGTGATCGCGGCCACCTCGCTCGGCCTCGCGGTCTCGTCGGTCTGGCTGATCCGGAGCGTGGACCGCTGGCTGTCGACCGACGTGCTCTCGCTGCGCGGCATCGCCGGCTCGGTCGCGACACGCGCCCTGTTGGCGTGGGGAGCTCTGGTCGGGGTGGCATGTGCCTGGCTGGCGATTGCGCTGCCCGTGCACAGCCGCGTCTCTGCGCTGCTGCTCGGCGCCGCTGGAATCCTCGTGTTCGCCTGCGCGTGGCTGCCCGGCGTGGTGAGGCTGGGGATCCTCGACGTTCGAGGGGTCTGGCCCGGCCGCTCGACTCCCGCCGACGCCGCGCCACAGCCCTGACCCGCCGGTTGAGATGCATCTGTTCCTGATCGCTTGCGACGTTCGCTCCGCGAAAGAGGGGGCCCTTCGGGAGGCTCTCGCGCTCGCCGCGCGGCCGTTCGTCGGGGTTGCGGACGGCCCCACTTGGTCGAGGAGCTCCGCCTCCGGCGCGACGCTGGCGTGTTCGATACGCCATCCCGAGGAGATCGCCGGCACGCGTTCCTACGTCGCTGAGGAGGGGGATGTCGTGGTGCTGTTCGACGGCCTGCCGCTGAGCGCCGAAGGAAGCTTCCCGGCGCACGAGGCGGAGTCCCTCCTGCGCCACTGGGATCGCCTGGACGAGGAGCTGGAGGGCCTGTTCGTGGCGGTGAGGCTCGACCTGCGTCGGGATGAGGTCGACCTGCTCACGGACACCCTCGGCGAGGGGCCGCTGTTCCATACGGCTCACGGCGGCGGCCGTCTGATCAGCAACAGCGTCGAGGCGATCCGGCGCCTCACGCAGTCGAGCACCCCGGACCCGCTCGGAGTCAGCTCGTTCCTGTCGCTCGGGTGGGCGGTCGGCCGCTCCACACTCATCGAGGCGATTGAAGCCGTGCCGGGCGGCGCTCGCACTCGGGTCGCCGCGGGCCGGCTCGAGGAGCAGCGCCACTTTTCGCCCGCGACCGTCGCCCGCTCCCTGTCGCGGCATGACCAGGCGATCGAGGGACTGCGGGTCGACCCTGACATCGCTGACCGCGTCGGCGGGCCGCGTCGGGGGCGGCATCAAGCTAGCCCTGACCGGCGGTCGGGACTCGAGGTTGTTGCTTGCGCTCATCCGTGACGCGGGCGTTCCAGAGGTGGCCTGCTACACCAATGGCCTGGCGGGCGAGCCCGACGTGGACATCGCGACGCTCCTCGCGAGCAACCTCGGGCTGTCCTACGTGGCCTGGCCGCCTCCCGAGCCGCAGGACATCGACGACTGGCAGGCGCTGACGCGCCTGTTCGTCTCGCAGACAGACGGGCTCTCGAGCCTCATTCAGATCCGCGACTACGTCGATCAGCTGTCGGGACATGGCCCGCTCGGGGTGAAGGCCGGCGGCCTAGGAGGAGAGATCGCGCGATCCGCAGCGGCGGCAGTTCCCTATGCCGCGACCGTGCCGATCGTCACGCGCTCGGCCAGACTGCAGGCCCTTCTGTTGTCCCAGCCGGCCGAGCAGTTCGGGGACCTCTGGACCGCCGAGACGCTGGACGCGGCGCGACGCCATGTGCGCGGCTTCGTGGCGGACCGCCTGGCCGAGGGCTGGCTGATGAACTCAGTCGCCGAGGCCTGGTACGCATTTGAGCGAGTCGCTCGCTGGGGATCCTCCGGGCTGCGGCGAACCTCTGCCACCGACGACTTCTTCACCCCCTACTGCTCGAGGGCTTACATCCGTTACTGCTTCTCGCTCGACGCCCGCGAGCGCTACGCCGAGGTCACGCACCGTCGCCTCCTGAAGTTGATGGACCCGAGCCTGCTGGCCTTCCCGTTCGACAAGCCCTGGCGAGTGTCCCACTCGCGCCTTGCGGCGCTGGACGCTTCCTGGGGCCTCGTGAGAACGGTGCTCGACCGCGAGCGGAGGCGTGGGAAGCCAAGGGGACGCTTCGACCCGCAACGGCCTCCGTATTGGATGCGCTGGTTCGACGCCCACGCCGAAGGGCACCGAGAGCTATGTCTGTCGACGCCGGGGTCGCCGCTCTGGCAGTGGATCGACCGCGCCGCTTTGGAGCACGCGTTCGCTGCCCCTCCGGGAGAGCGAGCCGGGCAGCGGGAGGGGCTCGCGAGAGCCGTCACGCTGTTCTGGTACTTCCATGGACAGGGCGACTGAGGCCGTGTCTGACGCGCTCCTCTTCGTTACGCGGCGGGCCCCCTATCCGCTGAACAATGGCGCGCGCATCCGCGCACACCGTCTGCTCTCGGCCCTCAGCGAGTCCTTCGAGACCACGCTGCTGACGTTCGAGCATCACCCCCGCAGTGCTGACGGGCACCTCGCGCGTGAGGAGCTCGACGGGCTGTTTCCGAACGTCGAGGTCGTCACGGTCGAGGGCCTCGGCCAGCACAAGCGCCTGAGCCAGGCCGCCTCGCTGGCCTCGCCGCGCGGCTTCTCGTGGACGTGGGGCCGCTACCGGAGGGCTGCTCTGCGGGAGGCAATGCTGGAGATCGCGGCCCGGAGACGGCCGGCCGTGACACACCTGGACGAGCTCGGGGTGGCGCTATGGGGGCCCGTTCCGGACAGCTTCTCGGTCTACGGGTCGCACAACGTCGACCAACGGGTGATCGCCGCTGAGGCGGACGCGGCCTCGGGCTTGCGCCATTTGTTCGCCCGCGTGGACGCGCGGAAGGTTGCCCGTGAGGAGATCGAGGTCTGGCGGCGGATGCCTCTCTGCCTTGCGGTGTCTGACCTCGACGCGCGCACCATGCGGGACGCGGGGGCCAGGCGGGTGGAGGTCGTCCCCAACGGAACGGACGCCGTCGAGCCGCTCCCGATGAGGTACCGCGAAGACGACGAGCCGCTTCGGATCCTGTTTATCGGGTCCGGAAGCTACCGCCCGAACGAGCGCGGCATCGAGTGGTTCGTGGACGCCGTGCTGCCGGAGCTCCGGTCGCGGCTGCCGGTGAGGTTCGAGGTCGTCGGGAAGCCTCCGCAGCAGCCGCTGAGCGATCCCGACGTCACCTACGTCGGAACGGTGCCCTCGGTGCGACCGCACTACGAGCGCGCGCACGTGACGGTCGTGCCGTTGTTCCAGGGCTCGGGCACGAGGCTCAAGGTCGTCGAGACACTGGCGTTGGGGCGGCCGCTGGTATCGACGCCGATCGGGGCCGAGGGACTCGGCCTCGTGCCCGGCCGGCATTTCCTGGAGGGCCGTGACGCCGCTGGGTTCGTCCGTGCGCTTGGGGAGGTCGCCGACGATCTCAGCCGCCGGAGCGGACGGACCGATGCGATCGTCGCGGCGGGCATGGAGGCGGTCGCGACGTTGACCTGGGAGCGTATCGGCGCTCGGCTGGCGGATCTGTACCTGGCCGAGGCTCGCGCCGCGACTGCCGAGTCATCGCGATAGCCGGCGTCGCGTCAAGCCGGCTCGCGCAGCCTGGTCCACCGCGGCCAACAGGATCGGGACCTGACGCTGCCAGTCGTAGTGCTCGAGCACTCGACGTTGAGCGGCGGCGCCGAGACGCTCGGCCTGCTCTCGATCGTCGAGCAGCGACTCGATCGCATCGGCCAGCGCAACGGGATCGCCCTCGGCGGCGTAGAGGGTCGAGTCGCCGCAGACGCCAGCCATCTCCGGGAGCGGAAACTGGACCACCGGCCGCCCCATGGTCATGTAGTCGATGACCTTCGTCACGGTGGAGGCGTCGTTCATCGGGTTACTCAGGTCGACGCTCACGCAGACGTCCGCCGTTGACAGGTAAGCGCGCAGGTCTTCTCCGTAGACCGGGCCGGGCAGTTCCACCCTCGCACCAAGCCCACGCCGCCGGACGTCGGCGAGGACGGCCTCTCGGGCCTCGCCGGGGCCCACCAGGCTGAACGCGACGTCGTCGCGGCGCCGACCGATCTCCTGCGCAGCGTCAAGGAGCGCTTCGACACGCTCGCGCTGGGTGATCTGCCCCACCCACAGCACGAGCCACCTGCGCCCCCGTCGCAACTCGGGCCGGGGCGCGACCGGGAAGATCCTTTCCGGATCGACGCCGTGGCGGACCACGAACAGCCGATCGCGGCGAACGCCACCTCGCTCGCTGGCGATCTGCGCGTAGGAATCGTTCGGTTGCAGAACGACGTCCGCCGTGCGATACGCCGCGCGCTCGAGTGCCAGGAGTGCGCGCCAGACCACGCCGCGGCGGCCGAACTTCCGCGCGAACAGCTCCGGCGCCAGGTCGTGGTGGTCGAAGACGAGTCCCGCGCCTCGTCGAGCCGCACCCCACCCGAGGAAGATCAGCAGGTCGGGTGGATTGCACGAGAAGACCACTTCCACCGTGCCCTCCTCGCGAACGCGTCGCAGAAGTCGGCTGATTCGCCAGAGGCTGACCGCGTATTCCCGCAGGTAACCGGCTGCGCCCACCCCACCGGGGGGCGCCCGGTATCGCAGCACGCGGACTCCGTCGAGCCGCTCGTCCGTCGCCCGCGTGCCGGGGCCGTCCGGGCTGATCACCGTGACCGTGGCTCCGCTCGCCACGAGTGCCTCGGCCTCGAGCACCACGCGGCGGTCGCGCGGGTACGACATGTTCTCGAGGAGGACGACGACGTGCCGGCTCAGCGCGTTCCCTCGGCCCGGCGCCGCCTGGTGGTGAGCAGGCGGCCCGCCGCGCGAGGCGACCCGCGTAGGTATCCCGCCGCGCGGCTGCGCATCTCCCGGCGGGCGAAGCGACGGAACGCCGGGTCGTCGACGCGCGGCTTTCGTAGCGCCCGGGCGTGAAGGTAGCCGGCCAAGAACGCCAATCCGGACACGATCCGCGGACGCGCGAACCCGACCTTGACCGCGCGCCCCAGGACCCAGTAGAGGGGGTAGTGGGTCATGTACGCGGCCGCGCCGTGCCTGGCCCGGCCGCGCACGATGCCCTGGGCGCCCCCGGTGGGACGGAGGTGGTTGGCTTCAAGATCGTGTAGGGAGTGGGTGGTGTAGCCGGCCATGCGAGCGTAGGTCTCGTCGATCGCATCCCAGCCAACCTGCTCGCGAACGCCGCCGATCGCTTCCAGGCATTCGCGCCTGTACACCTTCGTCGCTCCGTGGACGTGGAGGTCAGGGATCGGGATTGTCCGTGTATTACCGCCGATCTGTTCGATCAGGCGGCAGCCCACGATGCCGATCCCGGGGTTGTCGCCCAACGCGCCGACACACCGCTCGACGAACTCCGGAGGCAGCTCTATGTCGCCGTCGATCTTGGCGATGACATCGAACTGCTCTGGTCCCCCTACCGTCGCTAGGCCGAAGTTGAAGGCCCGCGGCGGCATGGCCCGTGCCAGGCGGTCGCCGCTCGAGGGCACACCAGCTTCGAGCCGGACGGCGCGCATGTACGGCCGGCTCTCGGAGAGCCGGGGCAGCATGTCCGGGAGTGCCGTCGGTCGAGCCGTTCTCGACCACGACCCACAGGTCTGGCCGCAGAGTCTGGCGATCCATTGCCGCGGCCACGCGCTCGAAGTGGCCGGCCTCGTTGTGCAGCGGCGAGATCACCAGGATCCGCGTCACGACGCTCGGACCGCGGCCGGGCTCAGCATCTGGCAGTCAGCTCCCTCGCGACCTGCTCGATCTCGTCTTCCCTCAGGTGCTCGAACATCGGCAGGGAGAGCTCGGTCGCCGCCCAGCGCTCCGCGGCGGGGAAGCCGCCGCGAGAGCCGAAGGGCTGCTGCGCCGGGACCGTGCGCGCGTAGTGGGTGCCAGTGGCGACGCCGGCAGCGGCGAGGGCGCGTCCAATCTCGTCCCGATTTCCCACGCGGATGGGGAAGATGTGATGAACGGACGGGGTGGCCGGCCGCTCTGTGAGCATCTCGACCCTGTCCCCGAGCAGCTCGCGGTAGGCCGAAGCGTGCCTGCATCGCGCGGCATTCCAGTCGTCGAGGTGAGTGAGCTTCGCCCTTAGGAACGCTGCCTGGAGTCCGTCGAGCCGCTCGTTGTAACCCTTCAGCGCATGGTCACCTTTCGCGAATTGTCCAAGGTCTCTGAGTGCGCGTATCCGCCGCATCAGATCGGGGTCCGAGGTGCACACGGCGCCGCCGTCGCCGAGCGCACCGAGGTTCTTGCTCGGATAGAAGCTGAAGGCCGCGGCCGTGCCGAGCGAACCGGCCCGCCGCCCGCGATGGGTCGCACCATGGGCCTGGGCCGCGTCCTCGACCACCGCAAGGCCGTGGCGAGCCGCGAGCTCGCCGATCGAGTCCATGTCGCAGCATTGCCCGTATAGGTGGACCGGGAGCAGCGCGGCGGTGCGAGGGGTCACCACGGCAGCCGCGGCCTCCGGCGACATCAGACCGGTCTCCTCCTCGACGTCGCAGAAGACCGGCGTGGCTCCGGCGTGCACGACCGCCAGAGCGGAGGCGACGAAGGTGTGAGCCGGGACCACGACCTCGTCTCCGGCGCCGACGCCGAGGGCCTCGAGGGCCAGCGTTAGCGCGGCCGTGCCGGACGCGACCCCGACGCAGTGGCGCACGCCACAGTACGTCGCGAACTCATCCTCGAAGCGCTCGACCTCCTCGCCGAGAACGAAGGCGCTGCTCGCGAAGACGCGGTCGAAGGCCGCTCGGAGCTCGTCACGGAGGGGAGCGTGCTGGCGATCGAGCGCGACGAACGGAACCGTGGCTTGCCGCATCGGGTCGGCAAGCCTAGACAAGCGTGGGGTGGGGCGTGCGCCGCTCACGTCGGAGGTCCCTCATAACGCTGGTACCCCTTCACCCAGCCGAGATGCACAAGATTGTCACAAGTTTGCTTGCCGAAATACCTCAAAACGGTTAGGTTCGCTTCGAGGCCCGCTCGAACGGGGTGGTTGCACGCCGCTACGCAAAGGCCCAGGCTCGCAGCCTTCGGGAAGGGAAGCTCTTGTCATCCGGTCGGTTCAAGACGACTATGAATTCGATTCCAACCGGCCCGGTCCGCGTGGCGGTGGTTGGGCTCGGCTACTGGGGCCCGAACCTCCTGCGTGTCCTCTACGAGCAGGAGGACGTCGAGGTCCGTTACGTCTGCGATCTCGACCCCGCCCGGCTCGCGTCGGCGATCGCGAGATATCCGACCGTCGAGGGCACCAGCAGCTTCAGCGACCTGGAAGACGATCGCGAGCTCGACGCGATCGTGCTCGCCACCCCGGTGCACACCCATTACGAGCTCGCTCACCGAGCACTCACCGCCGGCAAGCACACGTTCGTGGAGAAGCCACTCGCCTCGTCGAGCGAGGAGGCCGACGCGCTGGTCCAGCTCGCCGAGGAGCGCGGGGTCAGCCTCATGTGCGGGCACACGTTCATCTACAGCCCGGCGGTGCGGGCCGTCAAGAAGCTGATCGACGACGGCGAGCTCGGAGACATCTACTTCGTCTCGAGCAGCCGCGTGAACCTCGGGCTGCACCAGCGAGACGCGAGCGTGATCTGGGACCTCGCTCCGCACGACTTCTCGATCCTCCTGCACTGGCTGGGAGAGACGCCCGAGTGGGTGAGCGCCATCGGGCGGGCGTCCGTGGTGGAAGACGTCACCGACATCGCGTTCATCGACCTCTCGTTCCCGTCCGGGGTCCTGGCGCACGTGGAGCTGAGCTGGCTCGCTCCGAGCAAGCTGCGGCGGACCGTCGTCGTCGGGAGCAAGAAGATGGTGGTCTACGACGACACGCAGCTCCGAGCCCGTCCGGATCTTCGACTCCGGCGTGACGTATCGGGATCCTCAGACCTTTGGCGAGTACCACCTCTCCTACCGCACCGGCGACATCGTCAGCCCGCATCTCGACAGCTCGGAGCCGCTCGCACTCGAGCTCGCTGACTTCGTCGCCGGAATCCGCTCCGGCGATCCGCCGCTGTGGAACACGAAGCTCGCGCGCGACATCGTCGCGATCCTCGAGGCGACGGAATCGTCGCTCTCGGCCCGTGGAGCCCCGCGCACCCCGACGCTGACGGGTGTCGCTGCCGTTCCGTCATGAGGGGAAGCCCGCTCGAGCGCGGAACGGCGACCGCTGCCCCGACGCTTGCGCTCGCCGGTGAGCGCCCAGGCCGAGCCCGGGCCATTCCCAGTTTCTCGCGACGTCCCTCCCTCGACGCGACTACTGGCGTCGAAGGCTGCTCGCGACGGCCGACGTGTGCGCGCTGCTGGTTTCGTTCGAGGCGTCGGCGGCCCTCGTTCCCGGCGGCGAAGACGCCGAGCGGGCGTTCCTATGGGCGCTCGCGCTCGTGCCGGTGTGGATGCTCATCCTCAAGCTCTACGGGCTCTACGACCGTGATCTCAAGCGGGTCAGTCACTCGACCGTGGACGACATTCCCTGGTTGTTCCACGCCCTGATCACCGCCACCCTGGTCTCCTGGGTCTATTTCAGGTTCTCGCCGGCCGGCAAGCCGGATCTCGAGGAGGTGGTCGTGTTCTTCGCCGTCGCGATGGTGGCGATGCTCGGGGCTCGCTCGCTTGTCAGGCGCGTATCTCGCCGCGTGTTGGGGCCCGAGCGCGTCCTCCTCATCGGCGATGACGGGCTGACCGAGACCCTGGTGCGCAAGATGCGTGCGCATCGCGAGTACGGGCTCGAGCCGGTGGGCATGGTGGGCGTGGCTCGCTCCGGTGCCCGGCGCGGCATCCCTGCCGGTGCTCGGAGGCATCGACCAGCTCGAGTCCGTGGTGAGGCGCTACGCCGTGAACCGAGTGCTGATATCCACCGGCTTCGTCGGTCGGAGGCAACGAGCAGCTCGATCTCCTGCGCCGCTCGCGGGACCTGGGCCTGAAGGTCAGCCTGCTTCCCAAGCCCTTCGACGCGATGGGGCCGTCGGTCGAGGTCGACGATCTCGAGGGCGTCACGGTTCTGGGGTTGAACCCTCCGGTGCTGTCGAGGTCATCGCGCTTCATCAAGCGCGGCATGGACCTCGCGGGCGCCGGCGCTCTCCTGTCTTCTGGTCGGTCCCCTGATGCTCATCCTCGCGCTGGTCGTGAGGACGACCTCGCCCGGACCCGCGCTGTTTCGCCAGCGGCGCATCGGGCGGCACGGACACGCCTTCACCCTCTTGAAGTTCCGGACGATGTACCTCGACGCAGAGGATCAGGCGGAGGGATTGCGCGCGCTCAGCAAGGATCCAGACTGGCTCAACCTCGAGCACGACCCGCGCGTCACTCCGGTGGGCAGATTCCTCCGGCGTGTGAGCCTCGACGAGCTGCCTCAGCTGTGGAACGTCGTCAGGGGCGATATGAGCATCGTCGGGCCTCGGCCGTTGATCGAGTCCGAGGATCAACGGGTGGAGCGATGGGGCAGGCGGCGCCTCGAGCTCACTCCCGGCATCACCGGCCTCTGGCAGGTGCTCGGCAGGACGAACATCCCGTTCGAGGAGATGGTCAAGCTCGACTACCTGTACGTCGCGAACTGGACGGTGTGGGGCGACGTGCGCCTGATCCTGCGAACGCTCCCGGTGCTCCTCTCGCGCCGGGGGGCGAACTAGGCCCGCGCTCAGGCGCGGCCGAGCGTGTGGGCGAGCAGGTCGCCGATCGTCGACCCGTGGCGCCCGATCCGTTGCCGTTCACCGGCACGTCCCCCTTCGGGAGCGGCCGATCGGCATGTACCTCGTAGTAGCTGCGGTTGCCGAGCTTGTGGCGCGTGACGTAGTCGGCCTTCACGAGCTCGTCGACGATCCGGTGGGTGGCTCGTTCGGTGAGCTGAACCGATTCGGCGACCTCCCGCAGGCGGCAGCCGGGCATCTCCGCGAGGACAGACCAGCACCCGCGCATGGTTCGTCAGAAAGCCCCAGCCGGTCACGTTGAAAAAGCTAGCATGAAAAAAAGTTCATGAACTCAGTGACATGTACTGGTGGAACTGGCCCGCCACGCTTCCCGTCAGCGGCGGGACGCTCACCAGCTGGAACGCCAGCCTCGCGGCCCCCCACTAGGGGCCGCGCGGCTAGCGTGGCAGCGGGTCGCGACGGGTCCCTTCGAGCGGCAGCCCTCGATCTGGAGGGCGGCGCGCGTGAACGCGTTGTACGCCGGCTTCTTGACCAGGGTGTTGTTCGGCCCGACGGTCAGGAGGCCGGCGTAGTCGAAGGGCGCGGCCTTGCTCGTGTCGAAGCTGATCCAGCTGTACCAGTAGACGCGCTCGAGGTTGAACTGCTTGCGCGTCGCGGCCAGCAGCTCGAGCACGTCGCGCGCCTTCGCCGCCTGGCCGGCGCGGGTCACCTCGAAGCCGTACTTGGTGGTCGTCTTGCCGAGCGCCGAGGGCCAGCTCGTCTCGGTGATGAAGATCGGCTTCTTGGCGTCGTGGTACTTCGCCATCACCCGCCGGTCCTCTTTCAGGATGCGCGTGATGTTCGTCACCGGCAGGCTGAACGGGTGGACCGCGGCGACGTCGAAGGCGGTGCGGGCACCCGCCTTGTAGAGGCGGGCAAGCGACACCCAGCTGCGGCTCGGGAAGCCCGCCAGCACGGTGCGGGCGCCCGGGTCGACGCCGCGCAGGGCCACCCGGGCGGCCCTCAGCAGCGCCGTGTAGTCGGCCACGAAGGGCTGGTCGGACCAGTACTTGGTCGCGTCCGGCTCGTTCCAGATCTGCCAGTCGCGGATCGGCAGCTTCGGCAGGTTGGGTTCGCCTTCCAGAAGGTCCCGTTCGGCCCGTAGCGCGTGGCCAGCGCCGCCATGAAGCTCGCGTAGGGGGCGGTGCCGGCCGGCGGTGACGCGGGGTTGCCCGGATGGCGCGAGGCCCAGGCGGGCGCCTGCTGCACGTCCGGCAGCACGCTGATGCCGTGGCGCGCGGCGGTGCCGACGATCGTGTCGGTCACCGTGAAGTCGGTGGGGATGCCCCCGACGTCGGTGTAGCGCGGCGCGTCGGAGGGCGCGATGAAGATGAAGCTCGAGACCGGCTGGGCCTGGCTCCAGTAGAAGGCGGGGCGGATCGAGGTCACGCCCCCGCGCGCCATCGCGCCGAGCTGGGCGCCCAGGTTCACCTGCGGTGACAAGCAGCGGCCCGTCGGCGTTCATGCCCACGAAGCCGTAGGGCACGGGCGGCGGCGTGGATTTCGCCGCGTGGGCGGCCGGCGCGGGAGCACCGCGAGGGCGAGCAGCGTGAGGAGTGTCAGCTTGCGCACGGGGAGTTGGTGATTACAGCAGCCGCTCGATCGCCTGATCGGTCGTTCCGCCGTTAGCTCCCAGGTGAAACCGCCCGCATGGGCGATCGATTCGGCGCTCATCCGCGCGCGGAGCGCATCGTCGGTCGCGAGTTTCAGCCAGCGCGTCGGCGAACCCTGCGCGCGTCGTCCGGGGTCAAGGAGGATCGCCGCCGGGCCGCAGGTCTCCGGCAGCGCACCCGCGTTCGATGCCACCACCGGCACGCCGCAGGCCATCGCCTCGAGGCAGGGGAGGCCGAAGCCCTCGTACAGCGACGGCATCGCCAGCGCCAGCGCGCCCGCGTAGAGGCCGGGCAGCTCGCTCGTCGGGCACATAGCCGAGCGCCCGCAGGCCCGAGCCGTCCTCCGCTCGCATGTAGTCGCGCCCCGAGCCCGCGTGCACGAGGTCCACGCCGCTGCTCGCGCCAGGCGGCGAGCGGCCTCGGCGAGCACGCCGAGGTTCTTGCGCGCGATGCGCGTGCCCACCGTGAGCACGTAGGGCTTGTCGAGCCGGCGCGGGCGCCGGGCTGGGTCGGCCGCCGGCGTGAAGCGCTCGTCCACGCCGTTCGGCACCACCACGATGCGCCCCGGATCCGCCCTCAGCACCTCCACGAGCTCGCCCTTGGAGAACTCGGAGACGGTGATCAGCAGTCGCGCCCGGCGGGCGATCGCCGGCAGCAGCGCGCGCTGGTAGGCGACGTACGCGGGCCGGTACCACTCGGGATGGCGCAGGGCGGCGACGTCGTGGATCACCACCGCGTTGCGGCGGCTGGCGAGCGGGGCCAGGTTCGCCGGCGAGTAGATCACGCGGGCGCCGCGGGCCAGCGCGGGCAGGGCGAGCTGCTCCCAGGCGTGACCGGCGCGGTGCGCCAGCGCCTCGGGCGGGCGGATCACGCGGTAGCGCTCCGGGTTCAGGCGCGGCAGCCGCGCGGCCATCTCGCGCGCCAGCCGCTCCACGCCGCCGATCTCGCGGCGCACGGCGGCGCGCGCGTTGATCGCCACCGGCGCGCTCACCGGGCCCTCCGCAGCGCGCGCAGCTGCTCGCGTTCGCGCGAGGCGTCGCGGCGCGCCAGCGTCTTCAGCGCGATCCGGTCGGCGAAGGTGGCGGCCTGGAGCAGGTCGTCGCGCCGCGCGCGGGTGCTGCCGCGGCGCTCGCGTGACCACCGCGCGGCGCTGCGTGGCCAGCAGGTCGAACGGCTCGCCGCCGAACGCGCGGCCGCTGCTCCGGGCGCGGTGGTGGAGCACGCGCGCGTCGGGCCGGAACCAGGTCTCCACGCCGGCGTCGGCGGCGCGCAGGCCCAGGTCGAGGTCCTCGCCGTAGAGGAAGATGCGCTCGTCGAACGGGCCCAGGCGGCGCAGCGTGTCGGTGCGGGCGGCGATGCAGCAGCCCACGGCCCAGCCCACCGCGCTTCGGCTCGCTCGGCCGTCCACGGGCAGGCCGGCGTGGCGCAGCGGCCCGGGCATCAGCGCGGGCGGGGCGAGCGCGATCGCAAGCGCCGCGCCCGGCCCGGCTCGGCCTGCGCGGCGTCCTGGCGCGAGCCGTCGGGCAGCAGCACCAGCGGCGCCAGCAGGCGCTCCGGGCCGCCCGCCGCCAGCTCGGCCGCGAGCGCGGCCAGCGAGCCGTCGAGCAGCTCCACGTCCGGGTTGACCAGCACCACCACGTCCTCGGTCACGGCGGCCACGCCGGCGTTCGAGGCGCGCCCGTAGCCCACGTTCTCGCCCAGCTCGATCACCGTGGCGCCGTGCGTGCGCGCGAGCGCGGCGCTGCCGTCGCTCGAGCCCGAGTCCACCACCACCACGCGCGCGCCCGGCAGGTGGCGCTCGCCGAGGCAGCAGCGCGCCCAGCTCGCGCTCGGAGTCGTGCGTGACCGTGACGAGCGCGATGCCGGCGCCGGACGCGCGCCGGGGTGGGCGGCGCCAGCTCCCGCGCCAGCTCGCGGTAGCGCTCCTGCGCCTGGTCGAGGCCGAACAGGCCGCTCGGCGCGGGCGCGGCCGGCGGCGCCCAGCTCGGCGGCGTGGTCGAGCGCCTCGAGCAGCGCGCGCGCCGCCGCCGCCGGCGTCGCCGGGCGGGTAGAGGCGCGCGCAGCTCTCGTCGAGGATCTCGAGCGGACCGCAGGCCGCCGGCGCCACCACGGGTCGCCCGGCGGCGAGCGCCTCGGCGAGCACGCGGCCGAACGGCTCGCGGTCGGCGCAGTGGAGCAGGCAGGACGCGCGGCGCAGCGCGGCGGGCACGTCGTCGAGCGCGCCGGCCAGCTCGACCCGGCCCGCCAGGTCCGGTTGCCCCGCCCGCCGCCGCAGCCGCTCGAGCAGCTGCTCGCCCGCCGCCCCGAGCGGCGCGCCGGCCAGCGCGCAGGCGCAGCTCCGGGCGCTCGCGTGCCGCCAGCGCGACCGCCTCCAGCGCGAGCTCGGGCCGCTTCCAGTCCACGATCGCGCCCAGCAGGAGCACCTCCGGCGGGCCGTCGGGCGCCGGCGCCGGCGCGAAGCGCTCGAGGTCCACGCCGGGATGGAGCACGCGCACGCCGAGCTCCGGCCGGGTCGAGGTCGCGCGCGATGCACTCGGACAGCGCCACCACCGCGTCCGCCCGGCGCGCCGCGGCGCGAACCGCGCGGGCCACCGCCGGGCCCGGCAGGAGGTCGTTGTGCTGGAACACGAGCGGCGGGCGCTCGCGCCCGAGCGCCCCGGCCGCCAGCCCGGCGCGCATCCCCCAGGCGAACACCAGCTCCGGCCGCAGCGCCGCGCACGAGCCGCGCGCAGCTCGCGGCCGAGCGCCGCGATGCGCAGCGGCGCGAGCACGCGGTCGCGCGCGCTGGCCCGCAGCTCGAGCGGGCGCTCGGGCAGCGCCAGCACGTGCAGCCCGTCCGCCCGCGCGGCCGCGGCGAGCGGGCCCTCGGGGCAGGCGAGCGTGGGCGTCTCATCGAGCGCGGTCGCCACCTCGAGCAGGATCTGCTCGGCCCCGCCGAGCAGGCCCGAGTAGCTCAGGAAGAGCGCCGGCACAGCGCTCAGGGCCGCACGTCGACTCGTCGGAGCTGAGCATCTCCGCGCTCCCGAACTCCGGCGCGCCGCCCTCGGAGGGCGGGTGATTACGCCGCGAGCGTGGCGGCGACACGAGGTGCGCCCCGCCGCCGCTGAGCCGGCAGCGCACGAGCATCCGCAGCACCCGCAGGCCGTCCTTCGCCGTCAGCTTCTTCCCCTCCTCGGTGCTGCGGGCGCTGTAGCGGATCGGCACCTCGAAGATGCGCTCGCCCCGCTGGACCAGGCGGGCGGTGATCTCCGGCTCGATGTCGAACCCCCGCGCGCGCAGCGGCAGGGCCTTGAACACGTCGGTCCGGATGGCCTTGTGGCAGGTCATGATGTCGCGCAGGTAGACGTTGAAGAGGATGTTCGCGGCCAGCGTCACGCCCTTGTTGCCGAGCACGTAGAGGAACGAGTGGCTCGTGTAGCCGTCGAACGCGCGAACGCCGAACACCGCGTTCGTGCGGCCGTCGAGCAGGGCCGGGAGCAGGACGCCGAGGTCGGCCGGGTCGTACTCGAGGTCGGCGTCGAAGATCGCCGCGAACTCGCCCCGCGCGTGCCCGAGCGCGGTCCGCACCGCGGCGCCCTTGCCGGCGTTGCGGTCGTGGTGGAACACCCTCACCGCCGCTGGCCACTCACGCGAGCGCAGCAGCTCCGCGCTGCCGTCGGTGGAGCCGTCGTCGACCACGATCAGCTCGATCTCCGTCGGGCAGTTCGGTGCCCAGGACCTCCTCGATCGCCTGCTCGACGGTGGCGAGCTCGTTGTAGACCGGCATCAGGATCGACAGCATCCGCGACTCCTAGACGAGGCGCCTGATGAGCAGCCCGGCGCCGATCAGCGCCGCTCCCACCACGAGCACGGGCGCCACGGGGAAACCGGTGCGCGGCAGCGTGCCGGCGCTCTGCGCGGTGGCCGACTGCGAGGCGCTCGCGGGCGCCGGCGTGGCCGCCGGCGCGGGGCTCGTGGCCGGGGTGGTGGCGGGCGTCGTGGTGGTGGTCTTCGGCGTCTTCGGCTTCGCCGGGGTGCTGCCCAGCGGGTCCTGATACTGCTGGTCGCCGGCGCTGTCCGCGAAGGCCGCGGCGGGTAATACGAGGGCGAGCGAGATCGCGAAGGCGGCGGTCCGCCGGGCACGAAGCATGGGACATTCGTACCAGAGGCCACCCGCTACGTGCCACAGGTGCCCTTCTCAGCGATCATTCGGCACGTGATCCAGCGCGTCCTCCTCGCCTGTCTCGCCGTCGCGGCGATCGTCGTGCTGGCGCTGTGGGTCCACTCGAGTCACCTCGACGCCGAGGGCGTGGCGTTCCGGCCCACGCCGGCGCATCCGGCCACGCAGGCGCAGATCGCCGCGGCGCTGAGCCACTTCGAGCAGGCCCGGAAGAACAACCCGGACACCAAGCCCGAGGTGGACGAGGCCACGATCCTGATCTTCCTCGGGCGCGACGCGCAGGCCGCGCGGCTGCTGGGCGAGGTGGTGCGCAAGGAGCCGCGCAACGCGACGGCCTGGGCGCGGCTGTCGCAGGCTACGAGCCGCTCGGATCCACAGCTGTCTCAAGCGGCGGTGGCGCGGGTGCTCGCGCTGGCTCCTCCTGTGACGTCGCGCTGACCGCCGGCGGACCGTCGCCCTGGGCGATCAGCGCGCCGGCCAGCGCGATCGCGATCAGCGAGAGCGCCGGCATCTCCCAGTCCCAGTCGAGGCCGGCGTGTACCAGCCACACCGAGGCGCCGGCGATCCAGCCCGCCGTGAGCCCGGGGTTGCGTCCGAACGCGCGCCGGGCGGCCACGGCCGGCCCCGGCGAGGAACAGCGCGAGCGCCGCCAGGCCCACGAGGCCGAGCTCCCCGGCGGTCTCGATGTAGAGCGAATGGGCGTCCTGGGCGGCCTCGGGGATCTTGCGCCGCTGCAGCCATTCCACGCCGAAGCTGCCAGAGCCCTCGCCGCGCAGCGGATGCGCGACGAACATGTGCCCGGCCACTCGCCAGTAGGCGTAGCGGTTGCTCTCGATCGAGCCGAGGCGGGCGGTGGTGGCGCCCCGGGCGGGCTCCGCGGTGGTCTTCTCGTGACCGCGCGCCACCAGCAGGGCGGTGGCCACGAGCAGGACTCCCAGGGCCACCAGCAGGTGCACGCGCCGCAGCGCCGGCAGTCTTCCGGCCGGCTCCTCGCTCTGTTCCGAGCCGGCCGAGCGCCACACGAGCCACGCTGCGGCCGCGGCGATCAGCAGCAGCAGCACGAGCATCAGCGCGCCCTGCTGCTCGCGCGTGGAGGCCGAGCCGTGCAGCGAGCGCACGCCGGACATCAGCCCGGCGGGCACGGACGCGAGCACGCCGGCCGCGACGGTGATTGCGATCGCCCGCAGCTGCGGGCGCCCGAAGGCGAGCAGGAGCAGTACCAGCAGCCCCGCGCCGAGCGCCGCCAGCGCCCCGCGCGAGAACGACAGGTACACGCCCACCCCCAGCGGCGCGGCCGCCGCGGCGGCGAGGGCGCGGGCGGCGCGCCGGCGAGTCGGGTCGCCGGCGATGCGCGCGCACAGCACCACGCCGATCGCCGCGAGCGCTCCCGTCGCGTTCCAGTAGGTCAGCGGCTGCTCCAGCCTGCCGGCCGCGCTGAGGCTGTGGTCGAGGTGGATCAGGCCGGGCAGCAGCCGCCCGGACAGCGCGTAGCCGATCACCACGAGCGTGCCGGCGGCGAGCGCGGGCTCCACCGCCCGGGTGGCGCCCCGGCCCCGCAGCAGCGCGGCGGCCGCCACGAGCGCCGCGAGGTAGAGGAGCAGCCGCTGCATGTCGTGGAACGCCGGGCCCGCGAGCGGCGCCCAGGAGATCGAGAGGGCGGTCCAGCCTGCCAGCGCCGCGAGTCCGGCGAGCGCGAGTCGTCCGGGCCAGCGGGCGGGCAGCGGCTGATCGCACGCGAGGGCGGCGAGGAGAACGAGCGCGAACGCGCCTATCGCCGCCCACAGCCGCGCCTCGTCGAAATAGCCGCCCGAGAAGAACGCGAGCGCGGTCGGGCCGCCGAGGAGGACGACCACCCCGGCGGTGCGGGCGTAGGAGCGAGCCATGCGCGCCTCATTCTCGACCACAGCGAAGACAAGGGTCGCGACGCGAGGAGGCTTCCGGGTATAGGCTGAGACCGGATGGAGGAGGGAAGCTCGCCCTGGCCCAGGGAGCGGAAAGTCGCGCTCGTGCACGACTTTCTTCTCGACGTGCGCGGCGCCGAACGCGTGTTCATGGCGATGTGCGACCTGTACCCGCAGGCCGACGTGTACACCGCCGTCTACGACGAGAACGGCACCGAGGGTCGCTTCGAGCACCGCGAGATCCGCACCTCGTTCCTGCAGCGGACCCGCCCCAGCGCGCGCACCTTCCGCACGCTGCTGCCGCTCTACCCGGCGGCGATCGAGTCGTTCGACTTCTCCGACTACGACCTCGTGATCTCGAGCTCGAGCGCCTGGGCGCACGCGGTGATCTGCGACGAGCAGACCGTTCACGTCTCCTACTGCCACAACCCCTTCCGCTACGTGTGGAACGACCGCGACCACACCCTGGCGCAGCGCCGCGATCCTGTGTCGCGGGCCGCGCTGCGCGCCCTCTTCCGCCGCTGGCGCCAGTGGGACTGGATCGCGGCGCAGCGGGTGGACAGCTACCTGGCCAACTCGCGCACCACCCAGGCGCGGATCAGCACCTACTTCGGGCGCGACTCCACGGTCGTGTACCCGCCGGTGGAGACCCATCGCTTCAGCCCCGGGCCGGTGCGCGACTACTACGTGGTGCTCTCGGAGCTGATGCCGCACAAGCGGATCGACCGCGCGGTGCGCGCCTTCAACCGGCTGCGCCTGCCGCTCGTGGTGGTGGGGGACGGCCCCGACGCCCGGAGGCTGCGTCACATGGCGGGACCGCTCGTGAGCTTCGCGGGGCGCGTGTCGGACGAGCGTGTGGCCGAGCTGCTGGCCGGCTGCCGCGCGCTGGTGCTGCCCTCGATCGAGGAGTTCGGGATCGCGTCGGTGGAGGCCCAGGCCGCCGGACGGCCGGTGATCGCGGTCCGCGGGGGCGGGGCGCTCGAGACGGTCGAGGAGGGCGTGACCGGCGCGTTCTTCACCGGCGGGCCGGACGAGCTGGCCACCACCCTGCTCGAGTTCGACGACCGTGACGTGGACCCCGCCGCCTGCGTGGCGAACGCGGACCGCTTCAACCTCGAGGTGTTCCAGCAGTCGCTGCCGCGCGAGGTGGAGCGGGCGATGGCGGCGGCCCCCGGCGCGCTCGGAGCGGAGCGCTCCGTGCCGCGCGCACGTCGTGGGCGGCGCGCGCTCACGCGGCGCCCGGCCTAGTCCGGCTACGGCGAGCGCGGATGCCCGCCCGCGCGCGGGCCCCTGATCGGCCGCGCCGGGACCACCACCTCGACGGGCACCGTCGCCGAGCGTCGCAGCGCGCGCCGTTCGCGCAGCATCGCCGGCAGCAGCGGCAGCGCCGCCGCGGCGCCCCCGCAGGTGGGCGCGCAGGCGCCGCTCGCGCAGCGCGTGCCAGGCCCAGCCCAGCTGGCGGTACGCCACGAGCGGCAGCCAGCGCAGGGGGAAGGCCTTCGCGGTGAGCAGCAGCGTGTTGCGCTCCACCCACGCCAGCGGCGGGCGCTCCAGCGCGCCCGACGAGCCCTCGCTGGCGTGCAGGGCCACGACCGGCTCGTAGCGGCAGCTCCAGCCGGCGAGCTGCAGTCGCAGGCCCAGGTCCACGTCCTCGAGGTAGGCGAAGAAGCGCTCGTCGAAGCCGCCGACGCCCAGAACCGCCTCGCGCCGGTACAGGGCCGCGCCGGCGCAGGCGGCGAACACCTCGCCGGGCTCGTCGTAGCGGCCGTCGTCGGCGCGGAAGCGGCCGCGCTGCTCGCAGACGCCGTCGCGGCGCAGCACGTCGCCGGCGTCGTAGAACTGGCCGCGGTCGGCCATGTCGAGCATCTTGCAGGCCACCGAGCCCGCCCGCGGCGCCTCCGACAGCGCGCCCGCCATCCGCTCGAGCCAGTCCGGCTCGAGCTCCACGTCCGTGTTCACGAGCGCGACCGCGTCGGAGGCCGCGGCCTCGATCCCGCGGTTGGCCGCGAACGCGAAGCCCGTGTTGCGGCCCAGCTCGATCACGCGCACGTCCGGGTGCGCGATCGCGCAGCAGCTCCAGCGAGCCGTCGGTGGAGCCGTTGTCCACCACGATCAGCTCGGACGGCTGGAGCGTCTGGGCGGCGAGCGAGCGCAGGCAGCCGGGCAGCCAGCGCGCGCCCGTTCCAGCTCGGGATGACGACGGCGGGAGCGCTCACCCGGCGCGCCGAGGAGTGGCCACGGGGGGCGGCGGGCTGGACTCACGTCCGCCCGCGCGGCGGGAGAGGCGATGTCCGAGCCGGATCATGTGGCGCTCGAGCAGGTACCAGCTCGCCGCCGCGACCGCCACCGTGGCGGCGAAGCTCACGAGCGTGTAGCCGGTGCCGCCCAGCGAGGCGGGCAGCCCGGCGTCGGAGAGCTTGTCGAGGATCGCCAGGTGCCAGAGGTAGAACGCGTACGAGATCAGGCCCAGCCAGAGCAGCAGCCGGTTGGCGAGCAGCTTGCGCACCAGGCCGCGCTGCTGGTTGCCGAAGATCGCCGGCAGCAGCAGCCCGATCCCCACGATGGCCTTGAGGTAGTGCTGGTACATCAGCCGCGTGCCCCAGCCGTGGCCGAGCGGGCCGATGCTCGTGCCGAGCAGGTAGAAGGCGAACGCGCCGATCGCCCAGGGAGCCACGGCGCGCGGTCGATCAGGCGCACCAGGCCGGGCTGGCGGTCGCCGCTCGCGATCACCACGCTGGCCACGGCCAGGCCCATGCCGATCGCGAAGTAGTCGAGGAAGGCCGGCAGCGTGTACAGCACGGTGGGGAGCGTGAGCGCGTCCGGGCGGGTGTTGTGGATCGCGATCAGCTTCGACACGAACCCGACCGCGAACATCACCCCGAGCAGCACGCCCTCGCTGCGCACGAAGCCAGCCAGCGTGCGGTACGGGATCCGCCGCAAGCAGCAGTCCCCACAACGGCAGCAGCCCGTAGAAGACGAGCTCGGTGTCGATCGACCACGCCTGCCCGATCCCGCCGGTGACGGTGGAGTGGCGGTAGACCTGGAAGAAGCCGTAGTAGGTGCCGATCCCCGCGGCGCTGAACACGTCGTCCTTCCCCAGCCAGAGCGCGGTGATCGTGAGCGCCACCCAGTAGGCCGGCACGATGCGAAACAGCCGCCGCAGCGCGTACGGCCCCGGCGCGGGCGACGCCTCGCGGCTGAAGCGAGCCTGCGCGAACGGGCGGTAGAGCAGGAAGCCCGAGATCAGGAAGAAGATCGGCACGCCCACGTTCAGCTGCGCCAGCCAGGGCGACACCGCGCGGCCGCTGAACAGGTGCAGGACGAACGAGATGTGGAAGAAGAAGATCGACAGCGCGGCGATCGCGCGCAGCGAGTCGAACAGCGGGAAGCGGTGGGTGCGGGCGTCCACGGCGCTATTTCACCCGATACACGGTCGCGCACCCGAACCGGCGCGGGGGATCGGTGAAGCCGGACACGATCGGCGCGATGTTCGCGCGCCCGTGGCAGTCGGAGTAGAGGAAGCGCGCGCCCGAGTCGCGCACCACCTTCTCCGCGGCGGCCGGCGACAGCTTGCCGGCGAACAGGTCCTCCGCGAGCTGCTGGCGCTGCGCGAAGTCGGGCGACCAGGAGCCGGCGCCCACCCAGGTCTCGCGACCGGTGTAGGCGGGCACCAGCAGGCCGCTGTAGACCGGCGCCAGCACCCCGCCGCGCTCCGGCTGGTGGTCCAGGTAGGCGAGCGCGTCGTGCTCGCCCGGCGTGAGGAAGAAGGGCTGGAACCCCTTCGCCACGGCGTCGCGGATGTTGTCGGCGCGGTAGACGGTGCCGGGGATCACCAGCACGGCGGCGATCGCGACCGCGAGCAGCGCCGGAAGCGGCCGCTCTCCCAGCCACGAGCGCAGCGCCAGCATGGCGAGCACGGCCAGCGGCAGCGTCAGCCCCTGGATCGCGTGGAACGGGAAGGTGCCGGCGGGCTGGTAGAAGATCACGAGCGCCGCCAGCGGCCAGACGCGCAGCGCCAGCGCGCCGAAGTCGGGCGCCGGCAGCCGGTAGGCGAAGACCGCGGGCACCGCCAGGGGGGCCAGCCCGAGCACGGTGACCCACCAGGGCCAGCGGCCGAAGTCGTTCACGGCGTCGGCGAGCTTCCAGGAGGCGTCCGACTTCGACAGCACGTAGTAGTAGATGAGCGGCGCCGCGCTGGCCGCGAGCGGCAGGGCGAGGTCGCGCGCCGCCGCCATGAGCTCGTGCCTGCGCTTCACGACCTCGGCCACCAGGATCACCAGCGCGAACGTCGCACCCTGCCAGGGCTGGAGCCAGGAGGCGAACAGCCCGGCGGCGGCTGCCCACCCGAGCCAGCGCCACCCACCGCCGCCCCGACCGCGCTCGTAGGCCAGCAGCCCGAGCGGCACCAGCCCCACCGCGATCGCGGAGAACAGGTAGCCCCACAGGTAGGTGCCGGGCCACAGCTCGCCGCCGATGAAGTCGAAGTTGAACTTCGTGCCCGCCGATCCGATGTGACCCCAGCCCACGATCGCCGACACGGGCGAGGCCGTGAACAGCGCGAGCACCAGCGCCAGCACGCGGTCGGACGGGCGCTCGAGGAAGCGGCGCACGTAGAGGAGCGAGCCGGCGAACAGCGCCACCACCGCCACCGGCTTCCAGACCATGTACGCGGCGACGATGCCCAGCCCCGCCCGGTGCAGCAGCCCGGAGATCACCACCCCGGGATGCACGAACGAGTGCGGGCCCGGGGGCGAGGTCGTAGAGGTTCGCCACCGCGATGTGGTGGCCGGCCTGGCGCAGCCAGTTCAGGTACTGGAGCTGGTCCACCACCAGGTAGCCGTCCGACCCGGTGACGATCCCGCCGTGGATCCAGACGCGCACGAGCAGCCCGGCCAGCACGGCCATCGACAGGGCGAACAGCGCGGCGAGGATGAGCAGGTCGGCGCGCGTGAGGCGCGGGGAGTGGGTGCTCAAGAAGGCTCGGCCGGCTCGGGCACCAGCCGATCGGGCGGGCTCGCCTGGCGCGCGGCCTCTTGGCTCACGTGGCGCCGGGCGGCCACCAGCTCGCGCACCACCGGCACGAGCACGCGGCGCATCGACAGTCGCGACCCGGGCCGGTCGGCCCAGTGGATGCCGACCTCGCGGATCCGGTAGCCCAGCGCGCGGGCCATCGCGAGCGTCTCCGCGTCGAAGGTCCAGCCGTCGAGGAGCGAGCGGGAGTAGGCGGCCTCGGCGGCCTCGGCGCGCCAGAGCTTGAAGCCGCAGAAGAGGTCGCGCGTGGGCTCGCGCAGGATCAGCCGGCAGAGGTCCACGAAGCTGCGCCCGACGATCCGCCGCGACAGCGGCTGCCGCCGGCCCACCTGCGCGCCCGCCGCGAGGCGGGAGCCCACCACCACGTCCGCCTCCGCGATCAGCTCGAGCATCCGCTCGAGCGAGGGCAGCGACGGTGTAACAGTCGGCGTCGCAGTGGAGGCGCAGCTCGCCGGTCGCCGCGAGCATCCCGCGGCGCATCGAGTAGCCCTTGCCGCGGTTCGAGTCGTTCTGCAGCAGCTGCACGCGGGTGCCGTCCACGAGCGGCGCCACCACGCTCACGGTGGTGTCCTCGCTGGCGTTGTCCACCACGATGATCTCGTACTCGAGATCGTGCTCCACAAGCCACGCGCCCACGCGCTCGACGACGGTGGCGATGCCCTGCTCCTCGTTGTACGCAGGGATCACCACTGAGATGGCCGGGCCAGTCACGTGGGTAGTTTAAGCGGCTGTCTGTGGTTAAGCTGCACGCCGAATGAGCGTCCCGACTGAATGTCGGATCTGCTCGGGGCCGCTCTATCTGCGCTTTCACGGTGGGGAGTCGGTCGCCGAGTCTGAGCGCCTCTCGCCCACCAATCACCGTCCGGGCGAGCACGGCGACCTGTACGCGTGCCGCGATTGCGGCACCGTCCAGCAGCCGTCGCTGCCGGCGGGCAGCGATCTGCACGACCTCTACCGCGGCGTGGACGACGAGGCCTATCTCGACGAGGAGGCCGGCCGCCGCGCCACCGCGCGCCGCCTGCTCGACCTGATCGGCCGCCGCGTTCCCGCCGGGCGCCTGCTCGACGTGGGCTGCGGCCATGGCCTGCTGCTCGACGAGGCGCGCAGGCGCGGCTACGAGGTCACCGGGCTCGAGCTGTCCGCCAGCTCGGCGGAGTACGCCCGCGAGATCCTCGGCCTCGACGTGCACGAGCGCGCGCTTGCCGACTACTGGGACGGCCGAGCGGCTTCGCCGTGATCGTGCTCGCCGACGTGCTCGAGCACCTCGACGACCCGGTGGAGGCGATCGACCGCTGCCAGAGCCTGCTGGCGCCCGGCGGCGTGCTGTGCGTGGTCACGCCCGACCCGTCGTCGCCCACCGCGCGGCTGGCGGGCTCGCGCTGGTGGGGCTACCTGCCCGCGCACACCTACCTGCTGCCGCGCACCACGCTGCGCGAGCTGCTCGAGCGCGCGCGGGCTGATCATCTCGGAGGACGTGCCGCTCGTGCGCTCGTTCGCGCTCAGCTACTGGGCCGACGGGCTGGCGCAGCGCAGCGAGCGCGCCGCGCGCGCCGCGCGGCTGGCTGCGGCGCAGCCGCCTCGGGCCGGGCGCACGTGTCGCTCTCGCTCGGCGACGAGCGCGTGGTGCTGGCCCACAACGTGCAGCCGATCACGCCGCCGGTGCCGCGCGTGTCGGACCGCGGCGGAGACCGCAAGGTGCACATCGTGCTGCCGGCCTACAACGCCGCGCTGCACGATCCCGCTGGTGGCCGCGGCGCTGCCGAGTCACGCAGCCGACCGCGCGCTGCTGGTGGACGACGCGAGCCCCGACGAGACCGCCGCCGTGGCGCTGCGCGAGGGCTTCGACGTGCTGACCCATCCCGCCAACCGCGGCTACGGGGCGAACCAGAAGACCTGTTACACGCGCGCCGCGCTCGACGGCGCCGACATCGTGGTGATGGTGCACGCCGACAACCAGTACGACCCGGCGCTCGTGGCCGAGATGGTGCGGCCGATCGAGGAGGGCTTCGCCGACGTGGTGATCGGCTCGCGGCTGCTGGAGGACGAGACGATCGCCGGCGGCATGCCGCGCTGGAAGTGGATCGGCAACCGCTTCCTCACCTGGGTCGAGAACCGCGGCTTCCGGCGCGCGCTTCTCGGAGTACCACACGGGCTACCGCGCCTTCTCGGTGGACTTCCTGCGCTCGATCCCGTTCCACCGCAACAGCGACGGCTTCGTGTTCGACCAGGAGATCTTCGCCCAGATCGTGGCCCGCGACGCCCGCGTGGTGGAGCTGGCGATCCCCACGCGCTACTTCCTAGAGGCCTCGAGCGTCTCCTTCCGGACCAGCGTGACCTACGGGCTGCGCACCCTCGGCGTGCTCGCCCGCTTCAGGATCGACGAGCGGAGGGGCAACTGGCCGCTCCTTCGGCCCGCCGGCCGCTCAGCTCTCCGCGGCGGAAGCGCCGGCTGGGGACGAGGCGGCGCTTCGGCTCGTAGCCGGCGCTCGTACCCGCGTGCGAAAGCGCGCGCCGCGCGCCAGTCGTCGAGCCGATCGTCCAGCCCGTGATAGCCGACGCGGCTGAGCGCCATCGCCCCGGCGGCCTTGAGGTTCCCGACCGGCCGCATCCGCGGCGGCGGCTCGCGCAGCTCCGGCCACTTGGCGTGCAGCAGCGCCGCGGCGTGGCCGACCTCCTCCATGCGCTTCTCCGTGCGCTCCGGGGTCTCCACGCGGAAGTGGTGGCCGAGCGCGCCTGGGTCGTAGCGCAGCCTCAGGCCGCGCTTGCTCAGCCGGTAGGCCAGCTCGGTGTCCTCATAGATCGGCAGCTCGGTGTCGAACGGCTCGAGGAAGGAGCGCTTGAGCGAGACGTTCGCCGTGTAGAGCATCCGGAAGGGCACGTTGTCCGCGTCCGCGATCTCGTCGTAGGCGAACAGCGGGCCGCCGCGCTCGAGCCAGCGCATGTGGCGGGTGATCTCGAGCTCGGGCGCCCAGGTCACGTGGCCCAGCAGCGCCTCGGGCTGCTGCGGGTGCTCGGCGTGGAAGGCCGCGTGGCGGGCCACGAGGCCCGGCGTGGCGATCACGTCGTCGTCCATGAACAGCACCACGTCGCCGCTCGCGGCCTCGACTCCGGCGTTCTTCGCCGCCGAGCGGCCCTCGCCGCTCAGTCGAACGGAGCGGACCCAGTCGTTGGCGGCGAGGAGGTCGGGCGTGCCGTCGAGCGAGCCGTCGTCGACCACCACCACCTCGTCCGGGCGTTCGTGCTCCAGCGCGGCGAGCGCGCGCTCGAGCACGTCGGCGCGGTCGCGGCTGGGGATCACCACCGAGAGCACGGCGCGAATCTAGCGGCGCCTGGCGCGCGCGAGCGCGAGCCGCGCGCGCTCGAGACGGCCCGGCGCGAGCTCGACGGGTCGCGCGTCCGGCAGGGCGCGGGTCGCCTCCAGCTCCAGCCGCTCCACGCGCTCACCCACCAGCGCCGCCACCGTCGCCCGCTCGCCCCGGCGCGGCTGGCCCGGCGCGCCCAGCTCCCAGCTCGACGCGAAGCCCGCGTCGTGGAGCAGGGCGTGGAGCGAGGCGCGGGTGAGCCAGAAGCTGTCCTCGTTCCCGATCGAGGAGAGCCGCGAGGGGTGCTCGCGGAAGCTCAGCCCGGAGTAGGTGCGGCCGTCAGCCGAGGCCTCTTCGAGCGGTCCCCACGCCACCTCGGTGTCCACCAGCAGCAGCCGCCGGCAGGCACCGCCGCATCGACCGCGCCAGCGCGAGCGAGTCCGCCAGGCCCAGGTGGTAGAGCAGCCCGCTGCACACGATCACGTCGAAGCTGCCGAGCGCCGCCCAGTCGAGCGCGCGCACGTCGGCCTCGATCACCTCGACGGCGACGCCGCGGTCAGACGCCAGCGCGCGGATGTCCGCCGCGTTCTCTGGCCGGCCCTCCACCGCCACCACGCTCGCGCCGCGCAGCGCCAGCTCCACGGCGATCTCGCCGTCGCCAGCGCCGAGGTCGAGCGCGCGGGCTTCCGGCAGCGCCACGCCGAGATCGGAGATCGCCTGCACGAGCGCGCGGATGCGCGCCGCGCCCTCGTCGTTCACGCGGGCCCCGGCTCGGGGGTCAGGCGCGCGGCCGCCCTCAGCTCGCGCATCGAGGCCGCGCTCGGCCGCGAAGGTCGCGCCCGCGTACACGAGCAGGAACACCACCAGCTCCCCGATCGCCTGCCCGAGCGAGCGATGGCCGCCCCAGAGCGCGAGGCGAATCGCCATCACCGCGGCGCCGGCCGGCAGCAGCGGCCACACGGCGCGCGCCGCCAGCCGCGCGAGCGGCACGCCCGGCAGGAGCTGGCGGATGTAGTGGGAGCGCACCACGAGGATGCAGCAGCCCGAGATCGCGAGCGCGATCACGTACGCGGTCTTGCCCCAGATCGCGAGCGCCGGCACCGCGAGCACGAGGAAGCCCGCCAGCGCCACCACGGCCTCGAGCGCCGGCGGTCGCGTGCGACCCATCCCACGCGCGAACGCGATCCACGAGAAGCCGAACTGGTACAGCGCAGCGGCCACCGCCATGCCCTGGAGCAGGACGGTGGCGCCCTCCCACTCGGAGCCGAGCGCGAACTGCACGAGGTCGGGCGTGAACAGCACGAACAGCGCGGCCAGCCCGAGCGCCCAGATCGCGGCGCTGCGGCTGGCCGCGGAGAAGATCTGCTCGAGCGTCTTGTGGCGGTCGCGCACGGCGCAGATGGCCGGGTAGATGGCGGGCGAGATCACCTGGTCGGCGCGGTCGGTGTAGCGCGTGAGCGTCAGCGCCAGCGCGAGGAAGCCGGCCCCGGCCAGCCCGCCGTTCAGCTTCAGCGCGAGCACCTGCCCCTGGTTGATCACGAGGCCGCAGGCGGTGACCACGAGGATCGGCCACGAGAAGGCCACGTAGCGGCGGGTGGCCTCGCGGTCGAAGCGCAGCGCGAGCTTGTACGGCGAGAGCCGGATCGACATCACCACCGACGCCGCGTTGCCCGCCAGCGCTCCGATCACGAGCGACCAGACGCCCACGTCCGCGAGCACCAGCGGCACGGTCACCACGAAGGTCACCACCGGCACCAGCGCCTGCAGCGCCCGCTGGCGCACGAAGTCCATGCGCCGGAAGAAGATCCACAGCGGCGCCTGGAGCGCGAACGCGATCGGCAGGTAGGAGAGCGCCATCGTGAGCAGCAGCAGGCGGTCGTCGTTGTAGACGGCCACCAGGATCGGCGCCGCGATGAGGATCACCACGCTGAACAGCGCCGACAGGATCAGCTCGAGCGTGAAGGCGCGCTGGAACTCCACCTCCTGGTCGGCCTCGTCCTGCTGCACGTAGGCCTCGTCGATTCCCACCTGCTTGAGGGCGATCAGCGTGAGCACCGTGATCGAGACGATCCCGTAGAGCCCGATCTCCGACGGGCCGAGCACGCGGGCCACGATCAGCCCCTGCGCGAGCGACAGGCCCTCGACCAGGATCAGGAAGCCGCTGTTGATCGCCACGCCGCGCACGGTGCGCGTTCGCAGCTCGGAAAGGTCGAACGGAAGTCGCTCGCCGGCCGGCTCAAGAGAGAGGGCGCTCGCCTCGCGAGCGTCGGAAGTCTCAGCCGACACCGGCGCAACGTACTACTTTGCCCTACGTGAATCTGGCCGTTTCGCAGCGGGCGCCGCGCTCGCGCACGGCGTCCTTCGCCGCGCGCATCGGGCTCGAGCCGCTCGAGCTCGCCGCGCTGGTGGTGCTCGCGGGCACCTCGCTCGCCGTGCTGGTGCCCCTGCTCACGCGCGGCCGGCCGCTGTCCGGGTCGGACGGCCTGTTCCCCGCCGACCAGCTCCAGTACTTCGCCTGGATCCGCGAGTCGGCCCACCACGTGCTGATCGGCAACCGCTTCGATCTCGCCCCCGGCAGCCGCCCCTTCTTCCACCCGGGCTTCTTCCTCTCCGGGCTGCTGCACGACGTCACCGGCGCCTCGATCCCGCTCTCGTACCAGCTCTGGAAGCCGCTGGCGGTGGGGGTCACCTTCCTCGGCTCGCTGCTCTACGTGCGCCGCCTGCTGCCGCCCGGCGGGCAGCGGATCTCGGGGCTAGTGCTGGCGCTGTTCGCGGTGATGCCGGCGTCGGCGATCGTGGCCTGGACCCACTGGGGAGGGAACCCGCGCCAGTACACGTTCGACTTCATCTCGGGCGAGATGTGGAGCGGCCAGTACCTGTGGGGCTACCTGATGACCGCGATCGCGGTGTTCACGCTGCCGCTGGTGCTGCTCGCCTTCGAGCGCTGGCGCGACGGCGGGCGCACGAGCACGCTGCTGGTGGGCCGCCGCGGGCGCGTTCCTGATCGCCTACCTCCAGCCGTGGCAGGGCACGGAGCTCGCGGTGATCGTCGTGGCCGTGGCCGCCTTCCGCTGGTGGCGGCGCGCGGAGCGGCCGGAGCTGCTCGGGGTGCTGGTGCCGGCCGCGGCGCTGGTGCCGATCGCCTACTACGCCTGGCTGTCGGCCACGGACGCCTCCTGGAAGCTCGCCTCGAAGGCCAACGCCGCCGGCGCCCAGCCGCAGTGGCACTGGCCCTGGTGGGCGATGGTGCTCACGCTGCTGCCGCTGGCCGCGCCCGCCGCGCTGGCCTACCGCCTGCCCGCGCCCTCGTGGCAGGAGCAGGCGGTGCGCATCTGGCCGTTCGCCGCGCTGCTGGTCTACCTCCAGCCGGTCGGCACCTTCCCGTACCACTCGTTCCAGGGGCTGGCGATCCCGCTCGGCGTGCTGGCCGTGCAGGGCGTCGCGTCTGTGTGGCGGCACCCGCGTCCGTGGATCGTGGTCCTCGCCCTCGCCTTCATGGTCGTGCCCGGGTTCGCGCACAAGCTCCAGGTGGCGAAGAACAACGTGCACCTCGGAGCCGACCCGTACTTCATCTTCCCCGACGAGGAGCACGCGATCGCCAACCTCGAGCACGATCCGCGGCCCGGCGGAGTGCTCGCGCCCACCTACTCGGGCTTCTTCATCCCCTACACGACCGGCCGCGAGACCTACGTGGGCGCGCTGTCGTGGTCGCCGGACTTCGAGCAGCGCCGCGACAAGGCGGACGCGCTCTTCGAGGGGCGCCTCAACGGCGCGGCCGCGCGAGCGTTCGTGCTCTCCACCCACGCGCGCTTCCTCTACTCGGACTGCCGCAAGCTGAAGGACCTGAGCGCGGAGCTGGCGCCGCTGCTCGAACAGGTGCGCCGCTTCGGCTGCGCCACCGTCTACGTGCTGAAGGAGCGGCCGGGGATGACGGCGGCGGCGGGCAAGCCGGACGCGTAGGTCGGTTACCGGCGTCTACGGCGGCAACAAGGAGTTGGGCCGGAACGTCTAGGCCGGCGGACCTGCGTGCACTTTCCCCCGTATTTCAGGGGAAATGACACGCACGTCGGTTCGCCGGCGTTCGCGGCGGCAATGAGGGTCGGCGGGAACACCTAGTCGGCGGACCTGGCTGACTTTGTTCATCTATTCGATGGGTAAGTACATCCAGGTCGCGGTCCACCGGCGTCTACGACGGCAATCAGGGATCGGCCGGAACGCAACCGGCTGCCGCCAAACACGCCTCGGGCCGCCCTTATTGCCGTCGTAAACGCCGGCTAAGGCCAGTTCACTCTCAGCACGCGCCAGTTACCCGCCGAGGACAACTGCGTGAAGGTCGCCCCCAACCCGCGCAGCTGCGCGATCGCCGGCGGGTTGCCCTCCGCGAACAGCACGCCCGCTCGGCGGTCCGCCTTCTCCGCCACGCCGTTCAGCTTCACGTGCAGCTTCCACGCCAGCCCCGTCGCGTTCTTGTTGGGCGCGATCACCGGGTGAAGGGCGGCGAGCTCGGCACGCGGGCCGGCGCGATCGACCGAGCGCCAGAGGTCGCTGAGGTCGTCGGCACGCTGGTTGGCGGCCGTCACCTGCTTGCCCAGCCCGATCGAGCGGGCCACCGCGAACGGCACGCACACCGCCACCAGCAGCACGATCGCCGCGACGCGCGCGGGGCCCTCCGGGATCAGCCTCGCGGCCATCACGAACCCGATTCCGGCGAGCACGCAGCAGACGGCCGCCGGCTCGACCAGGTAGCGCGGCACGGCCGGGTAGCCGATCGCCTCGCCGCCGATCGTCGACCACGAACCAGGACAGGGCGGTCACCGTCAGCGCCAGCGTGGTGCGATCCCTGGCCCGGCAGCCCAGCACGGCGCCCACGAGCGCGGCGATCCAGACCGGCGCCACCAGGATCCCCAGCGCGCCGCCCGTGAGCTTGGCCGCGGGGTTCGACGAGTTCAGGATCTGCGTGGGCTCGCCCGACACCGTGGCCGAGTGGAAGGTGTGGAGGAACTGGCCGGAGCCCGCCCAGTCCGGCACCACCCACAGCACGATCATCGCGGGGATGCCGACCAGCAGCGGCCACCAGGAGCGCTCGTACCGCCACAGGTAGAGCGAGTAGATGCCGACCAGCGGCCAGATCTCGGGCCGCGCCAGGCCGCACAGCGCGCCCAGCGCGAAGGCCCAGCCGCGGCGCCTGGCGAGATGCAGCTCCACCGCCCCGAGCAGCAGCGCCACCGCCAGCGGCTCGATGTTGCCGGCGGCGATGTAGCGCAGCCAGTCCGCGCTGAAGAGGAGCGCGAGCGCGGCCGCGACGCCCGCCACCACGCCGCCGGCGCGCCAGGCCAGCCGGTAGGCGAGCGCGAGCGCCGCCAGGCCCGCCGCGCGCGGCACCAGCAGCCACAGGAACGGCGCCGCGCCGCCGAAGAGGCCGAACGGGACGGTGAACAGCACGGCGAGCGGCTTCCAGCCCGTGTGCGCGAGCGTGCTGAACTGCAGGTGCGGGTCGCTGACCTCGCGGCCGAAGACGATCCAGGCCCAGGGGTCGTAGGTGGGTCGCCAGGGGAGGGTCAGCGACAGCGCGGCGAGCGCCAGGCATGCGCCACCGACCACCAGCGCCGGGCGGGCCACGAGCGATCGGCGCAGCCGAGGGCTACGTCCTGCCACGGAAGCCATCCGCCGAGACTCTTGCACGCCTGCGCGGCGCGCGTGGTCAGTCGTCCGCGATCGGCCGTCCGACCGTCAGCGCGTCTCGGAGGCCCGGCTCGAGGTCCGCGTACCTGTGGTCCGCCTGGGCGCCGACGCCGTCGAGCGCCTTGCTGAAGAACGCACGCGCCGCCGCGGCCAGCACGACATCGAAGATCTCGGCGTCGGAGAGGCCCAGGGAGCGCAGGCGGTCGAGGTCGGCCTCGGTCACGGAGGTGGCGTCCGCGGCCACCTTCTCGGCGAGGTCCATCACGGCCACGTCGACGTCGTCAAGCCCGGCCGCGCGATGGTCGGCGATCAGCGCGCGCACCGCATCCGGCCCGAGGAACTGGTCGGCGAGGATCGTGCCGTGGGCGAGGGCGCAGTAGCTGGACCGCAGGCGGCTTGCCGCCGCGACCGTGGCCAGCTCGTAGCGCCGCAGGTCCATCCCCGCCTTGATCGAGCCGTTGAGCTGCTTCCAGGCGGCGTAGACCTCGGGCCGCAGGGAGAACGCCCGGGCGAAGTTCGGAAGGTGGCCGAACAGCGCGCTGTCGGCCTCGTAGAGGTCCGCGACCGGCGGGGCGGCGCTCTCGGGCGGGACCGTCTCGATGAACGTCATGCGACTCCTCTCGCGTCGATCCGCTGATTATCTCGCCGGATCGGAGAGGAGAGAGCGGCTCAGCCGGCCTGGCCGCAGGCCGGCGCGAACTCGCGCGCCAGCTCCTCGACCAGGCCGGGAAGCCGCCTCGGGCCACGAGCGATCTCCAGCTGGCGTGCGGCCGACGGGGACCGCAGGAGCTCTGCGACTCCCACCAGCTCCGCCTCGCAACCCAGGTCCTGAGCGTGAGGAAAGAGGAAGGGCATCAGGTCGTCGACCCGGGTCCGGACGGACACCCGGCGATCGTCGTCGGTCGAGATGAGCCTCGCTTCCACGCCGTCGCGGGCCGCCAGAAAACGGTTCTCGTCGAGCACCTCCGGCGCCGCGAGCAGGCTGCTCGAGGCGTAGCCCTCCTCGCACTCGAGCCGGGCCAGGCACTGCACGAGCGCGACCAGGGGCAGCGTGCGGTCCACGGTCGTCTGCACGTCCATCACGCGCACCTCCACCGTGCCGTAGCGCGGCTGGGGGCGGATGTCCCACCACAGGAAGGTGGGGTCGGGAAGGGCGCCACAGCGGATCAGCCGGTCCACGGACAGCACGTATTCGTCGTAGCTGCCGAACGCCCGCGGGATGCCCACGCGCGGGAATGCCTGCCAGACGGGGGTGCGCACGGAGGCGAGGCCGGTGTCGCGTCCCTGCCAGAAGGGCGAGTTGGCGGACAGCGCGAGCAGCAGCGGCAGGTGCGCCCTCATGCGGTCGGCCGTGCGGATGGCCTCGTCTGGATCGCGCACGCCCACGTGCACGTGGAGGGCGAAGGTGGGCTCCCGCCGGGCCAGCTCGCGCATCGAGAGGTACACCTGCTGATGGCGGTCACCGCTCGAGACCACGGACTCGTGCCAGACCGTGAGCGGGTGCGTGCCCGCGGCCGCGGCCCGCAGGCCCAGCGGCGCAAGCTGAAGGTCCACCGAGCTGCGCAGCATGCGCAGGTCCCAGTCCACGCCGGCCAGCGAGGTGTGCACCTTGGTGCCGAGTTCCAGCGCGGCCTTGTGGGTCTCGGGGGTGAGGTGCTCCGCGAGGCTGGGGGGAAGGCTGTCGATCACCCTGTCGATCTGCTGCGCGAGCGACCAGTCGTGGGGGTTCAGCAGCATCACCTCCTCCTCCACGCCCAGCGTGTAGTCGCGGGAGGGATGCGGCTGCCAGTCGGACCAGTGCGCGGCTGTCGGTGCGTCCACGATCATCGGCGTCCTGACCGTAAGCGGCGCCGCGACACCCCGCATCGGGTGACTCCCTATTCAGCTACGTCAGGAAGGCGGCGATCGACTCGGCGATCCAGTCGATCATCTCGTCGCTCAGCGCCGCGGGTAGCAGCCCACCCAGATCGAGGCGTCGGTGATGCGGTCGGCGTTCGCCAGTGAGCTCGCCGCGATGCGGTGCTCAGGCCCAGGAAGCCCGGCTGGCGCGTCAGGTTGCCGGCCAGCATCAGGCGCGGTGTCGATCCGCCGCTCGCAGCAGGATGCAGCTGCAGCGCGCGGCGCTCGTCGCGCGCCGCCGTCGCGCAGCGTGAACGGGATAGCCGAACCAGGACGGGTCGGCGCTCCGGCAGCGCGCGCGGGAGCACGAGCCGGTCCTCGAGCGGCGCGAGCGCCGCGTGCAGGCGCGCGAAGTTGTGCGCGCCGGCGCGTCGCCGAAGCCGTCGAGCCGCTCGAGCTGGGCGAGGCCCAGCGCGGCCTGCATGTCGGTCACCTTGAAGTTGAAGCCGACGTGGCGAGAAGACGTACTTGTGGTCGTAGCCCGCCGGGCAGCTCGCCGAACGGCCCTCGAAGCGCCGGCCGCAGGCGTCGTTCACGCCCGGCGGGCACCAGCAGTCGCGGCCCCACTCGCGCAGCGAGCCGATCGCGCGCGCCCAGGTCGTCGTCGTCGCTCGCCACCGCGCCGCCCTCGCCGGTGGTCATGTGGTGGGCGGGGTAGAACGAGTAGGTGGCGGCCTGCGCCGAACGTGCCCACGGGCCGCGCCGCCGAGCGTGGAGCCGAGCGCGTCGCAGCAGTCCTCGATCAGCACCAGGTCGTGCTCGCGCGCAGAGCGCCGCCAGCCCGGCCGCGTCGAACGGGTTGCCCAGGCAGTGGGCGGCGAGGACGCGCGCGCGTGCGCCGGCCGATCGGCGTCGGCGATCGCGTCGAGCGACGGGTTGAAGGTGTCGAGCTCGACGTCCACGTAGACCGGCACGAGGCCGTGCTGGTAGAGCGGCGTCGACGGTGGTGGGGAAGCCGACGGCCGGCGTGATCACCTCGTCGCCGCGCCGCAGCGGGCGCTCGTGCAGGTGCGAGCAGCGCGGCGGCCACCGCCAGCAGGTTGGCCTGCGAGCCCGAGCCCGTCGAGCGCGACGTGCTCGCGGCGCACCAGCGCCCGGCAAGCCGGGCGCGGAAGCGATCGGCGAAGCGGCCCTCGGTGAGCCAGCCGTCGAGCGCACGCGTCGACGAGCGCGGCGAGCTCCGGGCGCGCCGATCACCTGGCCGGCGACGGGCACCGGCGTCTCGCCCGGCACGAACTGGCTCGGCGTCTCGAAGGCCGCCTCGGCGTAGCGCTCGACGGCGGCGAGCGCTTCGGCTCGCAGGGCGTCGAGGTCGCTGGCCTTCGGGCGTGCAACGCCGGACGTAGGCTGCTGCGCCATGGCGGTTACTCTAGTCGCCGTTGGCCAGAGCCAGCCCGCGATCCCGCGCGCCGGTAATCGTGGGCCTGCTTGTTCGCCGGGCGGCGCTCGTGTCGGGCGCCACGATGCTGCACGGCATCCAGCCCAACGACGAGGGGCTGATGCTGCAGGCGGCCGCGCGGATCGCGCACGGCCAGGTGCCGTACCGCGACTTCTGGTGGTTCTATCCGCCCGGCCAGCCGTACCTGCTCGGCGGCGCTGCGCGCGCTGTTCGGGCCGTCGCTGCTGCACCTGGCGGATCGTGCGCGTGCTCGACCGACGCCACCGTGGCCGTGCTGGCCTACGCCTGGCGGCTGGCGGGCCGCGCCGCCGGACCGCGCCTCGCGCTCGTCGCGTGGGCGGCGGCGATCCTCGCGATGGCGTATCCCGAGCGGGCCGCACCCGTTCCCGATCGCGCTCGCGCTGCGTGCTCGGCGCGCTGCTGCCGTTCGAGCGCCGGCCCGTGCTCGCCGGCGTGCTGGTCGGCGTGTGCGCCGCCTGGCGGCTCGAGTTCGCGCTCTTCGCGGCGGCGGGGATCCTGCTGCTCGGACGCGCTCCGTCCCGGCTCGGTCCGGCGGCGGCTGCGACTGGGGCGCGCTCGCCGCCCGCGGTCGGCGATGGGGGCGGCTCCTCTACGCGCCCGTGGTGATCGCGGCGGGGCTCGGCCGCTCGTGGCACCTGCTCGTCGAGCTACCCGCCCACCGACTTCTGCGAATACCAGAGCCTGCCGTTCCCGCTCCACTACGACGGGCCGCTCAACACCGGCGTCGTGCCGGGTTTCTTCACCGACAGCGCGGAGAACCTGCTGCACTTCTACCTGCCGCTGGCGCTGGTGGTGGGGCTGCTGGCCACGCTGCTGGCGCTGGCGCTGCGCTCCGCGCGCAGCCACTGGTGGCAGCTGGCCACGGCCGTCTTCGCCTGCGGCATGGCCCACTACCTCTCGTGCGCACCGACCTCTTCCACACCGCGCCGCTCGAGGTGATGTTCGTCGATGCTCGCCGCCTGGGCGCTGGCGGGCTGCGGCCGTTCAAGCGCATCGGCCTGCTCAGCTGGCGGTCGCGGCGGTGGTGGCGCTCGCGCTCCTGTGGGTCGTCGCCGACGGGCTCGACCGCCGCGTGCGCGGCGTGCAGGACCACGGCGTGGCGATCAACCTGCCCGTGGCCGACGGGGCGCGCGACCGCGCTGCCGCGCGTGCCGCCGCTCGAGCGCGCCGTGCACTTCGTGGACTCGCGCCGTGCCTCGCGGGCAGCCGATCTACGTCACCACCCTGCGCTCGGACCTCGTGACCTCCGGCGACCCGCTCTTCTACGTGCTGGCCGACCGCCCGAACCCGACCCGCTACGACATCGCCGCGCCCGGGATCGTGACCAGCGCGCCGGTGCAGCGGGAGATCATCCGCGACCTCGAGCGCACGCGCCCGCGCCTGGTGGTGCGCTTCGCGGCGCCGATCACCGCCGCGCCGGAGCCGGACCGGGCGGGACAGTCGAGCGGGGTGCACATCCTCGACCAGTACCTGGCCGCGAACTACCACCAGGTGGCCAAGTTCGCCTACTACGAGATCCTGGCCCGGAACGACTGATGCGCCTCGCGTACGTGCTCGAGCGCTATCCCGAGCTGTCGCAGACGTTCGTGGAGGACGAGCTGCGCGAGCTCAAGCGGAGTGGCGATGGGGTGGAGGTGCTGGCACTCGAGCCGGGCAGCCGGCCCGAGCTGAGCGACGCGCGCTTCCAGCCCGCCTACCCGCCGCGCGGCACCGAGCGGCTGGCCGCGCTCGCGGAGCTCGCGGCCCGCAGGCCCGGCGACGTGGCCCGCTTCCTGGCCCGTCCCCAGCCCTGGCCGTCCGACGGCCGCCGCGTGCGCGGCATCGCGCGGCTGGCCGGCTGGGTCGGGAGCGCCCGCCGGTCTGAACACATCCACGCCCACTTCGCCACCGAGGCCGCCGACGTGGCCGCGCTGCTCGGGCGCCTGAGCGGCCGCCCGCACTCCTTCACCGGCCACTCCACCGACCTGTTCGCCGACCCCGCAGGGCTGCGCCGCCGGCTGGAAGAGGCGGCGTTCGCCGTGCTCGTCTGCGACTACGACCGCCGCGAGGTGGAGGGGTTGGCCCCGGGTGCCGGCCGGCTCGAGGTGGTGCCGCTGGGCGTGGACCTCGAGCGGCTCAATCGCAGCACCCCGTACGACCCCGACGGGCCGGTGGTGGCCGTCGCACGGCTGGTGGAGCACAAGGGACTGGGCGACCTGGTGGTGGTGGCCGGCGAGCTCGCGCGCGACGTGGTGATCGCGGGGGAGGGTCCGCTTGCGGGCGCAGCTCGACCAGGGCGCGGCCGAGCTGCGCGGGCCGCTCGCGCCGTCGGCGGCCGCGGCGCTCATCGAGAGCGCCTCGGTGCTCGTCGCACCAAGCGTGATCGCGGCTGACGGCTCGCGCGACGGCATCCCGATGGTGCTCAAGGAGGCGCTGGCGCTGGGCGTCCCGGTGCGTGGCGAGCGATGCCGTGGGCAACCCCGAGGTGGTGGAGGACGCCTGGGGCGCCCTCTACCCGGCAGGCGACCAGCGAGCGCTTGCCGAGGCGCTGCGCGCCCTCCTGGAGCGGCCCGACCGGGAGGCGATGGGACAAGCCGGCCGGGCCTTCGCCGAGCGCGAGCTGGACCTGCGGCGCCAGACGGCGCGCCTGCGCGAGCTTTTCGCGGGATCCACGGCCGGAACCTCCATCTAGCCGTTCCAAACTCGTACGTCCGTTCAGCCTTTCGTCCAGGCGCTTGAGATTCAGCCTGAGCTGTCGAGCCCAATCGTGTGGCTCGGGAGCCGTACCTGCCGCGGGGAATGCGAGCCGCTGCGTTCGCAGCGCTGCTCGCCGTCTTCATCCTGCCCGCCTCGGCGCGGGCGTCCTCGCCCTGCGCGCGCTCGCTCGGCAACGGCGTGGTGGCCCGCCTCTGCCAGCCCACGGTGGCGCAGACCAGCGCCCGCCACAAGGTGGTCATCCACGCCACCGGCTACCGCCTCGCCGCCAAGCGCGGCGCCGTGGAGCTGCGCGGCACGACCCCGCTGCGCACCGGCCTGCCGGTACGGGTCACCGCTCTGCGAATGAAGGGCACGAAGATCGAGCTCCTGTACGCGCACAACGGCGGCGAGTGGCTCGCCCGCTTCTCCAAGCTCAAGGGGCCGTGGAGCGCTGCGAGGCAAGGTGGTGAGCCACTGGACCGGCTCCCGGGTCCAGGTCCGCCTGCCGCATCGGCCATCGCAGCCTGAGGCCGAGCAGCGTGAAGGCGATCAAGGCGATCGTCCCGCCGAAGCCGCCCACCACCCCGATCCCACCGAGGGTGCCGCGCGTCCCGCAGGGTGGAGGCGGCTGTGCCGTGCCGGACCAGGCCTATGACGACTTCTTCCAGCGCACCGGCCCGGGTTGGACGGGCGGCGACGGCACCTACTCCGTGGGGCTCCCCGACGGGCGCACGGCCTGGAGCTTCGGCGACAGCTTCCTCGGCACCATCTCTCCCGACGGCTCGCGTCCCGCTCAACTCTCCGATCGTGCACAACTCCATGCTGCATCCAGAGCGGCTTCGCGACCGCAACGCTCACCGGCAGGCAGCGCGAACCAGCCGCAACCGCTCGTCAGCACCGGCGAGTCGAACAGCTGGTACTGGCCCGGCGCCAGCGCGGTGGAGGGCGGAGCGCTCGTCCAGTTCCTCTCAAAGACGCGCGCAGACGGGGTCGGGCCTCTGGGACTTCGCCTACGACGGCAGCTACATGGCCACCTACTCGCTGCCCGGACTGTCGCGCTGCAGAGCATCGTCCCGGTGCCTGCTTCGGACACGATCCAGTGGGGGACCTGGGTGCTCGACGACGGCGGCTACACCTACATCTACGGCATCGAGGACCGCGGCTGGGACAAGTACGTTCACGTGGCTCGCGTGCCCGCCGGCGACGTCACCGGTCAGTGGCAGTACTACACGGGCAGCACCTGGTCCACCGATCCCGCCGGCTCCGCACGCCTGATGGACGGGGTCTCCAACCAGTTCAGCGTGGTGAAGATGGGCAGCGGCTACCAGCTCATCACCCAGGCGCCGCTTCGGAGCCAGATCTCGGCCTACAGCGCCACCTCGCCGGTCGGGCCGTTCGGCGAGCAAGAAGGTTCTCTACACCACGCCGAGCTGGGGAGCCGACACCTTCACGTACAACGCGCGTCGCCCACCCCGAGCTGAGCGGCGCCGGCGGAATGCTGATCTCCTTCAACGTGAACACGAACCAGGGCTCGGACCTCTACTCGAACCCCGAGATCTACCGGCCCCGCTTCGTGCGGGCCGCCAACTCCTGCTTCGGCTCCTAGCCGTCTGCGGCGCTCCTAGGAGCGTTGGCCGTACGCGGAGGGCTGTGCGAGACTCGATCGGATGCTGGCCTCTCGCCGACGGTTCGGGCAGGCGCTCGCGCTCATCGCCGTCTGCGCGCTGGCGCTGCGCGTCTATTACACGGTCGTCTTCGCCCACAACCTGCAGGGGCCCGGGGACTTCTACTTCTACCACTGGTCGGCGAACCTGCTGGCCGACGGTCACGGGTATATCGACCCGTTCTCGCTGGCCTATCTGGGCATCACCCAACCCACGGCCATGCACCCGCCGTTGTGGTCCTTCCTGCTCTCGGTGGTGTCCTGGTTCGGGGGCTCGGGTGCGCCGTTCCCCCACTCGGGCGGGCACGACTACTTCGCGCATCGCCTGACCGGCGGTGTCTGCGGAACCATCACCGTGGTGCTCATCGGGCTCCTGGGGCGGCGGGTCGGCGGCCCGCGGGTGGGCATCGTGGCCGCCGCGGCGGCGGCGATCTACCCGATCCTGATCGTCGCGGACGGGTCCCTGCTCAGCGAGTCGCTCTACGGCGTGTTCATCGCCGCCTCGCTCCTGCTCGCGTACCGGCTGATCGACAGGCCCACGATTGGCTGGGCGGTGGCCCTGGGCGCCGCGGTCGGCCTGGCTGCGCTCACCCGGGAGGAGGCGCTGCTGCTGGTGGTGCTGCTGTTCCTGCCGCTCGCCGGCATTCCCAGAGGGTTCTTCCGGCGCCGCGTCCCGCCGCGCCTGGTGGGGGTGGCGTTCCTCGCCACGCTGGTGGTGGTGCTGCCGTGGGTCATCCGCAACACGGTGGTGTTTCACCGGCCGGTGAGCGTGTCCACGGGAGCCGGCGCGGTTGTGGCCGGGGCGAACTGCCCCGCGACCTACCACGGCAAGTACGTGGGGTTCTGGGAGATCAACTGCATTCCCCCACGAGGAGCCGGCAACGAGGCGGTCTACACGGCCCGCTGGCGAAAGAAGGGCGCCACCTACGCCAAGCACCACCTGGGTCGTCTGGCCGTGGTGGAGGTGGTGCGCGAGCTGAGGACGTGGGGGCTCTATCAAGTCGGGAACGACCCCGGCGAGCCGTCGGAGCCGCTGGCGGTGGCCATGTACCTGCTCCTGCTCCCGTTGGCGATCGCCGGGGTGTTTGTGATGAGGCGCGAGCGCCAATCGGTCGCGATCCTGCTGGCAACGCCCGTGCTCGTGACGATCACGACGCTGACCGGCTACGGCACGACCCGCTTTCGGCACGCCGCGGAAATCCCGCTCGTGATCCTCGCCGCGGTGACGCTGGTCTATGCCTGGGACAACCGGCGCGATCTGGCCTCCCTGGGCGAGCCGCGGGAAGCCACGGCCGACCCTTCCGCCTAGGTCCTGCGCCGCGCCCGCCGGGCGCCCGAGCAACACCCCGCCCATCACGGCCAGCGAAGCCAGGCTCAGCACGACGCCGAACCAGAAGCCGCGGTGGCTCATCTGGAACTCCACGGTGTGGCTGCCCGGTGCGAGCGGCACGCCCATGGCGGCGTAGTTGGTGGCGCGCACCTTCACCGGGTGTCCGTCCACCTTGGCGCGCCACTGGGGCGAGTAGGCATTTGCCAGCACGAGCCAGCCGCCCCCGCCCCCAGCCACACGCACGCGCACGTGATCGGCGCTGACCTCCGTGGTCTGCGCGGGCGCGAACGCTCGTCGGCCGGCAGGTAGCGCGGGGGTGCCCGCCGGAACCAGCGCGGTCTGCCGCGGGTCGATCCCCCCGCGGCTGAGGACGCCGAGGGCGTCGCTGTCGGACTTGGCCTCGATCGACGGCACCACGTACGCCCGCGGCAGGGCACCCGGATCCTCGAAGACCGTCGCATCAGGGCCCGAGTAGGCGGTGCGCAGCGCCGGATTGGGGGAGGGGGCAGCGGGCTTCGCGATGTAGAAGCGCGTGTTCATCATGCGGAGCGCGGTGAGGCTGGGCCCTGTCGTTTGCGGCGCCGTGAGCAGCCGCTCGAGCGAGAGCCCCTGCTGTCCAAGCACGTTGCGCTGGAAGAGTGCCCAGCGCTTGGACACCGGCGGATCGTGTCCCTCGATGCCTTCGAGGCCATAGGTGGCGGCGGCGTTCGGAAGGAATACGTCCATCGCGAAGCCCGCTCGCACCGCGCTCACCCGGAACGGCCCGGGCTGGCGCTGCAGGTACGAGATCGACGGTGGCTTGGGCGGATACGCCTTGGCGGGCGGCAGCGAGACGTTGTAGCCCTGCAGGAACGCGAGATCGAGGACGCACACGGCCACGACGAGCAGAAGCGGCACGAGGCCCCGTGCGCGTCCCAGTACCGCGAGGCACGCGATCCCCAGCGCGAAGAAGAGAACGGTGTGGCCGATGGCCGCGACCTTCACGTGCGATGGAGCCACCAGCCGGCCCGAGGCCTGCTCGACGAGCAGGAAGACGGAGATGACCACCACGCCCGCGATCGCTATGCGGGCAATCGACTGCGCGGACATCTTCCTGCGCGAGAGCGACGTGAACGCCGCACCGGCGCCGAGGGCGCCGGCCAGGGCGATGAACACGTAGATCCGCTGCACGACGATGCTGCTGAAGGGCGGCACGTGCTTGACGATCCAGCTGACCGGCGGCACGTCGAACAGCGCCATCGCAGCCACCAGCGCGAGCACGCCCATCGCCTGGACGTCGGGACGACGGCGACCGCGCGCGAAGGCGACCGCCGCCAGCAGGAGGGCAGCAACGCCGAAGTAGCCCGCGATGCTCTGGTAGAACGGAAACGGGGTGTAGAGGTAGACGTGCGGCTGACCGTTGCCGTAGATCGTCGGCACCGCATAGAACAGGGCCAGGTGAGGCGACAGGTACGACCCCGCCTGTAGATGATGCTCCGCCCGGTCTGCGCTCGGCCAGTACGCCTGGATGAAGGGAACCAGCGCGGCGCCGCTCGCGACAATGCCCAGCACACTGGCTCCGACCCAGAGGCCCACGGTCCTGGCCCCTTCCCTCGCTCTGAGACGGAAAGCCGGATCGCGCCAGGCCAGCACCAGCAGGTAGAGCCCCGCCGCGGCGAACGCGAGAGCCGCCGACTCGGGGTGACCGGCCAGCACCGTCAGGAGCACGACCACCGCCAGCTGGACGAAGCGCAGCGCGTCCGGCCGCCGGTACAGCCGGTCGGTGGTCAGCAGGAGCCACGGGACCAGTCCGAAGACCGTGCCCTGGGGCGATTGGGCGAACACGATCTCGGGTGCCGAGAGCATGTACACCACGCCGGCCACGAGACCACCACGGCGGCTCACCGAGAGCTGACGAGCGAGGACGTAGGTGCCGAGGCCCGCCATAAGCAGCTTCAGGACCACGATCAGCCCCCAGGCGAGCTTCAGCGGCAGAATCAGCGCGAGCCAAGTCAGCGGGAACAGAAGGGCGCTCTGCATGTCGCCCAACAGCACCGTTCCCGCGTAGCTGTCTGGATTCCAGAGCGGGATGTGCCCAGCGTGTACCTGCTCGCGAGCGAGCAGGAGCAGCGGATAGAAGGTGTGGGCCGCGTCGCCCTCGGCGTTGCGAGTCAGCGCCTCGATTCCAGCCGGCTCGTTGTAGTGCCAGGGAACCTCCCCGAACAGGATGTGACTCTGCGCGAGCTGGCTGCCATCGAAGACGGCGATGAAGTAGACGCCGAGAATCGCCGCCAGGAAGAGCGTCGCTGCGACGTACTCGTGCCTGTGAAGCCAGTCGGCCAGCCCAGCAGTCCCATCGGATGAGCGCCGCGACGCGGCGGGAGAAGGGGATGCGGCGCCCAAGCCCTAGGCCGGGTTCGACTCGTCGTCTGAATGTTGCTCGGCGACTCTCCTGAGGTACCAGGGGCGGCCCAGGATCCAGATGGCCGAGCCCACCCCGAGGATCACGAACACGGTGATCAGGAGGCCGGCCGAGTTGCTGCTGTGGGCCTTGGGGGTGGTGGCAGTGGTGGCGGCAGGGGTGGCCTTCCCCGGTGCGGCCGGCGTCGGACCCGCCACCGCAAGGGAGCTCGTCGCGAGATGAAGCTGGCCATCGACGTAGATGCCGGCGGTCCAGTGACCAGAGGGGTCGGTCTTGAGCAGGAAGGATCCGTATCTGCCGACGATGTGCCGGTTACCCACTCCGATCGTGGTCACCCAGGCCTCGAGCGAGAATCGCTTCGAGACGTTGAGCGGCGGGGTCGTCGGGACGATGACCGAGCCCTTGCTGCCGTTGAAGTCGGCCGCGAGGTTGTCGTCGTCGGTGATGAGCCCGTGCGCGCCTCGAGTCACCCCCGCCCTGTAGGTGCCGTTGCTCACTCCTTGGTGGTCTGCCGCACGGGCGCCCGTGTCAGCCAAGCGCCAGTAGCTCACGAGGCCCGGGCTCGATATCACGGTCTTGCTGTACACCGCATTGCGAGCCTGCCCCAGACCGACGTTGTAATGCCGCTTGACCTCGGATGGGGTCAAGGGCTCGCTATAGACCGCAACCTCGTCGATCGTCCCGTTCCAGATGCTGCCTCCGACCCAGGATCCGATCTCGATCGGGAAGTGGTTCAGGTCGGCGGCGCCGGTGATGGCGGTGGTCGCCGCTTGCTGGCCGTTGACGTAGAGGCGAAGCGTCGAGCCGTCATAGGTCGCGACCACGTACGCCCGCGGTGGCAGCCCGCCGCTTGGGGTCGCGGCCACCACTGATCCGGGATCGGACGCCTGCACTCCCGCTGCGATCGCGAGCAGGGCAAAAGCGGCACAGAGCCGTCGCGAAGATCTAGGGGCGAGCCAAGAACGGAGGGTCGACAAGGTAGTCCTTTACCAACGGGACGGTCTGGATAGTGGCCAACGTGCCGCGACAATTGTGACCCGCGATGTAGCGGACCTGACACAACCCTCTCACGTGCCAGCGCAATCTGGCGGGCAGATCCAAGTGGGCGCTATCTGAGCAGACCTGCTTTACGCTGGTTGCGGGCCCGCATTGCCACTCGATCGATCAAGCAAGCTCGGCCTCCGTCCCCTGGGATGGAGCATCGCGCCGATCCTCGCGGCGTGCGCGTTCGCGGCTGCCTTCGCACAACGTCCCGGGAAGACGTTCGCCGACTCGCGGGTGGAGCTGTCGGCAAACCCGAGCCTGTTCCTGCACCAGGTCAGCCAGCTCTGGAGCTCGACCTCCGATCTCGGGCACGTGGAGAGCGCGCAGTTCGTGGGCTACCTGTTCCCGATGGCGCCCTGGTTCGCGTTCGCGCACGCGATCGGGATCTCGATGTGGGTCACGGAGCGCCTCTGGATGGGCGGCCTGCTCGCGCTTTCCGCCTGGGGCGTGGTGCTGCTCATGGACGACCTCTACGGCCGGCGCCGCGGCGTCGCCCACGTGGCCGCGGGGGTGCTGTTCACGGTCAACCCGTACGTGGCCACGTTCGGGAGCCGCGCCACGGTGGCGCTGCTCGCCTACGTGGCGCATGCCCTGGCTGATGGTCGCCGCGCATCGCGGCCTGCGGCGGTCGCGGGGCTGGACTCTGGCCGATCGTGTTCGCGCTGGTGCTGAGTGCCGGCGGCGGCGGCGTGAACGCCGCCTTCCTGCCGTGGGTGGTGGCGGCGCCCGCGTTGCTCGTGCTCTACGAGGCCTTCGTACTGGAGCGCACGGGGTCCGACGTCGTGTCGTTCGCGTGGCGCACCGCGCTCTGCAGCGCCGTGGCGTCCGCCTGGTGGCTCGTCCCGGTCGCCCTGCAGTCCCGCTACGGAGGGAACTTCCTCTCGTTCTTGGAGCAGCCGGCCGCGATCTGGTCGACCACCAGCATGTCGGAATCGCTGCGGCTGCTCGGCTACTGGATCTTCTACTTCGCCACCGGCTACCAGGCGGCCGCCCAGCCCTCGGTGTCGGTCGCGTCGCCGTACCTCTTCAACGACGCGATCGTGATCGCCACGTTCGCCGTTCCGCTGCTTGCCGTCGCTCGGGCTGGCCTGGAATCGCGGCTGGCGTTACGGGCCGTTCTTCGGCTTGCTCGCCGTCCTCGGCGTGCTTGTGATGAGCACCGGCTTCCCGGAGGGCAAGCCGCTCGAGCGGGTGCTGGCCAACGCCTACTACAACGTCGGCTCGCTGCAGTTCCTGCGCACCACCTACAAGGCGGCGCCGGACGTCGCGATCGGGCTTCGCCTGCCTGGTCGGCGCGGCCTGCGCGAGGCTCTACTCGCCACGCGCCAGGGGTCGCTGCGCGTCCTCCAGATGCGAGTGCCCAGCTGGGCGCTGCTCGTCCTCGTGCTCGTCCCCGTGGGCTACGCCCTGCCGTTCTTCAACGGCACGGCCATCGACACGCGGCTGGATTACAAGGTGCCCGCCTACTGGCGCGCCGCGCTGGCCGACGCGGGACCGCACCACTCCGCCCGACAAGCGGATCGCGATCATGCCGGGCCAGCTGTTCTCCTGGTATCGGTGGGGCGAGACGGTCGTGTCGATTGCTCCGAGCCTGACCAAGCGGCCGGTCCTGATTCGCCAGGCGACGCTCTACGCGGACCCGCGCTCCAGCCAGCTGCAGACCGCGGTGGACGACCTCGTCCAGCAGGCCCGCCTCGTGCCGGGCCAGCTGCGGCCCCTGCTCGACCTGATGGCGGTGGGCCAGGTCGTTGTGCCCACGGACGGCGTCGGGGCGCAGAGCGGCGAGCCCGACCCGGCGACCGCCGCCCGCGCGCTCAACAGCGACTTCCCGCCGCGCAGCGCCACGGCAACCTTCGGCGGATGCGCACGCTACGTGCCGGATGGCGGGGCGCGGGGGCTCTCCCGTGACGCTCCCCGACATCCGCCGCTATCGAATCCCGGCGAGGGCCCGGGATCGTGCGCGTGCAGCCCACCGCGGGTGCGACCGTGATGGACGGCGACGCCCAGGGTATCACCGAGCTCGCGGCGGTGCAGCGGGCTGGACCCGACCCGGCCGCTCTTCTACGCCGGTGACCTTGACGGTGCCCGCGCTGCGGGATCAGGTGCGCACAGGGCGCAAGCCTCGTGTTCACGGACTCGAACCGGCGCGACTTCGTCTCCGGGTCGCTGACGACGCAGAACAAGAGCGCGACGCTCGGTCCGACCGACCCGATACCGCCGAGCCTGCCCTCCTACGACCTCTTTCCCACGCTCGGCAGCGGCGATCAGACCGTCGCGCTCTACTCCGGGCTGCACTACCTGCGCACGCCGCTGTTCCAGGGCCTCGGCCTCTCCCCGGAGTATCGACCGTACGCCGCGTTCGATGGCCGTCTCGCCACCGCCTGGGTGGCGACGGTGCCCGACACGCACCTGCGCTACATCGAGCTGGCTCTGCAGCGACCCAGGACCGATCTCGTCGATCCGGGTCCATGCCCACGCCGACATCCTGGGCGGCACTGCGCGCCTCGGCGGTCTCGGTCAACGGCGGGCCCGAGACGCTCTATCCGCTCAACTTCGGGTGGACCACGCTCCCCTTGGACAAGTCGAACGTCAGGACGCTGCGGCTGCGTGATCGCCGGGGTGGTGCTGGGCGATGGATTGGGTGGGTTGGACGAGGTCCAGATCCCGGGCCTGCACGTGCGAGAGACGTTGCGCCTGCCGACCGTGCTCGCACAGGAGACGCGCAGAGCATGGACCTCTCGCACAACCCGATCTCGGTGGTTCTGCAACGGACCACCGCCGACTTCCCGTACCGCGCCGGGGCCGAGGTGGAGGCGGCGCAGGCGGGCAATCCCAACGACGAGGTCGATGCCGAGCCGGGCCTCGAGCGGGACGTGACCCTGCCGACCGCGCGCTCCTTCGACTCGACGGCTGGGCGAGCGTGAAACCGGGAGCGCTCGGACCTGCCGCTCGATCGACTCACCGGCGTACCGGCGGGCTGGCGGTTCCTGTCCTCGAGCCGCTTCGAGGGCTGGCCGATCCACCGAGCCTCGTCGGCGTTCGACGGCGATCCGCAAGACCGCGTGGGTGGGCAACTACCTCAAGCAGCAGTTCTCGTGGATCTCGGTGAAGGCGCCGCACGCCTTCGACGTCGAGCAGCTTCCAGCTCCGTCCGCTGTCGAGCGACTTCGCGTTTCCGAGCCTGCTCCAGGTACGGGCGTCCGCACGGCTTCCGCGCTCAGGTGCAGGTCGCCGCGGATGGCACGGTGACGCTTCCGCAGGCCATGCGGACGAACTTCCTGCGGCTCAACATCCTCGGCCTGCGCCCGGCGTCCGGACCTCGCGAGCTGCGCGCGGTGGCCATCTCCGAGATGCGAGATTCCCGGGCTGAACGCGCCGAGGCCTCGGCGCCGGGGACCTTCGCCACGCGCTGCGGCGAGCTCACGGTCACAGAGCGGCTTTCAGACGGCCAGCGCAGCGGTCAGCGGCACGATCGCGCAGCTCGACGCGGGCAAGCCGCTGTCGCTTCAGGGCTGCGAAGGCGCGACGCTCCCTCTGACCGCCGGCGTCGAACCACATCAGCGTGCCTGCCGGGCGAGCTCATGCGAGCGGATCATCTCCGCCTGTCTCTCCCCGGCGCCGGCGCCGCCTGGCGGCGGCGGTGGCACCGCCCACCGCGACGGTCCTGAGCCCGGGCGTGGGAAGCGACGGCAGTCGCACGAGGCGTTCGGTTGAACGTACCGACGCCGTCGTGGCTGGTGCTCGGCGAGAGCTACTCGCGCGGGTGGAAGGCGTGGTGCACGTCTCCGGGGGTCACGAGACGAGCCTGGGCGGCCCGGTGCCGATCGACGGCTTCGCGAACGGATGGCTGGCCCCGGCCGGTTGCTCGGCGGCGAGGTTCTGCTTCACGCCCGCAGCGCCTGGCCAACGCGTCCTACCTGTTCTCCGCCATCGGCGGCGGTGCTGATGCTGCTCGTGCTCGCCGGTGGCCTGCTGCTGCGTCGTCGCGGCATGCGCCGTGGCGCTGACTCCTCGTCCGCTCGCTCCGTCCGGCCGAGCCGTCGATCTGGACGGATCCGACACCCTGGGCCATATCACCGGCCGATCCGACGCGGCGAGTGGGCTTGAAGTGGGCCGCGCTAGCCGCGGCGTGGCTGGCCGGCGCTGTTGGGCGGCTTCCTGTTCGCGGTGCGGGCCGGGGTGGTCGATCGGTCCCGTCACGTTCGTGCTGCTGGTCATCGGGCTCAGCGCGCGCCGCCTGCTGCTCGCGACAGCGGGCTCGGACTGGTGGCCGTGACGGCGCTTACCTGGTCTCGCCCTCCCCGAACAACGGCGGCTTCTACTTCTACTACGCGCTGCACTACATCACCGCGCACTGGATCGCCGCTGGGTGCCGTGTTGGCGCTGGGCTGCGCGCACGGGGCTCATGGCCTGGGACATCCGGACCGGACGGAGAGGCCCCCGTCCGCGGACGGTCCGCGCAGCCCGCTGGAATCGATTCAGGCCGCGGCGCGACGCCTGCGTCTCGGCCGGCGCGCGGCGCGCTCGTGATCCCCGCTCGCCGTCTAGAACGGGGAGCGCGAGCAGCCTTGATCGTCCGGCTCCGGGCGATCCGGGTGAGCGGGTCCGAGGCGGTGCCGTAGCGGGCGTTCACTGCGGTCACGCAGCTCTGGTAGTGCTGCTCGCCGGCTATGCGGAGAGCGAGAAGGTGATGATCAGCGCGAGCACCACGCCCAGGGCGACCACCCACACGGGCAAGCCCCAGCGCCGCCGGCTGGGAGTGTCGTCCCAGTTCGGTCTCCGCCTCGGCCCCGATCGTCGGCGGATCCGCGGAGCAGGCCACTCATCCTCCGTTTCCTCGGCGGCGCCTTGTCCGGCTCGTCGGAGCCGCGTTCGCTCATCGTGTTCCTTTCCTCCCGGCTGCCGCATCACGCTGAAGCCATCTTCATCGCCCTCCCGGCGCCCGTCAATACGGCCAGCCCTCGGCGCGAGGGTCGAGCAGCCGTTGCAGAGGCCGTAGCCGCGCCACGATCGCCAGCTTCAGCGCCACGTTGCGCGCGAACCAGCCCAGCTCGCGCGACTGGCGCAGCGCGTTCGCGCGCCGCTCGCCGCCGCTCAGGTCGGCGCGGCGGTACTCGGCCAGCGAGCGCTCGCGGCCCACGTAGCGAAAGCGGCGGTCGAAGAACAGGCAGCGGACGAGGGCGAGCGTCACGCCGACCGAGGAGAACGAGTCGTGGATGAGCAGCGCGCCGCCGGGGCCACGCGGCCGCCCCAGGCATGCGATGTCGTCGCGGGCGAAGCGGTAGCGGTGGGCGCCGTCGATGTAGAGCAGGTCGATGTCGCCCTGCGACCTCGCCGAGCGCCTCGCTCGAGGGGACGCCGCACGTGGCGCACCTGCTCGGCGACGCCGGCGCGCTCGCAGGTTGGCGAGGAAGGCCTGGTGGTCGGACTCGCCCTCGTCGCTCGTGCCGTGGATCTCCTGCGGGCCGCGGTCGTTGCCCGCGTGGGGGTCGATCGCGATCACGCTCGCCGCCGGCCGGGCTCGCCGACGCGAGCACGATCGCCGAGCGCCCGCGGTAGGAGCCGATCTCGACCGATCTGCGCCGCCCGGGCCGAAGCTCTCGCGCCCGCTCCCACAGCCGGCGCGCCTGGCCGTCGCTCAGCCAGCCCTCGACCGTCGCCACTCGCGCGAGCACGTGCTCGAACGGACAGCGGCGGATGCGCCGGTCGCGCGCGAGTCGGGTGTGCGCTCGGGAGGGTCCAAGGGAGAGATCCGGTCGGGCTGGCCGGCGATTTCAACGCTACCAGCGGTTCCGTCGGCTTGCGCGCGCCTTCTCGCGGCCCGCAACGTCAGCTGTCCCCGGCCGCTCGAATCGCGTTTAGCCTAGGTCCTAGCCCATGCGCGCCGTTCGCTTGAAAACGCGGCGCAGTGCGATCCCTGCCGCGTTGGCGCTCGGCTCGTTCGCGCTTGCCTTCGTACAGAGACCCGGCAAGACAGTCTTCGACACACGGATCGAGCTGTCGGCCGACCCGTCGCTGTTCCTCCACCGCGTGGCCTCGCTCTGGAGCTCCACCGGCGACCTCGGTCACGTCCAGAGCGGTCAGTTCGTGGGCTACCTGTTCCCGATGGCGCCCTGGTTCGCGCTTCGTCCAGTGGGCGGGGATCCCGATGTGGATCGGCCAGCGCCTGTGGCTCGGCGCCCTGATCGCGCTCGCCGCCTGGGGCGTCGTGCGCCTGATGGACGACCTCTACGACCGCCGGCGCGGGGTCGCGCACGTCACCGCCGGGGTGCTCTACGCCGCCAACCCGTACGTGGCGGTGTGGACCACGCGGGGGTCGGTGGCGCTGCTCGCCTACGCGGCCGTGCCATGGCTGATGCTCGCGGCGCACCGCGGCCTGCGCGAACCTCGCGGCTGGCGCTGGCCGGCGCTCGGCGGACTGCTCCTGGCGGCCAGCGGGGCGGGGGTGAACGCGGCGATCGTCGTCTGGGTGCTGCCCGCGCCGATCGCGCTCGTGCTCTACGAGGCGGTCGTGCTCGGGTGCGGCTGGGCGTCGGTGCGGGCGTTCGCCTGGCGCGCCGCTCGTGTGCGGGCTGCGTCGGCGTGGCCTGGTGGGCGATCCCGCTGCTCCTGCAGGCGCGCTACGGCACGGACTTCCTCAGCTTCACCGAGCTGCCGAGCTCAGTCTGGGCGACGACCAGCATGTCCGAGTCGCTGCGGCTCCTCGGCTACTGGCTCGTCTATCTGGGCGTGGGCGGCCATCCCGGTGGTCTCGCTCGCCTCCGCCTACCTCTTCAGCGCGCCGGTGATCGTCGCGACCTTCGTCGTGCCGCTGTTCGCCTTCGGCGGGCTGCGCCTGACGCGCAGCTGGCCATACGCGCCCTTCTTCTGCCTGCTCGCGGTCGGCGCGCTGCTCGTGATGGTCGCGGGCTTCCCGTCGGGCACGCCGCTGCGCGGCACGCTCACGTCCGCCTACTACGACCTCGAGCCGCTGCGCTTCCTGCGCACGTCGTACAAGGCGGCGCCGCTCGTGGCGATCAGCCTCGCCTGCCTCGCGGGCCGGGCCTCGCGCTGCTGGGGCGCGCGGGCTCGGGCGCACGGGCTCGGCCGCCTGGGCGGCCGGGTCACCGCCGCTGGGCCTCGGGCGCCGTGGCGGCTGCCGTCGCGGTGCTGTTCGCGTTGCCGCTGTTCGACGGGCAAGGCCATCGACAAGCCCGCAGGTCTACGGGCAGATCCCGCCGGCGTGGCGCGCGGCGCTCAGCCGACGCCGCGCGCACCACGCCCGCCGACCACCGCATCATGCTGCTCCCCGGCGAGCTGTTCGGCTTCTACCGCTGGGGCAGAGACGGTCAGCTCGGTCGGCGCCCGCGCTGTCGAAGCGGCCCGCTGCTCGTCCGCGAGGTCGTTCCGTACGCCGATCCGCACGCGGCCGAGCTCCAGAACTCGGTCGACGACCTCATCCAGCAGGGCCGGCTCGTGCCCGGCCAGCTCGTCGCCGCTGCTCCAGCTGATGGGCGTGGGCCAGGTGGTCGTGGCCTCGGACTCGCTGCCGGTGCAGAGCGGCGCGCTCGACCCGGCGCGGCTCGCGGAGGCGCTCGCGGCACAGCCGGGCTTCCAGCGGCCGGCGGCGAGCTACGGCGCCGTGCGCACCTACGTCGCCGCCGCCCGGGCGCAGCGGGCGGCGGTGCGGCTGCCCGACCTCGCGCGCTACGACACCCCCGCGGCGCTCACCCGGGATCGTCCGGGTGCATCCCGCAGAGCAACCCCGTCGTGCTCGACGGCGACGCGCAGGGCGTCGCCGAGCTGGCCGCCGACGGCGGGCTCGTCCCTCAGCAGGGCGCTCTTCTACGCCGGCGACCTCGACCGCTCGACCCTGGCGGACCTCACGCGCAGCGGTGCGGCGCTGGTGTTCACGGACTCGAACAGGCGCCGGGTGGTGGGTGCAGATCTCCTGCGCGCGAACCAGGGGCCGATCCTCGGCGCCGCCGATCCGATCCCGCGCGACTGGCCGAGCCACGACCTGTTCGGCTCGCGCGGCAGCTCAGCCCAGACCGTCGCGCAGTACAGCGGCTTGAGCTACCTCCGCAGCCCGGTGGACCACTCGTACGCGCTGCTGCCCGAGCACCGCCCGTTCGCCGCCCTCGACGGCCGGCTCGACACCTCCTGGATCGCCACGCCGTTCTCGCCGCTTGCCCACCGCTACATCGAGCTGGGGTTCAGCCACCCACGCTCGATCGGTGCGATTCGCGTCTACCCGGCGAGCGATTCCCTCGGCACGACCACGAAGGTCGCAGTCACGGTGAACGGCGGCTCGGAGCGCAGCTTCGCGCTGCGGCCCGGATGGAACTCCCTGCCGCCTCGACGCACGCGGCGTGACGAGCCTGCGGGTGCGCGTGACGGGCGTTTCGCCGAGCAGCGATCCGAGCGGCGGGATCGCCGAGCTGCAGGTTCCCGGCCTACACGTGAGCGAGTCGCTGAGGTTGCCTCAGGTGCTCGCCTCGGACGCCGGCGGCCTCGACCTTTCACACAACGCGGTGTCGATCCTGCTCCAGCGAGCCACCGCCGACTTCCCCGACCGCGCCGGCGCGACCGCCCGGACGCCCCAGGCCGAGGATCCGGTGGACATGACGGACTCCGAGCCCGGCATCGAGCGCGAGGTGGCACTGCCCGCGCCACGGACCTTCGGCATCGGCGGCTGGGCGAGCGTGAGCCCGGCGGCGGCCGACTCGAGCATCGACCTGCTTGCCGGGCTCGATCCCCGCTGGACGTTCGACTCCTCCGGTCGCTTCGAGGGCGTGCCGGGCCGGCGCGCATCCTCGGCGTTCGACGGGCAGGCCGTCCACCGCGTGGATCGCGCCGCTCCTGCCGGGGCGGCAGCCCTGGCTGTCGGTCAGCGCGCCCGCGCAGCTTCACGCTCGACGCCCTCACCCTGTCGCCGGGGCCGGCGGGCTACCAGTTCCCCACGCGCGTGCGCGTGTCCGGTGACGGCGGCTTCAGTGAGGACGCGCCGGTCGGCGCGGGCGGCGAGGTGCGGCTCGGCCGCACCGTGCGTACGCGGGCGCTCCGGATCACCGTGCTGGCCACGACCCCGCGCCCGGCGGCCGCGGTCGCACGCAACCTCGCGGCTGTGGCGATCGGCGAGGTGGGGATAGCGTCGCTCGATCCGCCCGCTCCGCGCCGCAGCGGCAGTTTCGTGTCGCCCTGCGGCGCGCTGACCGTCAGCGCGGCCGGGGCCACGGCCACGGCCGCGGTGAGGGGCAGCATCCAGGCGCTCGACTCGGGCGCGCCTCTCAGGCTCGCGGGCTGCGGCCCGCAGAGCAGCCTCGCGCTGCCGGCGGGCGCGACCCACGTCAGCGCGCCGCCGGGCGCGGTCATGCGCGCCGATCATCTGGCGCTCTCGTCGCCGGCGCCCGGGCCGCCCGCGGTCGTTCAGCCTCCCGGCACGGTCACGGCCACCCAGACGAGCAGCACCGGGTCGGCGCGAGCGCGTGCGCCTCGACCTCCACGCTCCCGCGTGGCTCGTGTTCGGTGAGAGCTACTCACGCGGCTGGAGGGCGTCGTGTCGAGGCAGCTCGGGCGGCTGGAAGGCACTGGGTGCCCCGGTGCCGATCGACGGCTTCGCCAATGGCTGGCGCGTGACGCCGGCCTGCCGGGAGGCGCGCTTCGAGTTCCGCCCGCAGCGCCTGGCCACGGCCGGATACGGGATCTCGGCCGTCGGCTGCCTGGCGATGCTGGCCGTGCTGTTGCTGCCGTTGCGCCGCCGGCGCGCGCGTTCGGCCCTCGCCGGCGAGCGCGGCATCGCCGAAGACGCCGTGGCCGGCGGCCCGTCGCTGCCGGATCCGATCGTCAGGCCCGGCTGGGCGGTGGCGGTCGCCGTAGGCGTGGCGATTGCGCTCGTGGCGGGCTTCCTGTTCGGACTGCGAGCGGGGGTGGCGCTCGGTCCGCTCGCCGTCGTCGCTGCTGATCGTGGGCGTGAACGCCAGGCGGCTGATCCTGCTCGCGGCGGTGGCACTCGCCCTGATCCCGATCGTCTACCTGGCCCATCCGGCTCCCCGGCTGAACAACCTCTCGTTCTCGTACGCGACCCACTACATCGCGGGCCATTGGGCGGCGGTGCTGGCGGTGTGGTGCATCGCCGGCGCCGCGCTGCTGGACGCCCAGCGTTTGAGGAAGCGCAAGGGGATGGATTAGGGTCGATGACGGTGACGAACGACGGCAACTCGCAACTGGTCGAGGACAGCCTCGCCCGGCCCGACATCCACGACGAGTGGGAGGGGCGCTACAGGGAGGCCGACATCAGGGCCTTCCAGGAGGAGACCCTCGACCGGCTGATCGAGCTGGTCGCGCCGCCGCCGGGAGCGCGCTTCCTGGACGCCGGCTGCGGCACCGGCTACAACGCCATCCAGCTCGCGCGTCTGGGATTCCCGGTGGTGGCCTGCGACTTCTCGGACGAGGTGCTCGCCCGCGCCCGGGAGAACGTCCGCGAGGCCGGCGTGGGGGAGAGCGTCGAGCTGCGAAGGGAGAACCTGCTGGAGCTCGGCCTGCCGGACGCGAGCGCGGACGTGGTCGTCTGCTGGGGAGTGCTGATGCACATCCCCGAGGTCGAGACGGCGATCTCGGAGCTCTGCCGGGTGCTGGCGCCGGGCGGCACGCTGATCGTCTGCGAGGGCAACGTCCGCGCGCTCGACGAGCTGGCCCTGCGTGTGCTCGACCGGCTCGGCAGGACGGTGTCCCGCGAGCGCGTGCCCGCGGGCATGGAGCGCTGGAGGGAGACGCCGGCCGGGCCGCTGTTCGCCCGCCGCACCGACGTCCGCTGGCTGATCGGCGCCTTCGAGCGGCGCGGGCTCGTGCTGAGGCACCGCCTCGCCTGCCAGCTCACCGAGGCCTACATCTACACGCCTCCGGGCTCGCTGCCCCGCCGCGGGATCCAGGCGCTCAACCGCTTCTGGTTCAGGAGGGTGCGCAGCGGCCGTCTCGCGAGCGACAACTTCCTGATCTTCGCGAAGCCGGCCTAGCTCTTCGTCACGTAGTAGACGCTGTCCTCGAACCCGTACGAGGGATCGCGGCTCGTGTCGACCCGAAGCACCCGTGCCCCGCGCGACTCGAGGAAGGCGATCACGTCCGCTCGCGGCAGGTGGCGCATCCTCATCGGGTGCAGCCCGAGCTTCCAGTAGAGGAACTTCGCGCGGAAGCCGAGCCGGCGCAGCAGCACGTACACCCTGCGCCGCGGCTGAAGCCGCAGGCTCAGCGGGATCGCGCTCGGAAGCTGGAACACGAGCAGGCCGTCGGGTCGGAGCGTGCGCAGGAACTCGTCCAGATAGGCCTCGATCGCCGAGCGGCTCGGCTGATGCTGGAGGACGATCTGGGTGAAGATCAGGTCGAACGAGCCATCCTCGTAGCGGCGCAGATCCGGCTGGTCGTTCACCTCGAACGTGCAGCTCGGCGTGTCGGCGTTCAGCTCACGCGCGCCGGCGACCATCGTCTCCGAGATATCCAGCCCGAGGCAGCTCTCGAAGTGCTTCGACAGCGCCCTTGTGAGCCGTCCGACCCCGCAGCCGAAGTCGAGCGCGGAGCTTCGACCAGCCGGCCGGGCCAGCTCGGCGGCATTCGCCATCAGGCGCTCGATCTCCAGCTCGCCCGTACGGAAGAACGCGTCCCGGTCCCAGGCGCCGAACTTGCGATCGGAGTACGACAGGATCGCCCACATCGCGTCCTGGCTGGCGATCTCCTCCCACTCGCGCTTCTGCTCGCCCAGAGCGCCCTGGGTCATCGCAAGGCGGAGGCGGCGTCCCCGTTGTGCTCGGTGACCTCGCTGCCGTTGGCTGGGGCTGCCGTTGGCTGAGGCGCCGTTGGCCGCGGTGCGGTTTGCCCAACTGCCCTTGGCCGGGCGCGTTGGCGCGCGGGCACCCTTAGAGCCGCGCCGACCTGCCCGTGCTCGGCGGAGAGCACAGCGAGCGTGGTCTCCGCCGAGCGGTCCCACGTCAGCGCCCGCGCCCGCTCGAGCGCCGCCTTGCCGAGCAGCTCCCTCAGCTCCGGGTCGTCCACCACGCGCTTGGTCATCACCGCGAGCTCTTCGGCGTCCTTGGCGAGCAGGCCGGTCTGCGCGTGCATGATCGACTCCTTGAGGCCGCCCTCGGCGATGCCCACGCTCGCCGTTGCGCAGGCAGCCGCCTCCATCACGTTCAGGCCCCAGCCCTCGCGCGGCGAGGCGGTCACGTGCACCCACGCGCGTTGGAGCAGCGCAACCTTGATCGGCTCGTCCACGTGCCCGTGGAAGCGCACGCGATCCGTCAGGCCGCGTTCCGCCACCTCGGCCTCGAGCGCTCGCCGGTGGCCGCCGGCGCCGACGATGTCGAGCACGGCGTTCGGAATCGCCTCGAGCACGTCGAACAGCGCCTCGATCCGCTTGTAGCGCTTCAGGCGTCCGAGGTAGATGAGGGTCGGCTCCTCCGCGCGCTCGCCCGGGCCGAACGCCTGGCTCTCTACGCCGTTGTAGCTCACGGCGATCTGCTCGGGCGGGACGCCGTGCGCGGCTATCGCAGCCGCGCTCGAGCGCGAGACGGTGACGAACTGCGAGCGCCGGTAGAGCGTGCGCAGCGGGACTGTCTCGAGCATGAACGCGGCGATCCTGCCCCGGAGACCGAGCTCGTCCGCGTAGTGGGAGCGGTGGATGTGGTGGATGAGCGAGACGTGTGGGATGCGCAGCCAGAGAGGGGTGAGGAAGCTGATTCCGTTGATCACCTCGAGCGCCACGTCGGCATCAGGCACCAGGCCGCGGCGGAGCCTCCAGATCGCCTTCGGGAACACGCTGAGGCGGCCGCCCATCCGATGGATCGTCAAGCCGTCGATCTGCTCGGTCTCGATCGCGCCCGGGATAGCTGCCCGCCACCACCGTCACCCGATGCCCCTGCGCCAGCCAGCGCGACACGTGCCCGTACAGATGGGTGCCCGTTCCGCCCCCCTGCGGGTGCGTCCAGTCGCGGTCCGTGAGGATCAGGACGTGCAGGCGGGGGGACTCCCCCTCGCGGGATCCTTCCCCCTGCCTGGCGGATGCCAGGGCTTGCTCGAACATGATGGGTTCCCAACCCAATCGCGGTACTGGCTGGACCCCCGCGTTTGGGGCAGGAAGTCACCCTATCCCGTGAGTCAAATTTGCGCTATGTCTCGCGGGAAAAGTTGGCGCGAGCTTGTGCAGGCGTGCCCGCGAGCTCTGCAGGATCCAGCTCGGGAGCCCGCGTACGCAGCGCAATCGTGGTGACGAACACCGCGATGCAGAGCTGGAGCACGAGCAGGGCGACGGCGATCGCGGTGAGGTGCGCGCCCGCGATCGAGAGCAGGATCGGATCCAGCACGGCGCCGATCCCGAGGAAGATGATGAAGCGCGAGCGGTTCAGGGCCAGCAGGTATTGGGTGGCCAGGTAGGTGAAGGCCAGCGCGGTCATCGCGAGCCCGAGGATCGGCAGCGCGCGTGTCGGCCTCGGTGAGCTTCGCGCCGAAGACCTTCTCGAGCAGCAGGTGGCCCGCCCCGAAGTACACGAGCGTCATCGGCACCGCGGCGGCCGCCACGAGCGCGATGGTGCGGATCAGCACCGGCCGCGCGTCCTGGCCCAGGCTCCTGCGCCGCGAGGTCTCGGGCAGGAGGTACATCCCGACCCCGACGGCGATCCAGATGATCACCTTGGCCGCCACCACCGCGGCGGCGTAGGAGCCGGCGGTGTCGCCGCCGATGCGGTGCTTCACCACGATCACGTCCACGTTCTGGAGCACGCCGAAGCAGGCGAGCGCCAGCAGCGGTGCCCAGGCGCGCGCGACAAGTGCCCGCAGCCGCTCGTTCGCGAGGAGGGGTATGTCCCTCCGGCGCGTGGCCGAGCTCCTGGTGCAGCACGTAGCCGAGGAACAGCGACATCGCGAGGATCGAAGCCGTGGTGCCGAGCAGGGCGCCCGTCACGTCGAGGCCCGCGCCCACCAGGATCAGCGCGAACACGAGCCGGCTGAGCGACTCGCCGATCAGGCTGACGGCCACCAGCTTGTAACGGTGGAGGCCCTGGAGCACGCCGCGCTGCACGCACAGCGTCAGCCACAGCGCCCCCGTGGGCAGCACCGCGCCGGCGGCCCACTTGGTGTCCACGTGGATGATGTCGGCGGCCACGTCTCGCAACAGCAGCGAGACGACGATCACGCCCAGGGCGCCGATCGTGAGCACGCGCATCCAGCTGCGGATGGCGGGACCGGGCGGCTGCTTGCCCACCGCGAGCGCGGAGGACACCTCGCGGGCAACCGTCACCTGGAGCGCGGTGCCCGGGACCATCAGGATCAGGAACGCGGCGAGCAGCGCGCTGAGCGATCCGTAGCCGCTGGCGCCGAGGATGTGCGCGAACGCGACCGTGAAGACGAGCGCGAGCACGTTCTGCACCATCACCGCCACCGCCATGCCGGCGGCGCGGCCCACGTCGCTCGAGCCGAGTTCCTTCATCCCGGGCGGCATCGCCGCCGACAGGCGCTCGGTGACCGCCACACGACCGTCGCGCGGAGTCCCGTCGGTGTTCTTCTGTCCTCTCGAGCAGGCGTTCCATGCGGAGCGGGCCGAGTCTCACTGTACCCCGGAATGGGGGCTGTCGGGACCGTTACCGCCGGTACCCTGCCGGTTCGGCCCACCCTCGGCGTTATCCTCACCCCGGTGCAGGAACACGCTCTCGCCGAGCGCCTGATCACCTACGACACGTCGAACCTCGAGGGGATCCAGAGCGCCGCCGGCTTCATCAAGGGATGGCTCGAGTCGCGCGACGTCGACGTCACAGTGGGCAGCCACAACGGCCGCCCGGTGATCGCCGCGACCGTCGGGGCGGCCGCCGGGGCCGGTCCCACGGTGATCCTCCACGGGCACGCGGACGTGGTGCCGGGCCGCCCGGAGCAGTTCATCCCGCGCGTTGACGGCGACCGCCTCTACGGCCGCGGCGCCTACGACATGAAGGGCGGCCTGGCGGCCATGATGGTGGCCACGCGCGACCTGGCGGAGCAGAAGGCCGTGCGCGTGCACTTCGTCTGCGTCTGCGACGAGGAGTCCGACGAGGTCGCGCAGAGGGGTTCCGATTACCTGGTCGAACAGGGCTACACCGGCGATTTCGCCATCACCGGGGAGCCCACCGACCTGCACATCGGGGTGCAGGCCAAGGGCGTGCTCGCAATGCGCATCGAGGTGACCGGGAAAGCAGCACACGGCTCCACCCCCTGGCTGGGGGACAACGCCGTGCTCAAGGCGGTCGACGTCTTCCGCCAGATCGAGTCGCTTCCGTTCGCGCGCGAGTCGTCGGAGTTCTTCGACCGCCCGTCGATCAGCCTCGGGCGCATCATCGGCGGCGACGCGATCAACAAGGTGCCGGACCTGTGCGCGATCGACGTGGACGTGCGCTACCTGCCGGGCCAGGACGCGGAGCAGATCCTCGCGGACGTCAGCGCGATCCCCGACGTGACACGTCGCGAAGGTCTTCCGCCGCGCGCCCGCGATCGTCGAGCGCACCAACCCGTACGTGCAGCTGCTGGCGGAGGCGATCGCCGAGGGCACGCCCACCGAGCGCATCTCGGTGGGCCGCGACGGCACCTCGGATGCGATCAGCTTCATCGAGGCGGGCACCCCCGCGGTCGAGTTCGGGCCCGAGGGCGCCGGCCACCACGGGCCGGAGGAGTGGGTATCGATTTCTTCCCTCCCGCGCTACAGCCGGGCCATCGTGGAGTTTGTACACCTGATAGCCGCCCGCCAGACCACGGGACACCTTCGCATTGCCTGACGAGAAGCCACGCGGAAACGGACTCTGGAAGCGCTTCCTGCTGGGAGCGTTCCTGATCGTCGTCGCCACCGCCGGTGCCACCTCGGTGGCGGCCTTCCACGAGGTCAACCGCGTGGTGAAGGCGTTCACCCAGGGGCCGAAGATCAGCGTGGGCAACGAGCTGGCCACGGCCGGCGCCGGCAAGCCGCAGACGATCATGTTGCTCGGCTCGGACCAGCGCGCGAAGGACTCGCACGACTACCAGGGCACCGACGCGCGCTCCGACACGATCATCCTGATCCGGCTCGACCCGTCGAAGAAGGCCACCGCGCTGCTGTCGATCCCGCGCGACCTGAAGGTCGCGATCCCCGGCCACGGCGTCGGGAAGATCAACGCCGCCTACAGCTACGGCGGCGCGAAGCTCACGCTCGAGACGGTGAAGCAGCTCACCGGCCTGCGCATCAACCACGTGATCAACACGGACTTCAGCGGCTTCGTGAACGCGGTGAACGAGCTCGGCTGCGTCTACCTCGACATCGATCGCAAGTACTTCAACAGCGGCCTGGGCTTCGACAGCTACGCGGCCATCAACCTCCAGCCGGGCTACCAGCGCCTCTGCGGGCGCAACGCGCTCTCGTTCGTGCGCTTCCGCCACACCGACTCGGACATCGTGCGCGCCGCCCGCCAGCAGGAGCTCCTGGCGCAGATGAAGCAGCAGGTGAGCATCAACAAGCTCTTCAGCGAGCGCGCGAAGCTGCTCGACATCTTCGGCAAGGCCACCCAGACCGACATCCGCAGCCAGGCCGCCGTGCTCCGGCTGCTCAAGCTGGTGCTCGCCTCCGCGGGCCATCCCGTGCAGGAGGTCCAGGTGTCGGGCCCAGGCGTGAACCTGTCGTCCATCGGTCCCGACGGGGCGAGCTACGTGACCGTCACGCCCGAGACGATGCACGCGCTCGCGCGCGAGTTCATCGGCGTGCAGCCGATCGCGAGCTCCAACACCACCAAGCCGAAGAAGACGACACGCAGGCGCCGCCACCGGCGCCAGACCGCCGCCGACATCGGCCTGATCGACGCCTCGCAGACCGGCCACACCATGGCGCTCCAGCTCGTCTCCGGGTTCGCCAACCTGCACTCGAGCATCCCGATCTGGTACCCGCGCAAGGTCACGAGCGACGGCGGCGGCTTCATCGCGCCCCCGCGCGCGTACTACCTGCGCACCGCCGGCCACCACGCCTATCCCGCGTACCGCATCGTCGTGAAGGCGCACGACGTGGGCCAGTACTGGGGCGTGCAGGGGCTGGCCTGGAAGAACCCGCCCATCCTCAAGGGCAACCCCACGGTGAAGCACTACCGCGGGCGCACCTTCTACATCTACTTCGAGGGCAACGCCACGCGGCTCGTCGCCTGGAAGACGCCCCAGGCCGTCTACTGGGTCCAGAACACGCTCTCGGCCGAGCTCACCGAGGACCAGATGATCTCCATCGCGGAGTCGACCACCCACCTATAGGGTCTCCCGTTCGATGCCTGCCGAAAAGGAGCCGATAGGGGTCATCGGCGTGGGCTGGGTCGGCCTGGTCACCGGCGCCTGCTTCGCCGAGCTGGGTCACCAGGTCTACTGCCGGGACATCGTCCAGGAGAAGGTCGACGCGCTCGCGCGCGGCGACGTGCCGATCTACGAGCCCGGCCTGATGGAGCTGGTGGAGCGCAACCGCGAGCGGCTCCACTTCACCACCGACATGGGCGAGGTGCTCTCGAACGCCCAGCTCCTGTTCTGCTGCGTGGACACGCCGCCCACCTACTCGGGCGACGCCGACCTCTCGCGCGTGGAGCGCGTGGTGGAGGAGCTCGGCGACTCCACCGAGCACGCGATCGTGATGAAGAGCACCGTGCCGGTGGGCACCGGCCGCTCGATCAAGCGCCGCCGCGACGACCTCGGCTACGTGTCGAACCCCGAGTTCCTCAAGGAGGGCGCGGCGATCCAGGACTTCATGCACCCGGACCGCGTGGTGGTGGGCGCCGAGCCCGACTCGCAGGCGTTCGCCGACCGCGTGGCGGCGCTGTACGAGCCGCTCGGCGGCCCGATCGTGCGCACCGACGTGGCCAGCGCCGAGATGGTGAAGCTCGCCTCGAACGCCTTCCTCGCCACCAAGATCTCGTTCATCAACGAGATCGCGAACGTGTCCGAGGAGCTCGGCGCGGACGTGAACGAGGTGGCGCGCGGGATGGGCCTCGACTCCAGGATCGGCCCGCAGTTCCTGCGGGCGGGGATCGGCTTCGGTGGGTCGCTGCTTTCCCAAAGATGTTCTCAGCCCTCAAGCAACTCGCAGGCAACACCGGCTACCACTTCCAGCTCCTCACGGCCGTCATCGAGGTCAACGAGCTGCAGAAGCGGCGCACGATCAGCAAGCTGAAGAAGCACCTGGGCACGCTCGTGGGCAAGGAGATCGCCCTGCTCGGCGTGGCCTTCAAGCCCGACACCGACGACATCCGCGAGGCCACCAGCCTGGTGCTCGCCGGCCGGCTCCAGGGCGAGGGCGCGAACGTGCGCGCGTACGACCCGGTGGCCGGGAAGAGCGCCGGCAAGGTGCTCGGCGCCGGGGTGAAGATCTGCGACTCGGCGCTCGACGCGCTCCAGGGCGCGGACGGGGCCGTGCTTGTGACGGAATGGGCCGAGTTCAAGGAGCTCGATTGGGCGGCCGATGTGAAGCGGGCGATGAAGACCCCGCTTGTCGTCGACGGCCGCAACTTCCTGGACCGCGAGGCGATGATCGCCGCGGGCTTCGAGTACGAGGGCGTGGGGCGCTGAGTAGCTGATGCAGGCGCTCGTCCTGGCCGGGGGTGAGGGCACCCGACTCAGGCCACTGACCCTCACGGTGCCGAAGCCGGTGATGCCGCTGGCCGGTCGCCCCTTCCTCAGCTTCATGCTCGACTGGCTGCGCGGCCACGGCGTGGACGAGGTGCTGCTGTCCTGCGGCTTCCTCGCGCACGCGGTGGCGGACGTGCTGGGCGACGAGTTCGAGGGCATGCGCCTGATCTACGTGAACGAGGACAGCCCGCTCGGCACCGCCGGGCCGATGCGCCTGGCCGAGGACGAGGGCCTGCTGGCCGATCGCCTCCTGGTGCTGAACGGCGACGTGCTCACGGACATGGACCTCACCGCGCAGATCGCCTTCCACGAGGAGAAGGGCGCGGCCGCCACGCTGGCGCTGATCGCGGTGGAGGACACCTCCAGCTACGGCGTCGTGCCCACCAACGAGGACGGCAGCGTGATCGAGTTCCTGGAGAAGTCGCCGGGGCCGGCGCCCACGAACCGGATCAACGCCGGCGCCTACGTGCTGGAGCGCAGCGTGGTGGATCTGATCCCCTCCGGGCGCTCGGTGTCCTTCGAGCGCGAGGTCTTCCCCGCGCTCGTGGACAACGGCCTCTACGGCTTCCACTCCGAGGGCTACTGGATCGACATCGGCACCCCGGAGCGCTACCTCGAGTCGACCTACGACCTGCTCGCCGGCCGCGTGGACAGCACGCTGCCCGCCCGCGACGAGATGGGCTCGCTCGTGTACGAGCCGGCGCTCACGGCGGGCGCGCACGTGGGGCCGCAGAGCGTGCTCGGGCCGCACTGCTCGGTGGGCGCGGACTCGACCGTGGACCGCTCGGTGCTGCACTCGCGCGTGACCGTCGGCTCCGGCTGCCTGATCCAGCGAGAGCGTGCTCGCCGAGGGCGTGCGCGTGGGGGACGGCGCGCAGGTCGGCCCCGACGCGATGATCGGCAGCGGCGCGGAGATAGCCGCCGGCGAGATCGTGGAGGAGGGCGCGCGCGTGGACCCCGGCGCCCGGCTGCCATGAGCGATCTCTCGCGCGAGGCGATCGCGGCGATCGACCCGCAGGGCATGCTCGGGCTGGTGCTCGAGCAGCCGGCGCAGCTCACCGACGCGCTCTGGCGCGTGGACTCGGCCGGGATCGCCGCGAGCGAGGCGCCCGGCGGCCTGGCGGTGTGCGGCATGGGCGGCTCGGCGATCGGGGCCGACCTCGCGGCCGCCGCGATCGGCCGGCGCGCGCTCCACCCGCTGAGCACCCTGCGCGGCTACGAGCTGGACTCCTGGATCGGCCCCGACACCGCGGTGCTCTGCGCGAGCTACTCGGGCAACACCGAGGAGACGCTGTCCTGCTGGGAGGCCGCCGGCGCGGCCGGCGCGCGGCGCATCGCGCTCAGCACCGGCGGCAAGCTGGCCGAGCTGGCGCGCGCCGAGGGCGTGCCGGTGATCGGCGTGCCCTCCGGCTTCCAGCCGCGGGCCGCCGTGGGCTACATGACCGTCTGCGTGCTCGAGACCGCCGCGCTCTGCGGGGCGGCGCCGTCGCTGCGCTCCGAGGTCGAGGCCGCCGCGCGGCTGCTCGGCGAGCTGGCCGAGGAGTGGGGTCCGGACGCGCCCGAGGACTCGGCCGCGAAGTCGCTCGCCCGCACGCTGCACGGCACCACGGCCGTGGTCTACGGAGCCGGGGCCACCGCGCCGGTGGCGCGCCGCTGGAAGGCGCAGATCAACGAGAACGCCAAGCTGCACGCCTTCTTCTCCGAGCTGCCGGAGGCCGACCACAACGAGATCTGCGCCTGGGAGAGCCCCGGGCCGCCGCTGTCCGCCGTCTTCCTCGACGACCCGGCCGGACACCCGCGCCTGCGCCGGCGCATCGAGCTGACGGCGCGCGCCGCGAGCCCCGGCGCCAGCGTCGTGGAGCAGGTCGAGGCGCGCGGCGAGTCGGCGCTCGAACGCGTGATGTCGCTCGTCTTCCTGGGCGACCTGGTGTCCGTCTACCTCGCCGCGCTCGACGGCACCGATCCCACGCCGATCGACGTCCTCGATCGCTTCAAGGCCTCGCTCGGCTGATTTCGTAATCTTCCCGCCGGTGACCACTGCCGGCGGGGTCAAGGGCGCGCCGATCCTGGAGCTCGAGGATGCTCCGCCGCTGCATCCATTCCTGTCCGGGCTCGTCGATCCGCAGCCGGGCGACCGGGTGCTCGACCTGGGCTGCGGGGCCGGCGGCACCCTGAAGCAGATGGCGCTCGACTGCCCTGGCGATCTGCGCCTGATCGGGCTCGACATCAGCACCGAGACGCTCGTGGCCGCCCGCACCGCGTTGCGCGACGCGAGGGTGTCGGATCGCGTGCAGCTCGTGCAGGCCGACGCCAACGACCGGCTGGGGTTCGAGGACGGCGTGTTCCACAAGGTGGTCTGCCACAACGTGCTCGAATGCCTGCCCAAGCCCGAGCTGGTGCTGGCCGAGGTACGCCGGATCATGCGACCCGGCGGGCGGCTCGTGCTCTCGCACACCGACTTCGACACGGTGGTGTTCAACAGCACGGTGCCGAGCCTCACGCGCGAGATCGTCCACCGCTACGCCGACCGCCAGCAGCCCTGGATGGCCGCGGCCGACGGGCTGATCGGCAGGCGGCTGCCCGGCCTCGTGAGCCCGGAGTTCGAGCTGGTCGGCGTGCACCCGTTCGTGCTCACCGGCCTGAGCTACCAGCCTGGGAGCTACCCCTACGAGCAGGTGCGCCACATGGTGCGAACGCTCGCCGACGCGCTGCCCGTCAGGGAGATCGAACGCTGGCGAGCCGACCTCGAGCAGCTCGCCGAGCAGGGCGCGTTCTTCTACTCGGAGAACGTCTACGCGGTCATCGCAAGGCCGCGCTCAGGGCCTGGATAACCTTGACATAGTCGTGCTAAGGTTGCTCTCGGATCATGGATGGCCTGACGATCAACGAGGCGGCTGAGACCACTGGCTGGTCGCCCCGGATGCTGCGCTATCTGGAGCGCGTGGGGCTGATCCATCCACCTCGAACCGACTCGGGCTACCGCGTCTTCCGCGCGGACGAGCTGCAACGGCTGCGCACCCTGCGCGAGCTGCTCGACCGCTTCGACTGCGGTCTCTCCGATGTCGCCTTCTCCAAGCGCATGCGCGAGGACGAGGAGCTGCATCAGGCGCTCGAGACCTGGTTCGAGACCGCCCCGAGCCGCCCGGAGGGCGTCTCGAACGACAACTGGCTGAGCTGGGAGCAGGAGAAGCACCAGCGACTGCTCGGACTGGTTACCCCTTCACCAACGCCAATGGAGGCCGCATGACCACCACACCGACCACCACCGGCACCGACTTCAAGGTCGCCGACCTCTCGCTCGCCGCCTTCGGGCGCAAGGAGATCCAGCTCGCCGAGCACGAGATGCCCGGGCTGATGTCGTCTCGCGAGGAGTACGGCGCGGAGCAGCCCCTCAAGGGCGCCCGCATCACCGGCTCGCTGCACATGACGATCCAGACGGCCGTCCTGATCGAGACGCTGGTCGCGCTCGGCGCGGAGGTGCGCTGGGCGAGCTGCAACATCTTCTCGACCCAGGACCACGCCGCCGCCGCGGTCGTCGTCGGCCCCGAGGGCACGCCCGAGAACCCGCAGGGCATCCCGGTCTTCGCCTGGAAGGGCGAGACGCTCGAGGAGTACTGGTGGTGCACCGAGCAGGCGCTCGCATGGCCCGACGGCGCCGGCCCGAACATGATCCTCGACGACGGTGGCGACGCCACCCTGCTCGTGCACAAGGGCGTGGAGTACGAGGCCGCCGGCGCGGTCCCCTCGCCCGACACGACCGACAACGAGGAGTTCAAGATCATCCTCGCCACGCTGCAGCGCTCGCTCGACGAGGACGCCCAGCGCTGGACGAACATCGCGGCCGACATCCGCGGCGTGACCGAGGAGACCACCACCGGCGTGAACCGGCTCTACCAGATGCAGGAGACCGGCCAGCTGCTGTTCCCGGCGATCAACGTCAACAACTCGGTCACGAAGTCGAAGTTCGACAACATCTACGGCTGCCGCCACTCGCTGGTGGACGGCATCAACCGCGCCACCGACGTGATGATCGGCGGCAAGGTGGCCGTGATCTGCGGCTTCGGCGACGTCGGCAAGGGCTGCGCCGCCTCGCTGCGCGGCCAGGGCGCGCGCGTGATCGTCACCGAGATCGACCCGATCTGCGCGCTGCAGGCGGCGATGGAGGGCTACGAGGTCAAGACGCTCGAGGACGTGGTCGACAGGGCCGACATCTTCGTGACCACCACCGGCAACAAGGACATCATCACGGCCGACCACATGCGGCCGGATGAAGCACCAGGCGATCGTGGGCAACATCGGCCACTTCGACAACGAGATCGACATCGTCGGCCTCGGCGAAGTTCGACGGCATCGAGCGCGATCAACATCAAGCCGCAGGTGGACGAGTGGGTCTTCCCCGACGGCCACTCGATCATCATGCTCTCGGAGGGCCGGCTGCTGAACCTCGGCAACGCCACGGGCCATCCGAGCTTCGTGATGTCGAACTCGTTCACGAACCAGACGATCGCCCAGATCGAGCTCTTCAACAAGAACGACGAGTACGAGAAGAAGGTCTACGTGCTCTCGAAGAAGCTCGACGAGAAGGTGGCGCGGCTGCACCTCGACGCGCTCGGCGTGCGGCTCACCGAGCTCACGCGAGGAGCAGGCGGCGTACATCGGCGTGCCGGTCGAGGGCCCCTACAAGCCCGAGCACTACAGGTACTAGCCCGGGGCCTCCGTGGCCACCGTCAAGCGCAGCTCCGAAGTCGCTGATCTGGGCCTGACCGACGCCGGTCAGGCCCGGATCGAGTGGGCCGACGAGCAGATGCCGGTCCTGCGCCAGGTGCGCGAGCGCTTCGAGCGCGAGCGCCCGCTCGAGGGCCTGCGCGTGGGCGCCTGCCTGCACGTCACGGCGGAGACCGCGATCCTCGCGCGCACGCTCGTGGCGGGCGGCGCGGAGGTCGCGCTCTGCGCGTCCAACCCGCTGTCCACCCAGGACGAGGTGGCGGCGGCGCTCGTGGACCGGCACGGCGTGGAGGTGTTCGCGATCCAGGGCGAGAACCCCGAGACCTACTACCGCCACATCGAGGCGGTCTGCGACAAGCGCCCGCAGGTCACGCTCGACGACGGCGCCGATCTCATCTCCGTCCTGCACGGCAGTCGCACCGATCAGCTGCCCGACATCCTCGGCGGCACCGAGAACACCACCACCGGCGTGCTCAGGGTCAGGGCGCTGCAGGCGCAGGGCAAGCTCGCGTTCCCGGTCGTGGCCGTCAACGAGTCCGCCACCAACCGCCTGCTCGACAACGAGCACGGCACCGGCCAGTCCGCGCTCGACGGCATCCTGCGCGCCACCAACGTGCTGCTCGCCGGTCGTCGCCTGGTGGTGATCGGCTTCGGCGCCTGCGGCCGCGGCGTGGCCCTGCGGGCCAAGGGAGCCGGGGCCAAGGTGATCGTCTGCGAGGTCGATCCGCTGCGCGCGCTCGAGGCCGCGATGGAGGGCTACGAGGTGATGCCCGCCGCGGAGGCCGCGGCCGTCGGCGACGTGTTCGTCACGGTCACCGGCAACCGGCACGTGCTCGGCACCGAGCACTTCGCGGCCATGAGCGACGGCGCGATCGTCTGCAACGCCGGCCACTTCGACGTGGAGATCGACAAGCCGGCGCTGGCCGCCCTGTCCGAGTCCACTCGCACGGTGCGCCCGAACGTCGAGGAGCACACGCTGGCGGACGGCCGCCGGATCAACCTGCTGGCGGAAGGCCGCGTGGTGAACCTCGCCGCCGCCGAGGGCCACCCCGCCGCCGTGATGGACATGGGCTTCTCAGCCCACGCGCTGTCGGTGGAGCACATCGCCCGCTCGGAGGGCTCGCTCGAGAAGCTCGTGCACCCGCTGCCCGAGGCGATCGACGCGGAGATCGCGCGTCTGAAGCTGGAATCGCTGGGGATGCGGATAGACGCTCTGACGGAAGAGCAGGTCGAGTACCTGCATTCGTGGGAGCAGGGCACGTAGTCGACAGCGACAGAGCCCGACACCCGACACCCGACACCCGTAGCATCGCGTCCTGCGATGGGTGACGGGCTTACGGCCAGCTTGGAGAAGATGCGCGCCGACGGCGCGGCCGATGTCGCCGTCGAGAACTTCCGCCACTACTACGAGCGGCTGGCCTCGGGCGAGACCGGCACGATCGCGGAGACCGACATCGAGCCGGTCGGCGACCTGCCGAGGGCGGCCGACCTGCCCGAGCCGGGCGACGACGGGCGCGAGGCGCTCGAGCGCGCGGTGGTCATCCGCCTGAACGGCGGTCTCGGCACGAGCATGGGGATGACCGGCCCGAAGTCGCTGCTCGCAGGCGAAGGACGGGCTGACCTTCCTCGACATCATCGTCAGGCAGGTGCTCGGCCTGCGCGAGCGCCACGGCGTGCGCCTGCCGCTCGTGCTGATGGACAGCTTCCGCACGCGCGACGAGACGCTCGCAGCGCTCGAGCGCTACCCCGAGCTCGAGGCCGGCCTGCCGCTCGACTTCATCCAGGGCCGGGTGCCGAAGATCGACGCCGGCGACCTCCAGCCGGCCGCCTGGCCGCCAGACCCGGAGCTCGAATGGGCGCCGCCCGGCCACGGCGACATCTACACGTCGCTCGTCACGTCGGGCATGCTCGAAGCGCTGATCGAACAGGGCTACGAGTACGCGCTGATCGCCAACTCGGACAACCTCGGCGCCGTGCTCGACCCGCGCATCCTCGCCTGGGTGGCGCGCGAGCGGCTGCCGTTCGCGATGGAGGTGCTGAGGCGGGCGGAGGCCGATCGCAAGGGCGGCCACATCGCGCGCCGCGCGGGCGGCGGGCTGGTGCTGCGCGAGAGCGCGCAGGTGCGCGACGAGGACGAGGACGCCTTCCAGGACATCGAGCGCCATCGCTTCTTCAACACGAACAACCTCTGGATCAACCTGCGCACGCTGTCGGCGGTGCTCGCCGAGCGCTCAGGCGTGCTCGGGCTGCCGATGATCGTGAACCGCAAGACCGTCGACCCGAGCGATTCCTCGTCGCCGGCGGTGTTCCAGCTCGAGACCGCGATGGGCGCGGCGATCGACGTCTTCGAGGGCGCCGCCGCGCTGGAGGTCGGGCGTGAGCGCTTCGCGCCGGTGAAGACCACGAACGACCTGCTCGTGCTCCGCTCGGACGCCTACGTGCTGGGCGAGGACGCCTCGGTGGCGCTGGCGCCCGAGCGCCGCGGGCGCGCCGCCCTTCGTCGATCTCGACCCGGCGCACTTCAAGCTGCTCGCCGACTTCGACCTGCGCTTCCCGCAGGGCGCGCCGTCGCTCGTGGCCTGCGAGCGCCTGGTGGTGCGGGGCGACGTGGCCTTCGGCCGCGACGTGGTGGTCCGCGGCTCCGTGCGCGTGGAGCACGCCGGCGACGGGCGGCTCCTGATCGAGGACGGGACGGTGCTGTCGGGCTAGGCGGCCGGCGCCGCGTAGGCGGCGGGCACCCAGCCGGCCGGCAGCGTGCCCGCGGGGATCGAGCCCAACGCCTGCGGGAACCAGCGCTCGCCGAGCGCCTCGCAGGGCCGGCCCTCGATCAGCGGGCGTATGTCGCCGAAGGTCATCAGCAGCCGCACGCTCGAGCCGATCTGAAGGTCCGCCACGTTGGCGCTCTCGCCGCCGAGCACGCCCTCGGCGATCCAGGCGTCGACCTTGTCGAGCTGCCCGGGCAGCGCCAGCAGGTCGCGCTTCACGGTCTCGTCGTCGGCGTGGTTGAAGCGGGCGGCGGCCCAGGCGGTCGGCCCGGCCCCGAGCGCGAGCACCTTCTGTGGCATGTGCAGCTCGTAGCCCTCGAGGTAGGTCGCCACGCCCTTCGCGTCCCGCCGCGACACGCCCCAGCCCACGCGCCGGGCGACCGACTGCAGCACGTCGTCACCCCACAGCTCGGCCTCCTCCACGCGCGCGCGCAGCGCCGGATCGGCGGGCAGCAGCGGCGGCTCGGGCCGCAGCGCCTCCAGGCGGTGCAGGATCGCGCGGGAGCCCACCATGCGCTCACCGTCGATCTTCAGCGCGGGCACTGAGTCGCTGGGGAAACGCAGCCCGCGGAGCACGAGCTTGTGCGCCACGGGAAGCACGTCCACGCGCTTGTACTGGAGCCCCTTGATGCGCAGGCCGGCCTCCACGGCCTCGCACGGGTGCGAGGCGGGGATCACGTAGAGCTTCAGCTGTGGCTGGGTCATGGAGCCGGTGCGAGGTCCTCGAAGCGCTCGCGCCTGCGCTCATCTTCCTCGGACTGGAGCAGCATACGGATGAAGAGGGTGGCGAACGCGATCACGAGCACGATCGATTGCTCGACCATCATGATCGCCCCGCCCACGTTCTGGTCCTCCACCGCGCTGAGGCCCCAGATGCGCGGCACGTGCTCGTAGTAGGTGTAGGCGACGGTCGTGCGACCAGGTCAGCGCGATGCCCAGCGCGCCCACGCTGAACTTCGCCGCCGAGGATGTAGGCGAACACCGACAGCCCGGTCAGCCGGCGGCGCATCGGCACCGGCTGGATCAGCGGCCACCAGACGGCGATCCCGCCGGCGAAGAAGCAGGCGTGCTCCAGCGCGTGGACGCCCGAGTGGTTGAGCGCCGCGTCGTACATCGCCGGGATGTGCCAGAGGTAGATGAAGAAGATCCAGACGGCGATCCCGGTCGCCGGGTGGGCGAGCGGCCCGAGCGCGCGCTCGACGGCCATGCAGCCGCCGCGTCAGCGGGCGCATGATCACGCGCGAGAGCGACAGCAGGACCAGGAGCGGCGCGATGTCGCCGATCAGGATGTGCTGGACCATGTGCATCGAGAAGAGGTAGTCCTCGCCGAGCCGGTCGATCGGCGAGACGAGCGCGATCAGCAGCACCAGCAGCCGGCGCCGATCGCGCAGGCGGCCTGGGGCGGGCCGGCGCCGCGCCCGCCGGCCTCCTTGCGCGCCGGCGATGAAGCGGCGCATGTAGAAGTAGACGTAGGCCACGACCGGGATCAGCGGGGCCGGGTCGAGGCTCCACACGATAGTGCGGGTGGACGGAGGCCACGCCCAGCGCACCGTCACGTCTTTGTCACGCGAGCACGCGCGTCGATTGTCGTCAGTCGCGCGCCCACCGGTCGCAGCTCTCCCGTCAGCGGTTGCGCCCATGCCCCTCGCCCGCCTGCTCGCGCTCGTCGCCCCGCCGCTCTGCGTCGCCTGCGGCGCGCCCTGCCGCGTTCACGAGCCGCTCTGTGGCTCCTGCCGCCGGCGAGCTCCGCTGGCTCGGGTCGACGAGCCGGTCCGGCGCGCCGGCGTGGAGACCTGGGCGGCGGTCAGCCTACGAGGGTCCGGCGCGAGCGCTCGTGCGCGCGCTGAAGTTCGGCGGCGCGGTGCGGCTGGTGGACGCGATGGCGGCGCAGATGGCGGCCAACGCGCCGCCCGCTCCTGCTGGCCGGCGTCGCGCTCGTGCCGGTGCCGCTGCACCGCGCCCGCGCGCCGACGGCGCGGCTTCAACCAGGCCGAGCGAGCTGGCGCCGCGCGCTCGGCCGCCGCACGGGCTGCCCGTGTCCGACTGCCTCGACGCGCCCGGGCCGCCGCGCGGACGCCAGGTCGGCCGCGGCCGGGGCGAGCGGCTGACCGCGCTGGCGGGCAGCGTCGCGCGTGCGCCGCGGCGCGGCGGTGCCCGCTGCGGGCGGTGCTCGTCGACGACGTCGTCACGACCGGTGCCACGCTCGCCGCTTGCGCCGCCGCGCTCGGCGCGAGCGGTGTGCAGGAGGTGCGGGCGTCGCCTACGCGCGCACGCCGGGCCGCTGAACATCCCGCAAATTTGCGACGGATGGAGCATTGGCAGCGGCCGCCGCGGGCGGTACCATCGAAGCTATCTCCAAGGCGATCTCAAGGAGGCCGCATGCGCATCGAGATGAAGGGGCGCAACGTCACGGTCGGGGACGAGCTTCGGGAGCGGATCGAGAAGCGGTTCCTAAGATCGCCAAGCAGGTCTCCAGCTCGCCGAGATGGAGATCGAGCTCTCGAGGAGAAGAACCCCTCGATCCAGCGAGTCCCAGGTCGCCGAGGTGACCTTGCATCTCAAGGGCGTGACCCTGCGGGCGCGCGAGGCGCGCGACAGCATGGTCCGCTCGATCAACGGCGTCGCGGACGAGCTGGCCCGCCAGGTGAAGCGCCACCGGGACAAGCGCCGCCGGCGCAGGGAGACGGCGAAGGCGCAGCAGGCGCAGGCGGCCTAGCGGCGCGGCACAGGGTCGCAGTCGGCCGAGGCTCGCTCTAGACAGAGGCCGCTCCTCGCGGCGCCGCGGGCTACTGCAACTGCACCTGCCACCCGCGCTACCAGCGCGAAACGCGCCCTACGCGCCCCCCACATTGCTACCCTCGCACTAATGTCGATACTGGACCGCGCCCTCCGCATAGGCGAGGGCAAGAAGTTCAAGCAGTTCGAGAAGCAGGTCGACCGGATCAACGACTTCGAGCCCGAGATGGAGCTGCTCGAGGACGAGGAGATCCGCGAGCGAGTTCGACCAGCTGCGCGAGCGCGCCGCGAACGGCGAGTCGCTCGACGACCTGCTGTACGAGAGCGTTCGCGCTCACCCGCGAGGCCGGCAAGCGCGCGCTCGGGCATGCGCCACTTCGACGTCCAGCTGATCGGCGGCATGGTGCTGCACGACGGCTCGATCGCCGAGATGAAGACCGGTGAGGGCAAGACGCTCACCGCGACGCTGCCGGTCGTCGCTCAACGCGCTCGGCGGGCAAGGGCGTCCACCTCGTCACGGTCAACGACTACCTGGCCCGCCGCGACGCCGAGTGGATGAAGCCGATCTACGACATGCTCGGCGTCACGGTCGGCATCCTCCAGTCCGACGCAGCACGACTCGGAGATCAAGCGCGCCGCCTACGCCGCCGACGTCACCTACGGCACCAACTCCGAGTTCGGCTTCGACTACCTGCGCGACAACCTCGCGATCGACCTCGCCGAGAAGGTCCAGCGCGGCCAGCCGCTTCGCGATCGTCGACGAGGTCGACAACATCCTGATCGACGAGGCGCGCACGCCGCTGATCATCTCCGGCCAGCCCGAGCAGGCCGCCGACCTCTACTACAAGCTTCGCCAAGCTCGCCCCGCATGCTCGAGCCGGGCAAGAAGCCCGAGGGCTTCGAGGCCAAGGCGAAGGACTGGGACGGCGCCGACTTCGACTACGAGCCCGACGAGAAGCACAAGACGGTCGCGATCACCGAGCGCGGCGTCGAGAAGGCCGAGAAGTTCCTCGGCATCGAGAACCTCTACCTCGCCGAGAACGGCAACCTGGTCAACCACCTGATCCAGGCGCTGAAGGCCGAGTCGCTCTACAAGCGCGACGTCGACTACGCGGTGATCGACGGCGAGGTCAAGATCATCGACGAGTTCACCGGCCGCATCCTCGAGGGCCGGCGCTGGTCCGAGGGCCTGCACCAGGCGGTCGAGGCCAAGGAGGGCGTGGCGATCCAGGAGGAGAACCAGACCGTCGCCACGATCACCTACCAGAACTACTTCCGCCGCTACGACAAGCTCGCGGGCATGACCGGCACGGCGCTCACCGAGGCGACCGAGTTCATGAAGATCTACGAGCTCCAGGTGGTCGAGATCCCGACCAACCGAGCCGATGGTCCGCGCAGGACCAGAACGACCAGATCTACAAGACCAAGGACGGCAAGTGGGCGGCCGTCGCCGCGCGAGATCGCAGGCGCGCCACGACGAGCGGCCAGCCGGTGCTCGTCGGGCACGATCTCGGTCGAGGTCTCGGAGCTGCTGTCCGCGCGAGCTGAAGAAGAACGGCATCCAGCACACGGTGCTGAACGCGAAGCCCGAGCACGCCGAGCGCGAGGGCGAGATCGATCGCCGAGGCCGGCCAGCCCGGCGCGGTCACGATCGCGACCAACATGGCCGGCCGCGGCGTCGACATCAAGCTCGGCGGCAACGCCGAGCACCTCACCGCAGCTCGAGCTGCGCGAGCGCGGCCTCGAGCCCGGCACCGACGAGCTGGGACAAGGCCTGGGACGAGATCTTCCCGGGCATCGAGGCGCAAGGTCGAGGCGGACCGCGAGAAGGTCATGGAGGCCGGCGGCCTGTTCATCCTCGGCACCGAGCGCCACGAGTCGCGCCGGATCGACAACCAGCTGCGCGGCCGCTCCGGCCGCCAGGGCGACCCCGGCGAGTCGCGCTTCTACCTCTCCGCCGAGGACGACCTCGTGCGCCTGTTCGCCGGCGACCGCATCTACCGCATCCTCGACCGCCTCGGCCCGGTCGGACGAGGAGGGCGAGGAGGAGCCGATCGAGGCCGAAGATGCTCTCGCAAGCAGATCGAGAGCGCCCAGAAGAAGGTCGAGGAGCAGAACTTCCTGATCCGCAAGCGCGTGCTCGAGTACGACGACGTGATGAACCAGCAGCGCGAGGTCATCTACGAGTACCGCGACCGCATCCTCGAGGGCGAGGACATGTCGGAGCACCGCCCGCGAGCAGCTCGCCGACGTCGTCGAGCGGCTGGTCGAGCGAGTACACTGCGCGGGCGACTACGTCGAGGACTGGGACATCGACGGCCTCTTCACCCAGCTCGAGCAGATGTACCCGGTCGGCGATCGACGCCGAGGACATCGACGTCGAGCACGATCGACCAGCGACGCGCTGGTCGCCGAGCTGCGCGAGGACGTCGTCGAAGGCCTACGAGCGAGCGCGAGGAGGAGCTCGGCGAGGAGCTGATGCGCGCGCTCGAGCGCTACATGCTGCTCCAGATCATCGACGAGCGCTGGCGCGAGCACCTGCACGACATGGACTACCTGCGCGAGGGCATCCACCTGCGCGGGTTCGCCCAGATCGACCCGCTCGTCGCCTACAAGAACGAGGGCTTCGAGATGTTCGCGCGCGCCTGATGAACTCGATCTGGGAGGAGTTCGGCGCGCTACATCTTCCACGTCGAGGTCGAGATCGAGGGCGCAGAACGGCGAGGCGCGCCGCAGCAGCAGCCCGCGCCGGGTCGTCCGGACGATGGGCGGCAACTCGAGCTCGACGCGCAACCTCCGTACGCCGGCGGCACCGCCGACGACCAGCCCAGCGCGCTCGCCGCCGCGGCGGCCGCGGGCAGGCGCCGCCGCGGCCGGCATGGACTTCGCCGACGACGGCGAGGAGATCCGAGCGCTGCCGCACGTCGAGACGCGCCACGTCGGCGAGCGAGGAGCGGATCGGCCGCAACGAGCCGTGCTCGTGCGGCTCGGGCAAGAAATACAAGAAGTGCCACGGTGCGACGGCCAGTTAACGCCAGCGTGCGCCCCTCCGCGACCAGCTGAAGCTGCTCGCGGACTACCTTTGACCCCGCTGCGCTAGAGCGAGCGCGCGGGCGCGCTCGAGGGCGAGATGCAGGCGCCCGGGCTTCTGGGACGACCAGGAGCGGGCGGCCAAGGTGTCGGCCGAGCACGCGCGCGTCCAGCGCAAGCTCGACGAGTTCCGCGACGCTCGAGTCGGAGATCGACGACCTCGAGGCGCTCGAGGAGCTGGCCGCCGAGGACGACTCGATCGCGGGCGAGCTCGACGAGCAGCGCGACGTCGATCGCGGCGCAAGCTCGCCGAGCTCGAGGAGGCAGCGCCTGTTCTCGGGCAGTACGACGCCGGCGACGCCGTGGTGACGGTCCACGCCGGCGCGCGGCGGCACCGACTCGCAGGACTGGGCCGAGATGCTGCTGCGCATGGAGATGCGCTGGGCCGAGCAGCGCGGCTTCAAGGTCGAGCTGAAGGAGGCTCAGCGCGGGGGAGGAGGCCGGCATCAAGTCGGCCACCTTCATCGCGCACGGCGAGAACGCCTACGGCCTGTTCTCGGCCGAGAAGGGCGTGCACCGGCTGGTGCGGATCTCGCCGTTCGACGCCGCGGCGCGCCGGCACACCGCGTTCGCGCTGGTCGAGGTGGCGCCGCTCGTGGACGACGCGGTGGACGTCGAGATCGACGACGACGACCTCCAGATCGACACCTACCGCGCCTCCGGCGCCGGCGGCCAGCACGTCAACAAGACCGACTCGGCGGTGCGGATCACCCACAGGCCGACGCGGCATCGTCGTGCAGTGCCAGAACGAGCGCTCGCAGTCGTCGAACAAGGCGACCGCGATGGCGATGCTGCAGTCGCAGCCTGCTCGAGCTCGAGGAGCAGAAGCGCCGCGAGGAGATCGCGAAGGAGAAGGGCGAGGCCCAGGACGTGGGCTGGGGCTCGCAGATCCGCTCCTACGTGCTGCAGCCCTACACGATGGTCAAGGACCACCGCACGAACTTCGAGATGGGCGACGCCCAGCGGCGTGCTGGACGGCGATCTCGACGGCTTCGTGCGGGCGGAGCTGCTGCGCCGCGCCGGGATGGACGCGGCGCGAACGGCAGAGAAGCAGAGAAGCAGACAAGCAGAAAGCAGGGCTAGGGCCCCAGGCCTGCTTTCGCTGCTGCTTTCTGCCCGGCTTTCATCCCGTCCGGTCCGGGGCGTACCAATCCCGGCCCGATGGGATTGCGAGACCAGCCCCTTGCAAGCGCCGAGTTCCTGGCCATCGACGTGGAGACCAACGGCCGCGCGGGCGAGCTCTGCGAGCTGACCGAGGTGGGCGCCGTGCTGGTGGGCGGCGGCGAGCTGCACGAGCGCTTCGAGTCGCTCGTGCGCGTCGAGCAGCCGCTGTCGCGCGGCATCGAGCGCTTCACGGGCATCACGCAGGCGATGGTGGATTCGGCGCCCGCGCCGGCGGAGGTGCTCGGGCGGCTGGCCGAGCTGGCGCGCGGAAAGGTGCTGATCGGGCACAACGCCAGCTTCGACCGGCGCGCGCTGAAGCAGGGCTTCGAGCGGGCGGGCGTGGACTGGTCCGATCCGCCGTGGCTGTGCACCGTGCGCGCTGGCCACGCGCTTCGCGCCGCTCGAGCCGCCAGCGCAAGCTGGTGCCGCTGGCGGAGTCGCTGGGGATCGAGGTGGACGGCGCCCACCGCGCGCTGGTGGACGCCGAGACCTGCGCGCGGGTGTTCTGCGCGCTGTTCCCGCGCATCTGCGCGCACGCGCACCAGCGTGGGCGACGCGCTGGAGCTCGCCGGTCCGCGGCGGCGGGCGGCGAAGCCGCCGGTCATGCGCAGGCCGCCCGCCGAGCGGCCGGACCTCAGCAAGCTGCCCGACGACCCCGGCGTCTACGTCTTCCGGGACCTGCGCGGGAGGCCGCTCTACGTCGGCAAGTCGGTGTCGGTGCGCAGCCGCGCCCGCTCCCACTTCTGCGCCCCGGCGGGCTGGACCGAGCGCGCCGAGGTCGTGGACTACAAGCCCACGAACTCCGAGCTGGGCGCCCTCGTGCTGGAGAACCGCCTGATCAAGGCCTGGCAGCCGCCCGGCAACAAGCAGCTGAAGAACACCGACGGCTGGCTCTACCTGCGCTGCCGCTTCGACCTCAACTACCCGGTGCTCGAGCTGGCGCAGGAACCGGCCGCCGGCCTGGCGGTGAACATCGGCCCGCGTGCGCGGCAAGGCCGCGGCCGAGGAGCTGATCGGCCAGCTCGAGTCGCTCTTCGGGCTGCGCCACTGCGGCCGTCGCCTGGCCCGCCGCCTGCATCCCTCGATCTACGGGCAGATGGGGCACTGCATGTCGCCCTGCCTCGGCGACCTCGACCCGAACGCCTACCGCCGCCGGCTCGACGAGGCGCTCGCGCTCTTCGAGGGGCCCGAGGAGGCGAGCGGGCTGCTGCTCGGCCACATCGAGGAGCGCATGCGGGAGGCGGCCGGCGAGCGCCGCTACGAGCGCGCCGAGGTGCTGCGCCGGCGCCTCGAGCGCCTCGCCGACCTGCTCGCGCGCATCGAGCGGCGTGCTGCGCGCCACCCACGCCTGCTCGCGCCTGGTGCTCGCCCGCCATCCGTCGAAGCGCCGCTTCGACGCCTTCTGGATCGTGGGCGGGCGCGTGCGCGACTGGGGTCCGCTGCCCGAGGTCAGACGAGCTGCGTGGAGCGCACCGAGGCCGTGCTGCGAGGGGCCGCCGCGCCGGCGGGCGGCCGCCGTGCCGGTGGACGAGGTCGACGAGGTGCGGATCGTCAGCTCCTGGCTGGCCGCCAACGAGGCGCACGAGCTGCCGCTCGACCCGCCGCCCGGACTCGCGGCGCTCAGCGAGCTGGTCGCGGCCGCCTGACGCTACGCTCGCGCGCATGCAGGAGCTGATCGACCACGCGCTGGCGGAGGACCTCGGCACGGGCGACGTGACGAGCGAGGCCGTGGTGCCCGCGGACGCGCTCGCCCGCGCCCGCATCGACCAGAAGGCCGCGGGCGTGATCGCCGGGCTGCAGGTGGCGGAGGCCGTCTTCCGCCGCGTGGATCCCGAGCTGCGCTGGCACGCGCGCGTGGCGGAGGGCGTCTGGCGCGAGGGCGGCCTGGTGGCGGAGGTGGCGGGCCCGGCGCGCTCGCTGCTCGGCCGGCGAGCGCGTGGCGCTCAACTTCCTCGGCCGCCTGTCCGGCGTCGCCACGCTCACGGCGCGCTACGTGCGGGCCATCGAGGGCACCGGCGCGCGCATCCTCGACACGCGCAAGACCACGCCCGGGCTGCGCGACGCTCGAGAAGCAGGCGGTGCGTCGCCGGCGGCGGGCACAACCACCGCGTGGGCCTCTTCGACGCGATGCTGGTCAAGGAGAACCACTCGGCGCTCGGCGGCGGGGTGGGGGAGGCCACGCGCCGGGCGCTCGCCGCGGCGCCGGAGGGCATGCGGGTGGAGGTGGAGTGCGCCACGCTCGCCGAGGTGGACGAGGCGCTCGAGGCCGGCGCCACCAGCATCCTGCTCGACAACATGAGCCTCGACGAGCTGCGCGAGGCGGTGGCGCGCGCCGGCGGCAGGGCGGAGACCGAGGCGTCGGGCGGCGTCACGCTCGACACGGTGCGGGCGATGGCGGAGACGGGCGTGGACTGGATCAGCGTCGGCGCGCTGACGCACTCCGCTCCGGCGCTCGACCTCAGCCTGCTGATGGAACCGCTCTAGACCGGGCCAAAGCCGCAAGCACTAGACTTCAGGGCCGTAAACAGCTCGCGGCAGTGCGAGCTTCATTTCGACACCTAGCGAGGTTCGAAACATGCAGTCCCTTCCGATGGCCCCCACGGGCGCCGCGGCGCCGCACGCTGTCGGCGGAGGAGATCGCACGGCTGAAGGACGAGGTGCTTGCCCTCGCCGAGGAGCGCAACGCGGTGATCCTCGCCCACAACTACCAGGTGCCGGAGGTGCAGGACGTGGCCCACTACGTGGGCGACTCGCTCGGCCTCTCGCGCCAGGCCGCCGACACGGACGCCGACGTGATCGCCTTCTGCGGCGTGCACTTCATGGCGGAGACCGCCTCGATCCTGAGCCCCGACAAGACCGTGCTGCTGCCCGACCTCGGCGCCGGCTGCTCGCTCGCCGACTCGATCACGCGCCGACGAGCTGCGCACCTGGAAGGCCGAGAACCCCGGCGCGATCGTGGTGATGTACGTGAACACCACCGCCGAGGTGAAGGCCGAGACCGACTACTGCTGCACGTCGTCGAACGCGGTGCAGGTGGTGGAGCACATCTGGCGCGAGCACGGCGACGACGTGGAGATCCTCTTCGGCCCCGACATGTTCCTCGGCGCCTACGTGGAGCGGGTCACCGGCCGGCGGATGAAGGTGTGGATGGGCGAGTGCCACGTGCACGCCGGGCATCCGGCCCGGCCGACATCGCGCAGGTGCGCGACGGCAGAACCCCGGCGCCGAGTTCCTGATCCACCCCGAGTGCGGCTGCTCGACCTCGGTGATGGAGTACGTGGCCGCCGGCGACGTGGACCCCGAGCGCACGCACATGCTCTCCACCGGCGGGATGCTCACGTTCGCGCGCGAGTCCGAAGCCGACAGCTTCATCGTGGCCACCGAGACGGGCATGCTGCACCCGCTCGAGCAGGAGAACCCCGGCAAGACCTTCATCCCGGCCAACCGCGCGGCGGTCTGCCAGTACATGAAGATGATCACGCTGCCGAAGCTGCGCGACGCGCTGCGCGACGGCGGTGAGAGCTACACGGTGAAGGTGGATCCGGCGATCGCCGAGCGCGCGCGGGTGCCGATCGAGCGCATGGTGGCCATCTCGGCCTGAGTCAGTGGTCGCTGCCCGAGCGCCGTGCCGTCGTCGGCGCAGCCTCGGCTGGAGTCCTGGCCGGAGCCGGGGCCGCTCGCGGAGCCGGAGCCGTCGAGCCGCCGCCGCTGTGAGCCGTCGGGTCCGAGCCGCCGCTGGTGCCCGAGCCGCCGCTCGTGCCGGAGCCGCCGCTGCTCGTGCCGGAGCCGCTGTCCTGCCGAGCCGCGCTGGACCCGAGCCGCTGGACCCTGAGCTGCCGCTCGAGCCCGAGCTGCCGCTGGATCCTGAGCCGCTGCCGCTCGAGCCGGACTTGTCGCCGCCGCCGCTGGAGCCGCTGTTCGAGCCGCCGCCGTTGTCGTCGCCGAGGAGCCGCTCTTGCCCGATCCGCCGTGCGAGGAGCCGCTCGGGCCCTTGCCGCTGGTCGTCCGAGCCGGAGCCGCGGCCCGTGCCCGCTCGAGTCGTCGCTGCCCTGGCCGCCGGAGCCGTGCCGGTCGTCGACCGTCACGCGCCGGCGAGGGGCCGCTGCCCGACCTGCCGGAGCCCGAGTGCCTCGTCTCGGCCGTGCTCGATCGCAGAGTGGTGGGAGTGGTGGGTGAGCGGCGCGGTGGCCGCTCCGCCGGCCAGGGCGCCGGTGGCGAGCACCGCCACCCCGATCTTCGCGATGCCGACGCCCCCGCCCACGCCGGCCGCCAGCTCGGCAACCCGCCCGGCGGGGTCGGCGGACTGCGTGATCGCCATCAGGCGGTCGAGCAGCCCGACGGGGGTGAGCGCGCTCGCCCCGGCGCGCAGCGTGGTGCGGGCGCGGTGCAGGAGCTGGCGCACGGCGCCGTCGCCCACGCCGAGCTCGCTGGCGATCTCGTCGTAGCGGCGGCCCTCGAGCTCGCGCAGCACCAGCGCGTCGCGCTGGCGCTCGGGCAGCGCCTTCACCGCGTCCGAGCGCCGAGCGGAGGTCCTCGCGGCGCTCGAAGGCCTGGTCGGGGCGCTCGACCCCGTCGAAGTTCTCGTCGAGCTGCTCGTGCGTCCAGCCGTTCTGGCGCAGCAGGTTGAGGGAGGCGTTGTGGGCGATGCGGTAGAGCCAGGGCCGCAGGTTGAGGTCGGCGTCCTCGCGCGTCATCGCCTGGTAGGCGCTGAGGAAGGTCTGCTGCACCGCGTCCTCGGCCCGGCCGGCGGCAGCAGGCGCGAGCAGTACGCGAGCAGCGGGCTTGCGGTAGCGCTGGACGATCGCCTCGAACGCGCGCGGCATGACCCGCGCGTACGAGATCGACGAGGCGATCGTCGCTCTGGGTGCGCATGAGAGTTGTGCCGGCGAGCCGGGCAGGCTCGATCAGCGTTCGGGGCGTCACTTGGTGCCTATCGGGTAGAACGTTCTGACTCTTCAACACTTGAGACGTCAAGGAGTCACGCTTTCTTCCTAGGCTATGACGCTCCACCGGATACATCCAGACCACGCGCAGATCGACCCCGCCGATGCCATCTCGGGCCTGGGCTGGAGCGCGCTTGCTCCGGCGGACCGCCCCTACCTCGCCCTGAACATGGTCTCGACAGCCGACGGCAAGGCCACGGTGATGGGCCGCACGCGCGCGATCTCGAGCGAGACCGACCGCGCGATCTTCCACAACCTGCGCACCCAGGCCGACGCCGTGATGGCCGGGGCGGGCACCGTGCAGGACCGAGGGCTACGGGCCGATCGTGAAGAACGAGGAGCTGCGGGCGAAGCGCGAGCGGGAGGGGCTCGATCCCAACCCGCTCGCCGTGATCGTCAGCGGCCGGCTGACCGTGCCGACGGACGTGCCGCTGCTCCAGGACCCGGAGTCCAGGGTCGTGATCATGACCCAGGCGCAGGGGGAGCTGGAGGGCGTGGCCGCCCGCGTGGAGTACCTGCGCTCGGAGGGCGGGCCATTCGACCTGCGACCCGCTGTTCGCGCGCCTGCGCACCGAATACGGCGTGCGCTCGGTGATGTGCGAGGGAGGGCCGACGCTCAACGAGTCGCTGCTCCTCTACGGCCTCGTGGACGAGCTCTTCCTCACGGTCAAGCCGGCGATCGCGGGCGGCGCCGACGCGCTCACGATCGTGGCGGGAATGCCGCTTCCCGAGCTGGTTCAGCTCGAGCTGGCGTGGGTGCTCGAGGAGGACGGCGAGCTGTACCTGCGCTACAAATGGGTGCAAGAACGGCTGCACCCGTCCCGCCCGCCAGCTAAAACAGGTATCTACTAGGACCCGCATGGCGACGACTCCGTCGGACATCTCCACGCCCGCGAGCCGCCCCGAGCGCCGCGAGCCGCCGGTCGGCCGCAACGTGCCGGTGGTCGAGTTCGACGACGTCACGAAGGTCTACGACGGCGGCTCGGTGGCGCTCGACCGGGTGTCGCTGCGGATCGGCCGCGGGGACTTCGTCTTCCTCGTCGGGCCCACCGGCTGCGGCAAGTCCACCTGCATCCGCCTGCTGATGAAGGAGCTCGAGCCCTCGGAGGGGCGAATCTCGATCGCCGGCCACGTGCTCGCCGACATCGACCGCAAGAAGGTGCCGTACATGCGCCGCAACATCGGCGTGGTGTTCCAGGACTACAAGCTGCTGCCCAACCGCACCGTGTACGCGAACGTGGCCTACGCGCTCGAGGTCATCGGCGAGCCGCGCGAGTCGATCCGCCGCAAGGTGCCGGACATCCTGCGCCTCGTGGGCCTCTCCACCAAGCTGCACAACTACCCGGACGAGCTGTCCGGCGGCGAGCAGCAGCGCGTGTCGATCGCGCGGGCGTTCGTGAACCACCCGCCGCTGCTGCTGGCCGACGAGCCCACCGGGAACCTCGATCCCGAGACGTCGATCGGGATCATGCAGCTGATCTACCGGATCAACAAGACGGGCACGACCGTGGTGGTCGCCACCCACGACCGCGAGATGGTGGACAAGATGCGCCGGCGCGTGATCGAGCTGTCCGAGCGGGCGCGTGGTGCGCGACCAGATCTCGGGGCTCTACCGGCCGGACGAGTCCACCAAGGAGTTCGCGATCCGCCTGCGCGGCGAGCTGGGCGTCGGCGACGAGGGCAACCCCAATTGAGGTTCGGCTTCTTCCTCAAGGAGGCCCTGCGGTCGCTCAGCCGCAACGCGGCGCCGAGCCTCGCGGCGATGCTCACGGTGCTGCTCACGGCGCTGGTGCTCGGCGTCTTCATCCCGGTGGTCCAGGCCACCACGGGCACCGCCAACCGGGTGCGCAACCGCGTGGTGGTGAACGTCTACCTGGCGAACAACGCCAGCCAGCCGGACATCGCTGCGGTGCACGACAAGCTGGTCTCGCTGCCGAACGCGAAGAAGGTCCAGTTCATCTCCAAGCAGCAGGCGCTGCCGGGAGCTGCAGTCGCAGCGCAAGGGGACCCAGGAGGCGATCGCGCTGCTGGGCACCAACCCGCTGCCCAACACCTACCGCGTGGTGCCGAAGGACCCCGGCAAGGTGCAGGACATCGTGGGCGCGCTGGTGCAGGTCGACCCCGTCACCGGCAAGCGCACGTTCACGCTGGGCGGAATCGGAGACGTTCAGCAACCGCGAGCAGGACACGAGCAAGATCCTCTCGGCCACCAGCCTGGTGAAGCTGCTCACGGCCGGCATGGCCGCGCTGCTCGTGCTCGCGTCGATCGCGCTGATCGCGAACACGATCCGGCTGTCGATCTTCGCGCGCCGGCGCGAGGTCGAGGTGATGAAGCTCGTGGGGGCCACCAACTGGTTCATCCGCTGGCCGTTCGTGATCGAGGGCGTGATCGTCGGCTTCATGGGCGGCCTGCTGGCGATCCTGCTCCTGTGGATCGTGAAGGACACGCTCGTGGACCCGCTGGCGAACCGCTTCGCCCTGATCGCCGCGCCGAACACGATCCAGTTCCCGGCGCTGATAGCGGTCCTGCTCGCCTCGTGCGTGGCGGTCTCCGCGCTCGGCAGCGGGCTCACGCTGCGCCGCTTCCTACGGGTCTAGCCCGAAGGTTCCGCCTACTACCCTTGACGGCGGGGGCGCCAACCGCGCTCCCTCCGTCTGATGAATCGTTACCGCACTCCCATTCTGGCGTTCGCCGGCGCGCTCGTCATCTTCTTCGTCGGCCTCTGGCTCGGCGGGCACCCCAGCTCGCTGCCGGACGGCCTGCGCAACACCTTCGTCAGCAAGAACACCGCGGTGCGCGACGAGGTGATCGACACGATCGAGAGCAACTACTACAAGAAGGTCCCGCGCAGCTCGCTCGACACCGCCTCCCTCAAGGGGATCGTCGACTCGCTGAACGACCGCTTCTCGAACTACTTCACGCCCAGCGAGACAAAGGCGTTCGACCAGCAGGTGAGCGGCCAGTTCGAGGGCATCGGCATCTCGGTGAACCCGACCAAGCAGGGGCTCGGGGTGGTCAGCGTGTTCGCGGGCTCGCCCGCGGCCAGCCGCCGGGATCCGCAAGGGCGACGTGATCGTGAAGGTGAACGGCCAGTCGATCGCCGGCGCCGCCAGCCCAGACCGCCAGCGACAAGATCAAGGGCAAGCCCGGCACCTCCGTCACGCTCGCGGTCAAGTCCCCGGGGGACACGACGCCGCGCACCGTCACGGTCAAGCGCGCGCGCATCGATGTCCCGGTGGCCCAGGGTCACATGGCCACCGTGCGACGGCAAGAAGATCGGCGTGACCGAGCTGTCCACGTTCTCCGACGGCGCCCACGCCAAGCTCCGCGAGCAGGTGGACCGGCTGCTGCGACAGGGCGCGAAGGGCCTGGTGCTCGACCTGCGCGGCAACGGCGGGGGCCTGCTGCAGGAGGGCCGGCTCGTGGCCAGCATCTTCGTGGACAAGGGCCTGATCGTCTCGACCAACGGGCGGCACAGCCCGGAGCAGAAGCTGAACGCCACGGGCGGCGCCATCCCGGCCAACATCCCGATGACGGTGCTCGTTGACGGCGGCACGGCCAGCGCCTCGGAGATCGTGACCGGCGCGCTGCGCGACCACGACCGCGCCACGGTTGTGGGCGAGCGCACCTTCGGCAAGGGCGTCTTCCAGGAGATCGAGCCGCTGAAGAACGGCGGCGCGCTCGACCTCACCGTCGGCCGCTTCTTCCTGCCCGACGGCGAGAACCTCACCGGCCACGGGATCGATCCTCAGGTGCCGGCGCGCGACAACCCGAAGACGCCGCGCGACGAGGCGCTCGACGCCGCGCTGAACACCGTGCGCGACAAGCTCGCTTGAGTTCCACCGAGCGGACCACCACGCGCCAGGCGCGCGGGCGCGGGCCCGTGTCGCCGACGGTCTGCGTGCTCTCCAAGCAGGGGCGGCTGACGGTGGCCGAGCCCCTGTTCGAGCGCGGCGCGCGGCGGCTGTCGATCGCCGGCAAGGCGGCGGGCGGCGCGCGGGTCGGCGACCTGGTGCTGGTGGGCGGCGGCAAGCGCGGCGCGCGGGTGATCCGCACGCTCGGCCGGCCCGATGTGGCGCGCGACGTGCTCGAGGGCCTGATGCTCGATCGCGGACTGCGGCGGGCGTTCCCGCGCGCGGTCGAGCTGGAGGCCGAGGAGGCGGCGCAGGAGGTGCCGGCGCAGGCTCGCGACGGCCGCCGCGACCTCACGCGACCTGCCCACCTTCACGATCGACCCGGCCACGGCCAAGGGATTTCGACGACGCCATCTCGGCCCAGCGCGAGGGCGACGCCATCCGCGTGTGGGTGCACATCGCCGACGTGAGCGCGTTCGTGCGACCGGGCGGCGCGATCGAGGCCGAGGCCTATCGCCGCGGCACCAGCGTGTACGTGCCCGGGCGCGGTCGAGCCGATGCTGCCCGAGGCGCTCTCGAACCGGGCCTGCAGCCTCGTGCCCGAGGTCGAGCGCCTGGCCGTGACGGTGGAGATGGAGCTCGCCGGCGTGGACGTGCGCTCCGTGTCGTTTCACCGCTCCCTGATCCGCAGCGACGCCCGCCTGACCTACGAGCAGGTCGACGACATCTTCGCGGGCGAGGCGCATGCGCAGGAGCCCTGGGCCGAGCCGCTTGCCGCGGCGCGGGACGCCGCGAGGGCGCTGCGCGAGTGGCGCGAGCAGCGCGGCTCGCTCGCCGTCGAGTCGTCGGAGGCCCAGTTCGAGTTCGACGAGGGCGGCCACGTGGTGGGCGTGCACCATGAGACCCAGACGGAGTCCCACTCGCTGATCGAGCAGCTGATGATCCTCGCCAACGAGCAGGTGGCCGGCTACCTGGCGGACCGCGGGGCGCCGACGCTCTACCGCGTGCACGAGCGCCCCAACCCGCAGTCGGTGGAGTGGCTCGTCAGGCAGCTGGCGTCGCTGGAGGTGCCCACGCCGCCCGTGCCGAAGCAGATGACGCCGCAGCAGGCGGGCGAGCTCGCGGGTGAGATCAGCCACATGGTGGCCGACCATGTGCGCCGCACCGGCCACGGCCGGGCGGCTCTCACCTCACTCGTGCTGCGCTCCCTCAAGCAGGCCTTCTACTCGCCCAAGAACCTGGGCCACGCCGGCCTGGCAAGCGCGCGCTACTGCCACTTCACTTCGCCTATCCGCCGCTATCCGGACCTCGTGGTGCACCGCTCCCTGCTCGGCTCGCTCGGGCTTGACGATGCCGCGCCGCGTGCCGAGGAGCTGGACGAGGCGGCCGTGGAGAGCTCGGCCGCCGAGCGCCACGCGATGGAGATCGAGCGCGACGCCTCCGACGTGTGCCGCTGCTTCCTGCTCGAGCGCCACCTGGCCGAGGCGGGCCGGGAGGTCGACTTCGAGGGCGAGATCGTCGGCCTGATCTCGGCCGGCGCGTTCGTGAGCTTCGGGGAGGAGGGCTTCGAGGGCATGCTGCCCGTGCGGCGGATGCGCGGCGAGTGGTGGGAGCTGAACGACGAGGGCACGATGCTCCTCGGCACCCGCAACGGCGGCGTGATGCGCCTCGGCGACCCCGTATCGCCGTGCGCGTGGACAGGGTCGACTCGCCGCGCGGCAGGGTCGACCTCGTGCCCGCCGCATAGATTTACCTGCATGGCGAAGAAGGGAAAGCGCAAGGCCGCCCCGGGCGACGTCGCCAGCAACCGCCAGGCGTCGTTCCGCTACCACCTGCTCGAGAAGTGGGAGGCGGGCATCCAGCTTCAGGGGTCGGAGGTGAAGTCGCTGCGCGACGGCAAGGTGCAGCTGAAGGACGCCTACGCCGCCCTACACGACGGCGAGGTGTGGCTGCAGAACATGCACATCGCGCCCTACCCGGCCGCGTCGCGCGAGAACCACGAGCCGGAGCGCCCGCGCAAGCTGCTGCTGCACCGCCGCGAGATCGAGCGCCTGACCGGGAAGATCCAGGAGCGCGGCAACACGCTCGTGCCCACGCGGATCTACTTCAAGGGCCGCAACGCGAAGGTCGAGATCGCGCTGGCGCGCGGCAAGGAGCTGCACGACAAGCGCCGCGACCTCCGCGACAAGGACCAGCGGCGCGAGATCGAGCGCGCGCTGCACGAGCACGGCCGCTAGGCCAGCTTCAGCTCGTGGCGCTCGATGTAGCGCTCGACGCGCTCGGCCGAGGCGCAGCAGTCGAGGTCGCCATTCGGCACGTACAGCTCGCACACATCGGGGACCGGCGTGGCGCGCAGCTCGGGAACGCGTCCGTACGTGGGAAGCACCAGCACCCGCAGCCATGCTGTGCCGATCTTCACCACGGGCAGGGGTTCGTGTCTCGCTTCCGTGCTCAACAGTTCGAGAGTAAGTCGGGCAGGCCTTCTGCGCCAGCGCCTGATCGCTAGCCTCGGCGGCACCCGACCCTGAGGAGCCGAGAGATGCGCGTCTGCCTGATGATCGAGGGGCAGGAGGATGTGACCTGGGAGCAGTGGCAGGCGATCGCGGCGGCCGCCGAGGACGGCGGTTTCGAGGGGCTCTTCCGCTCGGATCACTACATGTCGGTGGAGGGCAGGCGCGAGCGCGGCTCGCTCGACGCCTGGACCACGCTGGCCGGCCTCGCAGCCGTGACCTCGCGGATCACGCTCGGCACGCTCGTCTCGCCGGCCACCTTCAGGCACCCGTCGGTGCTTGGCCAAGTCCGTCGTCACCGTCGATCACATCTCCGGCGGCCGTGCCGTGCTCGGCATCGGCGCGGGCTGGCTGGAGGACGAGCACAGCGCCTACGGCTTCCCCTTCTACGACACGCGCACCCGCCTCGACCTGCTCGCCGAGCAGATCGAGATCGTGCACCGCTCCTGGAGCAGCGGCAGCTTCTCCTTCGATGGCGAGCACTACCGCGTCGAGGACCTCGACGCGCTGCCGAAGCCGCTCCAGCGGCCGCACCCGACGCTCATCGTCGGAGGCAGGGGCGGACGGCGCACCCTCGAGCCCGCGGCCCGCTGGGCCGACGAGTACAACACCTTCAGCGCCTCACCGGACGCGATCCGCGAGCGCCGCGGCAGGTTCGCCGAGCTGTGGGAGCGGGAGGACCGGGACCCCGCCGAGCTGCGCTTCTCGGCGATGGTCGACCCTCGTGGTGGGCGCCGACGAGTCCGAGGTGCGCCGGCGCCGCGAGCGCATCGGCCGTGACCTGGGCGACATGGGAGTGGTGGGCACGGTGGATCAGGTGGCCGAGCGGTTGCTCGCGCTGGAGGAGGCCGGCGTCGAGCGCGTGATGCTCCAGCACCTGCTGCACGACGACCTCGAGTCGATCGAGCTGATCGGCCGGGAGCTGATCCCGAAGATCAGCTGAACGTGCGCGCGAAGTGGGTGAAGTGAATACCCACCGCGAGCAGCAGCGCGAGCGAGATGTAGACCGCGCCGACGGCAAAGCGTGTCCCGCGGCTCACCTTGAGGTAGTCCTGCATCTCGGGGGACTTGCGCATCTTGTAGCGCCGCCAGGTCTCCAGGCCGCCGAGCAGCACGATGATGAGGATGATCGGGCTGGGGAAGAGGATCGCCGCCACCACCATCAGCGCGAAGCCCACGCCCCAGAAGGCGGGCGACACGGCGGCCATGGCGCGGCCGCCGTCGAGCGGCAGGATCGGCACCAGGTTGAACAGGTTCAGGAAGAAGCCGATGAACGCGAGCGCCCGGAAGATGTCGCTGCCGGTGACGGCGTAGAGCGCCAGCGGGACCAGGCAGCCGATCGTGCCGAGCACCGGGCCCGCCAACCCGACGCGCGCCTCCGCGCCGGCGTCCTTCGGCATCTCCTTCATGCCGATGTAGGCGCCGAGCAGCGGGATGAAGATCGGCCAGCCGGCCTTCACGCCCTCGCGGCGCAGCTGGATCGCGTGACCCATCTCGTGCACGAACAGAAGGAGCACGAAGCCGAGCCCGAACCACCAGCCGAAGAGCCAGGCGTAGGCGGCCAGCGACACCAGCATCGTGCCCGCCGTGGTCAGGATCTTCGCCTTCGGCAGGAGCAGGAAGAGGACCTTGAGCTTGGCGAGCAGCGCGCCGAGCGCGACGATGCCGCCGCCGAGCCGCTTGAAGATGCCCCTGTCCTCGCGGATGGAGACTGGGCGGTGACTGCGGCGGCTCGTACGTCGGCTCCGGCTCAGGAGCGCGCCAGAGGGACGGGTACTGCTCGGTTCCCTGCTCCATACATCGATTGTGGCAGCGATAGCCCGCGGCGGCGAACGCTTACGAAGCCTTTATGGCGGCTAGCATTGGCTGTTCACACAGGGGACGACAGGCTTCGACGTGGACGTTCCGTGTGGGTAGTCGCGAGTCGAGGTCCCCGGTAGGCCTCGTAAAACAACCGGGAAAACCATAAGTGCGGACAACCACACGTTCGCCCTCGCTGCCTAATCAAAGTTAGGTGAGTGAGGTGTCGGTCTCGCCTCGGCCCGTGGGCGAGAACACCGGCATCAGCTAACGGGCCAGGCCCGCGCCGAGTGCCCTCGGCGGCGCGGGGACTTTAAGAGGGCTGGCCGACCGCAACCCCGCCGGCACGGCGAGCGGAAGGCGAGATCCAGAGAGCCGGCTACGCTCGTAGAAGCTGCCCGACACGCGCCCGCGGACCCGGGTTCGATTCCCGGCGTCTCCACTACTGCCCAGGACGCGCTCCGGCCTGCACGAACCCGGCGCCTGAGTCCACTCACTGCCTCGACACAGGAAGAAAGCCGCTCGGCTGGGCGTCTTCGTCATCCGGGTAGGTACTCAACGTCGAATTGGAGGGCAGTGTGTCGAAGCATCAAGAGCAGATCATCGCGGCGGCCAACGGGAAGCTCGACGAGGAGATCCTCTGCGCGGCTTGGGGCAAGCCGCGGGGCTCGATGACGGCAGTTGCCGGCGCCGGAAATGTGTTCGCCTCTGAGATCGGCGCGCGCTGGGCCGGCAAGCAGCGCGAGGGTGCGAAGAACGCTGGGATCTCCCTCGGCAACCCAGGAGCGGTCGCGATCACCCCGACGAGCCTCGTGACGATGAAGGTCAAGGTCAGCGCCATGGGCGCGATCAAGGAGGTCAGCGAGGTTCTGAGCGTGGTTCCGCTGGGTGAGGTGGATTCGCTCGAGGTGACGCGCATGGGCCTGACCGGCGTCATGAAGATCACTGCCGCCGGGAGCTCGTTCAAGCTCGAGGGCAAGCCCGGCGACATGAAGGAGCTCGCCGAGGTCTTCGCCCGCGCCAAGGCCGCCGCCTGACTATCTCAGCGTGGCGGAGGCGGTCGTCCCGCGATGCTGCCAGGTGACGACGTGCCCGTCCAGCGTCAGGTTCTCGATCCCCTGGCCCACGGGCTCGTCTCCGGTCTCGCAGTCGAGCGCGCGCGTCCCGGCGCGGTCGACCGCGATCACCGCCGCGCTGATCTTGTCGCCCTTGGGGCAGGGCCCGCCCCCTGCGAAGCCCAGCGTCTGGATGAAAGCGAGCGAGCCGCGGTCGTCCATCACGAACGTGGAGATGACCGTGTTGGCGTCGCTGTCCAGGCGCGGAGCCACGCGGTGAGCGAAGTGCCCGTAGCGCGCGTTCACCGAGAAGACCTGGTCGTACTGGCCGTCGGGATCGAAGAGCTGCGACATGGCGAAGCCGACGTAGTGGCCGACGATCACCGGCGGGGCGGCGTCGCTGAGCAGGCCGTGCTTCGACGAGGCCGTGGGGTAGAGCAGCGTGACCCGGCGCGTCGGGCGCCAGCAGCTGTAGAGGTTGGAGTGGTACTTGAAGACCCGGATCTGGATGGTGCTGACCTTCAGCGTGGCCGCGTGAGCGCTGCACTTCGGCAGCCCGGCTTTCTTTGCTTCCGTCGCCGGGACGAATGCGAGCAGCAGCGCGGCTGCGCCAGCCGAGATCGCGAGGCGTGGACTCGACATCAGACCACCCTAACTGCTGCCGGTGGCGGGTCATCGGCCTCGGTCGGCGCGCTTCGGCGATCATTCCGCCGATGGCTCTGAAGATCGTCGGCTTGGGCGGCTCGCTCGCAGAGTTCTCGACCAGCCGCTCGGCGTTGAAGATCGCGTTAGAGGGCGCCGCTGCCGCTGGTGCATCCACCAGCCTGCTCGACCTGCGCGAGCTCGACCTCCCGATGTTCAACCCCGGCCTTACCGATCCCGGCGAGAACGTCGTCGCGCGTGATCGAGGCGTCCGTACGAGGCCGACGGGATGCTCTGGAGCAGCCCGTTGTACAACGGCACGATCTCCGGCTCGTTCAAGAACGCCCTCGACTGGCTGCACGAGCTCGGAGGGCGGGATCCGGCGTACCTTCACGACGAGGTGATCGGCCTGATCAGCGTGGCGGGCGGCACGCAGGGCCTGCAGGCGATCAACACGATGGAGTACGTCGTCCGTTCGCTGCGCGGCTGGGCCGTGCCCTACGTCGTGCCGATTCCGGGCGCTGCCCGCATCTTCAACTCCTCAGGCGGCGTCGACGACGACCTGATCGATGGTCAGTTGCGTGCGCTGGGTGAGGAGGTCGTGCGTGTTGCGGGCCGCTTCAAGGCGGATCACGCGCTGCACCGCCAGGCTGAGTGCGAAGAGGCCGCAGAGCGAGTCGTCGCTGTGGCCTAGGCCCGCGCACGGGCAGGTCACCCACCGAGGGTGTTGCCCGCCGGAACGCGGTACCCGGTGATGTTCGACGCGCTCGACGAAAGTGAAGGTGCCTTCGAGTGCGCGGCGGACGGGGCAGGTCTCGGCGACGCGCGTGAGGCGCGTGATCTGCTCCTCGCTGAGCTCGGCGGGGAGGTGGATCGTGACGTCGAAGCGCCGCGGCTGGGCGTCGTTGTGGTACTCCACGTCGACGCACAGCTCGCCGATGTCCCACTCCTTGCGCTGCGCGTAGAGCGCGATCATCGTGGAGATGCACGAGGCCAGGGTTGCGGGCAGCAGCTCGTGTGGAGCGGGCCCGGTGTCGGTGCCGCCGAGGGTCGCGGGCTCGTCGGTGACGATCGTGTGGCGGCCGTTGACGTCGACCTCGTGGCGCAGGCTCGCGCCGACTCGTCGGGCGCTTGCCGTGAGGCTCATTGTCTCGTTCCCTTCGGGTGGGAGTGGCGGTGGCCGGGCATCAGGAGTGACCGAAGCGCACGTCGGGCAGGACGCGGTGCAGGGGGGCGGGCAGCCACCATGCCCATCGGCCGAGCAGTCGCAGGATCACGGGGACGAGCAGGAGGCGGACGAGGAGCGCGTCGAGCAGGACGGCGACACCGAGGATGACGCCCATCTCCTTCGGCGGGAGCGGCCCGGAGAGCGCGAAGGTGAAGAAGACGGCGACCATCACGCCGGCGGCGGCGAAGATGACGCGGCCGCTGTGCGCCACGCCGCCGACCATCGCTTCCCGCGGATCGTGGGTGCGATCCCAGTGCTCCTTGGCCGACGACAGCAGGAACACGGTGTAATCCATCGAGATCGCGAAGATCATCGCGAAGAAGAACACAGGCCCCCAGGCGTCGAGAAATCCCTGGGGCTCGAAGCCGAGCAGGCCCGCCCCGTGGCCATCTTGGAAGACGAGCCGGGCGACGCCGAACGCCGCGCCGGTTGCGAGCAGGCTCGTCAGGACGCCGAGCGCGGCGATGATCGGCGCCTGCAACGCGACGAGCAGCAGCACGAAGCCGAGGATCAGCACGACGCCGATGACGAGGGGCGTCTTGGCCGACAGCAGTTGCTCGAGGTCGTGGTTCTCCGCGACGGCGCCGCCGACGAGTGTGCCGGCGGGCAGCGTCGCGCGCAGGCGGTCGACGGTCGCGCCGGTGGCCGGGCTGGAGGGGTCGGTGGCCGGGATGACCTGCACGAGTGCGGCCCCGTTGGCGCCGGGCATCGCCGCCATCACCTGGCTGACGCCCGGGTCGGCCTTGGCGCTCGCGATCACGCGTCGCGGCGTCTGTCTGCGTGGTGACGATCTGCACTGCTCCTGGTGCGCCCTTGCCGAAGGCCTGCTGGACCCGGGTGTAGCCGGTGCGCGAGCTGTCGCCGTTGGGGACGACCTTGATCGACGGCATGCCCGTCTTGAGGCCGAAGACCGGCACGATCAGCGCGACCAGGACGATGAGCGCGAGCGCCCCGAAGGAGTAGGGGTGGCGCCACAGACGCTCCCCCAGGCCGCGAACCGCGGGGAGCGGTGCTCGCCCTGGTGGATCCACGGCAGCGCGAGCTTGTCGACCTTCGGGCCCGAGCTTGCCGAGCACCGCCGGCAGCAGCGTGAGCGTTGCGGCCAGGATGAAGAGCACGGCGATCATGATCCCCAGCGCCATCGAGCGAAACGCAGGCGACGGCACGAGCATTACGGCAGTGAGGGAGATCAGGACGGTGATGCCGCTGAACAGGACGGCCTTTCCAGCGGTGTCCATGGTCTCGGCGACGGCGTCCTGGACCTGTTCGTGTGAGCCGAACAGGGCGCCGCGGAAGCGCATCACGATGAACAGCGCGTAGTCGATGCCGAGGGCGAGCGCAAACATCAGCGCGAAGTTCATCGCCGAGATCGAGATGTGCGAGCACGTGGGTGCCGAGGTACAGCGTTCCGGCCGAGGCCATCAGGCCGAGGATTGTGCAGCATCAGCGGTAGACCTGCGGCGACGAGTGAGCCGAACGCGAGCAGCAGGATGACGAGCGTGACCGGCCAGGAAATGAGCTCGCTGTGCATCATCGCCTTGCGGTTGGCGGTGTTGAAGTCCGACCACATCCCGCTCGCGCCCGTCACTGAGACCTGCACACCGTCGGCCTGGAGCTTGTGGAGCTTGGTCTTGAGGCTGTCGGCCGCGCGGACCATCGTGTTGGAGTCCGCTGCGGCGCCGGCCTGGATGATCGCGGTGTGCCCGTCACGCGAGATGCTCGTGCCGGCGTGCGGTGGGATGACGCGGCTCACGCGCGAGTCGGACTTCAGGGTCGCCGAGGCGGACGCGACCGTCTGCTGGAAGGCGGGGTCCGAGACCGTCTTGGTGTCCGAGTGCACGACGACCATCAGTGCGCTGGACGAGAGCCCTTGGAAGTTCTTGTCGATCGCCTCGCGCGCGGCGACCGACTGCGAGCCGGTGGCCTCCCAGCCGGCGCCGGAGAGGGCCGTCTCGACCTTCGGGGCCAAGAAGCCCAGGGCGACGGCCACAAGCGTCCAGGCGATCGCGACTGCACGAAAGTGCGTGGCGGTGTAGCGGCCGAGGCGACCGATCGGGCCGAACTGGGTCATCGAGGGGTCGCCGCGGGATAGAGGACGGAGCGCAGGTGGAAGACCCGCCCCAGGACGATTGACGCCGGGCAGGCGCCGACGGCGACGTAGAGCCACTGGTTGATGCCGACGAACGCGGTCAGCGCCAGGAACCACGGCGAGATGACCGCCGCGAGCAGCACGCTCAGCAGCGTCATCGTGCCCGCCAGGGCGAACAGCACGCGCTCCAGCGGCCAGCCGCGCGACTCGGTGGGACAGGATGCCTCGGTCGTGGTCATGCGGCGCCTGCGGTGAGAATCTGGTCGAGTTGGCTGATCTGCTGGCGCAACCCGCCGCAGACCGGCGTTGCACAGGTCGAACACGCCGGCGTCGGCGATCGCATAGCGAACGAGAGGTCCCGTGCTTGGTCCGGCTGACGATGCCGGTAGCCGCCGTCTAGCGGCCGTCTACGGGCAGCTAGCCGGGTTCTGCGGCTTGAGAACGGTGACCCTGTTCCCGCCCTGCTCTGCGACGTAGATGTTGCCATCGGAGTCCTGGACCATCACGAGCGGATCGAGGAGGTTCGGCACCAGGCTCGTGAGCTTGGTGACGGATTGGCCGTTCGCGGACAGCTCGACCCGCGAGATGTCGTCGCCCACGGAGTAGTTCGAGATCAGGAGATTGCCCTTCAGCGCTCCGCAGAAGGCGTCGCCGCGGTACTCGATGATGCCGTCAGGCGACCTGTGGGCGCCGAGGTTGTACATCGGCGCCGTGTAGTTCGCCAGCGCCGGCACTCCCTGCCAGTGACCGTCGCCGAAGACGCACTCGTCGCGGTACGGGTTGGGATGCCCGTAGTAGCGGCCGGGCAGCAGCAAGTTGAGGTCGTCGTCCTGGATGCCTGGGTTATCGCCGCCCGACAGATATGAGTTCGTGCTCCCGAATCCGTTGCACGGCGGCGTGGGGCTGGGCGGGTAGTTACCCGCGGTGCCGAGCCCGTTGTCGCCGCCGTACATGAAGCCGTTGGTGTGGAAGGTGAAGTCGTAGGTGTTCCGCAGGCCGGTGGAGTACGTGGTCACGTCGCACGGTGGCGGCCCGTACATGTTCGTGGTGTTCAGGCACGAGCCGTCGAAGCCGGGTGCGTTCACGTCCGCGACGAGGATCGCGGCCGACAGCGGCTGCTCCTGCGCGTTGCCGAACTCGCCGCCCGCGTTATTGGTGCCGCCCGCGCCGGTGTTGCCGCCCTGCGCGATGTAGAGCTTCCCGTCGGGCCCGAAGTGGACCGCGTTCGTCGCGTGGTTGGCGATCGCGCGCGGCAGGCCCGTGATCACGTCCTGCCTGGTCGTGAAGCCGGGCCCGGACAGCCTCGTCACGACGCCGGAGTTGGGCGTGCCGTTGTTGTCGGACGGGGAGGAGTGCGCCGCCCACAGGATCACGTTGTCGGGCGTGGACGCGGGGTCGACGGTGAGCCCGAGCGTAAGGCGCTGCCCGAGCGTGGTGATGACGTTGTCGCTCACCACTGCCTTGCTCGCGTTCAAAGTGATCTGGTGGATCTTGCCCTGCCACTCTGCGACGTAGAGCTTGCCGTCCGGTCCGAACACCATCGCCGACGGTGCGGGCACTGGGATCGTCGAGCGCGTGAAGTTGAAGCCGACGGCAGGGGGGGTGCGTGCCGCCGCCGCCCGCGTCGGTGATCGAGAAGTCGTCGAAGCTGTAGGTGACCGGAGCGGGTCCGCGCCGGTGGCTCGCGATCAAACCCGCGAAGCTGCGCGTGCCGATCTCGGGATCGATGCCCGCGGCGTCGAAGCTGAAGAACTCCCCGGGGGCCGTGACCTTGCCGAGGGGCACCGAGGCGCCGCCGTTCACGCTGTAGGAGGCGGTGAGCGAGCTGTCGTTCGGATCGACCAGGATCGACAGCTCGAGCTTGGTCACGGTGGGCAGCGCCGACGACAGCTGCGTGAAGGTCCGGCCTCCGTTCACCTCGACCCCGCTCTCGATCTTCGCGCCCTGGGGCGTCGACTCGAGCACGAGCTTCATGAAGTTGTCCTCGTTGACTCCGAACCACAGCCCGGCCTGCTCGTTGTTCCCGCTTCCGGCGGGTGGGTTGACCATGGTGGTTTTGATCAGCGTCCGCTGGTTCGGCGCGTCCACGCCGACCGCCAGCGCGTTGTCCTGCGAGTCGACATCGGCGTAGGCGAGGCCGGCGGTGGTCGTGATCTTCAACTGGCCGCCGGAGATCAGGAGATTCTGCGGCAGGTAGCCGGTCCCGTTCGACGGCTTGTCGAGCCACGTGAAGCCGGTGCCCACGCCGTTCTTGTCCTTGATCTTCCCGGCGTCGTCGTCGAAGTTCAGCGTGTACGGGACCTCCTCGAGCACCTCGGAGCACGGCACGGGGCAGTTGCCGGCGGGGCCAGTGGGGCCAGTGGGGCCGGTCGGCCCCGTCGGACCGGTCGGTCCGGTAGGCCCGGTCGGTCCGGTCGTGCCGCCACTGCCAACGGTGAACGTGCCGTTCACGACGCTCGTCACCCCGGCCGTCGTCCGGATCCGGGCGCTGATCGTGTGGCTGCCGTTGGAGAGCGTGCCGGCGTTGAACCCGACGGCGTTGCCGTTGCTTGCCGTGCCGGCGAAGTCGAGCGGCGCGGAGCGCTCGGTCTGACTCGGCGTGCCGGTCTGGGTGGGGTTGTCGAGGAAGAAGTCGACCTGCGCGACGCCCGTCGGCGGGACGAAGACGTAGATCGTCCCGCTTTGGTTGGTGCCGTCGAGCGTCACCGGCGAGCCACGCGTGGGACTGAGCTCACCTGGAGCAGCGAGCTCGGCCCCGTCGGGCCGGTCGGACCCGTGGGCCCTGTCGGTCCGGTGGTGCCGCCGCTGCCGATGGTGAACGTCGCGTCGAGGATCTGCGTGACGTTGGTCGTCGTCACGATCCTGGTGGTGACCGTGTGGTTGCCGTTCGTCAGCCCGCTCGCGTTGAAGCCGACGGCATCGCCGTTGGCGGCGGTGCCTGCGAAGTCGAGCGGTGCCGTGCGCTCGGTCTGGCGCGGAGCGCCCGCCATGGTCTTGTCGTCGAGGAAGAAGTCCACCCGCGCGATGCCGGTCGACGGGCCGACGAAGACGTAGATCGTGCCGGTCTGCGTGGTGCCGTTGAGCAACACCGGGGTGGCGCGCGTGGCGGACTTGCTCACCTCGATGTCGGCCGCAGATGCGGCCGCTGGGGCGCCGGCGGCCGAGCCCACGGCGAGAGCGGTGAGGGCAATTGCCCGTCGCGCACGACGGGGGCGTATGTGGAGGGTCTCACGGGCCAGCATGAGCGTCCGTGCCAACTGGCGGGACGAATTCAACGTAACCCCGAAATGCTTGGCGCGCAAGCGCTGATGATGAAAGAGCTTTTCGCCGATCTCGCCGGCGATCGCTCACGCCTCCGGGATGCCGGGCGGGCCGATGATCTCGATGCCGTGGTCGGCCGCGGCGCGCATGATGGCCTCCATGGCCTCGGGTCCCGGCGGGTCGGCCGGCGGCGGGATCTCCAGGCGCGGGGCGGGCTCGCCCAAGGTCCGGATGAAGTCCTCGAACCCCGCGGGCTCGAGCACGAGCAGATAGCGCGCCTGCTCCGAGCTGACGACGAACGTGTGGGGGACGTCTCGCGGCCCGTAGACGAACGACCCCGCCGGCGCCGGGATCACCTCGCCGCCCACCCAGAAGGTCAGCTCGCCCTCGATCACGTAGAACCACTCGTCCTCGCGGTGGTGGACGTGCAGCGGTGATCCGGACCCGCGCGGGGCCAGGTTCTCGGTGACCGCCACGCGTCCGGCGGTCTGGCCGCCCGTGGACTTGATCGTGGTCAGCCCGCCGAAGAACCAGAACGCCTCGCCCTCACCGGGGCCGTGGGCGATCGGCGCCGAGCCCTCTGATGTCTCGCTCATCGGTGCGTCTCCTTGAGGTTGGATGTGACGACCTGCATAGCTTCCTCGTTAGCCGCGGCGACGACCACCCCCGTCACCGGGGGAGATTCGAGCGGACGCGCTGAGGAGCCGCCCAGACGGGCGCGGCTCCTCGTGGTTGCGACGCTTGTGCAGGCTTACGCGACGGCGTGCACGGCCTCCTTCGGCTCGATCAGCCCCAGCTCCTTGACGACCTTGAAGCGGCCGTTGTCCGCCTGAGCGATGTACATGTTCATCCGAACGTGGTGCTGACCGGGCACCATCTCAGCGGGGCCGCCGGGCCCCTCCGAGATCTTCGCGTGGTCGAGCGCCGCGACCACGTCGGCCTGCTCCAGCGAGCCCGCCTCGGTGACGGCGGCCTCCCACAGCTTCAGGCCCCGGTACATGCCGGTGCAGCTGCTGCCGGCGGTGAACTGGGCGCTGTCCGGGAAGCGCGCGTCGTAGCGGGCCTTCAGCTCCTGGCTGAATGGATCGCTGACGTCGTGGTAGTAGTCGATGCAGCCGTACAACCCGTCGACCTGCTCGGCCGGCAGCAGGCCGAGGAGGTTCTCGTCGAAATACGTGCAGATGAGCTGCCCGCCACGCTGCGTGAAGCCCGAGTGGTGGAGCTGCTCGAAGAACGGCATGAGCCCGGGCGGGACGATCGTGTTGAACACCACGTCGGCACCGCTCGAGTTGATCCGGTCGATCGTCTCGCCGTAGTCGGCGTGATCGAGGGGGAAGTACTCCTCTCCGACGATCGATCCACCGGCCGCCTCGGCGGCCTCGTGGACCGCCTTGTTCAGCACGTGCGGCCAGATGTAGTCGGCCGAGGGCAGGAAGAACGTCTTTGCCCCCGTCCGCTCCATGAGCCACGGGATGAGCGGCTCGACCTGCTGCGCCGGCACGGGACCGGTGCAGAAGAGGAGCGGGTCGTACTCCTGTCCCTCGTACTGCTCGGGGTAGATGTAGAGGGTCTTGCCATCCACCACGACGGGCCCCTTGATGGCCTGTCGCGTCGAGCTGTAGATGCCGCCCAGGACCACGTCGACGTGATCCTCCTGGACCAGCTTGGCGGCAACGCGTGCCGCCTGCTCGTCGTCGGTTCCGTCGTCCTCGAGGATCATCTCGAGTGGACGTCCCAGCAGGCCGCCGCTCGCGTTGATGTCCTCGATCACCATGGTGGCGACGTTGGCGCTTGCGATGCCCATGAAGGCGAGGTCGCCGGTCTGATCGGCGATCACGCCCACCTTGATTGGTGTGTCTTGCATCGTGTTCCTCCGATCTCGTTAGGCGTCGTAGCGCGCGCTGAGCTCCGCCACCTGGGGCCTGCCCTTGTGCCCGGCTTCCTTCATGATCGGCGGGACCTCGGGGTCCGACACGAAGTTCTGCCAGCCCTCCGCGTCCCAGTCGAACAGCGCCCAGACGCGGTCCTCCTCGTTGGGGTCGCGGAAGACGACCACGCCCTTGGAACCATGCTCCCGCCGCTTGTCGGCGCCCTTCGTCGAGAAGATGCTCGCGAAACGGTCGTAGTCCTCGATCGTCGTGGTTGCCAGGATCATCGCTCTGCTCCTTCGTTCTCCGGCGCCGCCGCTCGGCACCGATGCGAGGCGAGTATCTGCGGCCGGCTACCGGCGGCGCATCGGGCGAACGCCCTATGCGGTCTGAACGAGGTCCTGCTCGAAGGCCCAGAGCGTGGCGGCGGCCCTGCTGCGCACGCCGGCCTTGTCGTACACGTGCTGGACGTGGTGCCCGACGGTCTTCGCGGTGATGCCGAGACCCTCACCGATCGCCTGGTTCGACTGCCCGCGCACGAGGGCGAGCAGCACCTCCAGCTCGCGCGGCGTGAGCCCGGCGGGCAGCTCGAGCGGTCGCTTGGCCACGAGGTGCCCGGCGGCGGTGAGCACCGCGTCCACGGCGTCCGGGTCGAGCCGCCCCTCCTTCGCCTCCTGCAGGAGCGCCGCCTCGGCGGCCGGGGCGTCGAGCGCCTCGCGGTGCGGCCGGGCCTCGCGCATGGCGGCGTAGCAGTCCGCGGTGGCGATCACGCGGGCGGCCTGATCGAGTGCCGCACCGCCGCTTCCGCGGTGGTAGCCGGACCCGTCGAGCCGCTCGTGATGCGCGCCCGCCACGAGCCCGATCGGAGCGAGCGCCGGCGATTGGGCGAAGGCACGCTCGCTGTAGTGGGGATGCAGCCTCACCCGCTCCCACTCGCCGAACCCGAGCGGGCCCGGCTTCTCCCAGATTCCATTCGGCACGCCGACCCGGCCGAGGTCGTGCGCGAGCGCGGCGCGGCGCACGAGGGTGACGGAGTCGGCGGGGAGGTCCATCCGCCAGGCGGCGGCCTCCGCGAGCTCGGCCACGCCCGTCGAGTGCTCGCGCAGCCACGGCGACTTGAGGCCGGTGATCGCCGCGATCGCGGCGAACGCGGCGTCGAGCCGGTCGCCCGCGACCCACACCAGCGGCGCCGGCTCGCTGTCGAGCGCCTGCTCCCAGATCCGGGCCTCGTCGAACTCGGCGAAGATCTCGGGGAAGTTCCGCACGGCGAGCTCCGCGAGCGCCGGCTCATACGCGGCCCCTGATCGTCGCTCGATGACCGCGCATGCTTCATCGGGGCCCGAGGCGGTTAGGAACAGGGAAGCGTCCCTGGCCACGTGCAGGAGGCGCATCGGCAACGGCGTGCCCTCGCCTTCGACGTCAGGGAAGCCGCGCCCGTCCCAGCGCGAGAAGACGTACTCCAGCGCCTCCTGGATGCTGGAGCGCAGCCCGAGCCAGAGCGCGAACCGCTGCGCCACCTCGCACATCGTCGCGAACGCCTCGCGGGCCCTGGGGGCCGCTTGCTCGATTGCCATCTCGATCATCTTCGAGCGAACCTCTGGAGGCCGGCCGAGCCCGACGTTGGAGCGGTAGAACTCGAGGACTTCCGCCGGGTTCGTCGGGTCGACGAGGTAGAAGGCCGCCCTGTGCGCGATGTCGTCGCCGAACAGCTGCGCCGCCTCGTGACCGTTGGACGTGCAGCCCGACGCATGGAGCAGCGCGACGTAATACGTATCCGCCAGCTCCTGCGGGGTCACTCCGGCGAGCTCTCCGAGGCGCACCGCGAGTACGGCGGTGCGCATCGCGTGCTCGAGCGGCTGCCCGGTGCCCAGGTCGGTCGCGATCGAGAGCGCGCCCACGACCTCGGCCAGGCGGATCGGCTGCTCGACCCGTTTGGACCCGCTCGCGCTTATGGGGTCAGCGATCTTCACTGAGCGATACTAACCGCGCAGAGGATGCTCGACAGGCCGCGGCGCCAGAAGCACTCCACCTCGTCGAAACCCGCCTCGCGCAGCGCTCCCATCTCGGCCTCAAGCGGGAAGTAGCGGTCCTCACCGGCCCAGGCGGCAAAGTGGCCGCGTGCCTCGGCGTCGCTGATCCCGTGATCGCCCATCCAGGCGGCCATGCGGTCGAACACGAGCCGGTTCAGGCGCGGACCCTCCGTAACGGCCGCATCGAGGTTGAGCAGTGGACCGCCCGGGACGAGGGCGTCGTGGATCGCGCGGTAGAGCCTTGATTTCGCGCTCAGGTCGTGGACGTGGTGCAGCGACAGCGACGCCACGACGGCGTCGGCGTCCGGCAGCGGGTCCAGAAAGCTGCCCTCCCGGAACGAGGCTCGCTCGCCAAAGCCCGCCAGCCGGCGTCGGGCCTCGGCGAGCATCTCCGGATCGATGTCGAGGACGGTCACCCGGACGCCCGGAAGCGCGTCCAGCACGGCCGACGAGAGCGCGCCGGTGCCACCACCCAGATCGAGCACGTGTGCATCCGGGGGCGCCAGCGCCGCCAGCAGCTCGACGCCGGTCGCGATCATGTCGTCGTAATAGGGGATGAAGCGACGGATCTCGGCGTCGTAGCCCTCGGCGTCGACCCGCAGGTGACGCTCCACGGAGTGGCGGTCGTCGTTGGACACGGGGCGAGAGTAACCGGGCGCTAGCGAAGCAGCGAGCGCGGCGGCGCGATCACCGTGACCACGTCCGCGCCATCGATCGACTCGACCGCGGCTTGTCCACCCGTCGTGCGCGCACGCACGATCGTCACCGCGGTGGACGAGGGATCCCCGTTCGCGTCGAAGCCGAATTCGCCGAGGATCCCGTCGCGAATCCTGGTCGCCAGCAGCGCCCGGGTGACCGAGGCGCGAGTGCCGTCCGAGCGGGCGATCGCATCGAGCATCACCTCGGTGGCCTGGGCCGCGTAGACGGCGGCGTGGTCCACCGGCGCGCCGTGCTGGGTGGCGCCGAAGTGGGTGACGAACTCGCGGCCCGCAAGGCCGAGCTGCTGGTTGGGCAGGGCGGCGGTGCTGACGTAGATGCCGCTCGCGGCGTCGCCCGCCTTCGCGAACAGCGCCGAGATCGGCAGGAAGCCATCGTTCGCCAGCAGCGTGACGCGCGCTCCCAGCCGCTCGCGCAGGGCGCGCACGACGGCATCCCCGTGGCTGTCGATCAGGCCGCTCACGTAGACCGCCGCCGCTCCCGACCGAGCCACCCGCTCCGCCAGCGCCGAATAGCTCCGCGCGGCAGGATCCCACGAACCCGTGCCCGCCACGTGCAGGCCGAGCCGGCGAGCCGCCCTCACGAAGCTCGCCGCGAGCGGGAACCCGTAGCCGCGGTCGTCGAGCACGTAGACGTCGGACAGGTCGCGGCTGCGCGCGAACTGCGCCATGGCGGCTCCCTGCAGATCCTCCGATGCGTACAGCCGCGCGTAGTTGCGCACGCCCGTGGGATAGAGCCGGGCGAGGATGCCGGGCTCGGTGGCGGGCCCGGTGTGCGTGAGCCCGACGTCGGAGTTGGTGGGCGAGATCATTGCCAGCGGGCCGCCCCGGTTCGCCAGCGGGATCTCGTCCGCGGCGCAGCCGGAGTTGTACGGCCCCACCACGCCCACCACGAGCCGGTTCCGGACCCAAGCCTTCGCGTTCGCCGTGCACTTGCGATCGTCGAAGATGCCGGTCTGGGCGGTGGAGTCGTCGCAGGCTTGGTAGCCCACCCTGAAGCGCCCCGCCCTGAAGCCGTGCTGGCGCAGGACGTATGCGATGGCGGCGCTCATCTGCCGGGTGGGCAGCCCGGCGCCGCGCAGGGGAAGGTCGGACACGATCAGGCGCTGCGGAGGCGCGTCGCCGCTCGAGAAGACGCGGCCGCAGATCGAGGCGGGCAACGCGGAGACATCCGCGCCGCCCTGCGAGGCCACGGGCAGCGAGGTGCCCGGGGCGCCGGCCACGGCGGCCCAGACCGTCTGGCCACCCACGGCCAGCCTGCCGGGCGTGTTCCCCACGGCCAGCACCGCCGTCACGCGGTTCGTGCGCGGATCGACCCGGGACACGGTGCCGGTGAGTCCGTTCGAGACCCACAGCGCCCCCGCGCCATAGGCCACGTCGGCGGCGCCGACGGCCAGCGGGATGGTGCGCTCCACAGGGCCGCGGGGATCGACTCGCCACAGCGTCCCCTCGTCCGGATCCGTGAGCCAGACCGCGCCGGCCCCCACCGCGATCGAGCTCAGCAAGCTGGCCGGTACGCGCACGCGCTGAGCCACGCGGTCGCCGGGGGTCAGACGGGCAATCGTCCCGTCGGTCTGAAGCGCCCAGGCGCCGCCGGAGTCCGCAGCGACCCCCAGGGCGCTCACGTCGCGGATCTCGCCCGCGATGCGGTTCGATGCAGGGTCGATCCGAGAGATCGTGAAGTCCGGGTTCACGACCCAGACCGCATGCGGGGTCACGCTGATGTGGTAGCGGCTCTGGTTCGACACGGGCCCCTCTGCCCGGGGAAGCGTCACCGTGGCGAGAACCGCCGCCGAGTCGGGGTCGAGGCGCGTGATGCTCGTCGCCACCGGTCCCACGAACTGCGCGCTGGTGCGGGTGCCGTTGCCCACCCACAGCGACCCGTCGCCTGCCGCGAGGTCCACGGGGATGCCGCCGGTGCCGAAGGTGCGCAGCGCGTGGGTCTTCGGGTCGATCCGGGTGATCGTCTGGTCGTCCGCGTTGAGCGCCCAGACGGCGCCCGCGCCCACCGCCACCGCGGTGGGATTGCCGCCGACGGGCAACGCCCGCTCCACGTGGCCGCTCGTGGAGGAGATCGCCACCATCGAGTTCGCCGTCACCGGGCCGGCGCTGTCGCCACCATTCAGGGACAGCACGAGGGCGAGCGCGGCGGCGCCGAGGCACACTGGCAGCGCCACGAGTAGCGCGATGCGGCGACGGTTGCGAGTGCGCACCGGAGTGGCTCTGGCGGGTGTCGCCGCGGGCTCGAGGTCGAGCGCCGCGTCCTGCTCGAGGATGCGCTGGTGGAGCACTCGCAGCTCGCTGCCGGGCTCGATTCCGAGCTCGTCGACGAGCGTACGGCGCGCGTCGTCGTAGGCGCGCAATGCGTCCGCCTGGCGGCCGCTGCGGTAGAGCGCGAGCATCAGCTGCGCGCGCGGGTGCTCGCGCAGCGGCTCGCGGGCGATCACGGCCTCGAGCTCCGGCACCAGCTCGCGACTGCGGCCGAGCGCAAGCTCGGCGTCGAAGCGCTCCTCGATCGCCGTCAGCCGCAGCTCCTCGAGGCGCCGGGCCGCCTCGGACGCAAAGCGCTCGCTCGCAAGATCCTCGAGAGCGGCCCCCCGCCAGAGCGCGAGCGCTCGCTCCAGGGCGTTCGCCGCGGCACGGGCGTCGCCGCCGGCCATCGCCCTGCGCGCGTCCGCCTGCAGGCTCTCGAAGCGCGCGAGGTCGAGCTGCTCGGGCGCGATCGCGATCAGGTAGCCCGGCTCGCGGGTCACGATCACGGTCTCCCCGCCGCCGCCTCGCTCTGGGTCGAGCGCCTTGCGAAGCTGGGAGACGTAGCCCTGAAGCGCCGTGGCGGCCGTGGGTGGCGGCGATTCGCCCCACAGCTCGTCGATCAGCCGGTCGGTGGACACCACCTGGCCCGCCTCGAGCAGGAGCTGGGCGAGCACGCTGCGCTGCCGGCCACCTCCCAGTGCGATCGCACGGCCCCCGTAGCGCACCTCGAGTGGCCCGAGCACGAGGAAGTCGAGAGCTTCCGGCAGGGGCCGAACCTAACACGTGCCGACGGCTGAGTAAACAGCGTCTTTAGCGCCTCCGTAGCGGGAAATTGGCGCTCTCTTAGCGCTGCCGCGCAGCGTCCTCCTCGTCAGCCAAACAGACCGAGGAGGTCGTCATGCAGAACAGGACCATGTCAGCCGGGCTCGTGGGAGTCGCCGCGCTGGCCCTCGCCATTGCCGGTTGCGGTTCCGGTTCCGGTTCCAGTTCCAGTTCGAAGCCGAAGGACGACCTGGGCGGACCGGCGCCGGCGTCCCTCGTCGGGACGTTCAGCACGACGATCGGCCGCAGCGACGCCGCGGGCGCCCCGAAGCCGGAGGAGCTGCCGATCGGCCCCTGGACGCTCGTGATCGGCAACAGCGGCGGACCGGACAACTCCCGCGCGCTGGGCGTGGGCAACGGCGACACCGACCGGGTGGTCTACCGGTTCGGCGTGAAGGGCAACGTCCTGTCGATCCGCTGCAACGACGACCAGGGGCTGCCCAGCACCGGATCGCAGTCCTACCTGTGGTCCACCGACGGGACGAAGCTCACGCTGAAGCCTCGCTCCGCGGGCTGCAAGAGCGGCGACCTCAACAACCCAGTGATCCTGTCGAGCCATCCGTGGCTCAAGCAGGCGTCCACCGTCCTGGGGAACTAGGCGAGCCAGCGCCGGCGCTCAGCCCTCGATCACGTTGTGCACGGTGGCCACCATCGGCTCGCCGGGGTCCGCGCCGACTGCGGCCATGATCGGGAGCAGGGTCGCCCCGAACGCCTCGAATGCGGCCTGCGACTCCCAGATGTCGAACACCTGGATGTCGCCGTTCGTCTCGAGGGCAACGTGCAGCGTCCGGCCCTCTGGCGCTCCCGCGCCGGCTGCCTCGAGCTGCTTGAGGGCCTCGTCGTACTTGTCTCGGGTGAAGCCGGTGGGGTTGAAGTAGAACGCGAGTGCCATTGGAGTACCCGTTCTTTCCGCGCGCGGCGCGATAGCTGGTGGCTGCTGCCAGGGCGACTGTAACCGCACCGGGTACGGTTGCTCTGGCTCTCGCACACACACCACCACCACGCAGCCTTGGCTGTGGGAAGGATCGGCATAGATGCCAACGTTGATTGCGTTTCACGAGGTGGACGACGTGGACCACTGGCTCGGCTCACCGAAGCGAGCGGAGGTCTTCGGGCCTCTGGGGATCACGGTCCGCACGTTCAGGGACCCCGAGGGTTCGAACAGGGTCGGGCTCATCGCTGAGATCCCCGATATGGAGGCCTTCCAGGAGCTCATGCAGTCTCAGGCGGGCGCCGACGCGATGGAGCACGACGGCGTTCGCCCCGAGACGCTGGTGATTCTCACGGAGGCGTAGCGGGCTCGGATAGGGTCCTCTCACAACACCGAAGTGGCGACGAGCCACGGAAGAGGACCCCATGCACGTAGTCGTCAGGAGCTATTCCGCAGGCGCAGCCGAGCTGTTCGATGCCCTCCAGCAGAGGGAGAGCGAGGTGAGGGAGCTCATCGGCGGAGTGCCCGGATTCGTGAGCTACACGGCCTTTCTCGCCGGCGACGGTGGTGGCACGACCGTGACCGTCTGCGAGGACAAGGCGGGCACCGACGAGTCCTCGCGTCGCGCCGCCGAGTGGGTCAAGGAGAACCTGGGCGCGTCGGTGGACCCGCCGGCCATCACCGAGGGAGATACGTCCCTGCAGTTCTGAGCGCGCGGAGCCCGGGCGGTCAGGGGGCGGTGCCGGCCACCGCCCACGCCCGGGCCGTGAGCTCGAACGGGCCGTCGCCTGCGCCGAGGCGGCGGCTATAGGCCTCGCGCAGCGCGGCGCGGCGGTCCTCGTCGAGCGACTTGCAGTACGCGCCGGAGGGCGCGACACCCGCCAGGAACGGCGACCACAGCTCCTCGAAGCCTGGGTAGCTCGCGCGCACGACGATCTGTCCATCGCGCACGTCCCGCAGTCCCACGCTGCGCCACAGCTCGGCCAGCTCGCCCTCCCCGCACCAGCGCATCACCACCCCCTCGTCGAGGGCCGCGGCGCGCTCAGGATCCACCTCCCGGGCGGCGTTCCAGAACTCGCGCAGGAGCGTCATCTCGCCGGCGTAGTCCCACACGCACGACGCGACGGTGCCTCCCGGCCGGGTCACCCGCGCCATCTCGCCGACGCCGGCCGCCGCGTCGCTCATGAAGTTCACCACCAGCTGCGACAGCGTGGCATCGAACGCGCCGTCGGCGAACGGCAGCGACTCGGCCGGCGCGACCACCACCTCCACCCCGGGCAGGCGGGCGCGGCAGGCCTCGGCGAACGGTTCCGACGGGTCCGCGCCGGACACGCTCGCCGCCCCGAGCTTCTCCACGAGGGCCGCGGTGAGCGCACCGGGGCCGCAGCCCACGTCGAGCGCGCGCATGCCCGGCTCGATCCCGGCGAAGTCGATCAACCCCGCGGCGAGCTGCGGGCTGTAGCGCCCGACGAGGCGGTTGTACGCCTCGGCCGACGCGCGGAAGGTCTCGGCGCCTGACATCGGGTGCCGAGCCTAGTGATCCTCGATTTCTTCGCGGAAGCTGTCGATCTGGCCGTTCGGCGTGCGTCGGTTTACCGACAGCATCGTTCGAGTCAAGGAGACAGCTCATGGCAGACGTCGTAGTCAAGCGGGTCGAGGAGTTCGATTCCCCCAACGGTGGCGGCTTCTGCCGCGCGCGGGCGGGCCTGGGCGTGACGGCGTTCGGGATGCAGGTCGAGAACTTCCCGCCGAACTTCGAGCATTTCCCCGAGCACGACCACAAGGCCGACGGGCAGGAGGAGGTCTACACGGCGCTGTCCGGGTCGGCGACGTTGCACGCCGACGGGCAGGAGTACCGCCTCGAGCCCGGCGTGTTCGCCCGCGTCGGCCCCGGCGTGACCCGCAAGATCACAACCGGCGACGAGCCGATCCAGCTGCTCGCCGTCGGCGCGATCCCGGGCCAGGCCTACTCGGCTCCGGCGTTCACCGAGGAGGGCGCGCCGCTTCCCGGCTAGGCGGCGGCTCGCTGCGGCATCAGGAGCGGCCAGGGGCTGACCTCGTCCCGCTTGTCCACGGGAACGACGATCAGGGCGGGGTCGCCCCTGTCGATCGCCGCCGCGACGGCGCGCTCCAGCTCGTCTGGAGACCGCGCCGTGACGCTTGCCACGTCGCAGGCGGCGGCCAGCGCGGCCCAGTCGGGGTTGCGCAGCTCGGAGGCCACCACGCGGCCGTAGAGGCGCCCCTGGTCGCGCCAGACGTTGCCGTAGGCGGAGTTGTCGAACAGCACGCAGACCACGCCGATCCCGTACTGCGCGGCGGTGATCAGCTCCTGGAGGGCGAAGCCGAAGCCGCCGTCGCCGGTGACCGCGACCACCGGCAGGTCGGGCCGTGCCACCTTCGCCCCTAGCGCCGTGGCGTAGCCGAACCCGAGCGTGCCCTGGTAGCCGCAGGTGACGAACGTTCGCGGGCCGTAGACCGGCAGCGCGAAGTAGGAGGCGAAGCCGGCCTGGCAGATCTCCTCCACGAAGATCCCGTCGCGCGGAAGCGCGCGGCGGATCGCGCCGACGTACTGGACGTGCGGGGTGATTGCGGCGGCCTTCTCGGCCGTGCGCGCCTTGACCTCGAGCATCTCGGCGGAGCGATCCGCGGCCCGGTGGCCCTCCAGCGCGGCGCTCAGCGCCCGAGTGGCGGCACCGGCGTCCGCGACGATCATGGCGTCCGGCTTCAGGCGCGCCTGCTGGGTCGGGTCGATGTCGATCAGCACGCGGCGCTGGCCGGCCGGCGGCCCGCCCCAGCGGAACCAGGCGAGCTCCATGCGCGAGCCGATCCCCAGCACCACGTCGGTGTCGCCCCAGCACTCGTAGCCCTCGGCGCAGTTGAGGCTGAGCACGTGCTCGCTGGAGAGCACGCCGCGCCCGCTGCGGAAGGCGACCACCGGCGCTTGCAGCAGCTCCGCGAGCTCGCGCACCTCATCGCCGGCGTCCATGGTCCCGCTGCCCACCATGATCATCGGCGCCCGCGCCTCGCGGCAGGATCGCTGCCGCACGGTCCACCGCATCGAGGTCCACCGGGGGCGTCTGCGGAAGGCGCCGGCTCGGGCGCCGGACCCACCGCCACGCGCCGGTCGAAGACGTCCCAGGGGCATGGCCAGCGCCACCGGGCGCGGCCGGCCGGTCGACATCTGGAAGAAGGCCTCCCCGACGAGGCGCCCGGCGTCGGCCGGGCTGTCGATTGCGCTCGGCCCACTTGGTGACGCCGCGCATCATCGCCAGCTGGTCGGGCAGCTCGTGCAGATGGCCCATGCCTGAGGCGATGAACTCCGATGGCACCTCGCCCGTGAGGCCGAGGACCGGCGTGCTCGCCCCGTAGGCGGACGCCACCGCGGCGGACGTGTTCAGGAAGCCGACCCCGGGCACCACCGCGAATACGCCCGGGCGGCCGCCGGCCTTCGCGTAGCCGAAGGCCATGTAGGCCGTGGCCTGCTCGTGCCTGGGCGCGATGACCGTGATCTCGCCGTCGCGGCGCCCGAGGGCGTCGAACAGCGCGTAGGTCTGCACGCCTGGGATGCCGAAGACGGTGTCGACTCCATGCGCCGCCAGGCCCTCGACGAGGGCCTCTCCGCCGCTCAGCTCGCGGTTCGACACCAACGCGGGCAGCCTACTGATCCCTGCGCAGCACCCGAATGGAGTCCAGATCACCCGCTTCGGGTGATTTCCACTCATCCCCCCGGGCCTGATTCTCCGCCGAACTGAGAGGAGGCGGACCATGTCTTACAGGCGTGCGCTGGCGGAAGCATTCGGGACGTTCGTGCTGGTGTTCGGCGGGGTGGGCACCGCCGTGATCGCGGGCGACAAGGTGGGCAACCTCGGGGTGGCGTTCGCGTTCGGGCTCTCCCTGCTCGCGATGGCCTACGCGATCGGCCCGGTTTCGGGCTGCCACATCAACCCTGCGGTGTCGTTGGGGCTGTTCCTGCGCGGCAAGATCGACGCTGCCGAGCTGCTCCGCTACTGGGTCGCTCAGGTCGTGGGCGCGGTGATCGCCGCCGGGGTCTTGCTGGTGATCGTCAAGGGTCGCGTGGGGGGCTACAGCGCGGGGACCGACGGGCTCGGCGCGAACGGCTACGGCGCGCACTCGCCGGGCGGCTATCCCTGGGGCTCCGCCTTCGCGGTGGAGGTCATCCTCACCGCCCTGCTCGTGTTCACCGTGCTGGCGGCCACGGACCGCATCGCGGCCGTCGCCTTCGCGGGCATCCCGATCGGTCTGGTGCTGACGCTGATCCACCTGGTGGGCATCCCGGTCGACAACCTCTCGGTGAACCCCGCCCGCAGCATCGGCCCGGCGGTGTTCGTGGGCAGCTCGGCGCTGCGCCAGCTGTGGCTGTTCATCGTGGCTCCGCTCGCCGGGGCGGTGGTCGGCGCGGCCGTCCACCTCGCGCTGCACGGCGGAGTCGAGCGAATCGATCCTGAGGAGTCGGCCGTGGCTGCGGAAGGGAGCGCGTAGCGCCAGGCCGCGCGCCTGACTGACCCCGCCTGGCGGCCTTCTAGGCTCCAGGTCGATGGAATCTGCCCTCAGAATGCGCGGGATCGTGAAGCGCTTCGGCTCGGTCACGGCGGTCGACGGTCTCGACCTCGACGTGCCCGTTCGGGTCCTGCGTCGGCCTGCTCGGGCCCGAACGGCGCGGGCAAGTCGACGACGATGAAGGCGCTCACGGCGCAGGTGATCGTCGACGAGGGCGAGCTCGAGGTGCTCGGCCACCGGCTGCCCGAGGACTCCAAGCAGGCGCGCGCGGAGATGGGCGTCGTGCCCGCAGCTCGACAACCTCGACGTGTCGCTGACGGTCGAGCAGAACCTGCTCGTGTTCGCCCACCTCTACCGCGTGCCCGCCGGCGACGCGCAAGGCGGCGATCGAGCGCGCGCTGGACATCGCCAACCTCGAGCGAGCGCCGCAAGTCGAAGGTCGACGAGCTGAGCGGCGGCATGCGCCGGCGGCTGCTGATCGCGCGCGCGCTGCTGCACCGGCCGCGGCTGGTGCTGCTCGACGAGCCGACCGTCGGCCTCGACCCGCAGGTGCGCCAGGAGCTGTGGGCGCTGATCGACCGGATGCGCTCCGAGGGCGTCTCGATCCTGATGAGCACGCACTACATCGAGGAGGCCGAGCGCCTCTGCGACCAGGTGACGATCATGTCCCACGGCAAGGCGGTGGCCGTCGGGCCCGCCGCGCGACGCTGATCGCCGAGCACGCGGGTGCCGAGGCGATCGAGGTCTACGGCTCGCCGGCGCGGCTCACCGAGGTCGAGGCGCTCGCGCGCGAGCGCGGCTGGAGCACGCGCCGCACCGGCACCTCGGTCGGCGATCCTGCACGCCAACGGCGCAGCCGACCTCGACGGCGAGCGCCGGGTGACCAACCTCGAGGACGTCTTCGTGCTGCTCACCGGCGAGGAGATCTCCTGATGGCCGCCGCCGCACGCGCCAGCGCCGCCTCGCGCCGCCTCGAGCGGCGCCGCCCTCGCAGGGCGTGATGGTCCGCGAGGTCGTCAACTTCTCCTCGTTCTGGCGCTCGTCGACGTTCTCCTCGACGGTCGACCCGACGATCTACCTGCTGGCCTTCGGCTTCGGCTTCGGCTCGCTGGTCAGCACGGTCGCGGGCTACGACTACATCGACTTCGTCGGCACCGGGATCGTCGCCACGACCGTGCTGTTCTCGGGCGCGCTTCCCGGCGATGTACGGGACGTTCGTCAAGTACAAGTTCCAGCACACCTACGACGCGATCCTCGCCGCGCCGGTCGACACCGAGGAGCTCGTCACGGCCGAGGCGCTGTGGATCGCGGCGCGCACCGGCGTCTACGGCTGCGTGCCGATGCTCGTGGCGATGGTCTTCGGGCTCGACCCGAGCTGGGGCATGCTGCTGGTGCCGTTCATCGCCGCGCTCGCCGGCTTCGGCTGGGCCGGCTTCGGCATCTTCATCGCCGCCAGGGCGAAGGCGATCGAGAGCTTCTCCTACTGGCAGAGCGGGCTGCTGACGCCGATGTTCCTCGTCGCCGGCACGTTCTTCCCGCTCGAGCGCGCTGCCCCAGTGGGCGCAGGTGCTCGGCGAACTTCAACCCGCTGTTCCACTGCGTCCAGCTCGTCCGCCACGCCGTGTTCGGCTTCGCGGGCTGGCCCGACGTCGGCCACCTCGCGTTCCTGGTCGGGTTCGCGCTCCTGTCGTGGCGGCTGGCGATCCGCTACATGGAGCGCCGGCTGATCCTCTGAGGCCTCCGCCGATCTGGCGCAAACTACCTAGGCAATACCTCATGAGACGAAGTCCGTCGTAACAGCCCTCTAGAGACAGCCCGCCCGAGTGGCCTACTCGGGGCGGCCGGCGAAGATCTCCTCCGCCGGCCGCCCACCCGGGCCCCCTAGCGCTTGCCGCCGATCCCGGCCTCGAGGGCTGGGATGGTGTTGATCAGAAGGTCGCGGAACGCCGTGACCAGGAGCTTCTCCGTGTCCTCGCGGGTGGTTTCGCCCGCCAGCCACGCTCGCGTGGCCTCGGTGGCGAAGGCGTTGAAGCAGCGCAGCGCCAGGCGCGCGGTGGGGGTGTCCTCGATCACGTCGCTCGTCACGGCGAGCGTGCGCTCGATGTTGCGCTCGGTCGCCGCCGCCACGAGGGCGCGGATGCCGACGTCGTCTAGCCCGCCGCCGTGGCCCACCACGGCCAGCCAGGTCTCACGGTTGTCCCTCACCACGTCGAGCCCCGCGGCGACGTTGTGGGCCAGGCGCTGCTCGAGCGGGAGCTCCGGCCCGGCCGAGCGCACGTTCACCAGCGCGGCGCCGCCCTGGGCGATCACGGCCATGAACAGCTCGCGGATGCCGCCGAAGTAGTGGTGCACAAGCGAGCGCGCGACGCCGGCCGCCTCGGCGACCTCCGCCGTGGTGACGCTCGTGAAGGGGCGCTCCGAGAACAGCTTGCGCGCCGCCACGAGGATCTGCTCGCGACGGGCGTCGGGGGTCAGTCGGCGCCCGCGGGGCGGGATGTCGGCCTGTTGGGACTGCGCCACGTCCGCAAATCGTAGTTGACGCGCGTTCCAACAACTGTTGTAATACGCGCCAATAAGGATGGCGCAGCTGACCGCTTATCGGCACGCTCGTGCCGCGCTGACCGCGACAGCCGTCGCCGTGTCTCTGGGGGGACCGGCGGCGGCGCTCGCGGCTTCCCCTGCCGGTGGACTGGCCATCTCGCCCGCGCCGGGCACGCCCGACGCCTCGCCTGCAGACGCAGATCAGCATCCTCGGCGTGCGCCCCGGCCTGATCCGGTCGGTGCGCGCCAGCGGGGCGACGAGCGGGCTGCACGCCGGCCGGCTGCGCGCCTACTCCGGCGGCCGTGGGGCCAGCTTCGTCCCGCTGAAGCCGTTCGCCCAGGGCGAGCGCGTGGCGGTGGTGGTCCGCATCCGCGGCCGGGCGGCGTCGCGCTTCTCGTTCACGGTCGCCCACCTGGGGCGCGGTGCCAGCCCTTCCTCAACCTGCCCAACCACGCAGCCGGCGAAGCTCCAGCAGTTCGTCTCGAGGCCGGACCTCGCCCCGCCGCGAATCAGCGTGCTGAAGCGCTCGCCCGGTCTCTCGGGAGACGTGTTCCTCACCCCGCTGCCGTCGCCGATCGTCCACCCCGGCAGCACCAACGTGGTCACGATCTCGCCGGTCGGGCCCGGCGGCCCGATGATCCTCGACGGCAACGGCAAGCTCGTCTGGTTCCAGCAGCTGGCGCCGCCCGGCGGTGGCCACCAACCTGCGCCTGCAGCGCTACGGGCGGCGCACCGTGATGACCTGGTGGCAGGGCCCCGTCACGCCGGCGGCCTTCGGCCTCGGCGAGGGCGTGATCGCGGACAGCTCGTACCGCACGATCCGGACCGTCCACGCGGGCAACGGCTACGCGATGGACCTGCACGAGTTCGAGCTCACGCCGGATCGCGACGCCCTGTTCACGGTCTACTCGCCGATCCTGGTGCACCTGCCGGGCACGCCTGCGGGCACGCTCTCGCCGCTGCTCGACTCGATCGTGCAGGAGGTGGACATCGCCACCGGGCTGGTGGTCTGGGAGTGGCACGCCTACGGCCACATCCCGCTCGCCGACTCACACGCGACGCCCGCCAACAGCAGCTCCTACGACGCCTTCCACATCAACTCGATCCAGGCGCTGTCGCACGGGCGCGTGCTCGCTGTCGGCGCGCGACACCTCGGCCATCTACGAGATCCAGCGCGCCGGCGGGCGCATCGTCTGGACGCTGGGGGGGAAGGCGAGCAGCTTCCGGCTCGGGCACGGGCGCCCGCTTCAACTTCCAGCACGACGCGCAGATGCTGCCGAACGGGGACATCAGCATGTTCGACGACGAGGCCGGCCCGCCGATGAAGGCGCCGTCCTCGCGCGGGCTGGTGCTCAGCGCTCGACCTGCGCCGCCGCCGTGCGGCGCTGGTGCGCCAGTACCGCCGCCCCGCCGACACCTCCGCCCAGAGCGAGGGCAGCGTGCAGACGCTCGCCGGCGGCAACGTGTTCGTCGGCTTCGGCGCGCAGCCGTTCTTCTCGGAGTTCTCGTCGAAGGGCCGGATGCTGTTCGACGCGAGCCTGCCGCAGGACGACGGCAGCTACCGCGCCTACCGCTTCCCCTGGAAGGCGACGCCCAGGACCCGGCCCGACGTCGCGGCGCGCCGCAGCGGCCCCACCGCCGTGTCGGTCTACGCGAGCTGGAACGGCGCCACGGACGTGGTGCGCTGGCAGGTGCTGGCCGGCCCGAGCGCGACCTCGCTCGCGCCGCTGTCCTCGGCCGCCCGCAGCGACTTCGAGACGCGCATCGACGTGACCAGCGCGGCCACCACGCTTCGCGGTGCGCGCGCTCGGCGCGAAGGGACGCGTGCTCGCGACCTCGGCCCCGGTGAGCGCCCAGTGACGGGCGAGCCGCTGACGCGTCGGTCTCCGACGCCGTGACCCGGCGGCTGCTGCCCCGGGCCGTGGTCACGCAGCTCACGCGCCGACGGCCTCGCGCGCCTGGGCGCCGCCGCCCGCCACCGGCTCGGCCGCCGAGGCCGCGTGGAGCTCTACTTCGCCTTCGACGATCCGCTGGAGCGCCGTGGCGGTGCTCGACCTGGCCGAGCGGCTGCGCACCCGCGACGTGCTGCTCGACCTGCGGCCGATCGTCAAGCGGGGGATCCCGGGCGATCCCGCCGCCGATCTCAAGCGCCGCTATGCGCTCGACGACGCGCGGCGTTTGGCCGCGCGGTCCGGGCTCGCGCTGGCGGCGACCGAGCCCCGCGATCCCCTGGCGACCGGCTTCCTGGCCGAGTGGGTCGCCTCGGGGACGCAGGGGCCGGCGCTCACCCGCTTCTGCGTCGAGGCGGTGCGGCGCCTGTGGTTCGAGTCCGACGCGGCGGTCAGACCCGCGGACTTCGCCGAGCTCTGGCGCGAGCAGAGCCGGGGGCGATCCGGGCCCGCCGGGCGCCGCCGCGCGGGTGCGCCGCAACGAGCGCCGGATGTGCCTGCGCGGCATCTACGACGTGCCCGCCGCCTGGGTGCACGGGCAGTGGTTCTTCGCGCACGAGCGCTCCGCCCAGATCGGCGCGCGGCCTGGACGACCTGGGCTGGCCGGCGGGGTAGTGGCAGCGCGGGTGGACTTCTTCTTCTCGTTCCGCAGCCCGTACTCGTACCTGGCGGGCCCGCGGGCCTTCGGGCTGCGCGACCGCTTCGAGATCGAGCTCGCGTTCCGCGGCGTGATCCCGATGGCGATGCGCGGTCAGTCGGTGCCGCGCGCCAAGCGGCTGCACACGCTGCGCGACGCCGACCGCGAGGCCGCGCGGCTGGGCATGCCGTTCGGCCGCATCCACGACCCGATCGGCTCGGGCGCGATGCGCTGCCTGCTGGTGGCCGAGCACGCGCTCGACGTCGGTCGCGAGCGCGAGTTCGTGCTCGAGGCCAGCCGCGGGATCTGGTCCGAGGCGGCCGACGTCTCGCGCGACGACGGGCTGCGCCCGCTCTGCGAGCGAGCAGGGCTCGACTGGGCCGGCTGCGCCGCCGCCCTCGAGGACGAGGCGCTGGCGGCCCGCGTGAAGGCGAACACCGAGGCGCTCGAGGGGCTGGGCCACTGGGGCGTGCCGCTGTTCGCGTTCGAGGGCGAGCTGTTCTGGGGGCAGGACAGGATCGACGGATGTCGCGACCGCCCTGCGCGGCGCGGGACTGGAGCGCTGATGGCGGCCGCGAGCCAACCGAACCTCGTGCTGCTGATCACCGACCAGCAGCGCGCCCCGCAGCACTGGCCGGCGGAGCCGGGCGTGGATGGACAGCGCTGATGCCCAACGACGCCGAGCTGCGGCGCACCGGGATCACCTTCACGCGCGCGTTCATCGCCACGGCGATGTGCTCGCCCAGCCGCGCCAGCCTGCTGACCGGCACCTACCCGTCGCGCCACGGGGTACCGCTGACGATGACCGAGGGCGACCTCTTCCCCGATCCGCAAGAACGTGCCCGACGTGCTGCGGACGGCGGCGCGCCTGGCGCTGGAGCGGCGAGGTGCCGCGCCTGCGCCTGGCCGAGGCGCTTCGTCCGCGGGCTGCTGCGGCTCGGGCCGAAGAGCGGCAACGAGCCCGAGCTCCAGCCCGGCATCCGCCACGCTCGGCGACGCTGCTGCGCGAGCGCGGCTACCACGTCGCGCTCAAGGGCAAGTGGCACCTCACCAAGCCGGTCAATCGGCGGCGAGCTGGAGCGACGCCGATCCGCGCCCGCCTCGAGCGCGACTACGGCTTCGCGGACTGGGAGCCGCCGGACGCCGGCGGCGACGCGAAGGCGCGACACGTTCGGCGGCGGCCACGCCGGCACGACGCGGACAGGGCTGGGACGAGGACTACACGCGCCAGATGGAGCGCTGGCTGGCGCAGGCGGACCTCCCCGAGCCGTTCTGCCTCGTCTTCTCGCTCGTCAACCCCCACGACGTGCTCGGCTACCCGTCGTCCTTCGAGGAGGGCGGCTACTCGCCGCGGCGAGTTCGACGACCTGGACGTGCCGCTGCCGCGCGACGCTCGACGAGGACCTGCGCGACAAGCCCACGGTCCAGGCGATGATGAAGCTCGGGCCAGACGTCGTATCTCGGCGCGCTCAAGGGCCGCGAGCAGCAGCAGCGCTACGTCAACTTCTACGCCCACCTGCACCGCGCAGGTGGACGCGAAGATCGGCCGCCTGCTGGCCGCGCTCGGCGACCCCGCCGACCCCGGCTCCCTGCGCTCGCGCACGGTGATCGTGCGGACCTCCGACCACGGCGAGATGGGGCTCTCGCACGGCGGGCTGCGCCAGAAGATGTTCAACGCCTACGAGGAGTCGATGCGCGTGCCGTTCGTCGTGTCGAGCCCCGCGCTGTTCCGCGAGCCGCGCGAGAGCGACGCGCTGGTCTCGCTCGTGGACGTCGTGCCGACGCATGCTCGGCCTCGCCGGGCGAGCCGGGCGACCCGACGCGCTTCGACGGCCACGACCTCGGCCCGGTGCTGCGCGGCGAGAGCGACGCGGTCCGCGACGCGGTGCTGTTCACCTACGACGACCACCAGGCCGGCACGGCGTTCCAGGAGGCGCCGGGCCAGCCCAACCGGATCCGCTGCGTGCGCGACGCGACGCTGGAAGTACGCGGTCTACCTCGACCCGAGCGGCGAAGGTCGCGCCCGAGTACGAGCTCTACGACCTCGAGCGCCGACCCGGACGAGGCGCTGAACCTGGTCGCACAAGCGGACCGGGCGCGGGCGCACGGAGCTCGCCCGGCGCGGCGATCCAGCGCATGCACGCGCTGCTCGAGCGCGCGTGTGCGGCCAGCGGCACGCTGACGCCTGAGCTGCCCGCCGATGCCGCCCCAGAACTCCCCGCCGCCGAGCGCCAGCAGGCGTCCTCAGATGCTCCCCGGGCGCTGACGGACCTGTAGCCGCGGGGCCGACCCGTCGAAGGTGAAGGTCCGCTCGGCGAGCCGCGACGTGACGACCAGTTCGCGCTGCGCCCGAACGGCCGCTACGAGGGTCTCGTCACGGGCCTTGCCGTTCGGCTCCAACACGCTGCCTCGGCCGCGCGCGGGCGCAGGCGCGACGATCGTGAACCATCCGATCGGCGGCCCCGTGATCGCCGGCCCGCAGGTGAAGCCGTGGGTGTGCCAGAACGGCTCGGCCGATCCGCAGTGCAACGCGCCGACCACCTTCAGCTACGAGTACAAGTCCTCGGTCACGGGCCTGATGGCAGGCCTACGACCCGTCGAGCCCGCCGCCGGACGTGGCGACGACGACCACCGATCAGGGCGTGACGGTGCCGTTCATCATCCGCATCGAGACCGGCTACCAGGACCGCGACCAGTACCAGATCGCCACGCTCTTCCAGCCCGGGCAAGGCCTGGGCGGCATGGGCGCCGCAGCCGCAGTGGAACCACAAGCTGTTGATCACCCACGGCGCGAGCTGCGGCATCGACCACCAGTCCAGCACGGCGCCGAGCGTCACCGGCGACACCGCGGGCGCTCGGCGGCAGCCCGACCACCGCGCTCGGCCTCGGCTTCGCCGTGATGTCCACGGCGCTCGACAACGCCGGGCACAACTGCAACCTCGCTCACCGAGGCCGAGTCGCTGATCATGGCCAAGGAGCGCCTGATCGAGTCAGTACGGCGACCTGCGCTACACGATCGGCACGGGCTGCTCGGGCGGCTCGCTGGTCCAGCAGCAGGTGGCCAACGCCTACCCGGGCATCTACCAGGGGATCCTGCCGCAGTGCAGCTTCCCGGACGCCTGGTCCACCGGCCAGCAGCTCGTGGACTACCACCTCGATCGCGCCGCTACTTCGAGAACCCGACGAAGTGGGGCACGGGCGTCGCGTGGACGCCCACGCAGATCGCGGCCGTCGAGGGTCACCCCAACCACGTCAACGCGATCATCTTCGACTCGCTCTACTTCACCGCGCTCGGCGATCCCGACCAACGCCTGCGCGGGCGTGACCGACGCCCAGCGCTGCGTCGCGCGACGCAACCCGGGCGGCGTGCGCTGCACGCTGGCGGACTACATGTCAACGTTCGGAACGCGCCTCGAGCAATGGCGCCCGAGGAGCAGTCGGCACGGCTACGCGGGCCGGCCGCTCGACAACGTGGGGGTGGAGTACGGCCTCGAGCGCCCTGCAGCAGGGCCTGATCACGCCGGCGCAGTTCGCCGACCTCAACTCGAAGATCGGCGGCGCGGACATCAACGCCGTGGCCGACGCCCGCCCGCACGGCGGCCGACGAGCCGGCGCTGGCCAACGCGTACAGCAGCGGCGGCCTGATCAACGAGACCAACAACCTCGAAGAACGTCGCGATCATCGACCTGCGCGGCACCGACCAGGGCGAGTTCCACGACGTCTACCGCGCCTTCGCGATCCGCGCGCGGCTCGAGCAGCAGAACGGCACGTTCGCCAACCAGGTGATCTGGTGAGGGCGTGGTGCCGCTGCTGGGCGACGTGAACTACACGACGCAGGGGCTGCTCGCCATGGACCGCTGGCTGAGCGCGGTGGAGAAGGACGGCAGCGGCAAGGCCTGTCGCAGAAGATCATCGCCGACAAGCCGAGCGACGTTCACGACCAGTGCACCGACGGCGTCGGCCAGGTGATCCCGAGCCAGCAGGTCTGCCAGCTGATCAACCCGGTCTTCTCCACGCCGCGGATCGTGGCCGGCGAGTCGGTGGCCACGGACGTGAACAAGTGCAGCCTGAAGCCGCTGCGGCGCACCGACTTCCTGCCGGGCGCGCAGTTCACCGACGACGAGTGGGCGCAGCTGCGGAAGGCGTTCCCGACCGGCGTCTGCGACTGGAGCAAGCCGGGCGTGGACCAGCGGCCCACGATCCCGTGGCGCACCTACCAGGACGCCAACGGGAACGCGATCTACGGCGGCTCGTCGCTCGGTGCGGCGCCGGCGGGGTCGGGCGGCGGCTGGGCCGCCCCGGCGTTCTCCTCGTGGCTCGAAGCCCGGGGGCTGAGCGGCCGGTTAAGGTGTCGGTCAGCGTGCGCCCACTGCTGCTGACCGCCGCCCTCTGCGGGCTCCTGGCCGCGCTTGCCGGCCCGGCGGCGGCCCGCTCGCCGCTGCGCTGCGGCAACGTGCGCGTGGACCAGGTCCTGCACACCGATCCCAAGGGCCTGTTCGGCGCGTTCCGCATTCGCGCCCTGGGCACGACCTGCCCGGGCGCGGTGCGGGTGGCGTCGACGTACGTGCACGACCCGGGCGCCGTCGAGCACCACAGCACTCGGGTGCGCGGCTGGAGTTGCAGCTGGCGCGGCGCGGGCGTGGCGCAGCAGGTGCTCGTGAGCTGCCGGCGCAGGGCGGCGCGGATCAGCTTCGTGGACAAGATCCCCAGCGGCTGACCCGCGGGGCCGCGGGCTCCTAGGCGGCCCGCGCGGGGCCGCCGCCGACCGCCTTGCTCGGGTCTGGGGGCCGCTCAGCCACTCCGCCAGGGCGTCGGCCGGCAGCGGGCGGCAGAGGTGGTAACCCTGAGCGAGCGGGCAGCCGAGCGCCTCCAGGTCGTCCCAGATCTCCTGGTTCTCGACCCCCTCGGCCACCACGCTCAGGCCGAGGTTGCCGCCGAGGTCGATGATCGAGCGGACGATCGTCGCGTCGTCGTCGCTCGTGTGCATGTTCATCACGAACGAGCGATCGATCTTGATCTCGCTGACCGGCAGGCGGGTGAGGTAGGCGAGCGACGAGTAGCCGGTGCCGAAGTCGTCGATCGAGAGCATGATCCCGAGGCAGTAGAAGCGCTCGAGCACCTCCTTCGTGCGTGCCGGGTCGGCGATCATCGTGGACTCGGTGAGCTCGAACCTGAGCATCGCGGGTTCGACGTCCCAGTGGGCGAGCAGCCCCTCCACCTGGTCCGGGAACTCGGGGTCGAGCAGGTTGCGCGTGGACAGGTTCACGGCCACCGGCAGGCGCAGGCCGGCGTCGAGGAAGCGCCGGCACTGCTGCAGCGCCTCGTCGATCACGAAGAGCGTGAGCGGCACGATCAGGCCGGTCTGCTGGGCGAGCGGGATGAACGCGTCGGGGTAGATCAGACCGCGCTCGGGATGCTGCCAGCGCAGGAGCGCCTCGACCGACTCGATCTCGCCGGTGCCGAGCTTCGCCTTCGGCTGGTAGAAGAGCACCAGCTCGCGCGACTCGATCGCCCGGCGCAGCTCGCCGACCAGCATCACGCGCGTGGGGTCGCGGTTGTCGAGGGCCTCGTCGTAGAAGGCGTAGGGAGCGTTCGCGGCCTTGGCCGAGTACATCGCCACGTCGGCCCGCTGCAGCAGCGTCTCCACGTCGGCGCCGTCGTCCGGGAAGAGCGCGACGCCGATCGAGGCCTCCACCGAGAGCGGCAGGTCCTGCACCGACACGGGCCGCTCCAGCGCGTTGCAGATGCGCTCGAGCGCGGGGATGATCTCGGAGCGCCCGCCGGCCTTGGAGAGCATGATCCCGAACTCGTCGCCGCCCAGGCGCGCGACGGTGTCGGAGCCCCTCACCGCGCCCCGGACGCGGCGGCCGAGCTCGGCCAGCAGGAGGTCGCCGGCGTGGTGGCCGAGGGAGTCGTTCACCTCCTTGAAGTTGTCCAGGTCCATCACCAGTACCGCCACGCGGCTCTGCTCGCGTGCGCGCCTCGCGGATGGCCTGCTCGATCCGCTCACGGAACAGCGTGCGATTGGCGAGCCCGGTGAGGGCGTCGTGCAGCGCCTGGTGCTGGTTCAGCTCCGACTGCCGGACGCAGCGCCTGCTCGGCGAGCTTGCGCTCGGTGATGTTCTCGATCATCGAGAGCACGAAGCGCGGCTGCCCCTCGGCGTCGCGCTCGAGCACGGCCGTGCTCTGCCCCCACATCACGCTGCCGTCCTTGCAGTTGTAGCGGCGCTCGAACTGGTACGAGTCGCAGCGCCCGGCCATCATGTCGTCGAAGCGCGCGACGCTGCGCTCGAGGTCGTCGCGGTGCATGAAGTTGCGGAAGCTGACCCCGATCAGCTCGTCGGCGCTGTAGCCCAGCATCTCCTCGACCGCGGGGTTCACCTCGACCACCACGCCCTCGTAGTCCGACCTGACGATTCCGATCGAGGCGCCATCGAAGAGGGTGCGGAAGCGGGCGAGCGCCTCGCCCTGCGCGCGCCGCGCCTCGAACTCGGCGGCGTGGCTGACTGCGGCCGAGAGCACGACCGAGAGCATCTCGAGCGTCTCGCGGTCCTCCTCGGTCAGCAGCTTGCCGGTGGCCGAGCTCATCACGTTCATGGCGCCGACCACGCGAGGACCCTGGAACAGGGGCACGCAGATCAGCGACTTGTCGCCCACCGCGCGCTGCATGTCGCGATTCACCCGCGGGTCATTCTCGGCGTCCTCGATCAGGAGCGGCAGCCCGGTCTCGATCGCGTGCTTGGCCACGCTGCTCTCGAGCGGGCGGCTCGTCTGACCCCTGCGGGCAATGCCCACGGCGGCGCGAGTGATGAGCTGATCGCCGTCGACCAGGCAGAGCATCGCGCCGTCCGCCCCGGTCAGCGAGACCGAGCGGTCAAGCACCAGGCGCATCATCGCCTCGAGGTCGCTCCCCGCGGCCGCGATGTCGCGCTGGGTGGCGACTATTCGCGACAGTCGCTCGGTGTCGTCTCGGTTGTGCCCAGCCATGTCGGCCTCGATACCCCCTCTTGGTGGAGTCTTCGGCCAGGGGAGAGGCTTGCTTTAGCGATCTGGAGCAAGGCGGTGCACGCCTCCTGACCTTGTAGTCAGCACGTGATAGCCTCGGGCCGGTGCCTGGACAAGCCTCCGAGCTGACCGCGGCCGCTCTGCGGCATCTGGTGCTCCACTTCACATCGATGGGCGGCTACGCCGACGGCGAGCTGCCGATCATCGTGAAGGGCGACGGCTGCTACCTCGAGGACATCCACGGCCGCCGCTATCTGGACGCGCTCGCGGGCCTGTTCACGGTGAACATCGGCTACGGCTACGGCGACGAGATGGGCGAGGCGGCGGCGGCCCAGATGCGCGAGCTGCCGTACTACACGAACTGGACCTACGCCCACCCGCGCGCGATCGAACTGGCCACCGAGATGGCGTCGCTCACGCCGGGCGACCTCAACCGCGTGTTCTTCGTCTCCGGCGGCTCCGAGGCGGTGGATGCGGCCTGGAAGCTCGCCCGCGAGTACTACGCGCTCCGAGGGGAGCGGCGCTGGAAGGCGATCGCCCGGCGCACCGCCTACCACGGCGCCACGATGGGGGCGCTGTCGCTGACCGGCATCGCCTCGCTGCGCACGCCGTTCGAGCCGCTCGTGTCCTCGGTGACCCACGTGCGCAACACCAATCGCTACCACCGCCCGCCCGAGGAGACCGAGGCCGAGTTCACGGCGGTGCTGCTCAGCGAGCTGGAGGAGGCGATCGAGGACGAGGGCGCCGAGACGATCGCGATGGTGATCATGGAGCCGGTCCAGAACGCCGGCGGCGCGTTCGTGCCGCCCGCCGGCTACTTCGCCGGCGTGCGCGAGATCTGCGACCGCCACGGCATCCTGCTCTGCGCCGACGAGACGATCACCGGCTTCGGCCGGCTCGGCGCCTGGTTCGGCTCGGACCGCTACGACATCCGGCCCGACCTGATCACCTCTGCCAAGGGGCTCTCCTCCGCCTACGCCGCGATCGGCGCGCTGATCGCGACCGACCGCGTGATGCAGCCGTTCCTCGAGGGCGGAGCGATGTACTCGCACGGGCTCACCTTCGGCGGGCATCCGGTGCAGTGCGCCGTGGCGCTCAAGAACATCGAGATCATGAAGCGGGAGCGGATCGTGGAGCACGTGGCGGCCGAGCAGGACACGTTTCGCGCCACGCTCGAGCCGTTGCTCGACCTGCCGATCGTGGGCGACCTGCGCGGCACCGGCTTCTTCTACGCGCTCGAGCTCGTGAAGGACAAGGACACGCGCGAGACCTTCTCCGAGGAGGAGTGCGAGTCGCTCCTGCGCGGCTTCCTGTCCCCGCGGCTCTACGAGGCGGGGCTGATCTGCCGCGCCGACGACCGCGGCGACCCGGTGATCCAGCTCTCCCCGCCGCTCGTGGCGGGGCAGGCGGAGTTCGACGAGATCGCGCGCATCCTCGGCGAGGTGCTGACCGAGGCCTCGGCGCGGGTTCAGGCCTGACGGCGGGCGGTGGCGTCCACCGCCACCGCGCCCCACTCGCCGGCCAGCACGGGGTTCAGCTCCAGCAGGTCGAGGCCGGCATCCAGCAGGGTGTCGCCCACCTGCACCGCGAGCTGGGCCAGCGCGCCCAGGTCCGCGGCCGGGCGGCCGCGTCCTCCGGTGAGCAGCGGCGCGCCGCGCAGCGAGCGCAGCGCGCGCTCCACGCGCGGGGCGCGGGCCGGCAGCGGCACGATCGCCACGTCGTCGAGCAGCTCGGTCCAGATGCCGCCGAGGCCGACCACGAGCGCCGGCACCACGCCGTCGCGGCGCGCGGCCACGATCACCTCCACGCCGGGCGGCGCCATCCGCTCCATCAGCACTCCGGCGCCGTCCGCCGAGGCCAGCTCGGCCAGGCGCAGGTAAGCGCGCCGCACCTCGTGGGGCGAGCGCAGGTCGAGCTCGATCGCGCCCAGCTCGCTCTTGTGCTGCAGCGCGGGGCTGGTGAGCTTCAGCGCCACCGCGCCGGCCCAGCGCGTCGAATGCCTCCAGCGCGGCGGTCTCGTCGTCGACCAGGCGGCCCTCCACCACGCGCGCGCCGCGCTCCCGCAGCAGCGCCTTGGCCTCGTGCTCCGCCAGCCAGGCGCCGCCTCCGTTCGGTAGCTGCGCCGGCCCGGCGGGCGGCGGCGGCGATCGCCCTCAGGCGCGCCGGGTCGCCACGCTCCCGCGCCAGCGCGGCGGCACAGCGCAGCCCGGTGCGCAGCCCGGCGGCGGTGGGCACGCCCGCCTGGGCGAAGCGCCAGGCGGCCGCGTCGTCGAGCAGCTCGGGCAGGGTGGAGGAGACGATGATCGGCAGGCGCAGCGCCGCCGCTCCCGCCTCGATCCCCTCGCGCACCGCGCGCCACGGACTCCTCCGGGGCGCCGTCGAGGTCCGCCGGCTGGTCGTAGAACACGAGCAGCTGGTCCACCGACTCGTCGCCTCGCCACGGTCTGGATCAGCCGGCTCAGCGCGGGCACGTCGCCCCAGATCATCGCCGTGTAGTCGAGCGGGTTGGCCACCGTCGCGGCCACCGGGCAGCTGCGCGCGCAGGCTCTCCACCGTGGCATCGGCGAACGCCGGCAGCTCGAGCCCGAGCGGGGCGGCCTCGTCGGCGCCCAGGCTGGAGTCGCCGCCCGAGCAGGTGAGGATCGCGGTGCGCCGCCCGGCCGAGCGCGCTCCCGGCACGGCCAGCACCTTGGCCAGCTCGAGCAGCTCGTGGACGTCGTCGGCCCAGATCGCGCCGGCCTCCTCCACCAGCGCGCGGAACACGCGCTGGTCGCCCGCGATCGCGCCCGTGTGGGCCGCGGCGGCCGCGGCGCCCGGCGGCGGTGGCGCCCACCTTCAGCACCACCACGCGCACGCCGGTCTCGGCGCAGACGGCCAGCGCGTCGCAGAGCCGGGCGCCGTCGCCGTCGTCCTCCAGGTAGACGGCGATCGAGTGGATCTCCTCGTCGCGGGCGAGCTGCTCCAGGTAGTCGGCGGCGCGACAGCACCGCCTGGTTGCCGCACGAGACGACGGTGTGGAAGCGCAGGCCGCGCCGCGTGGCCAGCGCGTTCACCGCCACGTTGCCGCTCTGGGAGACCAGCGCGACGTGGCCCGGCTCCTGCGGCCGCAGCGCGTCGCCCCACAGCGCGGCTCGCGCGTGCATGTTCACCAGGCCATTGCCGTTGGGTCCGCACACGGGCAGCCGATGGCGGCGCGGCGGCGGCGATCAGCGCGCTGCTGGTGCGCCACGCCCGACTCCACCTCGGCGAACCCGGCGCTGAACACCACCGCGCCGCCGCAGCCGATCGCGCCGGCCTGCTCGACGGCATCGGCCACGTGGGCGGCCGGGATCGCCACCACCACCGCGTCCACCGGATGGGGCAGCTCGGCCACGCTCGGGAAGCAGGGCCTGCCGTGCGCCTCGCTGCGCCCGGGGTTGACCCCGAACACCTCGCCCTCGAAGCCGATCGCGTCGAGGTTGAGGAGCGTCTGCGCCCCGTAGCTGCCGGGGCGCTCGCTGGCGCCGACCACGGCGATCGAGGCCGGGCGCAGGAGCCGCGCGAGGTCCATCGCTAGTGGATTGTCGCTTCTACCCCGCGGCGCTCGAGCGCGCGCGCCACGATCAGGCGCTGGATCTCGCTCGTGCCCTCCCAGATGCGGTCCACGCGCAGCTCGCGCAGGAATCGCTCGGCCACGTTGCTGCGCAGGTAGCCGCGGCCGCCGAAGATCTGCACGGCGCGGTCCGCGGTCCGCCAGGCGGCCTCGCTCACGAACAGCTTGGCCATCGACGCCTTGGCGTGGATCAGCTTGAGGTCGCTCTCGGCGTCCACCATGCGTGCCACGTGCAGCGCCAGCAGGCGGCCCACGGTGGCGTCGGTGGCGGAGTCCGCCAGCGGGAACGACACGCCCTGGTAGTCCATGATCCGGCTGCCGCCCTGCTCGCGCGCGATCGCCCAGGCGGTGGCCTCGTCGAGCAGCCGCCACATGGCGCCCAGCCCGTGGGTGGCGATGCCCAGCCGCTCCTCGGTGAACCAGGCCCGCTGGAGGTCGTCGCCGTTGCCGAGGCCGCCGATCAGCGCGTCGTCCGGCAGCTCCACGTTGGTGAAACGGATCGTGGGGTGGCCGTGCGGGTAGTTGTGCGTGTAGGCCGGGTCGTCCACCACCTCCACGCCGGGCACGTCCGGCTCCACCAGGAAGAGGGTGGGCAGCTTCTCGCCGCCCTCGATCACGTTCGCCATCACGATCAGCACGTTGGCCACGTCGCCGGAGGTGACGAACCACTTCTCGCCGTTCATCACCCAGCCGCCCTCGGAGCGCTCGGCCGTGGTGGCGATGCGGGAGGGGTCGGAGCCGGACTCAGCCTCGGTGACCGCGTAGGCGGTGTCGCCGCCCTCGCCGCGCAGGATCGGCCGCAGGTAACGGTCGACCTGCTCGGGCGTGGCCTGGGTCAGCACGTTGTAGGCGTTCGGCACGTGCCAGTGGAGGCCGTTGGTGGTGCGCCCGAACTGCTCGTTCACGAGGAACCACTCGAGCATCGACCAGCCCTGGCCGCCGAACTCGGGCGCGTGGCGCCCGCCCTGGAGCCGCGCAGCGATCGCCTCCTTGCGGATGCCGGCCACCACGTCCTCGGGCAGGCGGCCGCCGCGCCGCTCGGCCTCCTGCTCGAGCGGGAACAGGACGTCCTCCACGAAGGTGCGCGCCCGCTGCTGGAGCTCGAGCTGCTCTGGGGTCAGCTCGTCCGGGGCGGTCGCGGGGGAGAGAGAAGCGGTCATGCAGATCCTCCGTTCAGTCGTCGGCGCTCGTCCGCCGTCAGGTCGGCGGCCCGGCCGGGCAGGCCGAGGAGCAGGTTGTGGTGGTTGGCGATCACGTCGCGCGCGACCTCCCGGGCGTGCGCCACGCGCGGATCCTCGGACCCGCGTGCAGCGCTCGATCGAGTCGACCGCCTCGGTCAGGTACGCGAGCCAGTCGCGCTGGCGGCCGTGCAGGATCAGCGCCTCGATCCGGGCGCGCTCACGCTGCACGTCCAGGACGGAGGGATCGCCGTCGTGACGCAGCGTGGCAAGGGCTTCTGGAAGCTCGCGCTCGGGCTCGGGCGTGACAGAAAGCCACGAATGCGGCGCCACGCGGAGGGCCATGGGGGTAGACTAACACTAACTGACCACAAAATCAGGAGCTGCTGATGGAACCCCTGACGGTGGATGCCCGTGCCGCATGAGGCCGGGCACCGCCCTACACCCGAGCTTTTACCTCGACCCGGAGCTCCAGGAGCGCGAGCAACGGCTGATCTTCGAGCGCACCTGGCAGCTTGCGGGGCACATCTCCCGGCTCCCGGGGCCAGGCAGCTACATCACCGCGTGGGCCGGAAACCAGCCCGTGCTGGTGCTGCGCAACGAGGACGGCGAGATCCGCGCCTTCCGCAACGTCTGCCGTCACCGCGGTTCGATGCTGCTCACCGGCGAGGGCACCTGCAAGGCGGCGATCCGCTGCCGCTACCACGGCTGGACCTACAAGCTCGACGGCACCCTGATCGGCCTGCCGGAGGTGCGCGCCTTCGGCGACGACCTGGACAAGAGCGCGCTCGGCCTCATGCCCGCTCGCGCCGAGGTGATGTGCGGCCTCGTGTTCGTGAACCTCGACCTCGACGCCGCGCCGCTCGCCGACCAGGTGGGCGACCTGCCCCAGCGCCTCGAGCGCTACGACATCCCCTCGCTCGTGCCGTTCTACCCCCACCGCGGCGAGCAGCCGGCCAACTGGAAGGTGATCGTCGACAACTACCTCGACGGCTACCACATCCCGATCGCCCATCCGGGGCTGATCCGGCTGCTCGACTACAAGCGCTACGAGGCGGACATCCACGAGAACTACGTCTGGTTCGAGGCGCCGCACCGCGAGGAGCCGAGCGACAACCGGCTCGTGCGGCTGTACTCGCGGCTGGTGCAGCCGATGCCGGGGCTCGGCAAGGAGGATCTGCGCGTCTGGCGCTACGTGTTCATCTACCCGAACACGATCCTCGACATCTATCCCGACCAGGTCGACACCTGGAAGATCCGCCCGAAGAGCGTCGACCGGATCTACGACGACTACGACTGCTACCGGCCGGCGAACAGCGGGCTGCGCAGCCGCGCCGCGCAGCGCCTGAACATCCGGCTCAACTCCCAGGTGGGCGACGAGGACATCGACCTCGTGGCCAACGTGCAGGCGGGCCTCGCCACGCGCGGGTACGAGTGCGGGCCGCTATCGGAACGGGACGCCGCGCTCGCCTGGTTCGCCGACCGCGTGCGGGCCGACCTCGCCGCGGAGCTGTGAGCGCAACCGATCCGATCGGAGACGAGCCCGCTCCACTCAGCGGGCGCGAGAAGATCCTCGCCGCGGCCGTGAACCGGATCGCGAGCGAGGGCATCGAGGAGGTGCGGATCGCCCGCATCGCGATGGATGCGGGCGTCTCCACTGCCCTCGTGCACTACCACTTCGAGACGCGCGAGGCGCTTCTCGCGGAGGCGCTCGAGTACTCGTTCGAGCACGCGGGCGACACGCGCATCGGCGCGCGGGGGCCGCTCGCCGGCTCGCACGCGGAGCGGCTCGCGAACATGGTGGACCAGTGCCTGCCGAGCAGCGCGTCGCTCGAGCGCGACTGGGTGCTGTGGGTCGAGCTGTGGCTGCGCGCGGTGCGCCACCCCGAGCTGCGGCCCACCGCGGAGGACCTCTACGCGCGCATGCGCGACTGGTTCGTGGCGGCGATCGAGGCCGGGGTGGAGGCGGGAGAGTTCGACCGCTGCGACGCCGAGGAGGTGGCCGACCGCGCGCTCGCCCTGCTCGACGGCTTCGGCATCCGGACGCTGATCGGCGACAGCGCGATGCCACTGGAGCGGGCGCGGCGGGCGGTGGGGGCCGTGTTGGCTCGTGATCTCGGCGTGGGGGACCAGCTGCCGTTCAGCTAGGACCGGGCCCTGCCATCATGGCCCGAGTGGACGAGCACGCGATCACCACGCTGGAGCAGCTGAGGGAGATCTATCCCGAGCCCGCGGAGCGCGCGCTGAAGAAGGAGCACGACCGCCTCGACGAGCACTGCCGCGAGTTCATCGCGCTGTCGCCGTTCGTGATCCTGTCGAGCTCCGGCCGCGACGGCACGGGCGACGTCTCGCCGAAGGGCGGCCCGCCCGGCTTCGTGACCGTGCTCGACGATCACCGCCTGGTGATCCCCGACGCCACGGGCAACCGCCGCGTGGACTCCTTCCACAACATCCTCGAGAACCCCCAGGTCGGGCTGCTGTTCCTGATCCCCGGCATGAGGGAGACGCTGCGCGTGAACGGCCGCGCCGAGCTGACGCGCGATCCCGCGCTCCTCGAGGGGGCGCAGACCGGCGGACGCCCCGCGGCCATCGCGATCGTGGTGACGGCCGAGCAGGCCTACCTGCACTGCGCCAAGTGCGTGATCCGTTCCGGCCTGTGGGATCCCGACACCTGGCCCGATGAGCTGCCCTCCGCGGCCCAGATCCTCAGCGATCACATCGGGATCGGCGACGTGGCCGCCTCGGCCGCGGCGCTGGAAGACGGCTACAAGAACCGGCTCTGACTGGGGGAAACCGAAGGGGTGGCTCGCGTGGCTGCCGCACCGGCGTCCGCAGGACTTCCGTACCGTCGCAAGCGCGCGCTGCGGCGATCCTCTCCAGAGGCAATCAAGACCCCTCCTGGAAAGGCCACCGTGTTCTCCCACACCTCGTACACCATCCGCAGCGCCACCGAGCAGGACTCCCACGCCGTGAACAAGCTGACCACGATCGCCGGCGAGCGACCGCTGTCGGGCGAAGTGCTCGTGGGTGAGATCGGCGGCCGCGTGGCCGCGGCCATCTCGACGCGGGACTACCGGATCGTCTCGGACGGCTTCGGCCTGCTGCTCGGGCTGCCTCACCTGCTGCTCAAGCAGGCCCGCAACATGCAGGTCGCTCCGGCGCTGGCCGCGTAGGCGCTACATCAAATTCGGAGTGTGCAGTTCCGACAGGTAACGCGCGGTCGCCTCGTCGAATCCGGCGGCCCGCAGCCGGCGACGGCGGTTCTCGTCCATCGTCACCAAGAGGTCCCGGACCTTTGCAGCGGCCTCCGAGACTTCCGCGGGCTGGAGCGACCGGGCGCTCATCACGGTGAGCGCCTCGGTGAGCAGCGGGCTCAGGCCCGACAGGCTCGTGAGCTTCGCGGCCCGCGCCTCGGCCGCGCCGACCAGGACGAGGCGGGCCTCTGGATCCGCCTCGATCCGGCTGCGCACGTGCGAGATCCCGAAGTGCACATGGCGGCGCTCGTCGCGGTGCGCGAGCCGCGCGGCCGCGCCGGTCGCGGCGTCCGGGGCGTTCTCCTCCACGAAGCGGAGCAGATCCAGGAACGTGCCCTCGCCGAGGACATTCAGGAGCAACGCCGAGCCCGAGAAGTCGTTCTCCTCCATGAGCGTGTGAAGTGACAGCTCGGTGGAGGCGAGCCCGTAGGCCCGCGCTCCGCCGGCCAGCGAGCGCTTCGTGAACACCTCCACGTGGCGGGCCTCGTCCTGCACGTGGCTCGCCAGCCACATCAGCACCTCGGTGTACTGCGGGTTCACCCGCGGCAGGTAGCGCGCCGGCACGTACAGCGCCGCGTACTCGTTCTGGGCGATGTAGGTCATCACCTGAGAGACCGCGCGCTCCACGTCGTCGGGCAGCCCGGCGGCGGCGTCCCACGGGATGTCGGCGGTCGCGCTCCACTGGTCCGCCGCCGCGGTCTCCGTCAGCGTCGCGATCTCGTCGGCCCAGAGCGCGTCGCGCTCGCTCAGCTGCCATGCATAGCCCGGTGCGCCCGGCTCCGCGAGCGCGCCGAGCGGGACAAGGCCGGAGTCGGCAGCAGCGTGCGGAGGAGGCTCGCCCACCATCTCGCGCACGGCGTCCATCCGGACGTGGCCCTCGTCATCGGCGAGGGCCCTGCCCCGCGGCGGGAGCTCTGCGCCCAGGACCCGGGACAGCACACCCCGCCGCACGCGCACGAGGAATCGCCTCGACCCGCCCTCGTCGAGGGTCTGCTCACCCGTGACCTCGTGCCCCGCGATCCGCGTCCAGGCCGGCAGCTCCAGCGCCGCGGCACGCGACGCCAGCACCACGTCGATCTCGCCGCCGGCGGGCACCCCCTCGAGCGCGGCGGCGACCAGCACCTCCAGGCCGCCGCCGAGCTCGAGCGTGCCGGCGTCGAGCCGGCGCACGCTCACGAGAGGTATCCCTGCTCTCGCATCGCCTCCGTCAGGTCGGCGTAGCCGGACTTGTCGCCCGGCAGCCAGCGCTTCACGCCCTCGAGGTCCATCTCGGTGCGCACCGCCGCATCGTCGTAGGACATCGCCAGCAGCGCCTCGCTCCACCGCTGCGCCCCCTCGTAGGCAGGCAAGGCCGTGAAGTTGCAGTGGTAGTAGGTGGGGCTGCGCCAGCCCACCTCCAGCCCCTGCGTGGTCTGCGGCGACTCCGTCCGCAGGAGCGCCCAGGTGGCGTCGCCGATGGCGCCCGCGTCCGCGTTGCCCTCGCGCACCGCGTCCAGCACCCGCAGCTCGGAGTCGCCGGTGTCGCCGTGCTTGCCGAGATCGGTGTCGAAACGGACGAGCTCGCACTCGCGGGCGGCGTCGAGACCCTCGCGTGCGAGGTAGTGCAGCGGGAGGATCGCCGCGTGGCCGGAGTCCCGGCTGCCCAGCGCCAGCCGCGACCCCGCGAGCGAGCGGGCGTCCTCCAGCGGCTCCTCCCGGCGCGTGACGATCACGCTGCGGAAGTCGGCGTCCACGTCACGCATGCCGAGCACCTGGGAGTCGCCGCCGATGCGCTCCTCCGCGGCCACGTACGCCGTGTTGGTGTTCCAGGCGATGTCGATCTCCCCGGCGATCAGCGCGTCGACCTGCCGCTCGTAGTTCGAATAGAGGAGATAGTCGGTTGGCACCCCGCGCTCAGCGAAGAACGGCAGGAAGCCCTCCCAGATCGAGACGATGCGCGGGTGGTAGGCCACGCAGCCCACCAGCACCGTCTCGTCACGGCGGCTCATGGCACCGGAAGGCCGGCGAGGGCCTTCCCGATCCAGTTGCGAAGCACGGCGTTGGTCGGCGCCATCACAGCGCCCGCGCGTGCGTCCCGCAGGTGTCGCTCGATCGGCAGCGCGGGCGTGTAGCCCTGGCCGCCGGTCACCTCGAGCGCGCGGCCGGTCACCTCGGCCGCGGTCTCGGTCGCGGCGACCTTCGACTCCATGATCGCCACCAGCGCCGACTCGTCGCCTGCCTCCCCGAGCCGCGCCGCCTCCCGGACGAGCAGCCGGGCCGTGCGCACCGCGATGTCCATGTCCGCTATCGCGTGCTGGATCGTCTGTATCTCGGCGAGCGAGCTGCCGTCGGGGTAGGTGCGCGCCTTGGCGTGCTCCGTCGCGGCTCTCGCCGCGGCGGCCGCGATGCCCACGTTCACGGCCGAGAGGCCGATCAGGAAGAAGGGCGCGACGGCCTGGAAGATCAGCTCCGTGCCGCCCCCGGGGGCTCCGATGCGCGCGCCGTCCTCGAGCGCGACGTCCTTCAGCTCCATGGCGACGCTGGAGTTGCCGGCCATCCCCAGGCCCTCCCAGCTGCCGCTGAAGCCCAGGCCGGGCTGGTCGCCCCGGAGGAGGAACGCGTCGGCGCTGCCCTCGCTCTCGCCCTGGACGAGCAGCAGGTACACGTCCGCCTCGCCGCCCGAGGTCACGAAGCTCTTGCGCCCGGACACCGCACGCCTCCGTTCGAGCGCACGGCCTGCAACTCGGGAGCGTAGAAGTGGGCGCCGGTGCCGCGCTCGCTGAACGCGAGCGTGCCGAGCAACTCGCCGGCGGCCATCCCGCGCAGGACCTCCTCAGCGGAGTCGCCACCGCCCGCCGCGATCGTCGCGGCGGTGACCGAGTGCATGAGGAAGACCATGGCGCTCGACGCGCACGCCTCGCCCAGCGCCTCGCAGGCCTCGGCAAGCGCCGTCAGCGCCCCGCCGGACCCGCCCGTGTCGCTCGGAACCATCAGGCCGAGCGCTCCCGCCGCCGCCAGGGCGTCGACGCTCTTCCTCGGAAACGCGTGGTCTCGATCCACGCTCGCCGCCTCGGACCGGACCGGGTCCTCGGCGATCGCTTTCACCCCAGCCAGTACGGCTGTGAGCTCGTGCTCCATTGCAGGTCGTCCTTTCGATGATGGGGGTGGGTGAGCCGCTCCGACCGAGCGGCGTAAACGTGCAGCGCTCAGCGGCGATTCATCGACCCACCTCCTCTCGAATCGAAGGGCCTGCTTGGACGGCGGGACTGTAGCGTCACCCGTGCGCGAGCTTCAGGACGGCTGCCACGTGTCGGTGGACCTGCGCAGCCGAGAGCGTCCCGCCGGGCAGCTCGACCGTGAAGGACGACGTGTCCGGCAGCGCGTGGTTCTGCCAGTTCGCCGCCGTGCCCGGGCGCCACGGGTGGTGGTACAGCGGCTCGCCGCTGGCGCGCGCGTAGATGCGGCCGGCGCGCGTGCTCGGCCCGAAGGCCCAGATCACGTTCATGTGCTGGTGGTACCAGATCGTCACGCGCGGGCGGATGCGCAGGATGAGGTTGCGCGCGACGCGCGTCTCGCTCTCCGAGAACGGCTTCGGGCCGCCGTAGTAGACGTCGAACGGCCGCCCGCCGCCCTGCCATTGGGACGGCCAATTCGAGTTGAGGTCCACGCCGCGCGCGTCCTGGCGCGTGTCGTGGGCGCGGCCGTCCGGGTTCAGGTTGGTCACGATCCAGAGGTCCGCGCTGGTGTGCACGCGCTCGAGCGCCTGCGCGATCGGGATCCCGCCGGGCTCGTTGCCGTGGATCGAGCCGAACACCAGCACGCGCGTGCCGTGCGGGTTGCCCACGCGCACGACCGAGATCGGCCGGCCCTGCTCCGAGTGCCCGATGCGCATCGGCCGTGCGGCGGGCGCGTCCGCGCCGAAGGCCATGGCGAGGACGAGCGCGACGAGCAGCGTCGGTGTCACCGGAGCGGAAACGCCTCGAGGATGGCCTCGAGTCCGTCGAGCGCCTCGCGCGCGTAGGACTGGTCGGTGGGCACGTCCTTGAACTCCAGCGACGTGCTCCACTCGCGGACGAACCCGCTGACTGTCCCCTTCCCCTTCTCGAGGGTGATGGTGGCGCCCAGGTCGTGCTCGTGGTGATGGAGCACGGCGCTGCCCGTCAGCGTCCGGTCCAGCTCGCGCAGCTCATCGCGGAACCGTTCGAGCTCGTCGATGCGGAGGTTGAGGTCGCGGTGGCTTGCGTGGAACAGGCCCCTGGAGCCCACCTCGAGCTCCACGGAACCCACCACCAGGAACGGTTGCGGGCCGTAGCGCTCGACCGACAGGACCAGGCGGCAACCCTGTCCCGCCAGGGTTGCCGCCAGCCCCGATCGCGAAGTGCCGGCTATGACTTGAAGATCGCGTCCGGCAGCAGCGCGCTGACGATGTACATGCCGGCGTCCACGATCTCCGAGATCTTCAGGTCCACGGCGAGGCTGCACAGCAGGTAGGCGTCCTCGCGTGACAGGTCGTGCGTCTCGACGAGGTGGTCGATCATCGCGCGGACCGCGTTCTGCGCGTTCTCGAACAGGTCGGGACCCACGCCGGTGGTGCCGTAGAAGCTCGCCCCGTCCACGCGCGGGGTCAACGGACCCGGGGTGCGGTACTGCGGCGCGGGGATCGAGCGTCCCTTCTGGAGCGTGAAGCGCAGCGAGACGAACATCGGCGACTCGATGCCGGTCACGCAGACCTCGCCGTCGCCCTGTGCCCCATGAGCGTCACCGCAGCTGAACAGCGCACCGTCCACCTGCACCGGCAGGTAGAGCGTGGAGCCGCGGACGAGCTGGCGGGTGTCCATGTTGCCGCCGAAGTTGCCGGGCGGCATCACGGCCACCTTGCTGGCGCCGGCGTGGCAGACGCCCATCGTGCCGAGGAAGGGCTCGAGCGGGATCGCGATGTCGTCGCGGAACCAGGTCACGTCGCCCGGGCTGAGGTCGAAGATGCGCAGGTAGGCGTCCGGGAAATCGTCAGGCAACAGGCCCAGGCCGCCGGGCAGGATGGCCGTCCAGCCCCAGCCCTGCGTGTGGAGGTCGAGCACCTCGATCGCCAGCGTGTCGCCGGGCTTGGCACCGTTCACGGCGATCGGCCCGACGAGCGGATATACGCGATCCCAGTCGAGGTTCGCGATGTCGGCGGTGGTGGAGTCGGGTCCGATCTGGCCGTCGCTGACGTCACGCGTGTGCGCGATCACCGTGTCGCCGCTGTCGATCGTGATCACCGCCTCGTGACTCGTGTCCCACGTGAAGTGGACCTGGTCCGGCGGGAAGTAGTGGGTCTTTGACATTCGTGTCTCCTTAGCGAACTTCGAGGATCGCCTCGACCTCCACCGGCATGTTGAACGGAAGCTCTGCCACGCCTATCGCGGAGCGGGCGTGACGGCCGGCGTCGCCCCACACTTCGCCTACGAGGTCGCTGAATCCATTGATTACCGCCGGGGTGGCGTTGAAGCCAGGAGCGCAGTTTACGAGCCCGAGCACCTTCACCCAGCTCACGACGCGGTCGAGGTCGCCCAGCTCGTTCTCGAGCGTCCTGATCATCGACAGCGCGGTCATGCGGGCGGCCTCGTAGCCCTGCTCCTGGCTGACCTCGGCGCCCACCTTGCCCTCCACCAGCACGCTCGTGCCGTCGAGCGGGCCGTGACCCGAGACGTACGCGTGATCACCGCTGATGCGCAGCGGGTCGAAGCTCAGCTTGACGCCCGGCGGCGCGGCGAACATCTCCGGCAGCTCGAGCCCGAGCTCTGCGATCCGGTCGCTGATCGTGCCCATCAGTACACCACCTCCTTGCGGTCTGGATAGATGTCCGGCAAGCCATCGCTGACGCGGTCGGGGTAGCTCGCCGGGCGCTTCTCGAGGAACGACGTGATGCCTTCCGCGGCGTCCGCGGACTGGCCGCGGGCGAACATCGCGCGCGAGTCGGCGCGGTGGGCCTCCATCGGGTGGGATGCGCCCAGCATGTCCCACATCAGCCGCCGCGCCAGCGCCACCGAGACCGGCGCCGTGTTGTCGGCTATCTCGCGAGCCAGCGTGCGCGCCGCGTCGAGCAGCCGGGCGCCGGGATGGAGGCTGCGCACGAGGCCGCCCGCGAGCGCCTCGTCCGCGTCGAACACCCGGCCCGTGGCCGCCCATTCCATCGCCTGCGAGATGCCCACGAGGCGGGGGAGGAACCAGCTCGAGCAGGCCTCCGGCACGATGCCGCGGCGCGTGAACACGAAGCCCATGCGCGCGCCGTCCGCCGCCAGGCGGATGTCCATCGGCAGGGTCATCGTGATGCCCACGCCCACCGCGGGCCCGTTGATCGCGGCGATCACCGGCTTCAGCGACTCGAAGATGCGCAGCGCGATCCTGCCGCCGCCGTCGCGCGGCACCTCGTCGCCCTCCTGGCGGCCGCGGTAGTCGAACGTGCTGCCGCCGGCCTGCAGGTCGGCGCCGGCGCAGAAGCCCCGGCCGGCGCCCGTGACGATCACCGCGCGCACGTCGTCGTCGGCGTCCGCGCGGTCGAACGCCTCCAGCAGCTCACGCCCCATCGTGGGCGTGAACGCGTTCAGGCGCTCGGGGCGGTTGAGCGTGATCGTGAGCACCTGGTCCTGCACCTCGTACACGATCTGCTCGAACCCCATGTGGGCCTCCCGCGGTTAGCGCTTGACGACGATCGTCTGGCGCATAGTCGCATGCAGCGAGCAGTAGATCTTGTACGTGCCCGGCACTGTCAGCGTCTTCGAGAACGAGTAGTCGGAGGCGGCGATCGACGACTTGAACTTCTTCACGCCCTTCGGCCCGGACTTGAGCCGCACGTCGTGGTTGTCGGAGTTGCCGTCGAGCCAGCTCCACTTCACCTTCGTGCCCTGCTTGATCGTGACCTTGGGGGGCGAGTAGTAGTCGTCCCCGACCTTCACGAGCCGCGACTTGCCGCTGGACGCGTCGCTCGCGCCGGCAATTGCCAGCGCGAGCGACACAACGGCCGCGAGCCCGATCAGGGCTGCACGGCCGCGCCTCACTTGTCTCCCCTCGACTTCGTCCACAGCTCGAGCGGCGTGTAGCCGGGCTTTGCGGCGTGCGGGTGCCGCTGCCAGGCCGCCTCCTGGTCCGGTGCCAGCACCCAGCCGACCGCCTGGTCCTGGGCGGTCTTGTTGAACGTGTTCGTGCCGCTGAACGGGCACGGGACGAACGTCGACCCGTCCGTGGGGAACATCGTGCTCACGCCGGTGTTGGGCCCGAAGCAGTTGCCCGAGCCGTCGCCGTCGTAGAACAGGTCGTATCCGTTCAGGTCCGTGCCGCCGGCGCCGAGCGTGTTGCCGGTCACCGAGTTGCCGCTCAGCAGCTGCAGGTCGGGCTCCTTCAGCGTGATCGCCTCGACCGCGCCGATGCCGTTCAGCCAGTTGCCGTAGACCCGGTTGCCCTGGACGGTGTTGCCATGCCCGCCGAAGAGCAGGATGCCGACGCCGATCGGGTACGGGATCGTGCCCGCCACCAGCGTGTCGCCCTTCTTGAACGGCGCGCCCTTGTAGTAGTCGAAGTTGTTCCAGAACACGTCGTTGTTCGAGATCACGTTGTCCTCGGCCGGCGGGAACTTCTCCGAGTCCTCCGCGTTCGGGATGATCCCGGTGCCGTTGTTCCAGAACTGCGACTTGGTGATCGTCACGTAGCGCATGTTCGTGCCGGACCAGCCGATCACGTTGCCGTAGGCCTTCAGGTTCGTGGCGATCGTGCGCGTTGGCTTCGTCTGCTTCGGGGTCTGCCCGATGTAGAAGCCGGCGTCGTTGTTCCACGCGCCCACGTCATCGGTCATCACTCCGCCGTAGGAGTTGAACGCGTAGAGGCCGTAGGTGCCGCCGAACTTGGCGTTGTCGTGGTCGAGCTTGTAGCCCTTCACGTTCAGCACGAAGAAGCCGTTGGCCTTGTAGTGCTGCGCCTGGAAGCCGGCGACCCGGACCTGGTCCGCGTCGTGGACGTAGAAGCCGTTCTGCGCCTTCGCGCCGTGCTGGCCCTTGAGCTCGACGATGACCTTGTCGGGGTGCTTGACGTTGCCGATCACCTGGATGTAGCGCTTGGCTGCTCCGCCGATCTCGACCTGGCCCTTGTAGGTGCCGTTCGCCACGCGGATCGTGTCGCCGGCCTTCGCGGCCTTAACCGCGGCCTGGATGGTCGTGTACTTCTGGCCCTTGCCCACCTTGAGCGTGTGGTGCGGGCCCTTCGGCGCCTTCTGGACGCCGGGCGGATTTGCCGCCGGCGGATAGGTGGCGGCGACCGCGGGTGCGGCAACAGCCAGCGACGCAATCACTGCGTACGCGAATACGCGCATATTGGGTTTCCCTCCGAGTTCATGGTTCGACCAGGTACCAACCGGCCATTCCGGCGTCCTGGTGGCTGAACACGTGACAGTGGTAAAGCCAGCGGCCCGGGTTGTCCTCCGTCCAGCGGGCGGAGATCACCTCGTGCGGGCCGAGCGTTGGATTGTCCACGTGCGCGCCGGCGTCGTTCAGCCAGCGGTGCCCGTGGACGTGAAAGGTGTGGAACATGCCGTCGCCCCCGTACGCGTGCAGGGCGACGTCCTGTCCCACCTTGGCGCGGATCGTCGGCGTGTTGCCGGCGAACGCGCGCCCGTTGAAGCATTCGAAGACGTCCGCGGCGTGGGTGATCTGCGGCGCGAGCTGGTGCAGCACGAGCACCTGCTCGACGTCCGGCGCCTTCGCGCCCTTCTCGCGGATGATCAAGGCGCCGAAGAGGCCGCGGGCCACGCTGATCGTGCCGTTCGGGCCGTGGTCGTGGTACGGCCAGACGCCGGCCGAGCCGGGCACGCACTCCCAGGTGTAGGTGAACTCGTCACCGGGGGCTATGAACCCGCCGGCGCGCGTAAAGGTGCTGAGGTAGGAGCCGTCGTAATCGGGCGTGTACTTCACGCCGTGCGGGTGCATCGTGTGCGCCTGGCCGAAGTGGTGGTCGCCGTTGCGGAAGTGCACGACCAGCGTGTCGCCCACCTCGGCGTGGAGGATCGGGCCGGGCATCGTGGGCGCCCCGATCGGCGCGGCGAAGCCGGCGCTGTACTGCTGGTAGCAGACCGCCATGAACTTGCGCCGCGACGGGACCGGCATCTTCATCCACTCGTCGCGCCCGGTCGGAACCGGGTCCCAGCGCAGCGGCCGGGCCTGGATCCAGTACTCGCGCGCCTGGCCGCCGGGCTGCGGCTGCGGCGTTGGGAAGCTCATCGTGTCGACGGGGTCCTTCGGGATGCTCGGCGGCCGCTTGACCTTGCGCGCCGCTGCGTCCGCCACCTGCACGTCCTGCGCCGTGGCGAACGGGAACATGCGCTCCCCGCCGAGGGCGCACAGAAACGCAGCGGAGGCGCCGCCGGCCAGGAACTGTCGACGTTGAATCGGTTGGGGCACGAGTTCACTACCCGCGCGGGCTTCCACACCCTCCTCGCGCGCGGCGACCGTGCATGGTACTCGACGCTTTCTAAGACTTTGGCCGGTTAGCCAAGAACTAATTCAGCGGCGGTACGGACGGTGGCGGCATCTCCCGCCACCAGCAGCGTGGTGACGATCGACTCGCGCCAGCGGTCGAGGTCGTGGCGGATCTTGTCGGGCGGGCCGATCAGCGACAGCTCCTCGATCAGCGCGGCCGGGATCGCCGCCGCGGCGTCGTCCTTCTTGCCGTCGAGGTAGAGGTCCTGCACGCGCTCGATCATCTCGCCGTGACCCATGCGGATGGCCACGTTGGCGTGGAAGTTGCGTCCCTTGGCGCCCATGCCGCCGAAGTAGAGGGCGTAGAAGGGGCGCAGAGCGTCCACCGCCTGCGCCACGTCGTCGGTGACGATGAACGGCACGGTGGCGGCCACCTCGAAGTCCTCGGCGCCGCGCCGTGCGCCCGGCCGCGCCCAGCCCTCCTCGAGCGACTCGCGGAAGAGCTCCTCGTTCGCGGGGGAGAACAGCATCGCCAGCCAGCCGTCGCACAGCTCGGCGCAGAGCGCGATGTTCTTCGGCCCCTCTGCGCCCAGGTAGATCGGGATGTCCTCCCGCAGCGGGTGGATCGAGGACTTGAGCGGCTTGCCCAGACCCGTGCCGTCCGGCAGCGGCAGCGGGTAGTGCTCGCCGTCGTTGGTCACGGGCCCCTTGCGCGCCCAGATGTCGCGCACGATGCCGATGTACTCGCGGGTGCGGGCCAGCGGCTTCGCGAACGGCATCCCGTACCAGCCCTCCACCACCTGCGGTCCCGACACGCCCAGGCCCAGGATGAAGCGCCCACCCGAGAGGTGGTCCATCGTCATCGCGGCCATCGCGGTGGCGGCCGGCTGGCGCGCGGACATCTGCACGATCGCCGTGCCGAGCTTGATGCGCGACGTGCTGGCGCCCCACCAGGCGAGCGGGGTGAGGCAGTCCGAGCCGTACGCCTCCGCCGTCCAGATCGAGTCGAGCCCGAGCCGCTCGGCCTCCGCGATCGTCTCGGTGACGCCGGGCGGCGGGCCGGCGGCCCAGTAGCCGGTGTTCAGTCCGAGCTTCAGGTCGCGGGCCACGGACGGAGTTCTATCGGGTCCGGGGGCGTACGATCGCTCCGTGTCCGCAGACGAGTACGTGCTCGATGTCCCGCAGGTGCGCTCGTTCATCGACCTGGTGCGAGCCGAGATCGCCGCCGCCGGGTCGGCGACCGATGCCGTGGAGCGCATCAGGCCGCGCTTCGCTGAGCTGCTCGCAGATCCCGATTGGCTGCCCACCACCTACCAGGAGCCGGCGCCCGAGAGCGGCATGGGAGGGGGCATCGGCCAGTGGTCTCTCTATCGCGCGGCCGACGGCTCGCTTTCGCTGTTCAGCCTGGTGGTCCCGCCGCAGGCCGAGACGCCGGTGCACGACCACCTCGCCTGGGGGCTCGTGGGCCTGTACCGCGGCACCCAGGACGAGGAGATCTTCGCGCGCGAGGACGACCGGCTGCGGCTGACCGAGCGCCGCGCCCTGCGGCCCGGGGACTTCTACGCGCTGATCCCGCCGCGCGACGACATCCACCGCGTGCGCACCACCTCGCCCGAGACCTCGGTGTCGATCCACCTGCTCACCAACGACACCGGCTGCATCTGGCGCCACGCCTACGACCCGGACTCCGGCGAGGCGCGCCCTTTCCGCTCCGGCTACGTGAACGTGGCCTGCGAGGACGAGCGAGGCCGCTCCCTCTTAGGGAGCGCCGACCGACTCGCCGCCCCACTCCTCGGGGGCGACATCGGCGAGCGTCTCGGAGAAGGTCCAACGGTGTCCGGCGGGATCCTCGGCCACGTACTGCCGCTCGCCGTACTCGAAGTCGGTGGGCTCCATGGCGATCCTCGCGCCGTGCGCCCGGGCGCGCTCGCAATGGGCGTGCGCGTCGTCCACCCGCACCAGCACCGAGTGGGTGACCTCTCCCTCGCGCGGGGGGCGGCGCTCGTTGCGCACGTCGGCCACGATCACCGCGCCATCGCCGAAGCTGAGCTGCGCCCGGTGGCCCTCGCCGATCCGCACGCGCTCGGCGAACCCGAAGGCCCCGCCGAGCCACTCCACGGCCTCGCGCACGTCCGGGTAGATCAGCACCGGGACCACCGTGGCGGAGGGAATCGAGCGGTTCGGTCTCACCGATCCCCAGCGTAGCCGCCTCACCCAATTCGGAGGATGTGCGGCGCCCGGTCCCCGCTCCTAGGCTGCCGCGAATGAGCTCTCTGTCGAGTTGGCGCGATGGGCCTGCGAAGCAAGCCATCCTTGACTTCGTGGCCGCGGTCACCGGCCAGGATGGGTCGGAGCCCGTGCCGGTCGAGGAGCGTGTGGCGGTGTTCGACAACGACGGCACGCTGTGGTGCGAGCAGCCGATGCCGATCCAGCTGGACTTCATCCTGCGCCGCTTCGCCGAGATGGCCGAGGCCGACGCGTCCCTGCGCGAGCGCCAGCCGTGGAAGGCCACCGTCGAGGGCGACCATGCCTGGTTCAGCAAGCTGATGAAGGAGCACTACGCCGGCGACGACACCAACGTCAAGACGCTGGCGGGCGGCCTGCTGGCGGCCTACGACGGGGTCAGCGTCGAGGACTTCGAGGAAAGCGCCGACGCGTTTCTGCGCAGCGCGCAGCACCCCACGCTCGGCCGCGGATACCTCGAATGCGCGTACGCGCCGATGGTCGAGCTGCTCGGCGTTGCTCGAGCGCGAACGGGTTCGCCAACTACATCGTCTCGGGCGGCGGTCGCGACTTCATGCGGCCGATCACCCAGGAGGTGTACGGCATCCCGCGCGAGCGGGTGATCGGCAGCGCGACCGGGGATGGCCTACACCAGCGACGAACGCGGCGGCACGATCACCCACACCCCGGCGCTGGACTACCTCGACGATGGCCCCGAAAAGCCGATCCGCATCTGGAGCCGCACCGGCCGCCGGCCGCTGCTCGCCGGTGGGAACAGCAACGGGGACATCCCGATGCTCGACTTCGCCCATCACGACGCCAAGCCGTTCCTGCGCCTGCTCGTGCTCCACGACGACGCCGAGCGCGAGTTCGACTACACCGCCGGCGCCGAGCAGGCGCTCGAGCGGGCCGCCGCGCAGGGCTGGACCGTGGCCAGCATCAAGAACGACTGGGCGACCGTCTTCTGAGCAGCGGGCGCCGGCGCGACCCGTCGCTTGACCGACATCACCGATGAGGCTTCTCTGGACCATTCTCATCATCCTCGTCGCCAACGCCGTGGCGATCTCGGCGATGCTCCTGGTCCGGCGCCGGGCTCCGGAGGGGAGCTACTTCACGGACGGCGATCGCGCGTCGGGGGTGTTCGGCGTGCTCGCGGGTGGCTTCGCGATCTTCGCCGGCTTCATCATCTTCCTCGCCTTCTCGACCTACGACCAGTCGCGCAGCGGCGGGGAGGCCGAGGCGCTCACGGTGGTCCAGCAGTACGAGACCGCGCAGTTCCTACCGCCCGCGGTCCGCGACCGGCTGACCGGGGAGCTCGTCTGCTACGGACGCTCGGTCGTGCATCAGGAGTGGCCGCAGATGGAGGACGGAAACGGGCGGCGACACGATCAACCCCTGGGCGTTTGCGCTCTTCCGGAGCCTGAGGCTCGCGAACCCGACCACGCCCGCCGAGCAGGCCGCGTACTCGAAGTGGCTCGATCAGACCTCGGACCGCGAGGAGGGCCGGCGCGACCGGCTGCACGGCGCGGAGGGCATCATCCCGATCTCGATCTGGCTCGTCCTGTTCCTGATCGCGGGCGTCGTCTTCGCCTTCATGCTGTTCTTCGCCGACAGCGGGGAGAGCGCGGTCACGCAGGCGATGCTGATGGGATCGGCAACCACGGTGATCGTGCTCACGCTGGCGGCGATCAACGCGCTCGACAACCCCTACCGCGCTGGCCTGGGGCGGATCAAACCGGTGGCGATGGAGCGGTCGCTGCGGATGCTGGACACGCGCGCGCGCCACGCTGGGCGAGACGAGCCCGATTCCGTGCGACGCCCGGGGCGTTCCGGTCAAGTCCTGATGGACGATGCGAAACAGGACGCGCTTCGAGCGCCACTTCGAGCTCCTGGCGACCGTGCTGCTCGCGATGGCCGCGGTGGCGACCGCCTGGGCGTCCTACCAGTCGGCGCGCTGGCACGGCCAGCAGGCAAAGGCCCAGAGCGCATCGATCGCCACTCGCGTGGAGTCGACGCGCGACGGAGACCTGGCCAACCGCCAGACGGAGATCGACGTCGCGGTGTTCACGCAATGGGTGGACGCCTACGCGCGCAACGAGACCAAGCTCGCCGACTTCTACCGCAGGCGCTTTCGCCCCGAGTTCAAGCCGGCGTTCGAGGCGTGGGTCGCGACCAAGCCCCGGAAGAATCCCGACCGCCCCGCTGTCGCCGTTCGCGATGCCCCAGTACAAGCTCGCGGCCACCGCGAGCGCCGACCGCCTCGAGGCGAAGGCCGCCGCGTTCTCGGAGACCGTCGGAACCTTCATTCAGCGGGCCGACAACTACTCGCTGGCCGTCGTGCTGTTCGCCGCGTCGCTGTTCTTCGCGGGCATCAGCACGCGGCTGCACACGCACAACTCGCGGATGGCGGTGCTCGGGCTCGGCTACGTGCTGTTCCTCGGCACCCTGATCTGGGTCGCCACGTTCCCGGTCACCCTGTCCCTGTAGGACTGCGCGGCTACGCGTCGCGGCTGAACTGCCAGGTGGCGATGCCGAGCATCGCGACGCCGAGCAGGGCCACGATCGCCACCTCGAACAGGCCCGGCAGGCGCCAGCCCCACCACGTCACGCCCGGGTTGAGGACATGGCGGGCGGCGACGCTGATGTCGAGATGGGCGAACACCGCGCGCCGGATCGGGTCCACCGCGTAGGTGATCGGGTCGACCCGGTTCATGATCGTGAGCCAGGCGGGCAGGCCGGCGGCCGGGAACAGGGCGCCCGAGATGAAGAACATGGGCATCAGCAACATCTGGGTGATCGCCATGAACGACTGCATCTGCTTGACGCGCACCGCGAGCATCACCCCGAACGCGGTGAGCGCGAAGGCCAGCATCAGCTGCAGCACGAGCACCTCGATGATCAGCCCGGGTGCGTAGGGCACGCCCACGAGCCCGGCGAGCGCGATCACGAGCACTCCCTGGAAGCCCGCGACGGTGGCGCCACCGAGGGACTTGCCCAGCACGATCGAGCCGCGCCGCACGGGCGCGACGAGCATCTCGCGCAGGAAGCCGAACTCGCGGTCCCAGACGATCGAGGCGGCGGAGAAGATCGCCGTGAACAGCACGGCCATCGCCAGCGCGCCGGGGTAGACGAACGTGCGCAGGTTCACCCCGTGGGTGCCCTGCGAGGCGATCCGCGACAGGCCCGTGCCGAGCACGAACAGGAACAGGACAGGCTGTACGAGCGCCGCGATGATGCGCGGGCGGTCGGACATGAAGCGCAGGCAGCTCGCGCTGCCAGACGATCTTCACCGCGCGCAGGTCGCCGCGCAGGCCGCGGCCGGGCACGCGGACGCCGGCGACGCTGGGGGCGGCGATCGTGGTTCCGCTCATCGACGGCCTCCGGCCATCGCGCGCGTGGAACTGCCTCATGGAGTCCGCGCCCGACTCCTCGGCGTCGCGGATCGTGGTGCCCGTATAGGACATGAAGACGTCGTCGAGCGACGGACGCGCCACGCTCACCGAGCGTATTGGCATGCCCAGCTCGGCGAACAGGCGCGGCACGAACTGCTCGCCCTCCGGGACCGAGAACGTGACCTGGCCCTCGGCGATGACCGCCTCGAGGCCGAAGCGCTCGCGCAGCGCGGCGATGGCGGCCTCGTCGTCGTCGGTGCCGATCTGGACCCGGTCCTTGCCCACCTGCGCCTTGAGCGCCTCGGGCGTGTCGAGCGCGACGATCTGGCCCTGGTCCATGATCGCGATCCGGTCGCAGTACTCGGCCTCGTCCATGTAGTGGGTGGTCATGAAGATCGTGATCTCCTCCTGGCGCATCAGCTCCTGGATGTAGGCCCAGATCGAGCTGCGCGTCTGGGGGTCGAGCCCCACCGTGGGCTCGTCGAGGAAGAGCACGCGCGGCGAGTGCAGCAGGCCGCGCGCGATCTCGAGGCGGCGCTTCATCCCGCCGGAGAACGTGTTGACGAAGCTCTTGCGCCGCTCCCACAGCCCCACCATCGAGAGCACCTGCTCCATCCGCTCGCGGGCCACCGCGCGCGGCACGCCGTAGAGCTCGGCGTGAAAGCGAAGGTTCTGCTCGGCGCTGAGGTAGCCGTCCAGGGTGGTGTCCTGGAACACCAGGCCGATGTTGCGGCGCACGTCGTAGCGCTCGCTCTTCACGTCGTAGCCGGCCACGCGGGCCGAGCCGCCGCTCGGCCGCGTGAGCGTGCAGAGCATGCTGATCGTGGTCGACTTGCCCGCGCCGTTCGGGCCCAGGAAGCCGAAGATCTCGCCGGGGGCGACCTCGAAGTCGATGCCCCGCACGGCCTCGATCTCGCCGTAGCTCTTCGTCGAGCCCGCGAACCCAGACGGCCGGCTCGCGGCCGTCCCCCGGCGAGAAGCCGGGGGCGGCTGCGGGTTCTTGGACGCTTCCCGTCACACGCCCTCCTCGGCAGGCGGATCCTCAGCGAGGATGCCATACAGGCGCCGGCGCGCCTCGGTCAGGACCTTGGTCGCCTCGCGCGATCTGAGCCTCGTTGCCAGCGTGCATCACTTGCATGAAGGCTAGGCCGACGCCGCGCATTGCCGATCCGGCCTCCATCGTCTGGTCGCTGACGTTGCCGCTCATCTGGTCCCACGGGGCCGGTGCGTCGTCGTCGCGATCGCTCACGACCTTGCTTCCGGCGTCGGTCAGCTCGTAGTGCTTGCGGCCGTCGATCTCGACAGTCCGCACCAATCCCTCGTCCTCGAGCTGCTGGAGCACGGGGTAGATCGATCCGGGGCTCGGGCGCCAGACGCCGTCGCTGCGCTCCTCGATCTCCTGCATGATCTGGTAGCCGTTGCGAGGCTCCTCGGCCAGTAGGAGGAGGGTGGCGGTGCGAACATCGCCGCGCCGCGCCTTCGGTCCGCGCCGGCCGCCGCCGAACGGGGGACCCCCGAACTGCGCCATGAACGGGCCGAAACCCGGACCGCCGCCGTAACCACCGCGCCCGCGGTGCCGGTCGCGGTGGTGTCCACCGCGGCCCTTGCCGCGCTCGCCGCCTCGCTTGTCCTTCTTTCCGCCCTCGTCACGGCCCTTCGCGGCCATCGCCGCGAACATCGCCGCACCGAGCACGTGCCTGCCGACTCGCCGCCTCTGCGGCCAGCCCTCAAGTGCGTGTGCTGCAGTCATATTGACTCCTTACGTTGAACATCACTGATGCATAACGATATATCGGTATGCATCCGATGTCAAATCGCTCCTCGTCGAGGGGAGTGCCTAGTGCCTGGAGCCTGGTGCCTGAACTGTCAACCTAGGCACCAGGCACTAGGCACTAGGCACGGCGCTAGGCGCTACAGCAGTTCGGCGATGAGGGCGGCGGCACGGGCCGCGCCGTCGCGCGGCAGCGGCCGGTAGCTCACGTCGGAGCCGAGGGCCGAGGCGATCGCCCCGGCCAGGGCGTCCGGGGTGGCTTCCGAGTAGTCGAGCCAGTCGCGGGCGCCGTGGCGGTCCAGCCGGTGGCGCACGTGGAAGCGCTGCTCGAAGTGGTGGGCGAGCGGCAGAGAGACGAACGGCCGCCCCGCCGCGACCAGCTCCATGCAGGTGGTCAGGCCGCCCTGGACGACCGCGACGTCGCAGGCGGCGAGGTGGCGGTACAGCTCGTGCACGTAGCCGCGGACCTCGAGGCCCTCGACGCGGGGGAGCGAGTCCGGGTCGATGCGCGGGCCGGCGACGGCCAGCATGCGCAGGCCGGGCACGCGCTCGCGCGCCTCGGGCAGCGCATCGATCACGCGCTGGAGCAGGGGCGCGCCCACCCCCGAGCCGCCCACCGAGACGATGCACAGCGGCTCGTCCGGGTGGTAGCCCAGCTCCGCGCGCAATGCCCTGCGGTCGCTGGGCAGCGCGCCCGGGTCGAAGCCCGGCACGTAGCCCGCGAACTCGTAGTGGGCCTCGGTCCAGGCGCGGATCTCGGGCAGGCCGGGGCCGAACGTGCCCGGCACGACGTCGTCGGGGTCGCCGATGAAGATCGAGCGGTCGCGCACGCTCGGATAGCGCGCCACATGCTCGATCACCTCCGCGTTGTAGTCCGCGGTGAGGAACGACTCGCGCTCGCCGCCGTCCGGCATCGGGAGGTAGCCCACGAAGTCGGTGAGCCAGGCGAACGGCGCGGTCTTCAGCTCAGGGTTCTCGTGCAGGAAGTGGTCGAGCTCCCAGGCCTCGTCGCCGATCCAGACGTCGAACTGCTCCTCCCGCACGAGGTCGTGGAAGAGCATGAAGTTCGCGCAGAGGATCTCGTCCATGCGCCGCAGCGCCTGGAAGGCATGAAGGTCGTGCTCGCCGGCCTCGCGATCCACATGGTCGGACTCATTGGCCAGCTCCGCGCTGGCCGGATGGATCGTCTCGCCCGCGCGCCTCCAGCACGTTCGTCACCGGGTCCTGGGCGAGCCAGTGGATCTCGAGGCCGGGCGACTGGCGCCGCAGCTCGTCCGCGATCGCCACGTCGCGCCAGGCGTGACCCAGCCCGATCGGCGAGGAGACGAGGAGGGCACGCTTGGGGCGGATGGCGGCGCGCCGCCAGGACGGGGGCGGCGAAGCGCGACCCGACACCCGCTCGGCGAGCTCGCGCATCATGAGGTTCACGAGCACCGGGTCGCGCGCCTGCGGACAGTGCCCCGAGCCCTCGAGCGGAACGAACACGCCGCCGGTGAGCTCGGCCGCCCGCTCGCCGCGATGGGCGGGGATGATGAGGTCGTCGGTGCCGTGGAGCACGACGACCGGGCAGCTGACCTTGCTGCAGAGCGCTCGCCGCGCCCTCGTAGGTCGGCTCGTAGCCCTGATCGCACTCCGTGAGCTCGATCACCTCAGGGGTGGTGTCGCAGCCCCAGGCCACCATGTCCTCGAGCTGCTTGGTCGAGTGCGCCTCGACGAACATCTGCGAGCAGAAGAACTCGATGAACCCCGGCCAGTCGCGATGCCAGTAGTGGCGGTTCATCTTGGCCCAGCCCTCGTCGGTATCGAGCCGGTCCTCGAACGAGTACACGTTGCGCCAGGGGTGGCCCGTCGGTGAGGTAGGGGATCGAGGGGGCGATCGCGAACACTGCGCGCACGCGCTCGGGGTGGCGCCCGGCGAGGTCCAGCGCATGGCGGCCGCCGCACGACACGCCCGCCGCGATCACCGACTCGATCCCCAGCAGGTCGAGCACGTCCACCGCGTCCTGGATCAGCTCCACGTCCGGGTAGGCGCTGGGGTCGAGCGGGCGGTCCGACAGGCCGTTCCCGCGGCCGTCGAAGGTGACCACCTGGAAGTGGCGCGACAGGTAGTCGATCTGGAACTTCCAGTGGCGCGAGTGCACGATCGACCAGGCGGGCAGGAGCAGGATCGCCGGGTCGCCGTGCCCGTACGACTCCCAGTGGACGCGGACTCCATCGCGCTCGATGGTGCCCTGGGCGTCCGGCTGGCGGGCCGGTGTGCCCGTGTCGCTCCGGCCCACCCGGCCGGTCGCGGTGGTCATGGCCTGGCTTCGTACACGATGTTGAAGGGAGTCTCCGCCGCACGCCTGAAGCGAGTCAAGCCGCCGGACTCCACGACGTCGCGGATACGGGCCTCGCCGGCCTGCGCGCCGAGCGCGAGCCCGACGTCCTGGGACAGCGATGCGGGCGTGCACAGCAGCGTGGAGAAGCTGTAGTAGGCACGGCCCACGGGGTTGAGATTGTCCTCCACGCGGTCGCCGGCGAACGGCTCCACGATCATCCAGGTGCCGTCGGGTTCGAGCAGCTCACGCACGTGACGTGCGGCGCCGACGGGGTCGCCCATGTCGTGCAGGCAGTCGAACATCGTCACCAGGTCGTAGCGCTTGCCCGGGTGCTGGGCCGCCGGCACCGCCTCGAAGCTGACGCGGTCGCCCACGCCCGCCTCCGCCGCACGCTCGCGCGCGGTGGCGATCGAGCCGTCGTGGTAGTCCGAGCCCACGAAGGTCGAGTTCGGGAACGCCTGCGCCATCAGGATCGTGGACGAGCCGTGCCCGCAGCCCAGGTCGGCCACGGTCGCGCCGCGCTCGAGCTTCTCGATCACGCCGTCGAGCTGGGGCAGCCATGCGTCGATCAGGTTGGCGTTGTAGCCCGGCCGGAAGAAGCGCTCGCAGCCGTCGAGCACGTTGTGGTTGTGCTCGCCCCAGCCGAAGCCGGCGCCGCTCTTGGCCACCTCGGTGATGTGCCCCGAGTCGTTCACGGAGCCCACCGCGATCTGGAAGAAGCCGGGCAGGTAGGCCGGGCTCGACTCGTCGGTGAAGGCCACCACCTGCTCGGGCGGCAGGGTGTAGCGGCCGCTCGCCGGGTCGTACTCCACGTAGCCACCGGCCGCCTGCGCGTTCAGCCACTCGCGGGCGTAGCGCTCGCTGATCTCGGTTCGGCGTGCGAGCTCGGCGGGCGTCAGCGCCTCGCCGCTCGCCATTGCCCGGTAGAGGCCGAGCTTGTCGCCCATCACCACCAGCGCCGCGTTCAGCGTGGCGCCCACCTCCTCCACGGCCCGGAACACGAACGCGTGGAGCTTGTCCGGGTCCAGGGACCGCGGCTGCTGCTCGACTGTTGCCATTGTCGAACTCCTCAGGTCGATTGAGGGGCCGACGGTATGCGCGCTTCGCCGCGGTCGCATCAGGTACCCACCTAGTCTTTTCGAGCGCTTCCGCTCTTAGAATCCGGGCATGCTGCTTGGCCGCGACCGCGAGCGGCAAGCCGTGGAGCGCCTGCTGGCCGACGCCCGGCTGGGGCGCAGCGGCGTCCTCGCGATCGCCGGCGAGCCCGGGATCGGCAAGACCGCCCTGCTTGAGCACGCCGCCGCGGCACGCGGGCAGCATGCGGGTGCTGAGGGCGCGCGGGATCGAGTCCGAGGCCGAGGTGCCGTTCGCGAGCCTGCTCGAGCTGCTGCGGCCCGCGCTGGGGGCGCTCGACTCGATCCCGGAGCCGCAGGCGGAGGCGCTGGCCGCCGCCCTCGCGCTGCGCCAGGGGGGCGCTCAGGATCGCTTTGCGATCGGCGCGGCCACGCTGAGCCTGCTGGCGGCGTATGCCGAGGAGGCCCCGCTCCTGCTGCTGGTGGACGACGCGCACTGGCTGGACGGCTCGAGCGCGGAGGCGCTTCTGTTCGCGTTCCGCCGCCTCGTGGCCGATCCGATCGCGGTGCTGATCGGCGTGCGCGACCAGGAGCCGTCCCTGATCGACGGCTCCGACCTGCCGCTGATCCTGCTCGAGGGCCTCGACCGCGCGACTGCCGCCGAGCTCACTGGCAGCTCCGCGCCGGAGCTGGCGGATCGCCTCTACGAGGCCAGCGGCGGGAACCCGCTGGCGCTGCTCGAGCTGGCGGCGGACTCCGAGCGCCTCGACGCCGTGCCGCCCGGCGGGCCCCTGCCGATCTCCACCAGCATCGGCGAGGCCTTCCTGCGCCGGTCCGGATCGCTGCCGGAAGAGACGCGCCGCATGCTGGTGGTCGCGGCGGCCGCGGGCGGCGGGCGGCTGTCGATGCTCGGGCTCGCGGCCTCGTCGCTCGGCCTGTCCGTTGACGCGCTCGCCGACGCGGAGAGCGCCGGCCTGGTGACGATCGCGGCCGGGGCACTGGAGTTCCACCATCCGCTGGTGCGCTCGGCCGTGTACGGGGACGCCGACGCGCAGGAGCGGCGCGCCGCCCACGCCGCCCTTGCGGGGGCCCTGCCGGATCGCGAGGTGGACCGTCGCGCCTGGCATCTCGCCGCGGCCGCTCTCGGCCCGGACGACGCGGCCTCGGCCGCGCTCCAGCAGGCCGGCGACGCGCGCCCGCACACGCGGCGCCTACACGGTGGCGGCCGCCGCCTTCGAGCGCGCCGCGCGGCTGGCGCCCGACGAGAGCGGGCGAGCGCGGCTCCTGTGGGCCGCGGCCGACGCCGCCTGGAACGCCGGCCTGACCGAACGGGCGCTGGTGCTGCTCGACGAGGCGCGCGAGTCGGCGCCCGACGAGCACCTCGGCGACCTCATCGAGCACCTGCGCGGTCACGCCACGATGAGGGTCGGGCAGCTGGTGGAGGGGCGGGCGATCCTCGTGGAGGCCGCCGAGCGGGCGGCCGAACGGAATCCGGAGCTGGCGGTGGTGATGCTGGCCGAAGCCGCGCACGCCTGCTTCTACTCGGGCGCCGCGGAGGAGATGCTGCTCACCGCGGAGCGCGCCGACGAGCTGGTGCCCGCGGGGGACAGCGGCCGCGCGCGCTTCTTCGCCTCGATCGCGATGGGCACCGCGCAGGTGATCGCGGGCGACGGGGAGGCGGGGGCGGAGAACCTGCGCGGCGCGGTGGCGATCCTCGAGGCCTCGGACGAGCTGCGCGAGGATCCGCGCCTGCTGGTGTGGGCCGCGCTGGGGCCGCTCTGGCTGCGCGAGGCGGAGGGCGGGCCGCGGCGCTGGTCGACCGCGCGCTGGCCTACGCGCGCGAGCGCTCGGCCGCGGGGGCGCTGCCGTATCTCCTTCACCACGTTGCCCGCGAGCGGGCGATGGCCGACTCCTGGCCGGCGGGGCAGGCGGGCTACTACGAGGCGGTGCGTCTCGCGCGCGAGAGCGGGCAGCGGGCGGAGCTGGCGGCTTCGCTCTCCGGGCTGGCCTGGCTCGAGGGCGCGGCAGGGGATGGAGGAGCCCTGCCGCGCCCACGCCGAGGAGGGGCGGGCGCTCTGCAAGCAGCTCGGCATGCGGCTGTACGAGATCTGGACGGTGATCGCGCTCGGCGAGCTGGAGCTGGGACTCGGCCGCCCCGAGCAGGCCGCGGTGCACTTCGAGGAGCAGCGCGCGCTGCTCGAGGAGCGCGGCGTGATGGACGTCGACGTCTCGGCGATCCCCGAGCTGGTGGATGCCTACCTGCGCCTGGGTCGCCCGGACGATGCGGCCGCGCTCGTGCCGGAGCTCGAGGAACGGGCCCGCGCCAAGGGGCAGCCCTGGTCGCTGGCCCGCGCGGCGCGCTGTCGCGGCCTCGTGGCGCCGGACAGCGAGCTGGACGAGCACTTCGGCGAGGCGCTCGTGCTTCACGAGCTCACGCCCGACCTGTTCGAGGCCGCCCGCACGCGGCTGGCGTATGGCGCGCGTCTACGCCGGGCGCGCAAGCGCGTACGGGCGCGCGAGGAGCTGCGCGCGGCGCTCGAGCTGTTCGACCGGCTCGGCGCCCACTCCGTGGGCCGACCAGGCCAGCGCCGAGCTGGTGGCCACCGGCGAGACGGCCCGGCGGCGCGACCCGAGCACGCTCGACGAGCTCACTCCTCAGGAGCTGCAGATCGCCCTGCTGCTTGGCGGAGGGGAAGACCACGCGCCAGGCCGCGGCGGCGCTCTTCCTCAGCCCGAAGACGATCGAGTACCACCTGCGCCACGTGTACAGCAAGCTCGGGATCCGCTCGCGCGAGCAGCTGGCCGCAGCGTTCACCGACAGGCGCGAGCGCGCCGTCAGCCCCGGGTAGGGTCGCAGCGTGGAGCGCGGCGGGAGCCCGAGTTGGCCGACCTCTTCGCCTCGCTCGCGTTCACCCACCGCAAGGAGCACGCGACCTGGATCGCCGAGACGAAGAAGGACGAGACGCGAAAGCGGCGCGTCGCAAAGGTGGTCGAGATGCTGCGAGCCAAGGTCAAGCATCCCTAACCGCCGCCTCTGAACGACTTCCTGCGCCCGCATCCCCAGGCGATTCGGGCGCTACGATCGGGTACGTGACCGCTCCCACAGCGCAGCAGTCGGGCGCCGAGCAGGATCTTCTCCGGACCATCGCGGCGGGCACCGCGAACGTGGTGGGCAAGGCTTTCTTCCGCTCGCTGGTGCGCCACGTGGCGGTCGCCCTCGACGCCGACCTGGCTTTCGCCGCCGAGCTGCTCGACCCGGAGGCCGGGACGCGCGGCCATCCTCGCCTCGTGGGCGGGCGGCGAGATGCTGCTCAGCGAGGGCGGCGAGTTCCTGCTCGCCGGCTCCCCCTGCGAGCTGCTGAGGGATCTCGACGTGGTCGCGCTGCCGGAGGGCGCGTGCGAGGCCTACCCGACCGATCCCCTGATCGCCGAGCACGCGCTCGACAGCTACCTGGCGATCCTCATGCGCGGCTCCGACGGCTCGCCGCTCGGCTACATCGGCGTGATGTCGCGCCGCCGGCTCGAGGCGAGCGAGGAGGAGGTGGCGACGCTGCGGATCTTCGGCCAGCGCGCCGCCGCCGAGATCGAGCGCGGGCGCCACGAGATCGCGCTGCGCGAGCGGGAGGCCGAGGTGGCAGCCTCACGCGCACGCGTGGTGCACGCGGCCGACGAGGAGCGCCGTCGCATCGAGCGCAACCTCCACGACGGCGCGCAACAGCGGCTGCTCGCCCTCACGCACATGCTCGGCCTCGCTCAGCGCAAGCTCGGAGACGCTCCCCCGAGGACGCCGCCACGCTGGTGAGCCAGGCGCACGGGGAGGCGCAAGGCCGCGTTCAGCGAGGTACAGGAGCTGGCGCGCGGGCTGCACCCGGCCGGGCTCACCACGCAGGGGCTGCGCCCGCCGATCGAGAGGCTCGCGGCCACGCTGCCCGTGCCGCTCGAGATCGAGGCACTGCCCGAGCGGCGCCTGCCCGAGGTGCTCGAGGTCACCGTCTACTACTTCGTCTCCGAGGCCGCACCAACGCCGCAAAGCACGCTCAGGCCACCGCCGTGCGCGCGAGCGTGGCGCTGCCGCGGGCGCACGCTCGATCTGAAGGTGAGCGACGACGGCGTGGGCGGCGCGACCGCCAGCGGCGGCTCCGGCCTGCGCGGGCTGATGGACCGCGTGGAGGCGCTCGGTGGCAGCTTCGAGCTCGACAGCCCGCCGGGCGGCGGCACCCGCGTCGCGCGCCTCGATCCCGCTGGCGCCTTGGCGCGATGCCCGCGAGCCGTTCCTCGAGTTCGGCCACGACGGCGACGAGGGCGGCGGCGAGCAGCTCATCCGCCTCGTGCTCGAGGGCAAGAAGACCGCGGCCATCTCGCTCGCGCGCGAGTGGGACCTCGAGGGCGGCGCGCCGCGCATCGGGCAGCAGCTGCCGGTGATGGATCACGAGGACCGCCGCTGGGCGATGGTCGAGATCGTGCGCATCGCCGTGGTGCCGTTCGGCCAGATCGACTCCGACGTGGTGGTGCCCGAGACGGCCGGCATCTCCTCGATCGAGGACTGGCGCGCCGATCAGCGCAGCTTCTACGACGGCTGCCGCGACGAGACCGCGGTGCTGCTGGGCGAGCCCGGCTGGCGCCTCACCGACGAGGAGCCGATGGTGATCGTCTGGTTCCGGCTCGTCGACGCCGAGCCCGCCTAGCGCGCCCGGACCGCTCCGACCCATCTGAGCCCGCACGCATACAGGCGCGGCTAAAGCGCTCGTTTGGGTTAGCCGATATGCGCCCAAACCCAAGGACCCTGCCCCAAAAGGAGTTAAAGGATGCTGCGGAAGGCTCGTATGCGTATTCAGTCGGAGGAGCGCGGTTTCACGCTGATCGAGCTCCTCGTCGTGATCCTGATCATCGGCATCCTGGCCGCGATCGCTCTGCCGAACTTCCTCGGCCAGCGCTCGAAGGCTCAGGACTCGAGCGCGAAGTCGGACGCTCGCAACATGGTCAGCCAGCTGGAGTCCTGCTACACGGACAGCAACACGTACGTGGGCAGCACCGGCTCCGGCACCAGCGTGAGCACCTGCCTCTCGTCGAACACCGGCCTGTCGATCGGCACCGCCGACGGCAAGGTGGACGTGACCGCCGCAACCGCCAACAGCTACACCGTCGTTGGTCACTCGAACTCGACCAACGACTTCACGATCACCAAGAACGCCGCGGGCGTGATCAGCCGCAGCTGCACCACCACGGGCAGCGGCGGCTGCCCGGCCAGCGGCACCTGGTAACGGGCGGTGTCCCGATCGGTTGGGGGCCGGCCCGGCGCGACCGGGCCGGCCCGTCAGTCGGGCAGCAGCGGGACCGAGATGCCCGGGTCCCGGCCGACCAGCACGCCGCGCGTGATCGCGTCCGATCCGAAGCGGTCGCGCACGCGGTCGAGGGTGGCGTCGAGCGCGCCCGCCGGCGCGCGCTCGAACGGCAGCGCGAGCTGCACCGCGCCGTCGTCTTGGAGGTTGGTCAGGGCCACGCCGACGAGCGTGATGCCCTGCCTCTCGATCATCGGCATCGCGACGCGCGAGCAGCTCCCTCGCCGTGGCGAGGATCGTCTGGGTCTGGGCGGTGGCCTCGGACAGCGTGTGGGAGCGAGTGGCGCGCGAGAAGTCGTCGAAGCGCAGCCGCAGCACCACAGTGCGGCAGACCCGGCGAGCGGCCCGCAGGCGCCGCGCGAGGCGGTCGACGAGCGCGACCAGGGTGGCATCTAGCGTGCCCGGGGGCTTCGGCCGGCGGCCGAGCGCGCGCTGCGCGCCCATCGAGCGCCGCCGCCGGCCGGTCTGGACCCGCCGCGGGTCGCGGTTGTGTGCGAGCGCGTGGAGCTGCGGCCCGGTGCCCCGCCCGACGATCTCGATCAGCGCCGTCTCGGCGAGCTCGGCGACCTCGCCCACGGTGCTGATGCCCTCGGCATGCAGCTTGCGGGCCGTGACCGCTCCCGACGCCCCAGAGGCGCTCGACCGGCAGCGGGTGGAGGAACGCCAGCTCCTCCTCGGGCGGCACCAGCAGCAGGCCATCGGGCTTGGCCACGCCGCTGGCCACCTTGGCGAGGAACTTGGTCCTGGCGACCCCGACCGTGATCGGCAGGCCGACCCGCTCACGCACCTGCTCGCGCAGGCGCGCGGCGATCTCCAGCGGCGTACCCGAGATGTGCCCCATCCCGCGAGCGTCGAGGAAGGCCTCGTCGATCGACAGCCCCTCCACGAGCGGGGACGTCTCCTCGAAGATCTCGAAGACCGCCTTGCTCGCCTCGGAGTAGGCGGACATGCGTGGCGCGACGACGACCGCCGCGGGGCACAGCCGGCGCGCCTGCGAGCAGCCCATCGCGGTGTGGACGCCGCACGCCTTGGCCTCGTAGGTGGCCGCGAGCACCACGCCCGCGCCGACGATGACCGGCCGTCCGTGCAGGCGAGGATCGTCCCGCCGCTCGACCGACGCGTAGAACGAGTCGAGGTCCGCGTGCAGGATGTTCGCCTCCCCCGACACGAACACATGTTCGCATAGGATCATCCGGGATTGGCGGACCGGCTAAACGGCGCGGTCCCGGCCGCCGATTACGGCGGTTCCGCGGTGTCCCAATCCGACGCACGGCGAGGCGCGCACCGTCGCGTCGTCCGACCCGGGCGGGAGTGTCCGTTGTGGTCGCAGGCGTGGGAGCGGCGCCTGCCATGGCGCTCGCAGCCGCGCTGCTAGGGGAGGGAGATGAGCACACGCTCGCGCGCGCCGGCGTCGACGCGGTCGTGCGCTTCGGCTATCTGGTCGAGAGGCAGCGGGTCGCCAGTGGGTATGGACAGCGCGCCGTCGCGCGCTGCCGTCGTCAGGGCGCTCGCCGCCTCTCGCTTCGCGGCGACGGGGAAGTCGTCGCTCCCAAGCAGGCGGATTGTGACGTTGGCCCAGAGCAGTGGCCGAAACGGAAACGCCGGCCGGTCCGCGTGCGTCCCGTAGGCGGCGATGACCGCGTTGTTGGCGGCGACCGCGGCGTCGAGGTCGACGTTGTCCGAGAAGGCAACCTCGACGACGCGGTCTACGCCGTCGGGGGCATGTCCACGAACCTGGCCCGCAGGGTCGGGCTGGTCCAGCGCGACTACATGCGTGGCCACGTTCGGGTCGACCGCGTCGATGTCGCTGCTACGCCGCACCGTTGCGATGACCTCCGCGCCGCCCCAGCGCGCGAGCTGCGCAGCGAGCGAGCTCACGCCGCCGAGTACGCCGTGCACGAGCACCGTCGCACCGGTCACCGGCCCGTCGCCGAACACCGCCCGGTGCGCGGTGATACCTGGGATGCCCAGGCACGCGCCCACTTCGTCGCTGACTTCTTCCGGGAGCTCGACGGCCTGCTCGGCGGGCACCACGGTCAGTTGCGCGGCGGTGCCGAACGGGCGATACGACTGCGCACCATAGACCCAGACACGCTGACCGACGCGGCCGGCGTCCACACCTTCCCCCGCGCTTTCGATGACGCCCGAGCCGTCGCTGTGCGGGACAATGCGCGGGAACGGCATTCCGAGACCGAAGCGGTCGATGCGCTTCTTCGTGTCGCCGGGATTGATGCCGGAAAAGTGCAGCCTCACCCGGACTTCTCCGGGACCGGGCTCCGGTGCGGGAAGGTCGCCCACCCGCAGCACTTCCGCGGCCGGACCCTGCTGGTCGTACCAAGCGGCCCGCATCATCTACGACCCGGACACGCCGAAGGTCGAGCGCATCGTGCGCGCGAGCCTGCGGGCCTTGTCGGTTCCGCGGCGGCCGGCCCACGGGTGGGGGCCGATGGCCCAGGGGTGCCAGCCCAACGTGCCGTAGTGCTCGCGGATCACCGCCTTGAGCTCGCCGCGGTGCCGGCCACAGGCATAACGGGTAGGTCCGTAGACGCCGCGCCCGTGCCAGGTCAGCCAGCGCCCCGGGTCGGCGTCGACGTACTCGCCGTGGCGGAGGTCGAGCAGCTGGCGCTCGAGAGCGACCTGGGTCTCGGGCATCCGGGCGCGCGCCGCAGATCTCGCAGCGGAAGATCGACCGTCACCGGCATCGCTCCACGGTAGCGCGGCCCCGAGTCGGTCGTACCATGCGATCCGCGCAATGAGCGGAACAACCCAGTTCCCGAGTCTCGACTGGCTCCGGCAGCGGGATCCCGGCTTCGCGGCGCTGCGCCGGGCCGGGCGAACCGCGCTGATCATGCCGGCGCTGTTCGCGCTCGGCGTGAAGGTGATCGAGAACCCGACCGTGGCGACCTTCGCGGCGTTCGGCTCGTTCGCGATGCTGCTGCTGGTCGACTTCGCCGGACCGATCCGCAGTCGGCTGCAGGCTCAGGCGGCGCTGGCGCTCGCGTGCGGCGTGATGATCGCTGCGGGCACCGTGGCGTCCCACTCGGCGGTGGTCGCCGCGGTGGCGATGGCGCTCGTGGCGTTCGGCGTGCTCTTCGCCGGGGTGGTCAGCTCGGTTCTGGCCGGGGCCACTCCCACGCTGCTGCTGGCGTTCATCCTGCCGGTCTCGCTGCCCGGCCCGGTCTCCTCGATCCCGGATCGGCTGGCCGGCTGGGGCATGGCCTCCGCCGCCTCGCTCTTCGCCATCGCGCTGCTGTGGCCGGCGCCGGCGCGCAATCCCGCTGCGCAGCGCTGCGATCGAGGCGTGCCGGGCGCTGGCGGCGCGGCTGCGCTCGGATGCCGCCCACATGCTTGGCGGCGAGGACCGCCCGTCCGATGCGGAGCACCAGGCGGCGGTCGCGGAATCGGACGCGGCGGTCGAACGCCTACTCACCACGTTCTTCGCCACGCCCTACCGGCCGACGGGCTTGAGCACGGCCGCCCGGGCGGTGGTCCGGCTGGTGGACGAGCTGAAGTGGCTGAACGGGATCGTCGTGCTCTCGGCGTTCCGGCCGCCGGGGATGGGCGTGGACCACCGCGCGTGCGCGGTGAAGAACGCGGCGGCGCCGGTACTCGAGCGCGGCGCCGACCTGCTCGACATGCCGAGGCAGAGCCTGGATCCGCTCCAGCTCGCGCTCGCGGAGCTGCGCGAGCGGCTGGCGGAGCTCGAGCGGGGCGCCACCATGAGCGTGCCGGCGACCACGACAGGCGACGACGTCATCTCCGCGCTCGACCCCGGCTTTCGCGCACAGGAGCTGAGCTTCGTGGTCATGCAGATCGCGAGCAACGTCGCGCTGTCGGCGACCGCCGAGCGGCGCAGCTGGCTCGACCAGGTGCTCGGGCGCCAGCCGATCGGGCTGGCCGAGCGGCTCTCGACGGCACAGGAGCGCGCCGGATCCCACGTCGAGCCGCATTCGCTGTGGCTGCAGAACAGCGTGAGGGGAGCGGTCGCACTCGGCCTGGCCGTGCTGGTCTCCCAGCTGACCGGCGTGCAGCACGCGTTCTGGGTGGTCTTCGGCACGCTGGCGGTGCTGCGCTCCAGCGCGCTGAACACGGGCCAGAACGTGGTCCGCGCGCTGCTCGGCAGCGTGGTGGGCTTCGCGGTGGGCGCGGGCCTCGTGGCCCTCATCGGCACGAACACGACCCTCTTCTGGTTCCTGTTGCCGCTGGCGGTCCTGTTCGCAGGCTTCGCGCCCGCAGCGATCTCGTTTGCCGCGGGCCAGGCCGCGTTCACGGTCACGCTGCTGATCCTCTACAGCATCCTGCAGCCGGCCGGGCTGGAGCTGGGACTGGTCCGGATCGAGGACGTGGCCATCGGCTGCGGCGTGAGCCTTGCCGTGGGCTTGCTGTTCTGGCCGCGGGCGGCTGCGGCCGCGCTCGGCGAGGCGCTCTCCCAGGCGTACGTGGCCAGCGCGAACTACCTGGCGCGCGCGGTGGAGTACGGAATGGGCCGCTGCGACGGCAGCGGGTCCTCGCCGCCCCCGCCGAGCGACGAGGCGGTGCTGGCGGCGGCCGCCTCCCGGCGCCTGGACGACACCTTCCGCGGCTACCTGGCCGAGCGCGGATCGAAGCGCGTGCCGATGGCCGAGGCGACCAGCCTGGTCGGCGGCGTGGCCGGCCTGCGACTGGCGGGCGACGCCGTGCTCGACCTATGGCAACGCGACGACCCGGCCGGAGGCGACCGCCAGGCGGCTCGGCGCGAGCTGCTCGCCAACGCCGAGCAGATGACGGGCTGGTACGGCGGCTTCGCCGCCAGCCTCAGCGGGCACGGGGCGGTGCCGGAGCCACTTGCCCGCGACAGGGTGGCCGAGACGCGGCTCGTCGAGGCCGTGGGCCATGACCTGCGCGACGCCCACGGCGATGCCACCGCCACCGCCGTGCGGATGATCTGGACCGGCGACCATCTGGACGCCGCCCGCCGGCTCCAGGCGTCGCTGGTGGAACCGGCCCGCGCGGCCGGGCTCTGAGCGTTCCTTTCGTAGACTCGCCCGGCGTGGCGACGGGAGAGCTCATCCAGCGCGCCGAGGATCTCGGCGCCCACCTCGATGCCTGGGACGCGCTGGCGGTGGCGGCTGGCCGGCCGCTGGCATCGCCCAAGTGGCTGATGCCATGGCTGCGCCATGCCGCTCCCTCCGGCGCCGAGCCGCGGGTGGTCGTGGTCAGCGACGGCGGCGAGCTGATCGGGATCGCGCCGTTCGTGGTCCAGCGCGGCAGCCTGGGCCGGGCCGACTACCGCCTGTTCGGCGTTCCCTTCACCGAGCGGCGCGAGCCGCTCGCCCGCGAGGGGCGCGGGGAGGAGGTCGCGGCCGAGGTGGCGCGCGTGCTCGGCGGGGCCAGCCCGCGCCCGAGCATCATCGCGCTCGAGGGGATCGACATCGACAGCCCCTGGCCCGACCGGCTGGCGACCGCATTACCCGGGCCGGCTGCGGCCCGTGGTGGCCCGGCGGGCGGTGCTCCAGACGCCCACGCTCGGCCTCGACGGCCTCAGCTTCGACGACTGGATGCAGTCGAAGAGCGGCAACTTCCGCTCCCAGATGCGCCGGATGCGCCGGCAGCTGGCGGACGACGGGGGCGTGGTCCGGATGAGCGACGCCGGCTCCGACCTCGAGCGCGACATCGATGCGTTCATGCGCCTCCACCTCGGCCGCTGGGAGGAGCGCGGCGGCTCGGGGCTCGCGGAGGTGAGGATGGACCGCATGCTGCTGGACGCCGCCGGCCTGCTGCTGCCCGAGGAGCGCTTCCGCCTCTGGCTCGTGGAGATCGACGGCAAGGCGATCGGTGCGGGCCTGTTCCTGGCGGCTGGCGGGGAGCTGAGCTACTTCAACGGCGGCTTCGACGAGGAGTTCGCCCGCTACAAGCCCACGCTCCAGACGATCCTCTCGGCGCTCGAGGACGCCTTCGGCCGCGGCGAGAAGCGGCTCGACTTCGGCGGCGGCCCCCAGCCCTACAAGCTGCGCTTCGCGGACTCGGAGGCTCCGCTCGCATGGGTCAACCTGCGCCCGCGCACGGCCCGCTACCCGCTGACGCGGGCGCTAGACTCTGAGGGGGGATCTGCGCTTCTGGGCGGTCAGCGCGTTTCGCAAGCTGCCCGACGAGCGGAAGGAGCAGCTCAAGCGCCTCCTGCGCCGCTAGCGCAGCGCCTTCAGCACTTCCTTGGCGGCCGCCTCGCCCGAGCGCACGGCGCCGTCCATGTAGCCGTTCCAGTAGATCGCGGTCTCCGTGCCCGCCCAGTGCACGCGCCTGAAGGGGACCCTCAGCGCGGGGCCATAGCGGCGCAGCACGTTCTTGCCCATGTGCCCGACGGGGCAGCCGCGCGGTCCAGGCCTCCTTCGTCCAGTCCATCTCGAAGTAGCTCTTCGGCTGCGCCGCCTCGGGGCCGAAGAACGTCACGAAGTTGTCGAGCACCGGCCTTGCGCCTGGCGGCCGACCGAGAGCTTGGACGCCTGCGTGGCGGGGGTCCCGCCGATGAACCCGAAGACCACGCCCGGCGTACCGTCCGGCGGCGAGTTGTCGAAGGTGGTGTTGGCGGGGCCCGACGTCGGACACCGCCTGGCCGCTGAGGCCCTGAGCGCGCCAGAACGGGCGTGTCGTAGATCGCCTCCCACTTGATCAGGTTGCCGGGCACGATCCGCTTGGCGAGGTTGCGCCGCATCGCGCGGCAGCGCGGGCGCGAAGTCGATCGCACCGACCAGCACCGGCGGGATGGCGACGATCACCTGCTTCGCGCTCACGACCACCCGGTCGCCCGTGACCACCACGCCCTTGCCGTCCTGCTCGATCCGCCGCACCGGGGAGCTGAGCACCACCTGGGAGCCGAGCGCCTTCGCCACGTTCTGGGACACGATCTGAGAGCCGCCGACGAAGCGGCTCTCCTGCGCGCCGCCGCCGGTGCTGATCAGGCGGATGAAGCTGCCCTTGGTCTTCTCGTTGCCGGCCTGCGCGGTGTACCAGAGCGCGTAGAGCAGCGACAGCTGGGACGGCTCGGCGCCCCAGATCGCGCTGCGAGGCGATGTCGAGGCATGCCCGTCCGCTGCCGGCGCGGCACGTTCGCGCCGCTTCCAGTCCTCGAAGCGTCATCGCGTCCCACTCGGCCGCGTGCTTGGCCTTCCACGGGCGCGTCCACCGGGACCTCCGCGGACATCGGGTCGAGCTTGCGTGATCGCCGTCAGGATCGCCTGCTGCACGGCGGGATCCGGCGGGAGGCCGGCGGCCGGGTAGGTGGAGCGCTGTCCCCTCGAGGTACTGCACGTTCTAGGCCGTCGTTGTAGGTCTTGAAGCTCTTGACGCCGACCGACTTGGCGAGCGCGAGGATGCGGTCCTGCGTCGGGCCCGACGTACTCGCCGCCCGCCTCGGCGATCTTCCCGCCGCCGATGTCGTGGTTGAGCGTGCGCCCGCCGACGCGGTCGCGAGCCTCGAGCACGCAGACCTCCTTGCCCGCGCGCGCGAGCGCGCGCGCCGCGGTGAGCCCGGCAAGGCCGCCGCCGACGATGGCCACGTCCACGCTGCGCCGCTTTGGGCGCGCGTTTCGCCGCGGCCGTGCGCGGCAGCGCCAGCGCGGCGCCGGTGGCGCCTGCGGCGCCGAGGAACTTCCTGCGGCTGAGTGGCTCGGACAAGGTCTCTCCTCCTGTCAGATGTCGATGAACGTGCCGGCCGGGCCCAGGTTGGCCAGCAGCGTGCTCCCCAGCTCGCTCCTGCTGACCCTGGCATTCGTGGATGTGCCCGAAGACGGCGGCGCGCGGGTGCTTGGTCTCGATCGCCTCCAGGATCGCCTGGCTGCCGAAGCCCTTGTCCAGGTGGCCCTTGGGCGGCGAGTGGACCGCGAGCACGCCGCCCTCGGGACAGTCCGCGAGGCGCTCGGCGGCCTCGTCGTCGGTGAGGTCGAAGCTCCAGTCCCAAGGGGTCACGGGTACGCCGGCGCCGAGGCCGTAGAACGGGACGCCGTCGATCTCGGCGCCCTGCCCGTGCAGCACGCGGGCCGACTCCCAGCCTCGGCAGGCGGCCCGGAGCGCCTCGTCGGTCTCGTTGTTCCCGGGGACCAGGACCACGGGCCTCTCGATCGCGCGGAGCGCGTCGATCGTCCGCTCCAGCCCCTCGTGCACCGAGGCGAAGTCGCCGACGCCGACCACCACGTCCGCTTCGGCGCTCCGCTCCACCAGGAGCCGGCCTGGTGGAGGTCGCGTGTGGAGGTCGCTGAACGCGAGCAGCTTCACGGCCTTGAGACTAGATCCTCCACCGCCTCCCGCAGCGCCTGGCGCCCGGGGCGCGAGCTGTAGCCCAGCTCGCGCGTGCGCCTTGTCGCTCGAGAAGCTCGCCGGTATCCGGGCCAGCCGCACCTCGTCGAGCACGAGCAGCTTCGGCTCGCGACCGAACGGCGCCAGCGCGCGGTCGGCGGCCCAGGCCGCGGCAAGGAGCGGGCGGAACGGCAGCCCGATCACGGGCGGGCGCCGCCCGGCCGCCTCGGCCACCGCGGCGAACACGTCGCGCAGCGACAGGTCCTCGCCGCCGAGCAGGTAGCGCTCCCCGGCCCGGCCCCGCTCGTAGGCGAGTGCCTGGCCGCGGGCCACGTCCTCCACCGAGACGACGTTCAGCGCGGTGGTTCGCACGTAGGCCGGCGCGCGGCCGGCCGCCGACGTCGCGGATCATCTTGCCGGTGGGCGTCGGGGCGCCGGTCGCCCGGGACCGACGGGCGTGGTGGGGTTCACCACCACCACGTCGCGGCCCGCCGCGGCGGCGGCGAGGGCGAGCCGCTCGGACTCGAGCTTGCTGCGCTTGTAGGCCACCTTCAGCTCCCAGTCCGGCGGCGAGTCGCGCTCGTCCGCGGGGCGGCCGGGCACCGGTCCGCAGGTGGCGGCGCTGCTGGTGAGCACGAGTCGCCGCTCGCCCGCGCCGCGAGCGCGCTGCGCGTGCCCTCCACGTTCACGCGCATCATCGCCTCGGCGTCGCGGCGGAAGTAGCTGTAGAGCGCGGCCAGGTGGAAGATCGCGTCGCAGCCGTCGGCGCGCGCGCGCGAGCGCCCCGGCGTCCGTCACGTCGCCCGTGACCCACTCCTCGACCTCGAGCCCGGCGGGCGGCGCGCCGAGGTCGAAGCCGCGGACGGCGGCGCCGTCGCGGCCGAGCGCCGCCGCCACGTGCGCGCCGATGAAGCCGCCGGCGCCGGTGACGAGCGCCCTCACGCCCGGCGGGCGGCGAGCGTCCGGCGGCCCAGCGTGAAGCCAAGGCTGGCGTAGCTGCGGAAGAGGTGCTCCTCCGCGGCGGCCAGCACGTCCTCGAGCGCCGACGACGAAGCGGCGCAGCTCGTCCTCCTCGATCACGAGCGGCGGCAGGGCCTTCACGACGTTCATGTGGTGGCCGGCCACCTGGGTGAGGATGCGGTGGTCGCGGAACAGCGGCACCGTGACGAGCTGGGCGAACAGGCCGGGCTGGCGGCGGTCGATCGCCTCCCACAGGCGCCGCGCCGCCGGGCCCGAGGGCGGCCCAGCTCGATCGCCCAGATCAGGCCGAGCCCGCGCACCTCGCGCACCACCTCGAAGCGCTCCACGAGCGGCCGCGTGAGCTCGAGCAGCAGCTCGCCCAGGCTCGCGGCGCGCTCCACGAGCTGCTCCCGGTCGAGCACCTGCAGCGTGGCCAGGCCGGCCGCGGCGGCGAGGTCGCCGCCGCCGAAGGTCGAGCCGTGCACCACGCCGCGCTCCATCGAGTCGAACACGGCGCTGAACACGCTGCGCGTGGCCAGCACGGCGCCGATCGGCACGTATCCGCCGGAGAGCGCCTTCGCGATCGTGACCATGTCGGGCTCCACGCCCCAGTGCTCGAGCGCCAGGAAGCGGCCGGTGCGGCCGAGCCCGGTCTGCACCTCGTCCACGATCAGAAGCGACCCGGCGGCGTGGCAGAGGTCCTGGGCCGCGGCGCAGGTAGCCGTCGGGCGGCAGGTGCACGCCCTTGCCCTGGATCGGCTCGACGATGAAGGCGGCCACGTCGCCGGCAGCGAGCTCCCGTCGCAGCGCCTCGGCGTCCCCGAACGGCACCGGGTCGCAGCCGGGCAGCAGCGGCCCGAAGCGCTCGCGGAACTCCTCGTTGCCGTTCACCGACAGCGAGCCGTAGGTGAGGCCATGGAAGGCGTGGTGGCAGTAGAGGATGCGCGGGCGGCCGGTGGCGGCGCGCGCGATCTTGAGCGCGCCCTCCACGGACTCGGTGCCCGAGCTGGTGAGCAGCACGGCGTCGAGCGAGCCGGGCGCGCGCGCGATCAGCTCCTCGGCCAGTGCGCCCGGCAGCAGCGACACGCCGAGCTGGGGGAGGGTGGGGGTGTCGGCGGCCAGCACGCGCTCGAGCTGGCGGCGCACGTCCGGGTGGTTGCGGCCGAGGGAGAAGACGCCGTAGCCGGCCAGCAGGTCGAGGTAGCTGTTGCCCTCGCGGTCGATCAGGTGCGAGCCGTGCGCCTCGACCCAATCGCGGTCGAAGCCGAGCGTGCGCAGGATCCGCCCGAGCTGGGGGTTGAGGTGGCGCTGGTTGAGCGCCATCGCCTCGCCCGCCCTGGCGGAGAGGAGCTCCGCCACCTCGGGCGGATGGGAGTTGTTCGTGCCGGCCACGGCCTCATCCTTGCCGATCGTAGGCAACCCCGCCCGCGCCGGCGCACGAAGAAGCGCGGCGCCCCGGGTGGGGACGCCGCGCGGTGAGTCTTTGCGCTGCGGGTTAGGCGGCCGTCGGATGCGGCGGCTGCTCGCGCGAGCTGGCCAGGCGCGTCTGGGCGAGGGCGCCCAGGCCACCGATCAGCCCGGCGCCGAGCGCGCCCAGCGCCCAGCCGGTGCCGGCGACGTCGAGGTTCAGCACGTGGTCAAGCGACCAGTTGCCTGCCCCGACAGCGGTCACGGCGAAGGCGATGGCGACGAGCACGAGGTTGTACTCGAAGCCGTTGTTGCTCGCCCAGATCCCGTTCGCGAGGTGGACCTTCACCACCGCGACGAGCATCACCGCGGTGATCGCCGCGAGCGACGAGCGGGGTGAGCAGGCCCAGGGCGAGCAGGATGCCGCCGCCGGCCTCGGCCAGGCCGGCCAGAGCCGCCTGCAGCTTGCCGTTCGGGAAGCCGAGCTGCTCGAAGAAGCCGCCGGTGCCCTCGAGGCCGTAGCCGCCGAACCAGCCGAACAGCTTCTGAGCGCCGTGACCGAAGAACAGCACGCCCACGATGACCCTTACCACCAGAAGTCCCAGATTCATTTCTTTCCCCCGTAAGTTGACTGCGCAACTAACTGTAGCAAATAGTTGCGCGCACAACAACTGCGTGGGGAGTCGTCAGGGCCCGACCGACGAGCTGGTGCTCGACGTGAGCGGGAAGTGCGCCAGCTCGAGCAGCACGCTCGCGTCCGGCGCCGGCTGGAGGTCGTAGTTGAAGATCTCGCGGCCGGTGAGGCGGTCGATGAAGTCGTGCGTGGCTCCCGAGCGCAGCGAGGCGAATCGATGGCGGCGGCGACGGCAGCGTGGCGCGCAGCGGCTGCGCGAGCTGCGGGTTCACGTCGCCGCGGCGGAAGAACATCGCCTGGCTCGGGTCCTTCTTGGGCGGCGGCGGCAGGATCACGATCACCTGCTTGACGTCCTTCGCGTAGCGGAACGTGTAGAGGGCCAGCTCGAGCGCCTCGCGGCGCAGGAGCATGGTGCGCTCCTGCGACGGCTTGCCGACGCCGATCGAGCACTTGTCGCCCATGCCGCAGAGGCTGTAGAGGGCGCCCTTGCCGTTGGAGGGGGACGACGTCGTTCGGGTTCGGCCGCAGCAGCACCCGCACGGGCAGCCCCGCGACCTGCATCGGCCCGCCGAGCACGCTGACGATCTGCTGGCCGCTGGGCAGCCGGTACGTCGGGCCCACGTGGTTGGCGATCTGCGTCAGCGCGTCGTCGCCGGAGGCCGTGGGCTTCCACTCCGACCATGCCGGCGGCTTCGGCGGCCTGCCGGCGACGAGGAAGATCGCCGCGGCGGCGACGGCCGCCAGGCCGAAGCCCGCGAGCGCCGCGAAGGCCAGCCGGAACTTGTGGCCGTGCTGCTCCTCGTACGGCACGTAGTGCTGGAGCTCGCGCTTGGACGCGGGCTCGAGCTCGTGCCCCACGCGCTCGAGCTCGTGCCCCGCCGCGGCGGGGTCGGGCTGCTCGCCACCGGCTTCGGGAGGTGTCACACCTTCGGCCATGCGCTCTCGTCCAGGACGTCTATCTCCGGCACCTTGAGGCGGGCGCGCTCGAGCAGGTCGACGACCTCGTCCCCGTGTATCTCCCGCCGTTCCACCAGCACCTCGGCGATCTGCTCGACCTGCTCCCTGTTGTGCTCGATGAGGTTGTAGGCCGTCACGTAGGCCTGCCCGAGCAGGATGGCCACGGAGCGGCGCTTGTCGCGGTCGCCGAGCACCTTGTCGAGCGGGTCCTCCGCCAGCATGTTGCCGCTGCCGGCGCGGTTCATGATCTCGCTCCCGATGCGCTCGAAGCGCTTCATGATCTTGTCGGTCTCGTCCTCCAGGTCCTCGTCCGGCACGCGTCCCTCGAGCCGCACCGGCTCGGGAGCCATCGCGCACATGCCCACCATCCACTTGGCGGCCCGGGTGGACGAGTACACGTCGCCGCCCACGCCGGTCGAGTTCTCGTTGTAGAAGACGCGCTCGGCGGCCATCGCCCCGAGGCCCCAGATCAGCTTCGCCGACCTCCTCGTGGCGCCAGGAGGAGAAGCGCTCCTCCGTCTGGATGGCCTGGTGGTGGCCGAGCGATCCCGAGCGCATGCGAATCGAGAGCCGCGTGGAGAGCGTGCCCTCCATGTAGACGTGGCTGGCGGCGGCGTGCCCGGCCTCGTGGATCGCCACGGCGCGGGTCTCCTCGGGGACGTACTCGATGCCCACCGCGGTGCCCGTCTCCACGGTGGTCATGGCCTCCACCACGTCCTCCCACTCGAAGATCGGCCGCTCGTCCGCGTGCGCGTAGGTGAGCGCCATCGAGCAGACCTGCTCGATCATCGCCGGCGAGTAGCCGCTCGTGATGCGGGCCAGCTCGTCGCGGCGCTTGTCGCGTGTCGAGCTCGGGATCGTGGTCGACCTTCGCCATGTAGAGCTCGAAGATGTCGCGGCGGTCCTCGCGCGTGGGCGTGCGGAACCAGATGTGGCGGCCCATGCGGCCCGGGCGGATGAGCGCCGGGTCGAGCGCGCTGATCGGCACGTTGGTGGCGCCGATGAAGTAGATCTGGTGCGGCGAGGGCTTCGGCCTGGGCAGGCGCAGCTTCACGCTGCCGATCTTCTGGGGGACGAAGTAGAGCGCGTCCAGGAACGTGTTGATGCGGTTGGTGAAGAAGCGCCGCATCAGCGGCGGGTCGTCGATGCCGTCCATCTGCACGAGCAGCTGGTTGAGCGCCTGGCCCTGGCCGCCGCCGAACATGCCGCCGGGGATCGCGGCGCTCACGATCCGGTCGAGCTGCCTGTACACGGCCGGGCATCGCCACGCCGGGATCGCCCGCGCGCTGCGGCGAAGACCCGGTCGCGCCAGGCGCGCGTCTCGAGGATGAGGTCGCCGGTGGGGGTGAGCGAGCCGTTCGGCCCGAAGAAGCAGTGGTCGTGGATCGTGCCCGGCGCGGCCGTGGCCGTGCCCGAGTGGCCGCCCTGAGCGCCTGCCGGCGCATCCCCACCGCGTCGATCTCGTCGATGAACACGATGCACTGGCCGCCCCACTTCGCCGCCAGCTTCTTGGCCTTGCGGACGAGCAGCATCACGATCACCACGTCGAGGCCCATGAGCATCTGGGCGAAGCCCGAGCCCGGCATCGTCACGAACGGGCAGTTGAAGCCGGTGGCGATCGCCTTGGACAGCATCGTCTTGCCCGTGCCCGGCGCGCCGAGGAACAGCAGGCCGCGCTCGCGCTTGCCGCCCGCGCGCTCGAACGCGTCGCCCGACTGCCAGAGGGAGATGACCCGGCGCACCTCCTCCTTGGCCTCCTTCTGGCCGCGCACGTCGTCGAGCCGCACGCCCCAGTCGGCGTCGCCGGGCTCGTAGCCCTTCATCTGCTTCACGCCGAAGATCAGCAGCGGCCCGAAGAAGATCAGGAAGTTGAAGACGAAGAAGAGCGGCAGCTGGAAGCCGAGGACCAGCAGCAGCGGCGCCGCGCTCTTGATCGCGTCCCCGATCTCCGAGATCGCGCCGCCGAAGCTCTCGCCGCTGATCAGCGCGACGGTGCCGACGACGATCACGAAGATGGTCCCGAAGATGGTCAGCCGGCGGAACTTCTTGCGCCAGTACCACGCCCGCCGGCGCGCGATCACGTCCTCCTCGAGCAGCTCCGGGTTGGCGTTGTAGAGGTTCGGCCAGGGGATCAGCCGGCGCGTGATGACGTCCACGAGGCCGCGGAACGCCACCACCGCCACGAACGTGCCGAGCAGGGCCCAGGGGAGCGCCCAGCCGTTGCGCTGCCAGAGCAGCAGGAAGAACGCCGGGCTGGTGAGGAGGGCCACCACCGTGGCCGCGCGGCGCAGCGCCCGCCACTCCTCCGCCAGGGGCGCGTGACGGTAGCCACCGGTGTCCCGCGATCTCTCGCCTGATGCGGGCGGCATCGTCTGCGCAGATTACTCCGTGACATGCGGGAGAACCATCACCAATCGGTGAGGATCGCGACGCCGCGCCTGCGCCTTCCGCCGTGAGATCTGCTTAGGTGTGTGACCGAATCAAGCCGAGTCTCGGCTGTCCTGTGCAGCCGGGAGCGGGGGACCCACTCGGGCCATGCCGTCACGGCCCTGGGGCGAATCGCCGCCCAAGCGCGGCGTAGCGCGAACTTCTTTCCGCGCGAGCCCGTCAGCTCACCTCGTAGGCGCAAGAAAGAAGGAGGAGTCAGTGTCCACATCCCAAGCGGATCTCGCTTCGACGACTCCGTGGCGGCGCTCGCTCCGACGCTCCCGCGATCGCCGCCTGGCCGCCGCCCGCAAGCGTCGGCGCCGCATTCGCGGCAGGAGCGTCTCGGTCGTGATGGCGTTCGTGATGACGATGGGCGCGGGCGCCGCGCTCGCGTCCGGCGGCTCCAGCTCGGAGCTGATCCAGTCGGGCTCCTCGGGAGCGACGATCGCCTCGGTGCAGCGGGCCCTCGGCCTGTCAGCCGACGGCGTCTACGGCGCCGCCACCAAGCGCGCCGTGATGTCGTTCCAGCGCGTTCACGGGCTCATCGTCGATGGCATCGTCGGGCCGCAGACCCTCAACGCGCTCGGGTTGGGCGGCAGCGAGCCGCCGGGCGCCGGCAGCGGCAGCGCTCCGAGCACCGAGCTCGCGCGCATCGCGCGCTGCGAGTCAGGCGGCGATCCGACGGCGGTCTCGCCGAACGGGCAGTACCGCGGCAAGTACCAGTTCTCGCGTGCCACCTGGCGCTCCCTCGGGGGCAACGGCGATCCGGCGCGTGCGCCGGAGGCGGAGCAGGACCGGATGGCGGAGCTGCTGCTGCAGCGCAGCGGCACCTCGGCCTGGCCGGTCTGCGGCCGCAGCTAGCTGATGAGTGGGTCCCGCTGCCGTCAGGCAGGCAGCGGGACCGCGCTCTCCTGCGTCGCCACCTCGAACCACACGCAGGTGCCGTCGTTCGAGTTGATGCCCCAGCGGTCGGCGATCTCGCCGACGAGCAACAGTCCCCAGCCTCCTGGGGGCTCGCTGCTGTCGATCGACCTCGATCGCTTCGGCTTGCGTCCAGCCCCTGCCGTGATCGCAGACCTCCACCCGCACGCAACTATCCGGCTGCTCCACGCTGACGCTTACCCGATCGTCCGGGCCCGCGCCCCCGTGTAGCACGCTGTTCGTAACCAGCTCGCTTACCAGCAGCCGCAGATCATCCACACGTGGAAGCTGCTCCCGGTCTGCGAGCTGCTCGATGGCGTGCCGTGCCGCGGAAACGGCTCCCGGCCCGCCGGTCAGCTCAATAGTCGTCAAGAAATCCCTGCCCTTCGTTACCCCTGCTTGGGGGCGGTATACCCACCCGGGGGGTTCAGGGAACATGGGACCCGTTCGGGGTACGCGCACGCACGGGCTTTCGCAGCGAAGCGAGCGCAGCGAGAGCTAGTCGAACAGCGGCGCGGGACGACCGTCCCAGCCGTTCTCGAGCGCCCAGCGGGCGCCGACCGTCCAGGCCTGTACCCGATTCGAGATCGGGATCGCGCGTGGGCCCTCGGCGCCGACCGCGTACAGCTCCGGGGCGCGGCCCAGCCGCTCGAGCGCCTCGAGCACGCCGCTCCGCACGGACTCAGCCTCGGTCGCCCGTCCGGCGGCTCGCAGCCCCGCCCAGCCGAGCCAGGAGTCGAACGGCCAGATCGAGCCGCGGTGATAGGCCTCGGCCTGGAACACGGGTGAGCGCTCCGAGAGCGTGCGCAGCCCGAAGCGCGTGAGCACGTCGGGGGCGCAGAGGCGCTCGGCGAGCGTGGCCGCGGCGGCGTCCGGCAGCGCCCCCGCCCACAGCAGCCAGCCGAGCTGCGAGCCGGCGCCCTCCACCGGGCGGCCGCCGGCCTCGATCGCCATCGTCTCGGGCCCGAAGGCGTCCGCCACGCGCTCCGCCAGCTCCGCGTGGAGCGTTGCGAAGCGCTGCTCGCCCGAGAGGACGCGAAGCGCGCGCAGCGCCACCAGCGCGACGGCCTGGGTGTCGGCATCGGCCAGCGGCGCCTCCGGCACGCCGCCGTCGGGTCGCAGGATGCCGCCCCCGTAGGGCCGGAGCGGATCCGGGGTGTCGCGCCAGCCCTGCTGCACCAGCCCGCCGGGTGCCGCTCGCGGGCCGAAGGTCACGAGGCCCCCGCCGTGCTCGAGCGCCCGTTCCAGCCAGTCCCCCGCCGCCCGCCAGGCGGGCGGCGAGCTCGGCGGCCAGCGCATCGTCGCCGAGCGCCGCGAGCAGCACCAGGAACCACGAGGTGGAGTCGGCCGAGCCGTAGTAGCGCAGCTCGCCGTCGCGCACCGGGAGGCCCATGTACTCGAAGCGGTCGCCGGGCATCGGGGCGGTACTCGTGGACGATCTTGCCGGGCTGCTCGTCGGTCTCGGGGTCCTCGCGAGTGCCCTGGAGGCGTGCGTGGACGCGCAGGGTCGCCCGCGCCACGTCCGGCCGCACGGGCAGAAGCTGCAGCGCGGTGATCAGCGAGTCGCGCCCGAACAGGGCGTGGAAGCGGCCCGGATCGCCCGGCTCGACCGGCGGCGAGCTGGCGTAGGTCCAGCCCTCGGGCGCCAGTACCTCGTCGAGCCCGCTGACCTGCGCCACGACCCCACCATAGAGCGGGAGTAGGCTGCCTCGCCATGCTCGACGCGGTGGTGATCGGCGGCGGCCACAACGGCCTCGTGGCGGCGGCCTACCTGGCGCGGGCCGGACTGTCGGTCGAGCTCCACGAGCGGCGGGAGATCGTGGGCGGCGCCTGCGTGACCGAGGAGCTCTGGCCCGGCGTGCGCGCCTCCCCGGGCGCCTACACGCTGTCGCTGCTGCGCCCCGAGATCATGCAGGACCTCCAGCTGGGCAAGCACGGCCTCGAGGTGAGCGTGCACGAGCCCTACCTGTTCGCCCCGTTCCCGGACGGACGGCACGTGGTCACCTGGTCGGAGCGGCAGCGCACCTGGGAGCAGCTCGAGCGCGACTGGTCGCGCGCCGACGCCGACGGCTACGCCGCCTGGGCCGAGCGCTGGGACGAGGCGGCTGGGCGCGCGCGCCCGCTGCTGCTCGAGCCTCCCGACCGGGAGCGCTGGCTGGAGGCCATCGGGCCGGAGATCCTGGAGGGGCCGATCGCGGACGAGCTGGCCGGGCATCCCCTCCGAGCAGGTGCGCGTGCCGTTCGCCCTGCAGGGGCTGATCGGCACACTCGCCGGCCCCGACGACCCCGGCACGGCGTTCGTGGGCTTCTACCACGAGCTCGGCCTGGCCACCGGGGTGCCGGGCGCCTGGGGCTACGCGCGCGGCGGGATGGGCGCGGTGACCGCGGCGCTGCGCGCCGCCGCGGAGGCCGCGGGCGTCGCGATCCGCACCGGCTCGCCGGTGACCGGCGTGCTGGTCGAGCACGGCCGGGCGGCGGGAATCGTGCTCGAGGGCGGCGGCGAGCTGCCGGCGCAGCTGGTCGTCTCGAACGCCGATCCACTGCGCACCTCGGCGCTCGCGGGCCTCGAGCCCAGGCCGGGCTGGCGCCAGGCCGGCCCGGTGGTGAAGACGATGCTGCTGCTCGACGGCCTGCCGGACTTCCCCTCGCTGGCCCGGCGCCGAGGCGTGGCAGGGCGCGATCGACATCGGCTACTCGATGGCGGACCTCGCGAACGCCGCCGAGGACGCCCGCGCGGGCCGTGCGGCGCGCGCTCCCTGGATCGAGGCCGCCTGCCAGACGGCTGCCGACGACAGCCTGGCGCCGCCGGAGCGTCACGTGGTGTCGCTGTTCTGCCAGTGCTTCCCGCCGGATGTGGACCAGGACAAGGCGGCCGATGCCGCCATCGCCCGCTTCGCGGAGACCTGCCCCGACCTGCCCAACCGGATCGTCGATCGCCTGGTGCTGGGCCCGCGCCAGCTCGAGGAGCGCTTCGGGATCACCGGCGGCCACATCTTCCACGGCGAGATGCTGCCCGGCCAGCTGCTGGAGGAGCGCCACGGGCCGCGCCGGTTCGGCGGCGTGGAGGGCCTCTACCTGGCCGGCTCGGGCGCGCATCCCGGCGGGGCCGTGACCGGCGCGCCCGGCTACCTGGCCGCGCGCGCGGTGATCGAGGACCGTCAGTCGCCGGCGACGGTCGTCTGAGCGCGCGGCAGCCAGGCCTGGAGCACGGCCGCGGCGCGCGGCACGATCGCGAGCGACATCAGCGCGCCGATGAGCGCGCCCCCGCTGGCGGCCGCGAAGGCGTGGCTGATGCCGCGGACGGTGGCCTCGGCCGTGTCGGGGCCGCTCGCCTCGAAGATCGCCACCGCCACTGCCACGCCGAACACGCTGCCGACCTGGCGCGAGGTGCTGAGCGTGGCCGAGGCCTTCCCGATGTCCGGTCCGCTGACGGAGCCCATCGCCAGCGCGGCGATGTTCGGCAGCACCAGCCCGATGCCCACGCCGATGAACAGCAGGCTGGGGGCCAGCTCCGCCGGGGCGGTGGTGGTGCTGATGGTCTGGGACAACCCGAACGTGCCCAGCGCGACGAGCAGCATGCCGATCGCCGACGGGATCGCCGGGTGGGTGCGCTGCCCGAGGCGCCCGCTGAGCGGCGAGATGAGGAACGGCATGACCGTCCATGGCAGCGTCCACACCCCGGCCATCAGGGCGCTCTCGCCGAGCACGCCGACGAGGAACTGGATCGCCATCACGAAGGTGCCGAACATCGCGAAGTGGAGCAGGAAGCCGGTGCTGTTGGAGATCGTGAAGCGGCTGTCGCGGAAGAGCCGCAGCGGCAGCATCGGAGCCTTGTGCCTCGCCTCCCAGGCCACGAACGCGATCAGGAACGCGATGCCGAGCGCGTAGGCCACGAGCGTGCTGGCGGCGAGCCAGCCCTGGCTGTTGCCGCGCACCGTGGCCCAAACGATTCCGAGCAGCCCCAGGCTCGCCAGGACGAGGCCGCCGGTGTCGATGGGCTCGCGGCGGCCGCGGCTCTCGTCGAGCAGTCGCGGGCTCAGCACGATCGCCGCGATGCCCACCGGCACGTTGACCCAGAAGATCCAGTGCCACGACAGCGTGCTGGTCAGGATTCCGCCGGCGAGCGGTCCGGCCGCCACGCCTAGGCCGGCGATCGAGGACCAGATGCCGAGCGCGACGCCGCGCTTCTCCGGCGGGTAGGCGTTCGGAGGAGGGTGAGGGTCAGCGGCATGAGGATCGCGCTGCCGGCTCCCTGCACCGCGCGCGCCGTCACCAGCTCGCCGATGTTGGCCGACAGCGCGCCGGCGGCCGATGCCGCCGTGAAGATCGCGAGGCCGATGATGAACACCTTGCGGCGCCCGAAGCGCTCGCCCAGCGCGGAGCCCGTGAGGATCAGGACGGCGAAGGAGAGGATGTAGGCGTCGAGCACCCATTCCGCGCTGTTGATCGGGGCGCCCAGGCCGCGCTCGATCGCGGGCAGCGCCGACGCGACAATCAGGTTGTCCAGCACGATCATGAAGAGCGCGGCGCCGGTGAGGGCGAGAACTGCGCGGCTGCTGTTGCGGGTCATCCGAGTCCTTCTGGTCCTGGGCAAACAGTTCGATGCACATCGTACCAACAAACTTCGATGGTTGCCAAACAGTTCGATCGAGGTAGAATGGACGCGATGATCGAGGTCACGCCCGACCGGCCCGTTCTCCTCCCCGGACCCGAGCCCGCAGCGATGAGGCTCGAGTCCGTGCTCCAGGCGCTGGGGGATCCGGTCCGGTTGCAGATCGTTCGACAGCTGAAGGACTGCCCCGACCCGAAGGCGTGCGGCAGCTTCGGGCTGCCGGTCGGCAAGTCCACGGCCAGCCACCACTTCAAGGTGCTGCGCGAGGCCGGCGTGATCCGCCAGCGGATCGACGGGCGCGAGCGCCTCAGCGAGCTGCGCAGCGACGAGCTCGAGCAGCGCTTCCCGGGCCTGCTCGGCAGCATCCTGGCCGCGAGCTAGGCGCGCAGCCGTTAGCTTGGGCGGCGCGATGGCTCGCTGCTTCGTCACGCGTTGGGTTCCGGGCGAGGCGCTCGACCGCCTCGCGTCCGCGCATGATGTGGACGTCTGGGAGGGAGAGGGCCAGCCGCCGCACGAGGTGCTGCTCGAGCGCGCGCGGCACGCCGAGGGACTGCTCTCGCAGCTGACCGACCGCGTGGACGCCGACCTGCTCGCCGCCTGCCCCGAGCTGCGCGCGGTGTCGAACTACGCGGTGGGCGTGGACAACATCGACCTGGCCGCGGCCACGTCGCGCGGGATACCCGTGGGCCACACGCCCGGCGTGCTCACCGACGCCACCGCCGACATGGCGTGGGCGCTGATGCTCGCCGCCGCGCGGCGCCTGAGCGACGCCGAGCGGGTGGAGCGAGCGGGCGGCTGGGGCTGGGATCCGGGCTTCATGCTCGGCCAGGACCTGAACGGCGCCACCCTCGGCCTGATCGGCCTGGGGCGCATCGGCAGCGCGGTGGCGCGCCGCGCGGTGGGCTTCGGCATGGAGGTGATCCACACCTCGCGCAGCGGCGGCGTGCCGCTCGACGAGCTGCTCGAGCGCTCCGACTTCGTCAGCATCCACACGCCGCTCACCGAGGAGACGCGCGGGCTGATCGACGAGCCGGCGCTGCAGCGCATGAAGTCGACCGCGATCCTGGTGAACACCGCGAGGGGCCCGGTCGTCGACACGAACGCGCTCGTGCGGGCGCTGAACCAGGGCTGGATCGGCGGCGCCGCACTCGACGTGACCGACCCCGAGCCGCTGCCGATCGAGCACCCGTTGCTGATGTGCCCGAACCTGACCATCGCGCCGCACCTCGGCTCGGCCACGCATGCGGCGCGCGAGGGCATGGCCAGGCTCTCGGTCGACAACCTGCTGGCGGCGCTGGCGGGCGAGCGGATGCCGCACTGCGCGAACCCAGAGGTCTACGAGCGCTGAGCTACTCGCCGATCACCTTGATCACGAGGCGCTTGTCCCTGCGCCCGTCGAACTCGCAGTAGAAGACCGCCTGCCAGGGACCGAGATCCAGCCGCCCGTCGGTGACCGGGAGGACCACCTGGTGGTGCACCAGCAGGTTCTTCAGGTGGGCGTCGCCATTGTCCTCGCCGCCGCGGTGGTGGCGGTAGTCGCCGCCGTCCGGGAGCAACTCGCGGGCGACCTCGTTCGGCGGCTCCTGCCAGGTGGCCGGGGCGATCTTGTCGAGCCACTCCAGCACGTCGGCCTGGAGGCCCGGCTCGTCGTCGTTCACCCACACGCCCGCGGTGATGTGCATCGCGGAGACGAGCGCCAGGCCCTCGCTCACGCCCGCGTCGTCCACCGCGCGCTGCACGTCGCCGGTGATGCGGACGAACTCGCGGCGGCGCTCGGTGTGGAAGGTTCGGTAGACCGTGTGGCTCTTCAACGTGGATCTCCTGTGTCGAACGGGCCTGACATGATCGCCGCATGAACCTCGGCCTCGAGGGAAGGGCCTGCGTGGTCACCGGAGCGAGCCTCGGGATCGGGCTGGAGACGGCCCGCATGCTGTGCGCCGAGGGCGCGTCGGTGCTGCTCGTGGCCCGCGGCGAGGAGGCCCTGCGCGCGGCCGCCGAGCAGTGCGCGGCCGAGGGCGGGCGGGCGGAGTGGCTCGCCGTCGACGTGACGGCACCCGCCGCGGCGGAGCTGGTGGTGGAGGAGTGCGAGCGGCGCTTCGGCTCGCTCGACGTGCTGGTGAACAACGCGGGCACGAGCGCGGTGAGGCCGTTCGACGAGCTGAGCGACGAGGACTGGGACATCCAATGGCAGCTGAACGTGATGGCGCCGATGCGGCTGATGCGCGCGGCCGCGCCGGGCATGGCCGAGCGCGGCTGGGGGAGGATCGTGAACGTGGCCTCGTCCTCGGGCAAGCGGCCATCCGGGACGAACCTCGCCTACGCGGTGGGCAAGGCGGCCGAGCTGTCGCTCTCGCGCGGGTTCGCCGACCGCTACGCGGGCACCGGCGTGCGCGTGAACGCGCTCGCCCCGGGGCCCGTCGAGTCGCCGCTCTGGATGGGCGAGGGCGGCCTCGCCGACCAGCTCGCGAAGCGGCGCGGCGTGTCGCGCGACGAGGCACTCGCCACCCAGCGGGCGCGCGTGCCGATCGGGCGCTTCGCGCAATCCGAGGAGATCGCCTCTGTGGTCGTCTTCCTCTGCTCCGAGCACGCCTCGTATGTGCACCGGCGCCGCCTGGTCGGCGGATGGCGGCACGGTGCAGGTGATCATCTAGGTCGCGCAGGTCGCAGGTCGCAGGTCGCGGGTCGCGGGTCGCGGGTCGCGGGCCCAAGCCCTGTGGACTGTGGACCGTGGACTGTCGGACTTCCGGCGTGCCGCCTATCTTCGGCGCGTGGATCCGATCCCGTACACCGTCCGGCGCTCCTCGCGCGCCCGCCACGCCCGCATCGTGGTGGACGCCGGTGGCGTCGAGGTGGTGGTTCCCGAGCGGATGGCGCTGAAGCACGTGCCGCCGCTGGTGGAGGAGAAGCGGCGCTGGATCGAGCGCACGCTGCGCCGCTTCCGCGAGGCCGAGCGGGCGCTGCCCGCGGCGCTGCTCGAGGACGGCGGCGCCGTGCCCTACCTCGGGCGCGAGCTGGAGCTGAGGCTGCGCGTGGAGCCCGATCGCGTGCGCGACCACGTGGCGCGCCGCGGCGACGTGCTCCACGTCGCGCGTGGGGGCGGAGGGCACCGAGGCGGTTCGCGGCGCGCTCGAGCGCTGGTACCGGCGCCGCGCGCGGGTGGAGGTGGCCGCGCGGCTCGACGCCGCCACGCGCCGCGCGGGCACGAGCCTACTCGCGGCTCACGATCCGCTCCCAGCGCACCCGCTGGGCAAGCTGCTCCTCGAGCGGCGCGATGAGCTTCAACTGGCGCCTGCTGCTGGCCCCGGAGCCGATCCTCGACTACGTGGTGGAGCACGAGGTGGCCCACCTCCAGGTGCTCGACCACTCGCCGCGCTTCTGGCGGCTGCTCGCCTCCCGCTGCCCCGAGTACCGCGAGCACGAGCGCTGGCTGCGGCTGAACGGCTCGGCCCTGCGCCTCTAGGGGTACGGTCGTCCGGTCGCCCGAGCTCGCTCGTCGATCCGATCCGTGACGACGGCCTGGGTCAGCGACGCGCGCCGAGGCGCGCTCGCTCAACTGGCCGAGTTTCGCCTGGCTGGCCGTCGCGGGCGCGGCGGGGATCGTCGGCCGGGGCTGCCGCCGGCAGCTTGGCGCTCGTGGGGTTCGGGATCGACTCCGCGCTCGAGGGCCTGGCGTCGGCGCTCGTGATCTGGCGCTTCAGTGGGCCGCGCGATCCGTCGGAGGCCGCGGAGCGGCGCTCGCAGCGGGTGGTGGCGCTGGGCTTCCTGCTGCTGGCGCCCGCGCTCGCGGCCGTGGCCACGCGCGACCTGGTGCTGGGCTCGGATCCCAGCACGAGCTGGCTCGGGATGGCGCTCGTGGGGGCCAGCCTGGCGGCGCTGCCACCGCTGCGGAGGGCGAGGCGGCGGGTGGGCGAGCGGCTCGACCCGGAGGCGGTGGAGCTCGACGGCGTGCGCAGCGTGTTCTGCGTCTACGTCGGAGTGGCTGCGCTGATCGGCCTCGCGGGCGCCGCGGCCTCCGGAGCGTCCTGGCCCGACCCGGTCGGCTGCGCTCGCGATCGCCGGCGTTGCGCTCGAGAAGGGCCGCATGATCTGGCAGGGCAGGGACTGCGGCTGCTGAGCGCGGCCGGCTACTCCCAGCGGAAGAAGCGCACGGCCAGCACGAGCCCCACGACGGCCCAGGCGCCCACAACCGCGAGCGCGGTGAGGTGGTCGCTCAGTCCCGCGCCGGTCACGATCGCCCCGTGCATGCCGTCGATCTCATGCTTCAGCGGCAGGGCCACGGCGATCCCCTTGAGCACGCCCGGCAGCGACTTCGTCGAGTAGAAGACGCCGGAGATGAAGATCGCCGGCAGGAAGACCGCGTTGATGTAGGCGGGGGCGGCGTCGAAGTTCGGGATCACGTTCGCGAAGGCGATTCCGAGCGACCCGAACGCGATCACCCCGAGCACGAGGAACACGATCAGCTCGAGCCAGTCCTGCGGCAGCGGCACGTTGTAGAAGAGGCGGCCGATCGACGATCACCAGCGCCACCTGCACGAAGGCGTTGGCCACGGCGCTGCCGAGCACGCCGCCGAAGTAGGCCAGCGGCGGCATGGGCGTGCCGCGGATGCGCTTGAGGATGCCCTGCTCGCGGTTGAAGACGAAGTTGTAGGCGAGCGCCGTGAAGGTGGTGCCGAGCACGGCCATGCCGGCGATGCCGGGCACGAGGATGTTCAGCTCCTTGCGGTCGGCGCCGAACACCGAAGCGATCAGGATCAGGAACAGGAACGGCAGCGCGAAGTTGAAGAAGGCCGCGCTCGGGTTGCGCCAGAACATGCGCCGCTCGAAGCGGAACTGCCTCCAGGCGAGGGTCGCGGTGCTCACCCGGCTCCTCCGTGACGGCCGCGGGCTCGTCCTCGGGGGCGGTCAGCTCCAGGTAGACGTCCTCGAGGCTCGGGCGCGTGACGGTCAGGCCCTCGAGCCGCTCGCCGCGATCGAGCGCCTCGCCGGTGAGCCGGTGAAGCAGCTCGGTCGGGTCCTGGGTCTCGAGCTCGACGCGGTGGCCGTTCTGCTGGTAGCTGACCCGGTAGGCGCCGGGCCGCGCGCTCAGCTCCGAGGGCGGCGCCGTCGGCCACGATCAGCCCGTCCTTGACGATCGCGACGCGGTCCGCCAGCGCCTGCGCCTCGTCCAGGTAGTGGGTGGTCAGCAGCACCGTCTTGCCGAGCTCGCGCAGCGCCGCGGATCACGTCCCAGGCGGCGCGGCGAGCGGCCGGGTCGAAGCCGGTGGTGGGCTCGTCGAGGAAGATCAGCTCGGGGTCGCCCACCAGCGCCAGCGCCAGGTCGAGCCGCCGCTGCTGGCCGCCGGAGAGCTGGCCCGCGCGCGCGTCCTCCTTGCCGTCGAGCCCCACCAGCGCGATCGTCTCGCCGGCGTTGCGCGGGTGCGGGTAGGCGGCCGCGAAGTGCTCCACCGCCTCGCGTACGGTCGCGCGCGGGTAGAAGCCGCTGCTCTGGAGCACGATCCCCACCCGCTCGCGCAGGCGCCGGTCGCGCACGGCGGGGTCGTGGCCCAGCACGCGAACCTCGCCGGAGGAGCGCTCGCGGTAGCCCTCGAGGATCTCGACGGTGGTGGTCTTGCCCGCTCCGTTCGGCCCCAGCAGGCCGAACACCTCGCCCCTGGCGACGGAGAACGACAGCCCCCGGACGGCCTCGAGCTCGCCGTAGCGCTTGCGCAGGTCGCGGACCTGGATGGCGTATTCCGTCACGGCGTGGACTATGCCAAGCTGCGGACGGGTTGGCCTACGCCTGCATCGACGTCGGCAGCAACACCACGCGCCTTCTCGTAGCAGAGCTACGCGCGGGCTCGTTGCGCGAGATCACAAGCGACAGGGCGTTCACCCGCCTGGGGAAGGCACTGCTGGCCGAGGGCGTGATCCCGCCCGAGAAGATCGAGGAGGCGGCGCGCGTGGTGGCCGCCCAGGCGGCCCTCGCCCGCGATCTGGGCGTGACGGCAATCGATCTGGTGGGCACCGCGGTGGTGCGCGACGCGCCGAACCGCGCCGAGCTCGAGGCCGCCGTGGCCGAGGCCGCCGGCGTGCAGATGCGGGTGCTCAGCGGCGAGGAGGAGGCGCGGCTCGCGTTCGTGGGCGCCGCGGCCACGCTGCCGGGCGGGGTGGACGGCCCGCTGGTGGTGGTGGACGTGGGCGGCTGGTCCACCGAGGTGGTGATGGGCACGCCCGCCGCGGGCGTGTCGTGGAGCGAGTCGTTCCGGGTCGGCTCCGGCCTGCTCACCGACGTCTACCTGCGCTCCGACCCGCCCGGCCGGCGGGAGCTCGCCGCGGTGACGGCGCACGTGAGCGAGGTGTTCGCGCCGCTCGACCTGCCGCGCCCCGAGCGGGCCGTGGCGGTGGGGGGCAGCGCCACCTCGGTGCGGCGCATGGTGGGAACCGAGCTCAGCCGCGCCGCGCTGGAGCGCTCGCTCCAGCTTCTGTCGGGGGCGACCTGCGACGAGGTGGCGACGCGAATCGACCTCCATCCCGAGCGCGTGCGCCTGATGCCGGCCGGCATCGCGATCCTCCACGAGCTCGCCCGCCGCCTGGACGTCGAGCTCGAGCTCGGGAACGGCGGCCTGCGCGAGGGCGTGGTGCTCGGAGCTCGCGGCGCGGATGGGATGATCTGCGCGTGTCTGGGAAACCGCCTGTAGCCTCTGATTCGCTCAAGTCGGGAGCGCGATCAGGCGATGGGTACGAGGAGATGATCGAAGCGGGAACAGCTCGTCGCATGCCCGTCGGCATGTTCAAGCTGCGCTTCGTGGCCATCGCGCTCGCCGTGGCGGGCGGGTTGGTGGCTCTGCTGCTGGTTCTGGGCGGCGGAGGCTCGAAGAGCCCAGCGGCCGCGCACAAGGGCCGGACCGTCGGCGGCGAGATCAACCTCACGCAGCTCACCGCCGCCGAGATGCGCCCGCTGTCCGCGCGCGTGAGCAAGGAGAGCGTCCGAGTCCATCCGCAGCTCGTGAAGGTCGCGGGCGTGGGCGACACGGGCGAATTCACCAGCGCCACCGACCAGAGCCCGAGCAGCGGCGGCAGCGCCAAGGCGCCCTCCGACACTCAGATTCGGGACCAGCTCATCTCATTCCGCCGCTACCTGCGCTCCACCCCCGGCGTGCCGGTGGCGGCCGCGGCGGCCGTCCTGCCGGACGGCACCGCGATCGCACCGCTCACGGCGCCGAGCGTGGTGGCCGCGGTGATCCAGGGCGGCAACGAGATCGCCCGCACCCCCTACAAGTGGGGCGGCGGCCACGGCGCCTGGGCCGACAACGGCTACGACTGCTCGGGCTCGGTCTCGTTCGCGCTCGCTGGGGCGGGGCTGCTCGGCCAGCCGCTCACCTCGGGCCAGCTGATGCAGTACGGGGATCCGGGCCCCGGGCGCTGGATCACGATCTACGCCAACGGCACCCACACCTTCATGTTCGTCGCCGGCCTGCGCTTCGACACGAGCGGCCGCAGCGGCCCCCTCGGCACCCGCTGGCAGCCGGCGCTGCGCTCCACGGCCGGCTTCGTCGCCCGCCATCCGCCGGGCCTCTAGTCGCGCTATCTTCGGGGCGTGCCGCGCGCCCGCAAGTCCTACCTGACACGTCCCACGGCGCGACCCGCCAGCGCCATCGGCGCTGGCGCCATAGGCGCCGAGGCCCGCGGCGCGCTGGCGGTCGGGGCGATGGCCGTCGGGGCCCTGGCGGTGGGCCGCCTGGCCGTCGGGCGGCTCGCGCTCGGACGGGTTGCCGCCGGCAAGGTCGAGATCGAGGAGCTCGTGGTGAAGAAGCTGCGGGTGGTCGAGCTCGAGGTCGAGGGCGACACCCGCCCCGGCCCGCAGCCCTCCTAGCTCTCCACCTCGTGCCCGGCGCGCTCGAGCGCCGACAGCGCGCGCTCGAGGTCACGCTCCAGCACCAGCAGGTAGTCGGTGTCGTAGGTCGAGAGCGCGAACACGGGCACGTCGGCGGCGGCCAGCGGGCCGGTCAGCGAAGCGAGGATCCCGATCAGGTCGAAGTCGAGCGGACCCTCCACCTCGAGGGCCCGCCAGCCCCGCTCCGCCGGCGGTCCGTCGGCCGGCAGCGCGTCCTCCGCGCAGACGACCGACAGCTCCGCGCGGGTGCGGGTGATGGACACGAGCTCACCCCGCGCCCAGGCTGGAACGGCCGCATCCGCGTCGAGACGGCAGACCGCGAGCCGCCGTTCCAGCAACCTGAGCCGAGGCATCCAGCGATTATCAGGCGGCGAAGGCGACCCTGTGGGCGTAGAGGGTGTCCATGTACTCGCGCACGGACTGGATCTTCCCGCTCGCGCACGGTGAACACGGCGATGCAGTGGTTCTCGTAGCGGTTCCCGCTCCGCGTCTGCGCGCGGCTAGTCCACTCGAGCACGACCTTGTCTCCCTCGCTCACGGTGCCCGTCACCTCGATCTCGATCGAGTCCGGCTCGAAGTAGCTGCGCGCGCTGGCGAGGAACTCGTCGACGATCGCGTCCCCTCCGCGCCAGTCGCCGGAGATCGGCAGATCCCCGTCGAGCTTCCAGCTGGCGTCGTCCGCGAAGATCGCGCGCACCGCCTCCACGTGCCCGTTCTGCAGGGCGCTGACGTAGTCCTCGATCACGGCGGTGCTGTCGGTGGTCGCGATGCTCATCTCGCTCTCCTTCCGGTGGTTTCCTCCAGTCCGCCCGAGGCTAAGCCGCCCCGGGCCGGATGTGAAAGACCCATCCGGTATCTCTTCAGCGCGAAGCGGCATTACCGCCGGGCGCGTCGATCCAGCCCAGCTCCGCGGCCACCTCACCCGCCAGCTCGATCAGGCGATCCACGGCGGGAGAGCGATGGTGGGCCCGCACCAGCAGCGCGACCTCGAGCGTCACGGGAGGTGAGAACGGCAGCCAGCTCAGCTCGTTCGCGAGGCCGGTCAGCGTCGACTCGCCGACGATCGCGACGGCGCCGCCCTGGATGACCGGCGTCTGAGCCAGGTCGAAGCTCAGGTTCCTCAACAGGATGCGGGGCTCGACTCCGTGGCGCTCGCAGAGCTCGACGACGGCGTCGTAGTGCCCGGGATTTGCATCGCGCGGGTGGAGCAGCAGCGTCTCGTCCCGCAGGTCCGTCACGCTCGCCGAGCCGGCGGCGGCCAGCGGGTGGTCCCGGCGCAGCAGCAGGCCCTGGATCTCGTGGCGGACCACGTGCGCCTCCAGCCCGGGAGCGCTCGGAGGGCAGCGAACGAGCCCGGCGTCGAGGCTGCCGTCGCCGCACGCCGGCCGCGATCTCCGGCGCGGGCAACACCCGCGTGGCCACGCTCAGGCCCGGGTGACGCTCGGCGAGCGCCTGCAGGAGGCGCGGCGCCGTCTCGTAGCCGGCGCTCGCCCCGTATCCCACCAGCACGCTGCCCGCCTCGCCGGCGGCGAAGCCGCGCACGCCTCGCCACAGCTCGTCCGCCGCGTTCAGCAGCGCGGGACCGCGCTCGAGCAGGAACTCCCCGGCCTCGGTGAGCTCGAAGGTGTGCGTGGTGCGATGCAGCAGCTCGACCCCGAGCTCCTGCTCCAGCATCCGGACCTGACGGCTCAGCGCGGGCTGGGCGAGATGCAGGCGCTCCGCGGCGCGGGTGAAGTTGCGTTCGCCGGCGACCGCGAGGAAGTAGCGCAACCGGCGCAGATCCTCCACCGGCGCGATGCTACCGCGGCTAGACGCCCGCGCCGGCGCCGCCGCGGCCCTCGCCGGCGGCGAAGCGGGCGGCGCCCTTCTGGGCGATGCCGTGGAGCGCGAGGCCGCTCATCGCCTCGCGCGCGAGGCCCTGGTCGAACGGCATCCCGATGCCCTGGATGGCGGACATGCGGTCCGCGAGCATCGTCTCCTGGGGGAAGGCGGCCAGCGCCTCGGCCATCTCGAGCGCGCGCTCCAGGTGGCGCCCGGGGGGCACGATCTGGGTCAGCAGGCCCATCGCCAGCGCCTCCTCGGCGGGCACCATGCGGCCGGTGAGGATCAGGTCGAGCGCGCGGCCGAGGCCGACGATGCGCGGCAGCCGCTGAGTGCCCCCGTCTATCAGCGGCACGCCCCAGCGGCGCTCGGGGAAGCCGAGCGTGGAGCCCTCGGCGGCGATCCTCAGATCGCACCACAGCGCCAGCTCGAGCCCGCCCGCGAGGCACCAGCCGGAGATCGCGGCGATCGTGGGCTTCGAGGCCGTCTAGCGCGTGAAGCCGAGCGGTCCGCCCGCCATCGCCAGACGCGGGCCGAGCGTGTCGATCGCCTTCAGGTCGGCTCCCGCGCAGAAGGCGAGCTCACCGGCGCCGGTGAGGATCAGGACGCGCGCCCCGTCGTCGGCCTCGAAGCGCTGGAACCCCTCCGCGAGCAGGTCGGCGGTGGGACCGTCGACCGCGTTGCGGCGCTCCTCGCGGTCGATCGTCAGCACCGCGGCGGCACCGCGGCGCTCGTAGGTCACGGGCTCTGCGGCCATCCGGACTGCGGTCCGGCTACCAGCCGGCGCGCTGGCGGAAGCTGAGCTGCCTTCTTCTCGGCCTTGCGCTTGTCGCGGCGGCCCTGGATGGCGCTGCCGAGGACCACGACCAAGGTGAAGAAGAGAACCAGGCCGAGCCCGAAGGCGGTGACCACGCGGTCGTTGGTCTCGCCCCAGAGGCCCTCGCCGTTGTCGCTGGCGAAGGCGCTGGTCGCGAGCAGAAGGCTCCCGAGAGCCGTTCCAAGTGAGATGGCGAGCACGCGCAGACGCATCGCGGCCCGAACTGTACCGAACCCGTGTAACCTCGCCCGCTTCCTCTCGCCGTCCTAAGCTTTACGGCGTGAGGGCTCTCCGCAACTTCGGGATCATCGCGGTCATCGCGCTCGCGCTGGCGGTGCTGCCGGGCGGCGGCCCGACCGTGGACGTGGTGCTCCGGCTGCTCGGGGTCGCCTTCGGCACCGCGATCGCCTTCTTCGGCCTGCGCCTCTACCGCGAGCACCGCTTCACGCTCGATTCGCTCACGGACTTCCAGCGGGTGGTGCTCGTACTGCTCGATCGGGCTCGCCGCGCTGGCGTTCGTCGCCTGGCCGCGGCTCCAGAACGACGGCGGCGGCGTGCTCGGTGCTGATCGCCCTGCTCGCGATCGCCTCGTACGGCGCCTTCTGGGTCTGGATCCAGTCGCAGAAGTACAGCTAGCGGGGTCCGCCGACCTACCTGTCGGCCGGCGTCCCGGAATCGACCTCGTCGAAGTACTCGATCCGCATGGACGACATGTCGATGCCGTCGGCCTCCATCGCTGCCTCGCGCCTCGGCGCTCGTCCAGGCCGCCTGCGCCTCCTCGCGCGTGTCGAACGTCTCCTCGATCACGACCAGGTTCGGATCGTCCTGTCCCCGCCAAAGACGGAACGTGCGCACGCCGGGGGTCACCTGAACCGCGTGGTCGTATCCAGGCCGCCAGCCTTCGTAGTCCGCAACTTGGCAGCGGCAGAGGACGGTCGTCGTCATCCTTCCTCCCTTGAGCGGTGGTAGCCGACAGTAACCCCGCCGCATGCGCGAGCGTCAAGCCAGCTCGCAACGCCTTCTTGCGCTCTCGTAGCTGACCCGTAACCCGGGCGTGTTGTCCCGTTCGCCGCCGCCCGGGAGGGTCCCGGCATGCGGATCGCAGGGGAGTCGGGTCAGGCGTCGGTCGAGCTGGTGGGCACCCTGCCGGCGCTGGTGCTCGCCTGCCTGATCGGCTGGCAGCTGGTGCTGGCCGGGCAGACCGCGTGGCTGGGAGCGAACGCCGCGCGGGTGGCCGCGCGGGCGGCGGCCGTTGGAGCGGATAGCGAGGCCGCCGCCCGCAGCGCGCTGCCGGGCTCCCTCGCGCGCGGGACGAAGGTGCGCGACGAGGGCGGCGGGCGGGTGCGCGTCAGCGTGCCGATCCCGCTCCTGCTGAGAGCCTGGCGCAGCCCGCTCAGCGTGACCGCCACGGCGGGGCTTGGGGGCGGCCGATGAGCGAGCGCGGCCAGGCGAGCGTCGAGCTGGTCGGCGCCGTTCCGGCGCTGCTGCTGCTCGCGCTGATCGTCTTCCAGCTGCTGGCGGTGGGCTACTCGGCGGTGCTCGCCGGCGATGCCGCCGAGGCGGGCGCGCTCGCCCTCGCAGGTGGGGCCGACGCTCGCGCGGGGCGCGCGCGCTGCGGTGCCCGGCTGGGCTCGGGCGCAGATGACGGTCTCGGTGCGGGAGGACGGCGTAACGGTCGGGATGCGCCCGCCGTCGGCGCTGGCGGCGCTGGGGCGGCGGCTGGAGGTTCACTCCTCGGCGGCCGTGGCGGCGCCGTGAGCGCCCGCTCGGCGTATGCGCGCAGGCCGGGCCTCGTGGCGGCGGCGCTCGCCCAGGTGGAGGCGTGGCTGCTCGAGCCTCTGCCGGACCATGCGGCCCCGGCCCAGCCGCTCGAGCGGCGCTCTCGCCCGCTGGTCGCCGTCGCCGGCGTGACACGCCGGGTGCGGCGCGAGCACCGTGGCGCGCGCGCTGGCCGCGCGGCTGGCGGCGGTCGATCCAGGGGGAGCCGCGGTGGTGGCCGGCGCGCTCGGGGCCCCGCCGTTCGCGCCCGCGGCGCGGGCCGCCTCGAGGTTGCGGATCCGCCTGGGCGACGCGGGTGGGGACGCGCTCGCCGCGGGACGGCTGTGTCTCAGCCGCTCCTCCGACATCGCGGGGCTGGTGGAGGCCGCTCGGCCGCACGCGCCGCTTGTGCTCGACATCGGCCGCGGTTGCACCCAGTCGGCGTCGCTCGCCGACGCCGTCGTGGTGGTCGCGCCGCCGCAGGCCGAGCCGGCGCTGGCGGAGCTGCTGGCCGAGTCGATGCCGGTGGCCGGGCGAGAGCCGCTCGTGGTCGTGAATCGAGCGCGCGGGGACGGGCGCTGGGCCGGTCGCAGCGTGCTGCTCTTGCCGGAGTCGCACGCGGGCGCGCGGCTGGCGGCGGCGGGCTGGGAGGCGCGCGGAGCGCTCGGGCGGGCGATCTGCGGGCTGGCGGCGATCTGCGAGGCGGCGCAGCGAATGAACCGCGCTCGCAGTCCGGGCAGGCGCTGGTGCTCGTGGTCGGCGCCATGGCGGCGATCGTCACGGGCGCGCTGCTGCTCGGTGCTCTCGGACAGGGCCTACGGCGCCAAGTCGCACGCCCAGCGCGCCGCGGACCTCGCTGCCATCTCCGCCGCTCGCGCCATGCGCGACGCCTATCCGCGCCTGTTCGAGCCCGCCGTGCTGAGCGGCGGGCTGCCCAACCCGCGGCACCTGTCGCCGGCCGGGTACATGGCGCTCGCACGGGCGGCGGCGGTGCGCGGAGCTTCCTCGAACGGCGCTCAGATCGGCGCGGGCGACGTCAGCTTCCCGGACGCGGCCTCGTTCGCGCCCGTCCGCGTGGCGGTCGCGGTGCGGGGACGCGCGACGCTCCGCCTGTCCGCCGCGCGCCCGGCGGAGCTGCGGGTGGCGGCCAGGGCCACCGCGGCTCTGGTGCCGGGAGCCGGCGGCGTCGATCCGGGCACGGGCGGCGGCTACACGGGCCCGCTCGCCTACCGGCAGGGCAAGCCGATGCGGCCCGACGTCGCGCCGGCGTTCGACCGCCTGGCCGCCGCGGCGAAGAGCGAGGCGGGGATCGAGCTGCTGATCGTCGAGCGCCTACCGCTCCGACGCCGAGCAGGCGCGCCTCTTCGCGGCGCATCCGGATCCCCACTGGGTCGCGCGCCCGGGCGAGAGCCTCCACCGCTTCGGCACCGAGCTCGACCTGGGCCCGGCATCGGCGTACGGCTGGCTCGCGCGCAACGCGGGGAGGTTCCACTTTGTCGCAGCGCTACTCATGGGAGCCGTGGCACTTCGGCTACGAGCTGAACGCCGCCTCGCGCACGGCCGGCTTCCGGCGGGGACGGCGGCGCCAGCGTGAGTCTGCCGTCGTTCGTGCCCGCGAACCTCGAGCCGCTGATCGCCGGCGCGGCGCAGCGCTGGAACGTGTCGGGAGCGCTGCTGGCCGCCCAGCTCTACACGGAGTCGAACTTCAACCCGTTCGCGCAGTCGGGCGCCGGGGCGGAGGGGATCGCGCAGTTCATGCCGGGCACGGCGCGCTCCTACGGCCTCGACGATCCGTTCGACCCGGGCAGCTCGATCGAGGCCCAGGCTCACCTGATGCGCGACCTGCTGCGGCAGTTCGCGTCGGTGCCGCTGGCGCTGGCGGCCTACAACGCGGGCGCGGGGCGGGTGGCGGCCTGCGGCTGCATCCCGGCAATTCCCGAGACGCAGGCCTACGTGGCGAAGATCCTCGGGCTGATGGGCGGCGCGGGGGAGGCGCTGGGCGCGCTGGAGGTGAGGCTCGTGGCGTAGGCCGGCGTCCGGCGAACGCTACGCGCTCCGCGACGCCCGAGACGAGAGGTTCAGGCGAAGAAGCCGCTGGCTGAGTCATCACAGCCGCCCGACCGATAGGCCGGATGGGCGGCGGTGGGGGGGCTGGGAACGGGGCTGAGGGATCCAGCGTCGACGCAGATCTCTAGCCGACCTGCCTCAGCAGACGTCGACCGCGAGGTCACACTCAGAGAGCATGACGCAGCCGCTGCGAGACGAGCTGACGGCAACCGCGCGCGCCGTCTTGCCGCCGTCCGCATCCGTCTGACAGACTCTCGCCATGGCCAACGTCATCGGACAGCGCGTCCGTCGGCGAGAGGACCCGCGCTTCCTCAGGGGCGAGGGCCGCTACGTCGACAACATCAAGCTCGAGGACGAGCTCTACGTCGTCTTCGTCCGCTCGCCGATGGCGCACGCCAAGATCGTCGAGCTCGACGTGTCGGCCGCGCGCGAGCTGCCGGGCGTGAAGGTGTTCACCGACGCGGACACCACCCTGCAGAGCAGCCCGCCACCGCCGTTCATCGGCATCGACCCGCAGATGTGGCGGCCGTTCATGGCCAGCGACACGGTCCGATTCGCCGGCGACATCGTCGCGGCGGTGCTGGCCGAGTCGAAGGCCGATGCGGTCGACGCCGCCGAGTACGTGAGCGTGGAGTACGAGCCGCTGCCGGTGGTCACCGACCCGCGCGAGGCGGTCAAGGACGAGATCCTGCTCTACCCGGATATGGGCACGAACACGTGCCTGAAGGTGCCGTCAGCGGCGGATCCCGACCTGTTCGAGGGCTGCGACGTGGTGGTGGAGGGCACGCTCGTGAGCCAACGGCTCGCGGCCAGCCCGCTCGAGCCGCGCTCGTCGCTGGCCCAGCCGGGCGACGACGGGCGGCTGACGATCTGGCTCTCCACGCAGACGCCGCACCAGGACCGGATGGGCCTGTCGATGCTGCTCGGCATGGAGGAGACGCAGATCCGGGTCGTCGGGCCGGACGTGGGCGGCGGCTTCGGTGCGAAGGGCCTGAACGTGGAGGACGTGATGGTGGGCTGGCTGGCCCGCGAGCTCGGCCGGCCCGTGCACTGGACCGAGACGCGCAGCGAGAACATGGTGGCGATGAACCAGGGCCGGGCGCAGGTGGCCGGCTTCAAGATCGGCGCGACGCGCGACGGCAAGGTGCGGGCCTACAAGCTGGACCTGCTCCAGGACGGCGGCGCCTACCCGAGCATCGGCGCCTTCCTGCCGAGCCTCACCGCCCTGATGGCCAGCGGCGTCTACGCGATCCCGAAGATCGAGACGGACATCACCACGGTGGTGACGAACACCACGCCGATCGGTCCCTTCCGCGGCGCCGGGCGGCCCGAGGCCAGCCAGATCCTCGAGCGCGCGATGGACATGCTGGCCGCCGAGCTGGACATGGATCCGGCCGAGCTCCGTCGGCGCAACTTCATCCCGGCCGACGCCTTCCCCTACACCACCGTGCTCGGGCGCCCGCTACGACTCGGGCGACTACGAGGGCGCGCTCGACCTCGCGCTCGAATCCGCCGGCTACGAGCAGCTGCGTGCGGATCAGAAGCGCCGCCGGGACGAGGGCGCCGCCCTCCAGCTCGGCATCGGCATCTCCGTCTACGTGGAGGTGACCAACGGCCTGCACGAGAAGGAGTTCGGCGCGGTGCGGATCACCGAGGAGGGCGAGGCGGTCCTGCGCACGGGCTCGTTCTCGCACGGCCAGGGGCACGAGACCACCTTCGCGATGATCGCCGCCGAGCAGCTGGGCATGCCGGTGGAGAAGATCCAGGTGCTGAAGGGCGACACCGATGTGGTGCCGCGCGGCACCGGCACCTACGGCTCGAAGTCCACCCAGATCGGCGGCGCCGCCGCCCGGCAGGCTGCCGACGAGGTGGTGGAGCGCGCCAAGCGGCTCGCCGCCGACCTGCTGGAGGCCGCCCCCGAGGACCTCGTGCTGGACCTCGACTCGGGCCGCTTCCACGTGGCCGGCGCGCCGCAGTCGGGCTTCTCCTGGAGCGAGCTGGCGGCCAGGCTGAAGGACGACGGCCGCCTCTCCGAGCTGAGCGTGGAGCGCGACTTCGAGGCCGAGTTCCCCACCTTCCCGTTCGGCGCGCACATCGCCGTCGTGGAGGTGGACGTGGACACGGGCGCGGTGAAGCAGCTCCGCCATATCGCCGTTGACGACGCCGGCCGCATCATCAGCCCGGTGGTGGCCGACGGCCAGGTGCACGGAGGCGTGGCAACGGGGATCGCGCAGGCGCTGTTCGAGGAGGTCATGTACGACGAGGACGGCAACCCCGTCACCGGCAGCTTCGCCAGCTACTGCTTCCCGGCCGCCACCGAGATGCCGTCGTTCGAGCGCATCACGATGGAGACGCTCACGCCGCTGAACCCGCTCGGTGCGAAGGGCATCGGCGAGTCCGGCACGATCGGCGCCACGCCCGCCGTGCACAACGCCGTGGTCGACGCTCTGGCGCCGTTCGGCGTCCGCGACATCGACATGCCCGCCAACGGCGAGCGCGTCTGGCGCGCGATCCAGGCAGCGCGCGGCTAGTCGATCGCACCGGTCGACCAGCGCTTACTGCAGCAGTAACGGCTGGACCGCAGCGCTGCTCCACAGCACCTGGTCGACATTGACCATGACAGTCATGGTCGCTATGTCCAGGAACCACGTCGCCCGGGCGCCGTCTACTCCAGCCCGACCTTCCCCAACGCGTAGTGAAGCCCCTGCTCGGGCCGGCCGCAGTGGGCCCTGTGCTTCTGGTGCCCCGGCCACGCCAGGCTCCAGTGCGCCTCGATGTGCCGGCCGGAGCGGCAGCGGGAGCGATAGGTGGTCACGAGCGGCAGCGCGACCGCGGCGCCGATCAGCGCGACCGTCAGCGCCATCCGGATCCCCACCCCGAGCAGCAGTCCCACGGACGGATGTATACGGGCTGGCTCGGCCGCCGGAGCCGCCAGACCGGCTCGTATCCTCGACGGTGACCCTCGCATGGCCTCCACGGAGACACCCGAGCGCACCGACCGCGAATCGCGCATCGCCGCGCAGCGCCGCGCGCTGCCCGACGCCCCCGGCGTCTACCTGTTCCGCGACTCGAAGCGGCGGGTGCTCTACGTGGGCAAGGCCAAGTCGCTCAAGAAGCGCGTGGCGTCGCACTTCTCGAACCCGTCCACGCGCGGCTACCGCGACATGCTCGAGGCGATCGACAACATCGAGTTCATCGCCACCCAGACCGAGGCGGAGGCGCTGCTCGCCGAGCAGAACTTCATCAAGCAGTACCGGCCGCGCTTCAACGTGCGGCTGCGCGACGACAAGTCCTATCCCTACATCGCGATCTCGCTCGACGAGGAGTTCCCGCGCGTCTACTTCACGCGCGAGCGCCACCGCCGCGACCGCGCCTACTTCGGGCCGTTCTCGAACGCCAAGCGCGTGCGCGAGACGCTCGACCTGCTCGGCAAGGTGTTCCAGTACCGCACCTGCGACGGGGCCGAGCCGGGCCGCGCGTCCGGCAGCCCCTGCCTCGACTACTTCATCAAGCGCTGCCAGGCCCCCTGCGTGGGCTACGTGTCGAAGGAGGAGTACCGGTCGAGCATCGAGTCGATCGTCGCCTTCCTGTCGGGCCGCTACCGCCAGATCGAGCGCGACCTCGAGGCCGAGATGCGCCAGGCCGCCGACGACCAGGAGTTCGAGCAGGCGGCGCTGCTCCGCAACCGCCTGCAAGGCGGTGCGCTCGCTGCTCGAGCGCCAGCGGATCTCGAACGAGGCGGTGGGCACGCTCGACGCGGTGGCCGTCGCGGCCGAGGGCACGGACGCGAACGCGCAGGTGTTCCAGGTGCGCGACGGCGTGCTGGCCGACCGCCAGAGCTTCTACCTCGAGAACGCCGCGGCGCGCGAGGAGTCCGAGGTGGCCGAGGAGTTCATCCTGCAGTACTACGCCACCTCGCCCGCGATCCCGCCGCAGGTGATCGTGCCGCGCGGGCTGACGCAGACGGAGGTGCTGGAGGAGGCGCTCAGCGACCAGCGCGGCGCGCCGGTGGAGGTGCGCCACGCGGAGCGCGGCGACAAGCGCCGCATCTTCGAGCTGGCCGAGCGCAACGCGCGGCTGGCGCTCGACCAGGACCGCCTGCGCTCGGAGCACCGCCGCGTGGCGCGCATCGAGGCGCTCGAGGGGCTGCAGCGGACGCTCGGCATGGAGTCGATCCCGATGCGGATCGAGTGCTTCGACATCTCGAACCTCGGCGAGACGCACACGGTCGCCTCGATGGTGGTGTTCGAGGGCGGCGCGCCGAAGAAGTCGGACTACCGCCGCTTCGCGATCCGCGATGCCGCGCAGGACGACTTCGCGGCGATGAACGAGGTGCTCTCGCGCCGGATGGCGCAGTACGTGGCGCAGCGCGAGCGCTCGCCGCACGAGAAGAGCTACGACGCGAGCTTCGCCGCCGCGCCCGGCCTGATCGTGATCGACGGCGGCAAGGGCCAGCTGTCGGCGGGCCTGGCGCCGCTGCGCGAGTTCCGCGACCTCGGCGTGGTGGTGGTCAGCCTCGCGAAGCGGATCGAGGAGGTGTTCGTGCCGGGCGTCGCCGAGCCGCTGCTGCTGCCGCACGACACGGCTGCGCTGCAGCTGCTCCAGCGCGTGCGCGACGAGGCCCACCGCTTCGCGATCGACTTCCACCGCGGCCGCCGCGACAAGGCGATGACGCGCTCGATCCTGGACGAGCTGCCCGGCGTCGGCCCCGCGCGCAAGCGGCTGCTGCTGCAGCACTTCGGGTCGCCCGAGCGCTTTCTCCAGGCCAGCCGCGAGGAGCTCGAGGCGGTGCCCGGGCTGCCAGGTAAGGTGGCCCGCGAGATCCACGGCTATGTGCACAAGGTGAGATAGCGCGAATGCCGACGATGCCCTCATGGAGGAAGGCACTGGGACTTTCGGGCCAGCGCGCCGGGAGCGGCGGCTCGATCGAGGACTTCGTGGTGATCACCGGCTTCTCGGGCGCGGGCAAGTCGCAGGCGATGGCGTGCTTCGAGGACGCGGGCTACTTCTGCGTGGACAACCTGCCGCCCGAGATGATCCTGTCGCTCGCGGACCTGTTCCAGCACGAGGGCAGCAAGGTCGAGCATGCCGCGGTGGTGTCCGACGTGCGCGGCGGCGACTACTTCGAGGGGTTCGTGAAGATGCTCGACGACCTCGAGGAGCGCGGCACCGAGTACCGGCTGCTGTTCCTCGACGCGTCCGAGGAGGAGCTGGTCAACCGCTACAAGGAGACGCGCCGGCGCCATCCGCTGGCGCCGGGCGGGAACGTGGGCGAGGGCATCCGGGTGGAGCGGGCGCTGCTCGAGCCGCTGCGCGAGCGGGCCGACGTCGCGCATCGACACCACCGACATGTCGGCGTCGCGCCTGCGTCGCGTGGTGGCGGACAAGATGCTCGAGCCGGAGACCGTGGGCAAGCTGTCGATCACCTTCCTCACCTACGGCTTCAAGCACGGCGCGCCGCGCGAGGCCGACCTCTCCTTCGACGTGCGCTTCCTGCCGAATCCGCACTACGAGCCGGAGCTGCGCGAGCTCACCGGGCCTCGACCGCCCGGTGGTGGACTACGTGAACGGCTCGGACGGCGTCGCGGAGTTCTACGAGCGCCTGCTGCCGCTGCTCGACTACCTGCTGCCCGCGTACGTGCGCGAGGGCAAGTCGCACCTCACGGTCGGCATCGGCTGCACCGGCGGCCGGCACCGGTCGGTGGTCATCGCGGAGCACCTGGCGAGCGTCTACGGGGGGCGGGACGAATACCTCATCGACGTGGTCCACAGGGACGTCGAGAAGCCGCCGCGGCGGCCCTGATGCCTATTGATAGGCTCCGATCAACCCCTCTGCAAATGACATGAAAGGACGGCCGAATGGCTGTTAGGGCCGGCATCAATGGCTTCGGCCGTATCGGAAGGAACGCGGTCCGCGCGGCGCACGAGAAGGGCGCCGACGTGGAGTGGGTGGCGGTGAACGACCTCTTCGACACGAAGTCGCTCGCGCACCTGTTCAAGTACGACTCGATCCTCGGCCCCTTCCCGGGCGAGGTCGAGGCCACCGACACGGGCATCCTCATCGACGGCAAGGAGATGCGGGTGTTCGCGGAGAAGGACCCGGCCGCGCTGCCCTGGGGCGACCTCGGCGTGGACGTGGTGATCGAGTCCACCGGCTTCTTCGCCGATCGCGACAGCGCCGCCAAGCACCTCGATGCGGGCGCGCAGAAGGTCATCATCTCCGCGCCGGCGACGGGTGCCGACGTCACGCTCGTCCTCGGCGTGAACGACGACGCCTATGACCCCGAGCAGCACTCGGTCATCTCGAACGCGTCCTGCACGACCAACTGCCTGGCCCCGGTCGCGAAGCTGCTGCACGACAACCTCGGCGTGGTCCACGGCCTGATGACCACGATCCACGCTTACACGAGCGACCAGCGCCTCCACGACACGCCCGCACAAGGATCCCCGCCGCGCCCGCGCCGCCGCGATCAACCTGGTGCCGACCTCCACCGGCGCGGCCAAGGCGATCGGCCATGTGATCCCCGAGCTCGACGGCAAGCTGAACGGCACGGCCGTGCGGGCGCCCATCCCCACCGGCTCGATGGTCGACCTGGTGTGCGTGGTCGAGAAGGCCACGAGCGTGGACGAGGTCAACGCGAGCTTCAGCGAGCACGCCGACAGCGGAGCGCTCGAGGGCATCCTGCAGTACACGGAGGAGCCGATCGTCTCGACCGACATCGTGCACTCCGCCTACTCGTCGATCTTCGACGCGGGCCTGACGATGGTGATCGGCGGGACGCTGGTGAAGGTGGGCTCGTGGTACGACAACGAGTGGGGCTACTCGAACCGGCTGATCGACCTGACGGAGCGGGTCCTGGCGCGCGCGCCGGCGCAGGCGGGCGGCTAGTCCGCGCCAGGCCGACGACGCGAGCAGCCGACAGCCTGCGATGGCGGCGTTTCGGAAGAAGACGCTGCGTGACCTCGACCTGCGCGAGGGCATGCCCGTCCTCGTGCGCGTGGACTTCAACGTGCCGCTCGCCGACGGCCAGGTCACCGACGACGCCCGCATCCGCGCGGCGCTCCCCACGATCACCGAGCTGCGCGGCCGCGGCGCGGCGCTCGTGCTCTGCTCGCACCTCGGCAGGCCCACCGGCCGCGATCCGAAGTTCTCGCTCACGCCGGTCTCGCGCCGCCTGTCCGAGCTGATCGGCAAGCGCGTGCACCAGGCGCCCGAGGTGGTCGGGCCCGAGGTGCGCCGCGGGGTGGGCCGCCTCGAGGCGGGCGAGCTGCTGGTGCTCGAGAACCTGCGCTTCGAGCCCGGCGAGACGAAGAACGACCCCGAGCTGGCGCGCGAGCTGGCCTCGCTCGCCGAGGCCTACGTGGACGACGCGTTCGGCGCCGTCCACCGCGCCCACGCGAGCACCGTCGGCGTCACGGACTTCCTGCGCCCCGCCGTGGCGGGCCACCTCCTGGAGCGCGAGGTGACCACGCTCACGGGCCTGATCGAGGACCCCCAGCGCCCGCTGGTGGTGGTGCTCGGCGGCGCAAAGGTCAGCGACAAGATCGCGCTGATCGAGCGCTTTCTCGAGCTGGCCGACACGATCCTGATCGGCGGCGCCATGTGCTTCAGCTTCTTCCGCGCGCAGGGCAAGCCCACCGGGACTCGCTGGTGGAGGAGGAGGGCGTGGAGCTGGCGCGCAGGGCGCTGGAGCTGGCCGAGAGCTCCGACTGCCGGCTGCTCTTGCCGCTCGACCTCGTGCTGGGCGACCGCTTCGACGCGGACGCCGAGCGCCGCGAGCTGGACGGCACCCAGGTGCCCGACGGCTGGATGGGGCTCGACATCGGGCCGCGCACGGCGGAGGCTTACGCGCGCGAGGTGGAGGCCGCCGGCAGCGTGTTCTGGAACGGCCCGATGGGCGCGTTCGAGATGGAGCCGTTCGCCGCCGGCACGCGCGCGCTCGCGGAGGCGGTGGCCGAGGCGCCGGGCGTCACGGTCGTCGGCGGGGGCGACAGCGCGGCGGCGCTGGCCGAGTTCGGCCTGGCCGACAGCGTCACGCACCTCTCCACCGGCGGAGGCGCGTCCCTCGAGCTGCTGGAGGGCAAGGAGCTACCCGGACTGGAGGCGCTGGATGACGCCTGAGCGCCGCCCGTACATCAGCGGCAACTGGAAGATGTTCAAGACGCAGGCCGAGGCCAAGGCGTACGTGAGGGAGCTGCGCAAGCTGCTCGACCCCGACGCGAAGGTGGACGTGGGGCTGTGCGTGCCGTACACCGCGCTGGCCGCCACCGTGAAGGCGGCGGCCGGGAGCGGGATTCTCGTCTGCGCTCAGAACATGCACCAGGACGCCGAGGGCCCGTACACGGGCGAGATCTCCGCGCCGATGCTGCTCGAGCTGGGCGTGACCGGGGTGGTGCTGGGGCATTCCGAGCGGCGCCAGTTCTACGGCGAGACCGATCGCGCGCTGCAGGAGAAGGTGCCGGCGGCGCTGGCCGCGGGGCTACAGCCGATCCTCTGCGTGGGCGAGAGCGAGGACGAGCGCGACCAGGGCGAGACCGAGCGGCGGCTGCGCCACCAGGTGCAGGAAGGACTCGAGCGCGTGGCCACCGAGGACCTCACGCGGGTGGTGATCGCGTATGAGCCGATCTGGGCGATCGGCACCGGCCGGGTGGCCACCTCGGAGCAGGCGCAGGAGGCGATCGCCTTCATACGCGCGCTCGTGGGCGGCCGCTCGGCGGAGGCCGCCGAGGGAGTGCGGGTGCTCTACGGCGGCAGCGTGAAGCCGGACAACGCGGCTGAGATCCTGGCGCTGCCGGACGTCGACGGCGCGCTCGTGGGTGGCGCCAGCCTCGACCCGGAGAGCCTCGCGCGGCTCGTGGCCGCCGCGGCCCGATGACCCTCCCGGCCGGGCCGGGCGGACCGCCGCTACCGTCGGTCTGCCTCGTCGTGCTCGACGGCTGGGGGCATCGCGCCCCCCGGCCCGGGCAACGCGGTGGAGAAGGCGCGCACGCCGAACTTCGACGAGCTGTGGGCCGGCTACCGGCACACGGAGCTCACCGCCAGCGGCCGCGCCGTCGGCCTGCCGGACGGGCAGATGGGCAACTCCGAGGTGGGCCACCTCAACCTGGGGGCGGGGGCCGTGGTCCATCAGGACCTCACTCGCATCCAGGACGCGATCGCCGATGGGTCGTTCTTCGACAACCCGCGTTCTGCGGCAGATCTGCGAGGCGGCCGCGCGAGCGGGCGCCTGCACCTGCTCGGGCTGGTGTCGAAGGGCGGCGTGCACGCGGGCTTCGATCACCTGCACGCGTGCATCCAGCTCGCCGCGCGGGTGGGCGTGCCCGACATCGTGCTGCACGCCTTCACCGACGGGCGCGACACCGCGCCCGACTCGGGCGCCGCCTACGTGGCCGAGGCGGAGGGCTGGCTGCGCGAGGCGGGCGGCCGGGTGGCCACGGTCACCGGCCGCTACTACGCGATGGACCGCGACCGCCGCTGGGACCGCACGAAGCTCGCCTACGACGCGATCGTCCACGGCCAGGCGGACTGCCCCAGCGCCGAGAGCGGTGAGGCGGCGGTGCTCGCCGCCTACCAGCGCGACGAGACCGACGAGTTCATCAGGCCGACGCTCGTGGGCGAGGAGGGCCGCATCCGCGACGGTGACGCCGTGCTCTTCTTCAACTTCCGCCCCGACCGCGCGCGCGAGCTCACCCGCGCGCTGGCCGAGCCAGGCTTCGACGAGTTCGACCGCGGCGACGCTCCGCGGATCGAGTTCGCGACGCTGACGCAGTACCAGGAGGACTGGGACTACCCGGTGGTCTTCCAGCCCGACCGCCCCACGGTCACGCTCGCCTCGGTGCTCGCCGAGCGCGGCGGCGCACAGCTGCATGTGGCCGAGACCGAGAAGTACGCGCACGTCACCTACTTCTTCAACGGCGGGGAGGAGCACGAGTACCCGGGCGAGGAGCGCTACCTGGTCGACTCCCCGCGCGACGTCCCGACCTACGACCACAAGCCCGAGATGAGCGCGCGCGCCGCTGCTGCGACGTTCGTCGAGCACTGGCGGAGCGGCGACTACCGCTTCGCGATCATCAACTTCGCGAACCCGGACATGGTCGGCCACACCGGGGTGATCGAGGCGGCGGTGAAGGCGATCGAGACCGCCGACGAGGCGCTGGGCAAGGTGGTCGAGGCGGTGCACGAGAAGGGCGGGGCCTGCATCGTCACCGCCGACCACGGCAACGCCGACAACATGCTCGAGCCCGACGGCAGCCCGAACACCGCCCACTCGCTGAACCCGGTGCCGCTGATCGTCACGGCCGACGTGCCGGGCCTGCGCGACGGCGGCATCCTCGGCGGACGTCGCGCCGACCGTCCTCGACCTGCTCGGCGAGGAGCAGCCCGCCGAGATGACGGGCCGGTCGCTGATCGAGCGCGTGAGCCGACGGTCCCTTCCGACATCCAGGCGCGCGACGGGTCCGCCCGCTCGGGAATGCTCTGCCACTCCGCACGGCGAGATCCGCACGCCGGCCTTCGTGCCGCTGGCCTCCACGGGCACGGTCAAGGCGCTGCACGCCAGCGAGGTGGCGGAGCTGGGCTACGAGATGGTGCTCGGCAACACCTTCCACCTCTTCATCCAGCCGGGCGCAGGAGTACATCGAGCGCATGGGCGGCCTGCACGAGTTCATGGGCTGGCGGCGGCCGATCATCACCGACTCGGGCGGCTTCCAGGTCTTCTCGATGGGTCACGGCTCGGTGGCCGAGGAGATCAAGGGCAGGCGCGGCCAGCGCCAGAGCCGCGTCCTGTCGATCGACGAGGAGGGCGTGCGCTTCCGCTCCTACATCGACGGCGGCGAGCGCTTCATGGGGCCCGAGACCTCGATGGAGGTCCAGGCCCGGCTCGGCTCCGACATCGCGCTCGCGTTCGACGAGTGCACGCCCTTCCACGTGGAGCGCGACTACACGGCCCGCTCGACCGAGCGCACGCACCGCTGGCTCGACCGCTGCATCGACTGGCAGCGCGCAAACGCTCCCAAGGGCCAGCTGCTGTACGGGATCACGCAGGGCGGCGTGTACGAGGACCTGCGCCTGGCGTCCGTCCGAGCGTGTGGCCGGGTCGGACGTGGACGGCGTGGCGGTGGGCGGCTCGCTGGGCCAGGAGAAGGACCAGATGCGCGAGGTGGTGGGCTGGGCGCTGCGGCCGCTGCGCGACGAGCAGCCGCGCCACCTGCTGGGCATCGGCGACGTGGACGACATCCTGCACGCCGTGGCCGCCGGCATCGACAGCTTCGACTGCGCCACGCCCACGCGCCTCGGCCGCCACGGCACGGCGCTCGTGCCCGAGCCGGAGTCGCGCTGGCGGCTCGACCTGACGCGCCCCTCCTGGAGCGAGAGCCGCGAGCCGATCCAGGCGGGCTGTCCCTGCCCGGCTTGCCGGGAGCACACGCGCGGCTACCTGCACTACCTCGTGAAGGCCGGCGAGCTCACCGGAGCGCGCCTGATCACCCTCCACAACCTCACCTTCATGAAGTCGCTGATGGACGAGATCCGTGCGGCGGTGGAGGCCGGCGAGCTCGAGTCCTACACCCAGGCGGTGCTGGGCGGGAGCGGCCCGGGCGCCTAACGGCGCGCTACTGCGCGTTGTCCTGAACCAGCTGCTTCAGGCCGTCGATCTGGCCGTGCACGTCGCCGGCGTTCACCGGGCCGGTGTTGCTGCTGCCGCCTGACTGGGTGATCACCAGCACGATGGCGATCGCCACGAGGATCACGGCAAGCAGGACCGCGAGCCGCTTGAGCCCCCGGCTGCGACCGGGCGGGCGGCGCTCGTCGCGGGCAGGCGCGCGCCGCTGCGGGGGCGGCGCCACGGTGGTGCGCGGCGGAATCCGCTGGGACGCCGGCAGCGCCTGCGTGGCGCCGGTGTCGGCCATCATCGCCCGCGTGGCGTCCGGGTCGTAGCCCAGCGCCTGGGTCTGCTCCAAGAGCTGCGTCGCATAGGTCTCGTGGCCGTGCAGGCCCGCCTCCACGGCGTCGGCCATCTCGAGCGCGGAGGAGTAGCGCCCGGCGGGGGTGCGCTCGAGGCAGAGCCGGATGGCCCGGTCGAGCTCGGGCGGCACCTCGGGCCGGAAGTTCGTGATCGGCTGGGCGATGTCGCTCTGCTGCTTCAGCGCCAGCTCGGTGATCGAGCCGTACTCGTGCGGCAGCCGGCCGGAGAGGAACTGGTAGGCGCACACGCCGAGCGAGTAGATGTCCGAGGCCGGCGTGGACTCCTCGCCGCTCGCCTGCTCGGGCGACAGGTAGGCCGCGGTGCCGAGCACGGAGCCGACCTGGGTGATGCGCGTCTGCTCGGCGGCCTTGGCGATGCCGAAGTCGGCCAGCTTGGTGGTGCCCGACTCGGCGGCGATCAGCAGGTTGCCGGGCTTCACGTCGCGGTGCACCACGCCCGCGCGGTGCGCGTAGTCGAGCCCGTGGCAGGCGTCGCGGATGATGCCCACCGACTCCTCGATGCCGAGCTGCTTGCGGTCGCGCAGGAGGTCGGCGCAGGAGGGGCCGTCCACGTACTCCATGACGATGTAGTGGCGGCCGGACGCCGGGGTCGAGCCCGGAGTCGAACACCGACACGATGTTGGGGTGCTGGAGGCGCGCCGCGGCGACCGCCTCGCGCCGGAAGCGCGCCACGAACGCGTCGTCGTCCGCCAGGTGCTCGGCCAGCAGCTTCACGGCCACGCGCCGCTCGAGCACCGTGTCCAGCGCCATGAACACGGTGGACATGCCGCCGGCGCCGAGGCGGCGCTCGATGCGGTAGCGGCCGGCGACCTCGCTGGGGGTGCTCATGGGCTGGTCGCTCCTCCGCTGGGGCTCGTGGTGGTCGGGCGGGACCACCCCGCCGGGCTGCGGAGGGCGCGCTGGTGGTGGTGCTGGTGCGAGGACGTGGTGGTGGTCTCCGGGGTGCTGCTGGTGGTCGTCGTCTCGGTCGTGGTGGTGGAGGGGGTGGTCGTGGTGGTCGAGGAGGACGTGGTGGTGGTCTCCGGCCGCTTGCACTGGTCGGTCAGCAGGCCGTTCAGGTGCACCGCCCCGTCCCTGAGGTTCTTGCGCACGGTGCGGGTCGACGCTGGATGGCAGCTGGTCGACCTTGGCGGTCAGCTGGGCGACCTTCGGCATGCGCGCCGTTGCACGCGCCGTGGTCGAAGTTGTTGGCCGTCTGGTCGAGCAGCGTCTGCAGCGCCTGCGCGTCATCCGACGGGATCGACGGCTTCGTCTTGTTCCCGCCGCAGCCGGCAAGCGCCAGGGCGGCCACGAGGGCTATGGCTATGCAGGCGGCGCGCATCATTCGCCACGGTAGAGGCGGTTGGCGAGCGCCTGCGGCAGGCCCGCGCGCTCGATTGCATGGGCCGCCTCGTCGATCGGGTACTCCACCCTGCGCCACTCGGCGGTCCAGCCGTCCAGGTCGAGCAGCAGCCAGGCGGCCCGCGGGTCGCCGTCGCGCGGCTGACCCACGCCGCCGGGGTTGATCAGCCAGCGACCCTCCGAGAGGTCGACCTCGGTGCCCGCCGGCGCCTGCGCCCCGCGCACCGGCCCGTCCGGCTCGCGGTTGAAGAAGAGCGCCACGTGCGAGTGGCCGATCGCGCCCACGCGCGCCTCCATCGCGTCCATGCAGGCGTCCGCCTGGAGCGTGGACAGCACGTACTCCCACACCGGATCGCGCGGGCTGGCATGGAAGAGGCCGAGCTCGCCGCTGGTGTCGGCCGGCTCGAGCCCGCCCATGAAGTCGAGCGCCTCCTTGCCGATGGTCTGCTGCGTCCAGCGCGCGGCGATGCCGGCATTGGCCGAGAAGGTCTCGATGTCCAGCTTCCCGAGCACCACGAGGTCGTGATTGCCGGCGAGGCAGACCTCGCACGAGCGCTTGGCCAGCTCCACGCACTCGTCGGGCTGGGCGCCGTAGCCCACCAGGTCGCCGAGGCACCAGGTCTGGTCCACCGCGGAGCTGCCTATGTCGTCGAGCACGGCCCTGAAGGCCGGCAGATTGGCGTGAACGTCTGAGAGCAGGGCGATCCTCAGAGGCTTCTCCGGGTTGCGGTCTACTGTGTTGCTCCTATGGGGGCTAATGGCTATCGGCTGCCGCTGGCGGTTGGAGTGGCGATCGCCGCGGCCGGAGCCGCAACACTGGCGCTCAGGCCTCGGAGTGGCCTGATCGAGCCAGCCCCCGTCGAGCCCGAAGGGTACTTCAGCCGCGATGAGATCGACCGGGCGCGGCGCTATCAGCGGCCCCGGCGGGCGCTCGGGCTGCTGTCGATGGCGATCGACGGCGGGGCGCTGGCGCTGGTCGCAACGCGGCCTCCGGAGCTCCTGCGAGCGGGCGGAATCGCGCCCGATCGCGGGTTCCGCGGCGGTTGGAGCGGGGCTGTCGGCCGGCCTCACCCTCGTCACGCTGCCGCTCGGGGCGATCAACCACCGCCGGGCGGTGCGCGCGGGCATCTCCGTGCAGGGCTGGGGCGGCTGGCTGAGCGACGCGGGCGAAGGCCACCGCCATCGACACCGTCATGGCCGGCGCGGGCTCGGCGGGCGCGATGCTGGTGATCCGGCGCTTTCCGGACGGCTGGTGGGCGCCGGCCGCAGCGGGCGCGCTGGGGCTGAGCGTGCTGCTCGTCGCCCTCCAGCCGGTGCTGCTCGACCCGATCTTCAACAAGTTCACGCCGCTCGAGGACGGCGAGCTGCGCAGCGAGGTGCTGGAGCTCGCGGGGCGCGCGGGGGTGGACGTGGGGGAGGTCTACCGCGTGGACGCGAGCAGGCGCACCACCGCCGCCAACGCCTACGTGAACGGCCTCGGCCGCAGCAAGCGCGTGGTGCTGTTCGACACGCTGCTGCGCGACTTCCCGCCCGCCGAGGTCAGCTCGGTGGTGGCCCACGAGCTGAGCCACGTGAAGCACCGCGACGTGCTCCGCTTCCTCGGCTGGCTGGCGATCGCCGCCCCGGCCGGCGCACACCTCGTGCAGCGCCTGGCGGAGCGGATCGCCGGCCCGGCGCGCGGCGGCCCCGGGATGCTGCCGGCGCTGGCGCTGTCCGCGGGCATCGTGTCGTTCTTCGGCGGCATCGCGGGCACCGCACTGTCGCGCCGGGTCGAGGTCCGGGCCGATCTCTTCTCGCTCGATCTGGCCGGCGACCTCGACGCGTTCATCTCGCTCGAGCGCCGCCTTGCGCTCAAGGCGCTCGCCGATCCGAAGCCGCCCGCGCTCCTGCAGAAGCTGTTCGGCACGCATCCGCCCACCGTCGAGCGGATCGGCCTGGGCCTGGCCTGGTCCCGGAGCGCAGCTCCGAGTCGGTCCATTCGGCTTCCGAGTCTGGGCGACGTGACCAGTCGGACTTCAGCGAGGTCGCTCGACGTCGCCCAGGCGCCGGGAAGGTGCGCGCGAATTTGCGACTCAGGACGTTAGTCCTGCGTGTCGGAGTAGCCGGGCGGCTGGTCGCCGCCGTACTCCGGGAGGTTCTTGATGCCCTCCTTCGTCTGCCACTTGGACCAGTTGTCCTCCATGGCATCGATCAGCTCGCGCATGAAGCGAGGGGAGAGGTTGATCCGCGAGACGACTACTCCCGGGATCTCGTCCTCCTCGACCTCGTGATCCACCCGCGCGAACGTGAGCGTGAACTCGTAGTCCGAGTGGCTGACGTTCGCGAAGTTCGCATAGACCCCCGCCATGATCTCCGGCGAGGTGTGGATGTTGATGTGGCGCTCGGGCTGTTCGTCGTCAGGCACCTGGCTAGTATCGCAGCCCTTCGAGGCCCGCACCGATGCGCACAATCGTCCTAGCCGTCGGGCGCCTTCGGCCACCGTACGCCGACGACGTCCAGCACTACCAGAAGCTGCTCGCTCGCCATACGAGGCTCGAGCTGGTCGAGCTGCGCGACGAGGAGAAGGTCGACGGCCGCATTCCGGAGCGCGCCTTCGTCTGCCTGCTCGACTCGGGCGGCAAGACGTTCGACTCGATCGGCTTCAGCCGCTTCCTGGAGGAGCGCCGCCAGTCGGGCCAGGATCTCTGCTTCGTGGTGGGCGGGCCGCGCGGACTCGATCTCGACAAGTGCGACCTGCGGCTTTCGTTCGGCCCGATGACGCTCCCGCACCAGCTCGCGCGGGTGGTGCTGCTGGAGCAGGTCTACCGCGCGCACAAGATCCTCGCGGGCGAGCCATACCATTACTGACGTGACGACCGAGGATCCGGTCGCCAATCTCAGGGCAGCCGTCGCGGAGGCAGCGGCGGAGCTCAGCGGGAACGGATCGCTGAAGGCGATCAGCTTCGACCGCCCGCCCAAGCCCGAGTTCGGCGATTACTCAACCAACGCGGCCCTGCTGCTGGCGCCCACCCTGGGCGAGGCGCCGCGCGCCGTGGCCGAGCGCCTCGGCGGCCTGGTGGAGGAGCGCCTTGCCGGCGAGGTCGAGCGCGTGGACGTGGCCGGGCCGGGCTTCCTCAACCTGTTCATGTCCGACGCCTGGTGCCGCGACGCGCTCACCCGCGCGATCGAGGCCGGGGACGCCTACGGCGGCGGCCAGGCCGAGCCGGCCGAGCGCGTGGTCGTGGAGTTCGTGAGCGTGAACCCCACCGGTCCGCTGCACATCGGCCACGCGCGCAACGCCGCCTATGGGGACTCGCTCGGGCGCATCCTCGCCTTCGCCGGCCACAGCGTGGAGCGCGAGTACTACATGAACGACTACGGCACCCAGGTGCGGCTGTTCGGCGCGTCGATCCAGGCTCGCGCACGTGGCGAGGAGCCGCCCGAGGGCGGCTACCACGGCAGCTACGTGACCGACCTCGCCGCAGCGCATCGAGGGCGCCGCGGACGCCGACGTGGACGATCTGTCCATCCGCGGGGTCGAGCTGATGATGGAGGCGCTGCGCGTCTCGCTCGAGCGCTTCGGCGTGCGCTTCGACAGCTTCTTCTCCGAGCGCTCGCTGCACGAGAAGAGCGCGATCCAGCGGGCGATCGACCTGCTCGCCGAGGACGACCGGATCTATCCGAGCGAGGGTGCGGTGTGGCTGCGCACGAGCGCCTTCGGCGACGACAAGGACCGCGTGCTGATGCGCTCCAACGGCGACTTCACCTACTTCGCCTCGGACATCGCCTACCACGAGGACAAGCTCGAGCGCGGGGCCGACCGCTACATCGACGTCTGGGGCGCCGACCACCACGGCTACGTGAAGCGCGTGCTCGCCGCTTGGGAGGCGCTGGGCGGAAAGCCCGGCACGCTCGAGCTGCTGATCATGCAGCTGGTGAACCTGCTGGAGCGCGGCAAGCGGCTCCAGATGTCCAAGCGCTCGGGCGAGTTCGTGACCCTCGACGACCTCGTGGACGACATCGGCGTGGACGCCGCGCGCTTCTTCCTGCTCCAGCGCAGCCACGACACCACGCTCGATCTGGACCTCGCCCTCGCGCGCGAGCAGAGCCAGGACAACCCCGTCTACTACGTGCAGTACGCCCACGCGCGCATCGCGAGCATCCTGCGGAAGGTGGGGGATGAGCGCGTGGCCGGCGCGCTGCGGAGCGACCTATTCGGAGACGCTCCACCCCTCGGCGCGCGCGCTGCTGAAGCGCCTGCTCCAGCTGCCAGACGAGGTGGACAACGCCGCGCTGCGCCGCGCCCCGCACCGTCTCACCGCCTACGTGCACGACGTGGCGCAGGACTTCTCGGCCTTCTACCGCGACTGCCGCGTGGTGGGCGCTGCGGAGGAGGGCGGCGACGAGGACTTCCGCGTCGCGCTCAGCGTGATGGCCCAGCGGGTGATCGCCCGCTCGCTCGATCTGCTCGGGGTCTCCGCGCCGGATCAGATGTAACCGCTTGACAACCTGCGGGTGGTCGTGGTGGTATGGGACAGGTACCGCGATATCGGTATCGACTCGCGTTGCACGCGTACCCCAAACCCCTCCATGCAGTCCACTCGCTCCGTTCTAAGACGAAGGAGCCTCCCGTTCCTTCTGGTGCTCACGCTGCCGCTGTGGTTCCTCCTGGCGGCGGCGCGAGCCGATGCCGCGACCCAGAAGCTGCCCGACCTCGAGCAGCAGGTCCCCAAGCAGGTCCAGATCGGCGGCAGCTCGGGCGCCTGGCAGATCGGCTTCCTGTCTGAGGTCGTGAATCGCGGCTCCGGGCCGCTCGAGATCCACGGCCACCGCTCCGGCACGTCCGGGAACATGACGGCCGACCAGATCATCTACATGTCGGACGGCACGAAGCAGACGGTGGGCGGGGTGGGCGATCTCCACTACGAGACGGGCTTCGGCCACCAGCACTGGCACTTCGAGCCGTTCGACCATTACGAGCTCCGCACGCTCGCCGGCTCCCTCATCGGCACCGATGAGAAGGAGGGCTTCTGCCTCGGTGACAACAACAACCACGGCGGCGGGAGCGCGGTCTACGGCGCCACGGTCGAGCCCACCTTCTGCCAGCAGAACAACCCGAGTGCGCTGTCGCTGACCGAGGGGATCTCCCCCGGCTGGGGCGACTCCTACGACCCGCTCAAGGAGGGCCAGGACGTCCCGATCGCCCAGTCGAGCTCGCCGACCGGGGACTACAACCTCGTCCACCGCGTCAACGAGAACTCGAACGGCAGCCACGCGGGCGTGCAGGAAGCGTCCTTCGGGAACAACGTGGCGTCGGCCGAGATCCATCTCAGCTGGTCCAACGGAAAGCCGACGGTCAGCGTGCTGAAGACCTGCATGGGCACCGCCCTCTGCGGCCCCGTGCCCCTCCGCCGCCTCCGCCACCGCCTCCGCCCGGTGGTGGCAACCCGCCCGGCGGCGGCACGCCCCCCGGCGGCGGCAGCACGCCGAAGGTCACGGTCGACACGACCGCGCCCAGCCTCGTTCTTCAGAAGAGCAGCCTCGAGCACTTCGGCGGCCGCAACGTGTTCGTCTACGCGACCTGCAGCGAGCGCTGCACGTTCATCGTGCAGGGCACGATCTCCGTGCTCGGTCCCGCCCGCGTGATGCGCACGGGCAAGACCACCACCGCGCTCAACCCCGGTCAGCGCTCGAAGGTCAGCATGCACCTCACGCGGAAGGCGAGGGCGCGGATCCGCCACGCGCTGGCGCACCACAAACGCGTGCGCATCCACGTGACGATGACCGTGATCGACGCGGCGGGCAACGCGGCGACGAAGACGTTCACGCTGAAGCTCGTCCGCTAGATATTGCTGAAGAAGTTCAGGCCCAGGTTGTCGAGCAGCGACAGGGCCTTCGTGTTCAGCGTCGACAGCTCGTTGGTGAAGAGCAGCACGCCCATCGCCATCAGGATCACGCCGGACACGACCGTGATCACGCCGTAGTGGTTGCGGAAGAAGCGGAACACGCCGGTCACGCGTGAGAACGCCAGCGCGCTGAGGATGAACGGCACAGCCAGCCCGGCGGCGTAGAAGGCGAGCAGCACGCCGCCCTTGCCGACCGTGGACTGGGTGCTGGCGGCGGTGAGGATCGCCCCGAGCGTGGGCCCGGTGCAGGGCAGCCAGGCCACGGCGAACGCCAGGCCCGCCACCACCGGCCCCCCCGTGGAGGCGCGCGAGAGCAGCGCCTCGGGCCGCCATTCGCGGTTCAGCAGCGGCACGAACAGCGTGCCGACGAACAGCAGGCCCATCGCGAAGATCACGATGCCGGAGATGTGGCGGATCAGCAGCCGGTTCTCCGCCAGGGTGCGGCCTATCCCGGTGGCGGTCATCCCCAGCGCGACGAACATGACGGTGAACGAGAGGCAGAAGAGCAGCGACGGGATGAGCACCTGCCGGCGGTTCGCCCCGGCCTCGATGTCCGAGAACGACACGCCCGAGATCGCGGACAGGTAGCCCGGCACGAGCGGCAGCACGCACGGCGAGATGAACGACACCACGCCGACGGCGAACGCCGCGACCACCGTTGTGTTCACGCCGCCCGCCGCGAGCATCATCAGAGGTCGTAGCGATCGAGGTCGTCGCGCAGCAGCGCGCTGTCCTCGGAGCTCGGCCCTCGACCGCCCGTCCCCACGAGGGCCGTGGGCTTGTCGCGCCGCCAGCGGACCACCGCCACGCTGACCACTCCGCCCGCCAGCACGAGAGCCAGCGCGGGCACGAGGTAGGCGGCGAGGTCGAACCCGTGGCCGGAGGGCACGTCGAGAATCCCGCGCCCGAACTGCGCGACCATCGCGTTCTTCACCTGCTGCTTGGTGTAGCCACGGGCGATCAGCCGGCGGATGAAGGCGCGCTCCTGGTCGGCCTGCGGCGAGTCGGCGACGTTCGAGGGGCGTGCCGCAGACGTTGCACATCACCTCGTCCTCGACGTCGCCCAGGGTGGTGCGCGGCTTGGGCTGGGCGGCGATCGCGAAGCTCGGCACGAGGAGCGCGACGGCCAGCGCCAGGGCAAGCGCGCGTCTCACGAATGCTGCTCCAGCAGCGGCAGCACCTTGCCGCGCATGAAGGCGTCGTCCACCGGTCCTCGCTCGGCCGCGACGATCCTGCCCTGGCGGTCGATCAGGAATGACTCCGGGTAGGCGAGCACGCCGAAGGCGGCCTGGCTGTGGGCGTCGCCGTCGCGGAGGAGGGGATAGGTGAGCTTGTACTGGCGGGCGAAGGAGAGCCCGTCATCGGAGATGTCGTTCACGTCGACGCCCAGCACCGTGCCACCCTTCGACTGCATCACGCCCTGCCAGCGCTGGAGCAGGGGCGCCTCCTTGCGACACGGCACGCACCAGGAGGCCCAGTAGTTGAGCAGCACCACCTTGCCGCGGTAGTCGGCGAGCGAGGCCTTGCCGCTCTGGCCGAGCCTGGGCAGGGTCGCGACCGGCGCGGGCTTGCGCTCGCCCTTGGCCAGGTGGCTGTCGACGCTCGTGTCGGTCTCGTTCGACGCGATCCCGTATGCCAGCAGGCCCACGAGCGCGAGCACGACCGCAATCACCATCAGCGGCACGGGCGCAAGGATCCGCCTTCTCTGGGCCATGCCAGAAGGGTATCCCCGGCCAGCCGGCCGACCCCCACCCCCGGCTGGCGAGCGGGGTCAATGGAGCCTAAAATCGCCCGAGGGCCGAGCGGCCCACGCGCGGACGTAGCTCAGTTGGTAGAGCGTCGGCTTCCCAAGCCGAAGGTCGCGGGTTCGAGGCCCGTCGTCCGCTTCTGTGAGAAAGCCCCGCTAAGGCGGGGTTTTTGCGTTGGTTGGCCAAAACGGGGAGGACGGAAGAACGGGGAGGTGCAACGAAGGTGCAAACAAGCGATGTGGCGAGTTGAGGTGAATGCCGACGAGGCCAGGCGCGTCAGGCCGGCGCTGTCCGACGCACACGTCCGCCTCAAGACGGCAGACGCCGTCGTCAAGGCCAACGAGGAGAGCCGGATCGACGGGCTCCGCGCCGCGGCGGCGGTCCTCGCCCTCATCACCCTCGTCGCGCTGCTGTTCACCGCGGCCATCCCAACGGTGCAGCCCGGCTCCCCGGCCGCGCCGCGACCGCCACCGGCCGAGGCATAGTTCCTCTGGCGTGAGCGGAAATCTCATCCGTCTTTGGGTGATGCGTGTTGTGATCGCGGGCCGTATGTTCGCGCGCGGCTAGGAGCGCAGGCTTGAGCCACGAACCGCGCTCGTCGCTCCTTGGCATGGCGGCTGGTGGCCGGTGCCGCGCCACGGACCCCACGCAGAGAATGGAGCAGACGATGAGCGATGACCCCGTGTTCGTGTACGCCGGCGATCTATGCGGATCGCACAGACGCCGATGCCGATTACGAGACGCTGCTCGACTGCACTCCGCCGATCTGGTGGGCAGCTACGACGTCGCGCTGGTGTACAAGGACGATGAGGGCAAGGTCCACGTGACCAAGCACGAGAAGCCGACCCAGCACGGCGCGTGGACGGGCGCGGCGGTCGGCGCGCTGGTGGGGATCATCTTTCCGCCAGCGGTCCTCGGTGCGGCGGTGGTCGGCGCGGCTGCGGGTGGCGGGATCGGGCATGCCCTGGGTGGCATGTCGCGCGGTGACGCCAAGGAGCTCGGCGCGCAGCTCGACCAGGGCCAGGCCGCGCTGGTCGTGATCGGCAAGTCGCGCGTGCAGGAGCAGCTCGAGAAGGCGCTGACGCGGGCGGAGAAGAGCGAAGAACGCGAAATCGACGCCGATGGCAAGGAACTCGCCAAGCAACTCGACGCGCTACCCGCGTAGCTCGTGAGCCGGTCCGTGGCGATTGTCGCTGCCGTCGCACTGCTAGCGGTGGCCGGCTGCGGCGGCAGCAGCAAGCCGTCTTACTGCTCGGATCGGAGCTCCCTTGAGAACTCCGTCAAGGGGCTCACCAGTGCCGCCACCAGCGGGAATGTCAGCGCTCTGAAGTCGCAGGTCGCGACGATCAAGAGCGACGCCACGTCGCTCGTCAACTCCGCCAAGAGTGACTTCCCGAGCGAGACGAGCGCGATCAAGTCTTCGGTCGACACGCTCGACAACGCGGTCAAGACGCTCCCGTCGAGTCCATCCGCGGCGCAGGTCGTTCCGGTCGGGAGAGATGCAGCGGTGTCGTGAGCTCGGTCAAGGCGTTCACGAGTGCCACCAAGTCGAAATGCAGCTAGTTGTCGCGGTCCGACGAACCCACGCCAGGGGCGCCCCGCTCGTTTGGGAAGGGGCGGCTGGAGGCGTTCAGCGACGGCGTGTTCGCGATCGCCATCACGCTGCTCGTCCTGGACTTCGCGATTCATCGACCCGGCTCGCCGCTGCACCAGGTGCTGCATATCTGGCCGTCGTTCGTCGCGTACCTGATCAGCTTCCTGACGATCGGCGCGGCGTGGCTCGGTCACACCGCTTTGACCGATCGGCTCGCGCGCACCGATTCGGTCTTCCTTCGACTCAACTTGGTGCTCCTGCTCGCGGTGACGTTCCTGCCGTTTCCCACCGGGCTCGTCGGGGAGGCGCTGCGTGAACCGTCGAGCGAGCGAGTGTTCGTCACGATCTACGGATGCACACTGCTGGCGATTCGACTACTCGGATTCGCCCTGGACGCCTATGCCGACTCCGAGCACCTCTACGCGGCGAAGGCCGACGACGAGGAGCAGAGGGAGCGACGCCAACTTCTGCCCGTCGTCCTAGCGTATGCGATCGCGATCCTCATCGGGCTCGCGTTCCCGCAACTGGCAGTGTGGTTGTACCTCGGCATCGCGCTCTTTCTCGTCGTCCCGTTCCGAGAGATCTCACGACTCATTGTGCGAGGCTCCTAGACGAGCGATTCCACACGGATTCAGAGGTGAGCCCGCCTTCGGATGAGGACTACTGAGTCGAGGCGGTTGTTTCACCCGTTGCGCGTCGGGCCCGCCGATGCAAGCCTCAGTCGGGCAACCACATCTACCGCTGGCGGGCCTGTCCTGGCCCCGAAAGGAGGTGAATCGGATGACTTTCCTCTGGATTCTGTTGGCCATTCTCTACGTGGCGTGCTGGATCTACTTCGGGCTGTCAACCTTCCGCAAAGGGCACTACTGGCTGTCTGGATCGGATTCTTCTTCCCGATCCTGTGGATCATTGGCGCAGTGATCAGTCCGACTCCACGTGCTGCCGGCACCGCATAGACGCGATCGCGTCCACTCAATGCGTCGGCCGGCGCAGCGGGTCCCGTGCTCAGCACGAGGACCCGCTCCCGTCCTGGCGTATGAGAGCGTGGCTGCCGCGGCGCTTGAGCCGTCGCGATGATCGACCTCGTCGCCAACCGCCAGACGATGCGATCGACCCGCTCACGCGACGACGCTGACCTTCAACCACGACGGCTCCCTCGACCTCCACCTGCAGCACCCAATGTCAAAGATTGAGTCCACCGGTGTGAGACGGGCGACTACGGGCTCGTAGATGCGTTGGCCGGAGTGGACGAGTCCGGCGAGGAGCCCGCCGGCGAAGCCGTTGTGGTCCTGCAAGCTGGTAGACGGCGAAGCCATCGAGCTTCGGCACCGGCAGCCGCGCCACAGCCGCGAGCCCGGCGAAGTGCTCGCGGCGGCCGGCCGGCCATGGCGGAGGCGATGGCGCGCCGCTCGCTGTGCGATCGACTGGGCCACCTCGGCGGCATCGACCGTCCTTCGGACGATGAGATCGATGCAGAGCTGCCGCCGGTCCTCCGCCACCACGCCGAGCCGGAGCGTCTCGCGCGATCGCCAGCCGGTCCGCGGCCGGTAGCCCACTCCCGTGAGCGACTCGTAGCCCACCCGCCGTGTGAACGGCACCCCGCCCTGCTGGAGCGACACGGTCAGGCTGGAGCCGGCGATCAGTACGTCGGCGTTGACGCGCCGGATGAAGACGACCGCCTTCCAGCCATCCGCCGAGGGCTCGCTGATCTCCACTCCGGTCGCGCCGATGTGGGTTATCTCGCCCTCCCAGGTGCCTGCGCTCGCCTTCATCTCGAAGGCAACCTAGATCCGGGCAGGCCGCCTTCACACCCACCCAAGGGATGGATCGGTTCACCCTCGTCAGCCGCGGACGATTCTGAAGCTCGTCGAGACCGCGGGACCGAGGCGGGTGTTGAGCAGGCCCTGGGCACGCAGGCGGTAGCGGCCCGGGCGCAACTTGCGGCGGTGGACCCGGCCGGTGAAGCGGAAGCTGTTCGTCCCCGCCCGATCCGCGTGCGCGAAGTGGCCGACCGGGACGTAGCGCGTGCAGCGACGGCCTCGCGCGTGCCGCTTCGGCTTCCCGCAGCGGTGACCGCGCACCATGCCCCGGGCCGGGCTTGAGGATGGTGAACGTGGCCTTGGCGGCCGCGTTGTCCGAGTAGGCCACCTCGGCGCCCGCGCTGCGCGCGATGCTCTCCGCCGCTCGAGGCGGCTTTGAAGACCGTCGGAGAGACGGCGAGCGCCGAGATCGCGGAATGATCCGGCGTGCGTCTGCAGCTGCGGCGCGGGCTCTGGAGCCGGCGTGGGCCCCGGATCGGCCAACTGGATCCCCGAGGACGCGAGCGACCAGCACGCTGTCCCCGGCGCTCCCCACGGCCACGATCTTGCCGTCGGGCTGGATCGGCAATCGCCGCGGCCTGCGAGCTGCCGGGCAGGCCCAAGCTGCTCTGGAAGGCGCCCCCAGCCCCGAACGAGGGGTCGTAGTCGCCGCGCGCCCCGTTCAGGCGCGCCACCAGGAACCGCGAGCTGCCGTCGCTCCCGGTGGCAGCTCCGCCGACGACGAGCTGGCCGTTCGGCGCGAGCGCCATGCCGTTGATCGCGGTGGCGGAAGCTCCGATCGAGGCAAAGGCCTGGCCGCCCGCGCCGAACGACGAGTCGAAGCTCCCGTCGGCGCTGTTCAGCCGGGCGACGAACGCCGGCCCCGCTCCGCTCCCGGAGTAGGCGTCGCCTCCAAGCAGGATCTTCCCATCGGGCGCCAGCGCTACGGCCTCTGCCAGGCCGCCGCTGCCTGTCCACGTTCGGGAACGGCTGGTAGAGCTTGGTTCCCTTGTTGCCGAAGCTGGAGTCGAAGCTGCCGTCGACGCCGCTGAGCCGTCCGACGACCACATCCTCGGAGCTGGCGCCCTCGAAGCCAGCGATCACGATCTTGTGATCGGATTGGATCGGCCACCGAGTGGATCTCCGAGTAGACGCCGTCGGAGCTCGGGTGGTCATCCGAGCTGGACGAGCACCTTACCGCCGTCCCCGAAGGACTCGTCGGGGGTGCCGTTCGCGTTCAGCCGGCCGACCATCAGCTCGCTCGAAGCCGCGCGGGCTGTCGCTGTAGATCGCCGTCCCGGCGACGACGATCCTGCCGTCCGGTTGGAGCACGAGGCCTGCGCGACGGGCAGGTCTGGACTCGCCCGGTCAGCTTGAGCGATGCCCTGCCGTCCTGGCCGAAGCTCGAGTCGAAGCTGCCTTCGGGGGTCAGCCTCGCGACGACGAAGCCGCCCTTGTTGGCGTCGCTGTACGCATCGCCCCCCACCAGGATCTTGCCGTCGGGCTGCAGCGCGAGCGACCATCCGCCCGAGACACCGCCCTGGCCGGTGGCGATCTGGACCACGACCTTGCCGCCGTGCCCGAAGGTGGGGTCGAAGTTGCCGGACGGGTCGCAGGCGGCCGATCAAGCACCGAGTTGCTGCCCGAGTTGTCGGTCGCATAGCCCGCGAAGACGATCTTGCCGTCGGGCTGGAGTGCCACTGCACGGGCCGCTGCCGAGGGGTCGGGCCCCGTGCCGAGAGCGAAGACGGTGCGACCACCGCCGCGAACGCCGGGTCGAGGGAGCCCGGCGGGAGCGCAGGCGCCGCGGGAGCCGCGACTAGCAGGGCTGCCAGTGCGGCGACGACCGCAATCAGCCCCTGCCGGCGCTCGACCCCGGCTCATGGCGACCGGTAGACGAGCTTGATGGCGTCCGTGGCGATGATCTTGTTGTCGCGCGCGGCGTCGACGGCGTCGTCGTCGTTGGCCGTGATGAAGGTGGTGCCGTCGAGCCTGACGAAGGACGTGAGCAGGAGCCAGCTACCGCCGTTCCCAGCCTGGGAGACCGTGACGTCGCGCTCGGTCGAGTCCGCCTGGAGCACGCTGTAGCGCACCTGCGAGCTCAGATCGGCGCCAGGCGTGCCGCTGGCGCTGGGGGTGTTGTTCGGGATATAGGCGTATACGTCGTAGTAGCCGGCTGTCAGGCCGGTCGGCTCCCACTCCGCCCAGTTGCGGCTGGTGTCCGCCGGATCGCAGTGTGGGTAGGCGGCGAAGTACCAGTACGTCTTAGCGCCGCTACCGGCGTGGTGCCAGTCCGCCTCGTTCTCCACGTGCCTGAGGAAGCCTTGGTCCTGGTCGTCGAACTCGAACGGCGTGCCGTCGTCGGGGAAGCGCCGCCAGGTGGTGGTCGCCGGGTTGGGGTCGATGTTGCCGGCGGCGTCGATCGCCCGCACGGCGAGCGAGTGGGCGCTCTGAGTAGCTGAAGGTGGCGCGCCCGCCGTTGCACGGCTTCCAGCCCTGGAAGTCGAAGTCGCAGTCGAAGCGGGTTCCGCCCTCCGAGGAGGCGTAGAAGAACGTGCCGCTCGCCCCCTGACGGCGCCCGGACGGGCCGGCGGTGATCGTGGTGTGCGGTGGCGTGGCGTCGACCGTCCACGGCGGCTGGCCGGGCTGGGATCCGGCTGGTCGTTCAGCACGGCCTCGGACCGAGAAGGTGTGATTGCCGTCCGGCAGCCCGCTGTACTGGTCCTGGTCGCTCGGGCAGGTCAGCCAGTCGCCGTCATCGAGCTTGCACTGGTAGCCGGTGCCGAAATCGCTCGAGTAGGTGAAGGTCGCCGTCCTGCTGTTCACGAGCCCGGTGGGACCAGAGCTGATGTTCGTGTGGGGAAGCGGGGCCCCCGGGAGCTGGTCGACAAGCTGAACCGGAGTGCCAGTCGGGCAGGCGGCGTGCGCGGTCGCCCCCAGCAGGCAGCCGCTCTTGAGCTTCAGCAGGCATTCGTAGCCGCCCCCGGATCACCGGCAGCTTGAAACAGGACGCCCCGTGCGGCGGATGGTGCACGCGCCGCAGACCGAGGCGCAGCCAGCGGCCCGATGTAGCCGCTCCGCGAGACGTCGACCTCGATGTAGTTCGAGCTGCCGACGCGCCAGCCCAGGTTCGCGTACTTGCGCGCGTTCGCGCGAGCGGTGTTGCGGGCGACCCAATTTGCGGGTCTTGCAGCCCAGGCAGCGGAGCTTCACGTTCGCGCCGGCGAGCTTGTCGAGCCCGATCGTGTCGACCTGCATCGAGTAACCGTGGTGTTGGCCATGCCCTGGATGTGGGCGGTGGAGATCCCGAAGCGCGGGACCACCTGCTGCGGCGAGCCGGCACCAGCCGCCGGGGCCAGCACCAGGGCCGCCGCGGCGACCAGGACGGCTGTGACCGCGGCTCTCATCTAGCCGCTGTAGTGGCCGTTGGTGCCAGGGATAGTGTGCCCACCGCCGTTCGGAGCAGGTGTGGGCCGAGCTCCGGTAATGCCACTGCCACTGGTTCCGCCGCCACCGGACTGACGGGAGGCGGCAGCCGAGCCCGAGCTCGTCGGGTTCCCCCGGAACTCGAGGGGACCTTCTTCGCCCGGGGCACCGACGACGCGATCCGCGGACTCAGGCTGAGTGCCGGGAGCGGTGCGCTCTTCGTCCCGTAGCCGGCGACCTTCAGGGCGGCAAGCGAGTGCTTCATCGACGCCTCGGCCTTCCTCACGCCGGCCCTCGCACTGCGATAGGCGCTGTGGTCGCGGCCGTTGATCGCGCTTCCGAGCGTGTCGAGGCCGCCCGCCTCGGCGGCGATCGCCGCCGCCAGGCCCTGCAGCGCCTTGGCCCTGCGCGGCCCCGCCTTGATCTTCAGGGTCGCCTTGGAGGCGGCGCGGTCTGCGGTCGGCTAACCTCGCCGCTCCGCCCGCGCGGGTGGTAAGATCGCTCGAGGCCAGGGCGGATCCCACGGCAGCGCGCGCTTCGCCAACGGCGACAGGGCCTTGCGAAGGCGGCAGCGACGGCGGCGTCGGGCTCCGCGGAAGGATCTTCTCGCTGATGCGGCTGTCGCTGACCACCTGAGCACAGCTGGCGATCGCCGCCGCGTCGCCCCCTCGCAGATCAGCGCGACGTCCCCGGCGCTGCCCGCGAACACGTACGCGGCGAAGCGCCCGCCGCTCTTGAGCGCGCCCGAGTAAAGGCGGCCGTGGGCCGAGTCCAGGGTCGTGGCGCTGGTAGCAGGAGTGCCCGCAGCGCTTCGGCTGAGCGCGGGCGGAAGCCCCGCGGCTGCAGCCGCAGGTGCGCTGATGTGCCCGGCGCGCAGCACCGCACCCCCGGGGCCCGATAGGTCCGCTTCAGGGGTCAGTCGCACCCCGTCCCGCGGCTGGGCCTGGGCGGCGCCGGCCGCCAATGAGCAGGGGAAGTGGAGCGAGACGAGCCCGGCCTGGGCTGACCTTCAGGTCGCTGCCGCCGCCGTGCGGGACCAGCAGGAAGACCAATGCCCCGCCCAGCGCCGCCACAGGCAAGGCGGCCAGCGCTCGCCGGCGCCTGACGCGTCGCGGTGAGCGCTTGCGCGCGTGGCGCGGCCACCGGCGCTGGCGATGAGTCGGCAATCGCGGCGCCCGCCGCCGGTGCGGTCTCGGCGGCGCGGGTGGGCAGCGCTTCGGCGGGAAGCCCGGTGATCGCGCGCGCCGCGGCATCGAGCAGGGCGCCCGGTCGCGCGAGGGACGGCCGTTGTCGGGTGGCCCAGTTGCCGTTGGGAGCCGCCGGGGCCGTGGGTGCAGCGGTCACGGGGAGGTCGACCGACGTCTCCTCGGCAAGCGGACCGGTGCCGAGCGCCCGTTCGAGGGCGGCAGCGTCGCACTCAGTTTCGTGCCGGCGAGTGCCAGCTCCGCGGCCTCGAGCAGCTCGCCCGCGCTGCGGAAGCGGTTCGCGGGATCCTTCGCCATCCCGCGCGCGATCACCGCGTTGACGGCCTCGAGCGAGCCGTGGCCGTTCTCCGGGAGGCCGGGCGGAGGGTCGTGCAGGTGCGCGTGGAGCACGGCCACGTCGGTCTCGCGCAGGAACGGCACCCTGCCCGCCAGGCACTCGAAGAGCACGACCGTGAGCGCGTAGACGTCGGTTCGCCCGGTCAGCTCCTCGCCGCAGATCTGCTCCGGGGAGGCGTAGTTGACGGTGCCGACGAACGCGCCGGCGCTGGTGAGGGAGGTCGAGGTGGAGTCGCCCTTGGCGATCCCGAAGTCGGCGAGATAGGGATGATCCGAGCGGCTGAGCAGGATGTTCTGAGGCTTCACATCGCGATGCACGAGGCCGGCGTCGTGCGCGGCGTCGAGGGCGCTCGCGATCGGCTTGAGCAACGACAGGGTCTTCGACGGCGGGATCGGCCGCCTTTGCGCACGCGCTCCGCCAGGGTCTCGCCCTCCACGAGGCGCATGGCGATGAACAGGCGGCCATCGGCCTCGTCGGCGTCGTAGACCGGGACGATGTTGGGGTGGTCGAGGCTCGCGGCGAGCTTGCCCTCGCGGCGGAAGCGCTCCCGGAAGTCGTCGCTCGTGAACTCGGCGGCCAGCAGCTTCAGGGCCACCGAGCGGCCCAGCGTGAGCTGCTTGGCGCGGTAGACGATCGCCATCCCGCCGATGCCGATCATGTCCTCGATCTCGTAGCGGCCGAGGACGTCCCCCCGGCCCAGCATGAGGGCCGCCGTCTTCAGCGGTCGGCCCAGCGGTTCGCGCGCGCGGCGAGCACGCAGACATCGGCGGATTCTTGGAAGCGGCTTCACGATCTGGGGCCAGATCCCTGTCAGCGCTTCCGTGCGGTTGGGCCTCAGGCGCTCGTGCCAGGAGGGCGGATCGAGTACTGAAGTCCCACACTAACCCGACCTGTGTTGACTTGTCCAGCATTCCTGACTCGCACAAGATGCCCTGACCTTGCAGGAGATCGGTTGGGGGTGCCGTTTGGCTGGCGGCCTCGCTCTTCATGTGTTGCGCACCATAAGAGCTGTAAAGCTGGGGCCGTAACCAACCCTAGGGTGGGTTGTTCGCATCCTCTCTTCCGGCTGGAACCAGCTAAGGCTCGCGCCGCGAGACGACGCCCTGTTCGAGCGCCAGCTCCACCACCCGGGCGCGCTTCCGATTCTGGGGCAGGTCGCCGACCTGAAAGCGCTCGAAGAGGCTTCGCATGTGGGTCTTGACCGCCCCGACCGAGAGCACCAGCTCAGCCGCGATCTCTGCATTGGTGGCCGGTGAGGCATAGCGGTTCGCCTCCCCGTTGAAGGGCCGGCAGAGCGCCACCAGCACCTTGCGCTGCATGATGGTCAGCTCGACCCCGGCCGCCGGATCGTCCAGATTGGTCACTCCGCTGTCGGTGCCTACCGGCTGGCGGAAGGTGAGCGTCGTGCCGCCGACACGCACCGTGTCGCGGTCGTCCAGCCGCTGCCGCGAGCTCAGGCGCGCGCCGTTGAGGAACGTGCCGTTGCGGGAGATGCCGTCGTCGGCCAGCGTCCAGGCGTGGCCAAGGCGCTCGAGTACCGCGTGGGTGCGCGACACGCGGTCGTCCCACGGCAGCGCGAGGTCACAGGACGGGTCGCGGCCCACGGTGAGGAGCCCCTTGTCCGGCCCCAGGGTTTCGACTACAAGCCTCCCGGCGTCGTCTCGAAAGGCGAGAAACGGCTGCGCCGAACGTTCGGCCTCGAGCAGCGCCTGAACCTCCGCGGTCGACTGCGCCTTCATCAGCCAACGTAACCGGAGGGGACCACACGGCCCGGGCGCGGTCGCCGTATGTTGGCGAACTTGAGTGATCATTGACCCAGTGGAGAGCCACCCGGACACGAGCGCCCCTCCCGTCCCGCCTACCTCGGGGCACTGCTCAGACATTTCGCCGACCTGCGGGACGGCACTCACCACGGTGCGGCGTCAAGACGCGACAAAGAGCATCTGTACACCGAGGCCGTCGCGCTGATCGATCCGGTTGCGCGCCAGGTGCTCGACGAGCTCACCGCTCTGCTCGACACCGGCACGGTGACCGTGACCGGCGTTGAGGACGACGGCAACGGCGGCCAGGCGCGGTTTGGGCACTCTCGTGGCCGGACAGAAGGCGGCCGGTGTGAGCCCGATCGAGATCCGCGCCTATTTCGGGATCGGGTTCCTTCACCCGCATCTGCGGGGTGCCACCCTCGGCGATTGGCCGCTGAACGTGTTCGACGAGGAGCAGGCGGCGGCGGAGCTGCCGACGCTCCGTGCCATCGCCTCGGCCGACATCCACAACCTGGTCTTCCAGACCGGCGGCGACTACCGCATCATCCCGGCCGTGCTGAACGGAGGGAGCGGGGTTCGACTGCACTCGGATGCCCACCCGTCGAGCGGGCATCCGGGTCCTTCGGCTGCTGGAGCTACGCGCCCGCGTCAGCTCATAGGTGAGGAAGACGAGCCCGTCCCCGACGGTCCTGTTCTCGACCAGGCGCATCGGCTTCTGGTCGCTGGTCTCGCCGAAGAGGCGCTCGCCGGCGCCGATCACGACCGGGAAGACGAACAGCCGCAGCTCGTCCACCAGGTCGTTCTCGATCAGCGTTCGCGCGAGCTGATAGCTCGCATAGACCACGAGCTCTCCGTCCAGCGCCTGCTGGAGCTTCGAGACCTCGTCCACCACGTCGCCCTTCAGGACCGTGCCGTTGCCCCAGCGGACACTGTCGAGGGTCGAGGACACGACGTACTTGGGCAGGCCGTTCAACCTGTCCGCCCACTCGCCATCGCGGGACAGCCAGCGCTCGGCGAACCACTCGTCGGTGCGGCGACCCAGCAGCAGGGCCTCGGTGCGCAGTGCCTCCTCGAACACGATCTTGCCCCACGGCTCGAGGTCCTCGCCCCCGAACTCGCCGAACCAGCCGCCCAGCCTGAACCCCTCCTTGCCGTCGGGGTCCTGGACCACGCCATCGAGCGAGACGTTGGTGCTGATCACGATCTTTCCCATCGCAGCTCTCCTTTGTCGGTCTGATTGCTTGCTGCGTTGGTTGAGGCGCCCGCCGCGTCGAAAATTGAGCGACGAATTTCGCGCGTCCCCGACGTCATTACTGGTGATGCATGCGAAAGGAAGAGTCAGTGCGAGGATGCGGGCGTGAGCGAGCAGACCCTCGCCCGTGCGCGCGCCGGCGACGAGAACGCGTTCCGCGCGCTGACCGACCCGTACCGGCGTGAGCTGCAGCTGCACGCCTATCGGATCGTCGGCTCGGCGCAGGATGCCGAGGACCTGGTGCAGGAGACGCTGCTCGCCGCGTGGCGCGGCCTCGACGGGTTCGAGGAGCGGGCGTCGCTCCGCGCCTGGCTGTACCGGATCGCCACCAATCGCTCGCTGGACGCCCTCCGTGCGACCCGGCGACGCCCGGAGGACCTGCTGCGGATGACCGAGGCGCCCGAGCCCACGCGCCGGGCCGAGCCGACCTGGCTCGAGCCCTACCCGGACGTGCTGCTGGAGGACATCCCCGACGACGCTCCCGGACCGGAGGCGCGCTACGAGACCAAGGAGGCGATCGCGCTGGCGTTCATCGTGGGCCTTCAGCACCTCCCGCCGCAGCAGCGCGCGGTGCTCGTGCTGCGCGACGTGCTGGGCTTCCGCGCCGCGGAGGTCGCCGAGATGCTCGAGACGAGCTCGGACTCGGTCAACAGCCTGCTGCGCCGCGCGCGGGCGGCGTTCGAATCGCGCCTGCCCGCCAGCGGGCGCGAGCGAGCGCCGCTCCCGCACTCCCAGCGCGAGCGGGAGATCGTCGGCCGCCTGGCGGACGCCTTCGAGGCCGGCGACATCGGCGGCGTCGTCGCCCTGCTGACCGATGACGCCTGGCTGACGATGCCGCCCGAGCCGCTACGAGTACCAGGGCCGGGCCGCGATCGGCGCCTTCCTGAACGACCGCGGCGCGCGTCGCGGCGCGCCGCTGCGGCTCGTGCCGACCCGCGCCAACGGCCAGCCCGCCTTCGGCTGCTACCTCCCGTCCCCCCAGACCGAGATCGCGCGGCCCTTCGGGCTGCTCGTGCTCACGCTCGAGGGCGACCAGGTCTCCGCGCTGACCTGGTTCGCCGACAGCAGCGCCTTCCCGCTCTTCGGACTGCCGCGGATCCTGCGCTAGGAAGAGTCCTCGGTGGGTGGCGTCCAGGTCGCGCCGGTTTGCTGTCGGAACGCCTCGATCGCAGCGTCGAGCGTCGGGAAGAAGTGGGCCGGCTCGAGCGGGCCGATCAGCTCGTAACGCTCGAGCTTCTCCCGCACAGGGTCCTTGAGCTCGGCGAACACGAGCGAGGTGCCCTTCGCGTTGAGCTCCTCATCGAGGTCGGCGAGCATGTCGGCTGCGGTCGTGTCGACGTCCGTGATCGGCTCGGCGGCGATGAGGATCCACTTGGGCGGCGGGTCCGCAGCCGCGAAGCGGCGGATGTGCGTCGCGAAACGTCCGGGCGTTGGCGAAGAACAGCGGGGCGTCGAAGCGGTAGATCACGAGACCCGGGATCTGCTCTGCCTCGGGGTGCAGTTGCCGGTCGTGCTGGCCTGGCATCCCGGGAACTCGGCCGAGCGTGGTCTCGTATGGCCACCACGATCGCCGGAACACGTTGAGGATCGACAGGGCGACCGCGACCGCGATGCCCTCCAGCACGCCAAGCAGCGCAACGCCGAGGAAGGCGGTGATCGAGAGCACGAACTCGGCCTTGCGCTGATGCCACAGACGCACGGTTCCGGGCAGATCCGCCAGCGAGAGGGAGGCGGCGATGACCACCGCCGCGAGGGTCGGGTTCGGGAGGTTCTTGAACAGGCCGGGAGCGAGCACGAGCATGACGACGATCACCCCCGCGCCGACGACCCCGGTGAGCTGCGTCTTGGCGCCCGCCTGCTCGGCCACCGCGGTGCGCGAGCCGCTGGTGCTGACCGGGAACCCCTGGAAGAACCCCGCCGCGACGTTCGCGGCGCCGATTCCGATCATCTCCCCGTCTCCATTTACCTCCTGCCCGGTGCGCGCGGCGAAGGCCGAAGCCGTTGAGATCGTGTCGGTCAGCGCCACGAGCGCGATGCCCAGCGCGCCGGCGAACAGAAGCGGAAGATCGGATACCGGGTTGGGGAAGGTCAGCGGCGGGAAGCCCTTGGGCAGCGTTCCCACGAGCGAGACGCCGTGGTCTGCCAGATCGAACGCCACTGCCGCTCCGATCGCGACGAGCACCGCCACGAGCACGGCGGGGATGCGCGGCAACCAGCGCCCGAGCACCAGGATCAGCACAAGGCTGACGAGGCCGATCGCAACAGCCGCGCCGACCGCGTCGCCCGCGGACAGCCCATCCACGAACGCGCGCGCCTCGTCGATCAGCCCATTGGCGTCGGTCGAGAAGCCGAACAGCTTCGGCAGCTGTCCGACCAGGATGGTCAGCGCCAGGCCGTTCATGTAGCCGATCTGCGTCGGCTTGGAGAGCAGGTCGGCGACGAACCCGAGCTTGGCGACCCCGGCCGCGATCATGATCGCGCCGACGATCAGCGCAAGCATCGACGCCAGGGCGATCGCCTTCGCGGGGTCGCCGTTGGAGCCGACGATCGGCAGGATCGTCGCCGCGATCATCGGTCCCAGCGAGGAGTCCGGGCCGAGCACGAGGATCCGCGAAGGGCCGAAGACGGCGTATCCGATCAGGCACAGGATCGTCGTGTAGAGGCCGGTGATGACGGGCAGCCCGGCCAGCTCGGCATACGCCATCCCCTGCGGCACGAGCAGCGTGGTGAGCACGATCCCCGCGACCACGTCCCGGCGGAGCCACGAGGCCTTGTAGGTCGCGAGCGCTCGTAGCCCGGGCAGGGACCGCGGCGTCATCGCGGCCGAGACTAACCCGTCGGGCGGCTATCCCGCTGTCTTCTTGAGATCAGCCTGCGGGCCGGCTGTTGTACAGATGCCTCGCCCAGAGGTAGCCGACGGCGGCGATCGCCACGCACCAGATGATCGCCGTGACGCCCGCGCCGCCGACGTGCTTGCCCGTCAGGAGGTTGCGGATCGTGTCGGTGATGGGGGTGAAGGGCTGGTTCTCGGCGAACCAGCGCAAACCAGCGGGCATGGAGTCGACCGGGACGAAGCCGCTGCCGAAGAACGGCAGGAGGATCAGGAACATCGGCAGGTTGCTCGCGGTCTCGACGCTCTTGGCGACGAGCCCGAGCGCGACCGAGAGCCAGATGAGCGCGAAGGCGAGCAGCACCAGCAGCCCGATGGCCGCGAGCCAGCGCAGGGGGGTGGCTTGGGTGTGGAAGCCGATCAGCAGCGCGACGCCGGTGACGACGGCGAGGCTGACGATGGTCAGGACGAGGCTCCCGAGGACGTGGCCGGCGAGCACGGCCGGCCGCCAGATCTGCATCGTCTTGAAGCGGGCGATGATGCCCTCGGTCATGTCCTTGGACACCGAGATGGCGGTGATCTGCGCGGCGCCGGCGACCGTGAACAGGAGCAGCCCGGGTGTGAGGAAGTTGATGTAGGCGGCGCGTCCGCCGCCGGCGACGATGCCGTTGCCAAGCGTTCCGCCGAAGACGTAGACGAACAGCAGCAGGGAGATGACGGGCATGAGGATCGGGAACGCCGACAGCCCGGGGTAGCGCTGCAGGTGGCGCAGGTTGCGCCGCAGCATCGTGGTCGAGTCGCGTAGTGCGTAGGCTGGTCATCGCTGGGCCTCCTCGGAGTCGCTGTTGGGTGCGCTCGCGCCGTTCTGCCGGCCGGTGAGCGCGAAGAACACGTCGTCGAGGTCTGGGGTCTCAATCGGCGAGGCCATCGACGTCGACGGCAGCCTCGTCGAGCGTGCGCAGGACACGGCGCAGCGTCGCGACGTTGCCGTCGGTTGGGATCTGCAGGGTCAGGGCATCCTCGTCGCGTATCGGTGTGTGCAACGCGCCCGCGGCCGCGCGGCGCGCGGCGGCGTCGGCGAACTCGAGGTCGATGCGGCCGCCGGGGATGCGCCGCTTGAGCTCCGCCGGGGTCCCCTGCGCGACCACGCGTCCCTGGTCGAGGATCGCGATCTGGTCGGCGAGCTCGTCGGCCTCCTCGAGCTGCTGGGTGGTGAGGAGCACCGTGGTGCCGTCGGCCACCAGTCCGCGGACGCTCTCCCACATCGTGAGGCGGCTGCGCGGATCGAGGCCAGTGGTCGGCTCGTCGAGGAAGATGATCTTCGGCGCGCCGGTGAGCGTCATGGCGAGATCCAGCCGGCGGCGCATACCGCCGGAGTAGGTGGACAGCCAGGCGGTCGGCGGCCTCGACCAGCTCGAAGCGCTCGAGCAGCTCATTGATTCGCTCGCCGGCCCTCCGCGCGGGGGAGATGGTGCAGGTCGGCCATCAGCGCGAGGTTCTCGCGTCCGGTGAGCAGGTCGTCGACGGCCGAGAACTGCCCGGTCACGCCGATCGCGGCGCGGACGGCATCGGCCTCGCGCGACGACGTCGTGCCCGGCGACGCGGATCTCGCCGGCGTCGGGCTCGAGCAGGGTGGCGAGGATGCGCACCATCGTGGTCTTGCCCGCCCCGTTCGGTCCCAGGAGGGCGAAGATGCTCCCCTGGGCGACGGTCAGGTCGACCCCGTCGAGCACCAGGTGGTCATCAAAGGACTTGTGCACGCCGACTGCGGTGATCGCCGGCGCAGTAGATGAATCTGACATGGGTTCCTCCCGATCTGCGTGTGACAAAAGCTCGATTGGCATCGCACTCACCTATCCCGGCAGCTCGCCCGAGGCGCGCAGGGCATCGCGGTGCTGCCTCCCAGTCCTGCTGCCACGTGCGCGTGCGCTCGGCCAGGAAGTCGGCGAACGCGGCCATCTCCAGCAGGTCCGCCCGCTGCTCCGGCGAGCGCCTCGCCCACCACCTGAGGCCCTCGCGGGCGAGGTCGCCCAGCTGCTGGTACTCGGAGACGTCGAAGCCGCGCGATTGGGCTGAGGAGAAGTCGACGCGGACCCGGTCCATCCGCTGGCCCGCCGCCCGCGAGCGGCGGATCACGTCGAGGCGCCCCAGGAGGTCCAGGGCGTTGGTGATCGCGGTGCGGCTGGCCAGCAGCGCCTCGCTCAGCTCGGCGATGGTCTGGTCCCGCGGGTCGCAGACCAGCAGGTAGCCGAGTACCCGGCCGACCATCGGTGGAAAGCCGTAGCGGCCGGCATAGAAGCGGCCGACATGGTCGGCGAATGTGATCTCTTCATCTCGTGGCATAAGACTGTTATAGCACGTATGCCAGTGATGACACAAATTTGTGTCATCACTGGCGAGTGCTGGTTGCCACGTCGCCGGAGACTGGCTGGCGGGCTCGTGTCCTGGCGCCATGCTCGACGCGGACTCGGGCCGGTTCGGCGGGCTCGGGCGTCTCGGCCCTGGGTGGCCGGGGTGGGAGATGCGACTGCGCCGGTTCCGGATCCCCTCCGTCGGCCAGGGCGCGGAGGATGATCAGCGTCGCCAGGACGGCAGAGCCCGCCATGAGGGCGATTGCGGCGCAGACGGCCTGCCAGCCGCCGCTGACCAGGAGGGTGGCGGTGAAGGCACCGACGAGCGCGACGGCGCTCGCACAGAGGACTCGATACACGTGGACGGCCATAGTGGCCTCCTTCCTTCGCCTGTGTTCAAGCTCTAGAAGGAGGACGCTATGGCGCGATCCGAAAGCCGGGCTAAGCGCCCCGGCCGCGCGCGGAGCTACGGCTTGCTGATGTTGTAGACCGGGAACTCGCGCACGTCCGGCGGGCCGGGCATGCCCCGATCCCCGAGCTCCTGGCTGAGCGGCCCGAGCCGCCCGGACGCGAACTGGTCGAAGGCCTCACGTGACTCCCAGAAATCGATCACGCCCCAGCCCCCTTCGATCGGGCCGGCGGAGTGGAAGATCAGCCCGGCGGGCGGGTCTGCATCCACGTTCATGCCGCCGTGGATCGCGTCGTACTGCTCCTGAGTGCCGCCGTCGAACTTCAGACGAATACCGACTGCCATGGCTGGTCCTCTCGTAGATGGGGAAGCGACGACGCGACCCTACACCCGGGGAAGTGCCCAGCTAGGGCGCTAGGCGCCCCAGCCCGTGGCCCACGCGCCGGCGTCGTCGATCTTGTTCTCGAAGGCGGCGACCTTGCCGGCTCTCATGGCGAAGACGTGCTCGAAGCCGGTGTCGAGTGCGGCGCCGTTCTTGTTCTTGCCCACGAAGCGGCCCCTGACGACGATCCGATCGCCCTCGTCGGTGAACTCGGACGGGCTGCGCCGAGTACTCGTCGAAGTTCTCGAGGATCGAGCCGAAGACGCCGCTGGCCACGGAGTCGGCACCGTTGAAGGTGCCGGACGGCGCGTTCCCGCCGCCGGGCTCGTGCCATTCCACGCCCGCGTCCATGATCCCGATGACGGCCGGGACGTCACCGCGGTCGAAGGCCTGGTAGGCGCCGCGGATGGTGTTCACATCCTGCTCGGACATGACCTTGCTCCTGTCTGTGGGGAGTCGGCGGGCAGGGCCCGCCCGCGTTGGCGGTTTCTACGCTGCCGCCCCCGGAGTGGATCAGCGCGAGGCGAGCCTCGCGAGCAGCTCGTCGAGGCGCTCGTAGGTCTCGTTCGCTCCCTTCTCCATGCCGGAGCTGAGCATGCCGTCGCGCTCCTCGGTCGTGTGGAACAAGGAGGTCGTGACGATCCGCGTGCGCTCGCCGAGGTCCTCGAAGGTCGCGGTCTCGACGGCCACGTGGCCCGGCATGCCCTCCCACTCGAACGTCTGCACGATCCGCTCGGGCGGCGTGACCTCGCGGTAGGTGCCGCGGAACGCGGTCTCGAAGCCCTCGGAGTTCTCGATCACGAAGCGCCAGCTGCCGCCGGGCCTGACGTCCATCTGGTCGACGATGGCCGTCCTGCCCCGCGGGCCCCACCACTCGGGGATCAGCTTCGGGTCGGTGAAGGTGGCGAACACCAGGTCGCGTGGCGCGTCGAACTCGCGCTCGATGCGGATCTCGCGATCGCTCGGTGTCGTGATGGTGGCGCTCGGCGCCTGCTGCTGGTCGCTCGTCATTGCGGCGTTCCTTTCGTTCGCTCGAGGAGCTCCCCGAAGCGGTCGAGGCGTTCGTCCAGCATCCGCCGGTAGGACTCGATCCACTCCTGGACGTCGTCGAGACGGCGCGGGCCGAGGCTGCACTGGCGCGTCCGGCCCACCTTCTCGGTGGCGACGAGCTGGGCCTCCTCGAGCACGCGCACGTGCTTCTTCATCCCGGTGAGCGAGATCCCGAACGGCTCCGCGAGCTCGGTGATGGTCGCGGTGCCGCTGCCGAGGCGCTCGAGGACCCCTCTGCGCGTGGGGTCAGCCAGCGCGGCGAGCGTCTGGTCGACCGGCGAATACTGAACCATAGGGTTCAGTATTGCACAGCGGCGATTGGCTACAGCTCCCGCTCGGCGTAATCCTGCGCGAGCTTCCTGGGCGCGCGGCAGAGCCACGCTTCCACGATCACCTCTTCGAGATCGTCGAGGCTGATCTTGTCGAGCAACACGAGCACGGCCGGGTAGCCGTCGAAGTGCGGGATCGTGAAGAAGACCTCGGGGTCGTCGGCCAGCAGAGCCTCCTTCGCGACCAGGTGCTCCACGCGCGCGCCCAGGATCGGGCCGCTGGGGGCGGCGGCGCCGAGCGCCTTCAGGTCCGACTGGCGCAGAGGCCGCTCCCAGACGAAGCCCTTGTCCTTGACGCGCCAGAAGGCATGCCCGCGAGAGGGTCTCTCGGTGGTCTCGGGGAGGGCGAGCGCGATGCGCCGCACATCGTCCCAGCTGGCCATTCGCCAAGCCTAGGCGCTCTGCCGGGCAGCGATCTCCGCTCGCGCGCGCGTGACCGCCAGGGCGCTTCCGGCCCCGCGGCAGAGCAGCAGGTAGGTGAGTAGGAAGCCGGCCACGGGAGGACGAGCATGAGCAGTCCGAGGCCCCCTGCAAGCGAGGCGAGGGGGTCGCCGCTCAGCACCAGGTGAAGCTGGAAGCCGAGCGACTGCCAGGCGGTGTTGAGGTAGCCGGGGGCGCTCGCGAACAGCAGCGCCGCTCCTCCGCTGATCGCGACGATCGTGGTCAACACCCAGGCGCTCACGGCGGCTCGCGCCCACGGCTTCAGCTGCCTGACCCGCGGGTCGGGCTCTCGCCCGGGGATCAGGCTGGCGATCACCGGCTTGATCCGCGAGAACAGATCCGAGACGCCCAGCAGGTCGGCCACCACGTAGTAGCCGTCGAGGCGCACCCAGGGGAAGAACTGGTCGAGCACGATCAGGTGCTGTGCGACGACCGCGAGCAGCAGTGGCTCAAAGCCCGTCCTGAGGTAGATCGCCGCGATGCCCAGCGCGAAGATCCCGTTGAAGTACACGCCCCCGAGGTCGGTGCGCAGACGTCCCGCCCTGCCGAAGCGGTACGAGTCGGTGACGTCGGTGTAGAAGACCGGCCAGACGACGTAGAGGCCCATTCCGATCGCACCCGGCCGTCCCCCGCCGTAGCGGCACGCCGCCGCGTGCCCGCCCTCGTGGAAGGCGAGCGATACGTACGCAAGAGCGAACAGCAGCAGGCTCAGGCTCGGTCGCTCGATCACGTGCGAGAGCCCTCGGCCGATCCCATGGAAGCCGAACAGCCAGACGTCGAAGGCCAGCAGGCTCCCCAGCGCGGCGAGCATCACCGGCGGCAGGAACAGCGGGCCGAGCACGCGAGCGATCGCGTTCACAACCCTTGGCGACAGGACGCCCACCCGGTAGCGCAGGCCGAACAGCGGCTGCTGCCGCTCGAGGCGCGGGGTAGCGCCGTCGGCCCCCGACACCACTCCCAGCGGGTGCAGCTTCTCCTGGAGCATGTAGCGAACCTGATCGGGAGCGATTCGCAACTCCAGCTCGTCGCCGGCCCGGCGGCCGATCGCCGCCAGATCACCCGCGGGCGGCCGGGCGTGCTCGGCGACGACGTAGAGCAGCCGGGACATCTGCACCACCTGCCCGTCCGGGCGGCGGATGAGATACGGCGGCTCGCGCAGACCGGAGCTCTCGGACTGGCCGAGTAGCTCGGTGCCGGGGAGGAGCGTGAGCGGCTCGGCGTCCCCGAAGACAGACGGGGCGGCCATCTGGCCGCCCCGCTTGGCCCTTTCGGACACGGACGTACCCCTAGAGGTAGACGTTGACCTGGGCGCCGTTGCCGATGCCGTTGCCGTTGCCGTTGCCACCGACCAGCTGGTTGCCGCTCAGGAAGCCGTTGCCGTTGTGGTTGCCGTTGCCCACGCCGTTTCCGCTTCCAGAGTTGCCGTTGCCGATCACGGTGTGGTTGCCGCTCGGCGGGGTCCGCCTGTAGCAGCTCCCCATGAGCTCGCGTGCCGGAAGCTGCTCGGCCAGCTGCTCATCGAGCTCCTGTGTGGTGAGGTCGCGCATCTGTCCTTCTCCCTTCGGTCCGGTTGACGCTTTCATCCTTTCCAGCGCCGCCGGGCGAGCAGGGTGAGTTTCGTGTCTACCCCGGTGGTGGTATTACCCCCCAAGTTGACGAGGGCGTCAGGTGGGGTGTGTTGACACCACCCAAATGGGGGGTTTGCACAGGATTCACAGACCGATCTGGCCCCGTGGGGGTAGCCTTTTCACAGGTTTCCCGTCTGAGGTATCGATGACTGATTCGCCCAGTCGAGTCGCAGGGTCTCGCCTTCTGGTCGTCATGGCGCTGCTCGCGGGAGTCCTCCTCGCCGTCGTCATCTGGCCCACCGCGGCCCGGGCGTCGCTGGGAACAACCGTCGTGGCGCCGGTGCAGCAGACGGTGGCCGCGCCGGTGAAGCAGGTGCAGCAGACCGTGAGCGCGCCGGTGAAGCAGGTGCAGCAGACGGTGGCCGCGCCGGTGAAGCAGGTGCAGCAGACGGTGGCGCGCCGGTGAAGCAGGTGCAGCAGACGGTGGCCGCGCCGGTGAAGCAGGTGCAGCAGACCGTGGCCGCGCCGGTGAAGCAGGTGCAGCAGACGGTGGCCGCGCCGGTGAAGCAGGTGCAGCAGACGGTGGCCGCGCCGGTGAAGCAGGTGCAGCAGACGTGGCCGCGCCGGTGAAGCAGGTGCAGCAGACGGTGGCCGCGCCGGTGAAGCAGGTGCAGCAGACGGTGAACCGAGCGCCCGAGTCCGTGCCGCCGGCAGCGCCCGTGGAGCTCCGCACGCAGGCCACCCGGCCGGCCGCGCCGGCGCCGTCGTCGCACCAGGCCGCCCCGCTGAGCAGCACGGCCGACGCCCGTGCACCCCGTCCATCGGGCGAAGCGGCAAGCCCCCACGCCGCGAGCGGCCCACGGCCCGGCCACGACCTCACCCATCGTCACAGCGGCTCCCGCCGGTGCCCGCGCTCTCATCCCCGCGCAGCACCCGCGGCCGGTCGCGACCGGCGTGGGCGGCTCCAGCGCACCCGCTCCGTCCGGTGTCGCTCCCACGGCCGGTGGTGGCAGCGCGCCCGCGGGCGGTGGCGGCATCGCCTTCGTAGCGCTGCTCTGCGCCGCCGCGGCGCTTGCTGCTCAGGGGCTGACCAGGCTGTTCCGCGCCCCTGAGCGCTACCGATCTTTCACGCTGGTACTGCGCGTCGAGCGCCCTGGCTAGCCGTCCCTAGCGGCAGTCAGGGTCGTGCGCCGGGGGCCCGTTGATGCCCGGCGCTACGCATCGCTCGTAATTCAGGAGACGTTCCATGCAAGCCCATGCGCGATTCGCGCTTGGACTGGTCGCGCTGCTGGCGGCACTGCTTGCCCTGCCCTCGATGGCGGTGGCGGCACCCGCGCCGGTGAGCCCCTCCCTGCTGAGGAGTGCAAGCTGGCACGGCCGCGCGATCCAGAAGCCGATAAGCACCACCAGGACGGCAGCGGTTCCGCAGCTCACGCGGCTCCCAGGCTGGTCGTCGGGCCCCGCCCGGCGCGGCCTCGGGTTCGCGCGGGCCGGCGGCTCGGTGCGCGTGCGGGAGGTGCAGCGGCTGCTCGTGCGGATCGGCTATCGGCCGGGGCCGGTGGACGGGCGCTTCGGTGCCCGCACCCAGGCCGCGGTGATCGACTTCCAGCACAAGCACAGCCTTCCCCAGGGCGGCGCTGTGGGGAGTCGCACGCTCCTGAGCCTTCGCGAGCGAGCGCGGCTGCACTGGCCACCCGGGTGGACGGCGGGCGCACTGACCCGCGGCTCGGGTTACAGGCACGCGGGCGGCTCCGTCCGCGTGCGCCGGCTACAGCGGCAGCTTGCGCGGCTGGGCTACGACAGCGGCGGGGTGGACGGGCTCTACGGCCCGCGCACCCAGAGGGCGGTGACCGGCTTCGAGCGAAGCCGCGGCCTGCCCGCCGACGGCGTGGCCGGCCTCGACACGCTGCGCGCGCTAGGGCTGATCGCCGTCGCGCCGCGGCACCTGACGCCGAACCAGACGAGCCGGCCCAGGCCGGCTGCCCCGGCGGCCCCCAGGGCGGTGCACGCGCACCGCACGCGGCGGCTCCCGGTGCTTCCGCTGATAGCGGGCCTCTGCGCTGCTCGGCCTGCTCACGCTGTGGACCAGCTACCTGCGAGCCCTGGCACGGATCCGCCGCGCGCAGGCAGAGCCCCCTTGGATCGATCACGCACGACTCGGATCCGGAAACGGAGACGGGTTGGGTGGGGTCGATGAAGAAGAACGCGCGCGTGCGCCGGTTGCCACGGGCGCAAGGAGGAACCATGACGACTGATCTGACAACGATCGGCAGCCAGCTGAGGACTGCCGTCATCGAAATGCCGGGCTGGCAAGCGGCGGCGCGACGGCTCGCCCGCGACTGCGCGTCCTGATCGCGGACGCCGACCCGTTCGCGCGCCGGGCGATCCGCGACGCGCTGCAGGCGGCCGAGGGGATCGCGGTGGTGGCCGACGCCTCCGACGATCGCGAGGCGCTCGAGTTGAGCCGCTGGTTCCGGCCCGACGTGCTGCTGGTGGACATGGGCCTGCCTGGCCGTGGCGGCATCGACGTGGCACGCGACATCAAGCGCGACGGTACCCGAGACGCAAGTGGCGATGCTCTCGGCCCCGTACGACGAGGAAGCGGCCCTGGTGGCCCTGCGAGCCGGCGCGGTGGGCTACCTGAGCAAGGACAGCGATCCGGATGAGCTTCGGCAGCTCGTCGAGCGGATCGTGGACGGTGAGGCGGTGATCCCGCCGACCCTCGCGAGGCGCGCGCTCGAGTGCCTGCGCGAGCTGCCGGATGCCGGCTGGCGGCCCGTGCGCAGCCGGCTGACCACCCGCGAGTGGGAGGTCGTCGACCTGATCGGGACGGGCGCCTCAACCGACGGAATCGCCGATCAGCTCGTGCTCTCGCGGGCGACGGTCTACAGCCACGTGAAGAGCCTGCTGCGCAAGCTCGACGTGCACTCGAGGCAGGACGCGGTGGACGTCGCCGAGCGCCTACGCCACGAGGAGGCCACCGTCTGAGCCGGGCCAGCCCGAGACGAGGCTGGCCCGGCGACCGCTTCAGTTAGTTGCGAGGCGCGGACTCGCGCTCGCGCTCGTCGAGCAGCTCTTCATCGGCCCTGCCGCTCTCGGTCGCCTCGGCGCGCTCCTTGTGAAGCTCGGCTTCTGCGCGCTCCCGGCGCGCCTCCTGCTCCGCGATCCGAGCGCGCTGCTCGGCTTCCTCGGCGCTCTGCGCCTTGGTGTCGGCGATCTCCCGGTGCTCGGAAGCAGCCTGCTCCCGGCGCTGCTGCAGCTCACGCTCGCGCTTCCTGATCCGCCCGCGCTCACGCATCCGCGGAATCAGGATGCCGACTACGAGCACGACGATCACTGCGACTACTGCGATTGCGACGATTGCGCCTGTGGACATGGGACTCCTCCTGGATCTCCCCGCCTGGGTTGCAATCCAGGGTGCCCGGGTCCGATTCCTCGAAACAGAGCGCCGTCACTTGGACGGCAGCGAGCGGGCGTAGGCGACCCCGCGCGCGACCCAGCGCTGGAGCTCGCGCTTGGTCTGCACTCCCTCGGCGTCGACTCGCAGCCAGCCCTGCATCGGCCGCCCGCGCATCTCGAACGGCTCGGCGTGCGGGTCGCCGGCCAGCGCGTCGGTCTCAGCAGGGTCGACGCGGAGGAGCAAGCCGCCCTGGCCGCTCGCGCTCACCGACATGTTCCCGTTGATCAGGAATGCCAGCCCGCCGAACATCTTCTGCTCGGTCAGGCCCTCTTCGTCGGCGACCAGCTCGCGGATCCGGTTTGCCAGCTCCTCGTCGTACGCCACCCACCGATTATCGTGGCTGGTAGCGGTGATGCAGCATCAGGTCGTTGCCGTCGGGGTCGGTGAAGAAGGCCATGTGGCAGACGCCCGTGTCGAAGATCTCGCCGGCGAATTCCACGCCCTTGGCCTCGAGCTCGGCGCGGGCCGCCGCGACGTCATCCACGTGGAGCGCCGGGTGCGCGTTCTTCTGCGGGGCGAAGGGCATGCCGAGCCGCTCCGGCTCCCAGATGCCGAAGCAGGTGTCGCCCACCCAGAACTCGAAGCGCGAGTGCTCGTCGGGGCGCAGTCCGAGCGTGTCGACGTAGAAGGCACGCGAGCGCTCGCCGTCCTGCGAGGGGATGCCTACGAAGTCGAGGCTGGTGATCATCGATCTCTCCGTTTCGAGACGGGGATAGCGGAGCGGCCGATGATCTCAGGCGCGCGACTGCACGAGCATCCTGGCGAGCACCACCGGCGCGACCAGCGCGAGGATCAGCGCGGACGTGACGTCGTGGGGCCTGGTGGCCAGGTGCATGGCGCCGCCGCAGACCGCCGCGGCCGTGGCAGGCCACAGCAGGAGCCAGCCGAGGATCACGATGCCGCCGCCCGAGGGGTCCGGGCCGCTCGCGAAGAAGAGCACGCTGAGCGGCATGCGTCCGCCGCGCCGCGCGGAGAGGGCGGCGCAGAGCGAAGCGGTGGGAAGCGTGATCAGTGCAAGCACCGCGAGCGGGCCCGGCCGGGCCGTGATCACGTGCGTGAGGGCGCAGGGGACGACGGTCATGCCCGCCGCCGCCGCGACGATCGCGAGCGGCACCGCCACGTGGCTGAGCAGCACGGAGCCGAAGGGCCGCACGAGCAGGTTGCGGGCGGCGCCCGGGGCGTCCACCTCGATGCGCAGCGGCTCGAGCAGCCGCGTCACGGCGAGGTAGCCGAGCAGGCCGGCGAGTGCCGCGTCCAGGAAATGCGTGGCGTTGGTGAGGGCGAGCGCGGTGCCGGCGGCCACGAGCAGCGCCGCCTCGGCCAGCCGTCCCGGGGCGCGCAGGGTGGCGGTGGCGTCGCGCCAGGGAATCGCGAGCGCCGGAGTGTGAGGCGAGGGGATGCGCGAGCGCCAGGGCCGGGGGCGCCGGCGGTCGTCCACGCGGCGGAGCGCGAGCTGAGCGGTGCGCACGTCAAGCGCGCTCAGCGAGGCGGTGGCGCCCTCGCGCGCCTCCGCCCGCACGGCGTGGCGCTCGGTGGAGCACGTGCCGGCATGGCGCAGCGCGATCCAGCACGCCGCCACGGCGGTGAGCGCCAGCAAGCCCAGCGCCGCGAGCCAGCGCTCCTTGGGCACTCCGGCCACCGGCTGGGTCGCCCAGCCCCACGGTCCCGACCAGAGCGCCAGCTCCCTGCCCACGGGGCCCGAGTTGGCGAGCACGACCATGCCCGCGGACACGAGCGCAACCACCGGCACAAGCCGGCCGAGCAGGCGGGAGGCCCGCGCCGAGCACTCGACACCCCAGGCAAGGGCGACCGCGAGCGCTCCGCACAGCGCGAGCCCCACGAGCAGCCCCAGCGCGGAATCCAGCGCCACCGAGCGGCCGCGCCCGCCGAGCCCCACGAGCACCACCGCGCCCGCAATCACCATCGCGCCCGCGCCGCCCAGCAGCCCCAAGCGCAGCCGCGGAGCGGCCAGGCCGGAACGTGGCAGCGGGGCGCCGAGCATGAACCCGATGTCCGCGCGCGCAAAGACCACCGGCCCCTGCCAGGAGCCCCAGCGGGCGATCAGCGTGACCACGAGCAGCAGCAACGGCGGCCCCCAGACCGGCACACGGTGAGGCGTGACGCCGTCCGCCAGCGCCGAGCTGGCCGTGCCGTAGAGCAGCAGGCCGATCGTGCCCGTGGCGAGCGCCAGGATGTAGCCGGCCTCGAGCCGGGTGCCCAGCGGCTTCGGCGGCCGCGCCACACGCCACCAGGCACGCACGTCCGCCAGGCGCTCGGCGGCCGTGCCGCTCAATTCATGTACCACCCGAGCCCGGAGGCCCTCCCGGCCACGTCCTCGTAGTCGCCCGCGGCGATCACCGCACCGTCCTCGAGCAGCACAGCGCGATCGGCCAGGCCCTCGGCGAAGGCGAGCTGGTGGGTGGTGAACACCACGGCGGTGCCGGCCTGCTTCGCCTCCTCCAAGATCGTCCGCAGCAGCTTCTGCGACGGCGGGTCGAGGCCCACCACCGGTTCGTCGAGCACGAGCAGCAACGCGGGGCGGATCAGGGCGCAGGCGATCTGCGCCTTCTGGCGCATCCCGCGCGAGAGCTGAGCGGGCTGGAAGTCGCTCCTGCCGGCGATGCCCAGGCGCTCGAGCAAATCGTCGATGCGCTCGCCGGCATCGGGCCCGCCAACGCCATGGGCAGTGGCCACCAGCTCGAGGTGCTCGCGCACGGTCAGGTCGCCGTAGAGCAGCGGGTTGTCCGGCACGAGCGCCAGCCGCGCCCGGACGAGCTCCGCCTCCGGCTCGGTGTGAGGGTCACGGCCGCATACGCGCACGCTCCCGCTCGAGGGGTCGAGCTGGCCGGAGATCACGCGGATCGCGGTGGACTTGCCGCTGCCGTTCGCGCCGATGAGCGCGACGCACTCGCCCGCCGACACCGTCAGCGAGAAGTCGCTCAGAGCGGCGAGCTCCCCAAAGCTGCGCCCCAGCTCATGGGTCTCTAGCGGTGGCGCCTCGCTCACACGGGGATTATGTCGAGCGCCCATGCCGCGCCTGCACCTAATCTGAGTGGCGGCGATGAGCGCGGCGGAATCGGACGCAGCGGCCCCGACAAGTCTCGGGGTCTTCACCGGCCGGACTGCGTGGGCGAGAAACCTCGCCGCGCCGGTGCGCGACTTCCTGAATACCGAGACGGGCAGCGCCCTGGTGCTGCTGGGCGCGACGCTGGCCGCGCTCGTGTGGGCGAACTCGCCCTGGCCACACTCCTACGAGTCGTTCTGGACCACGAAGCTCTCGTTCCAGCTGGGCCACTGGAACCTCTCGATGGACCTGCGCCACTGGGTCAACCAGGGGCTGATGACGTTCTTCTTCCTCGTCGTCGGGCTGGAGGCCAAGCGCGAGATCGACGTGGGCGAGCTGCGCGACCGGCGGCGGCTTGCGCCCCCACTGGTGGCGGCACTCGGTGGGATGACCCTGCCGATCCTGATCTTCCTGGCGTTCAACGCCGGCGGCTCGGGGGCGCACGGCTGGGGCGCCGCGATGTCCACCGACACGGCGTTCGCGCTCGGAGTGCTCGCGCTCGTGGCCCCCGGCGGCACGCGCCTGAGGGTCTCGCTGCTCACGTTCGCGGTCTTCGACGATCTCATAGCGCTGCTCGTGATCGCCACGGTCTACAGCGAGCACCTGTCGTTCGTCCCGTTGCTGGTTGCCGCCGGGCTGTTCGGGGTCATGTACGCGCTGCGCTACGCGCCGGGCGCGTGGCGCCGGCCGGCCGCGGCCGTGTTGGGCGTTGCGGCCTGGGTCGCCCTGAACGAGTCGGGCATCGATCCGGTCATCGCCGGCCTCGGCGTAGGCCTCGTGACGAGCGCCTATCAGCCCCAGCGCAGCGACCTCGAGCAGGTCGTGGAGCTGACGCGCTCGTTCCGGGAGCAGCCCACCCCCGAGCTGGCGCGCTCCGCCCAGCTGAGCGTGGCATCGGCGATCTCGCCCAACGAGCGGCTCCAGTACAGGCTCCACCCCTGGACGAGCTACGTGATCGTGCCCCTGTTCGCGCTCGCGAACGCCGGCATCCACGTGACCGGGTCGCTGCTCAGCAGGGCGGTCAGCTCGCCGATCACGCTCGGCATCGTGGTCGGCTACGTGGTCGGCAAGCCGCTTGGGATCCTGGGGGCGGAATGGCTGGCCTCGAGGTCCAAGCTCGGCGGGATGCGCAGGACGCTGAGCTGGCCGGCGCTCGCCGGGGGCGGCACCGTGGCGGGCATCGGCTTCACCGTCTCGCTGCTGATCTCGAGCATCGCCTTTCAGGGCAAGCTGCTCGACGAGGCGAAGGTGGGCGTGCTGGCCGCGGCGGTGCTGGCCACCTCCCTCGCCTGGGTGGTGTTCCGGGTGATCGCGCACCTGCCCGCGCCCGTGCGCGCCCGCCAGCTGATCGGCACCGCCGACGCGATCCTCGACCTCTCCGATGACGTGGATCCCGAGCGCGATCACATTCGCGGCTCCGAGCACGCGCCGGTAACGCTCGTCGAATACGGCGACTACGAGTGTCCCTACTGCGGCCAGGCCGAGATGGCCATCCGCGACCTGCTCGACTCCTTCGGCGACGAGCTCCGCTACGTCTGGCGCGACCTGCCGCTGAACGACGTGCACCCGAACGCGCAGTTGGCGGCCGAGGCGGCCGAGGCCGCGGGCGCGCAGGGGAACTTCTGGGGGATGCACGACAAGCTGATCGAGCACCAGGAGGAGCTGACGCCGCACGATCTGCGCCGCTACGCGGAGGAGCTGGGCCTCGACGTCGACCGCTTCTGGGACGAGCTCCGCCGTCGCGACTACTCCGGTCGCGTGGCGGAGGACGTGGCGAGCGCCGACGCGAGCGGGGTTGCCGGCACCCCCAGCTTCTTCATCAACGGCGCCCGCCACCAGGGCGCCTACGACGCGGCCTCTCTCAGCGCCGCGGTTCGCCATGCGCGCACCCGGGCCCGCCTCAGGGAGAAGGAAGCGCAGCCACCCGAGCCCCAGCCGGCGTCATGACGACCGAGTCCCCGATAGCCGTGCTGGAGCGCTGGGAGGAGCACGGCGCGGTGTGGCGCACGAGGTCGCTGAGCGAGACCGAGGCGGTGGTCGACCTCCTGACCTGCCACGGCGAGCCGGTCGAGGTCCTCCGTTCCGCCGATCCGGCCCTGCTCGGCTACCTCGCGCGCCGCTCGCGCTCCGACGCCGACTAGAGTGGGCGCCGTGGCTCGCGGCCTGCTCATCGTCGACATCCAGCGCGACTACTTTCCCGGCGGCGCGCATCCTCTGGTCGAGCCTGAGGCCGCGGCCGAGGCGGCACAGCGGGTGCTCGAGGCGTTCCGCTCCGGTGGCGAGCCGGTAGTCCACGTGCAGCACGTCTGGGACTCGCCCGATGCGACCTTCATGCGGCCCGGCACCGACGGCGTGGAGATCCATCCGGCCGTGGCGCCGGCCGACGGAGAGCCGGTGATCGAGAAGGCCGCGCCCAACAGCTTTGTCGGCACCGGCCTCGAGGACGAGCTGCGCTCGCGCGGCATCGAAGAGCTGGTGGTGGCCGGGATGATGAGCAGCATGTGCGTGGACGCCACCGTGCGCGCGGCCGTGGACCTCGGCTTCGGCGCCACAGTGGTGCACGACGGCTGCGCGGCGCCGGACCTGGCCTTCGGCGAGATCAAGGTGCCGGGCGCCGCAGTGCACGCGGCGTTCATGGCGGCGCTCTCCGATGGCTACGCCACGGTGGTCAGCGCCAAAGAGCTGCTCTCGGCCTGAGGGGGGTGGGCAGATGAGCCTGGCCCGCCGCAACGGCGACGTCTCCTTCTGGTACGCGAGCACCGCCATCCCGCCGCGCCGCCCGCCGCTGCCGGGCGACCGCCAGGCCGACGTCTGCATCGTCGGCGCCGGCTTCACCGGGCTCTGGACCGCCTACTACCTGAAGCGCGCGCGGCCGGAGCTCGAGGTGGTGGTGCTGGAGCGCGAGTTCGCCGGCTTCGGAGCGTCGGGGCGCAACGGCGGCTGGCTGTCCGACCGCTTCGCCGCGCCCGCGCGAGGCGATGGCGCGTACCCACGGGCGCGAGGCGGTGCTCGCCCTCCAGCGCGCGATGCAGGCGACCGTGGACGAGGTGATCGGCGTCTGCGGGCAGGAGGGGATCGACGCCGACATCGTGAAGAGCGGCCTCGTCTTCGTTGCGCGCGGGCCCGCCCAGACGGAGCGGCTGCGCGCGCACGTGGCCGAGGACCGCGACTGGGAGCTCGACGTGACGGAGCTCGACCGCCCGGCGCTCGAGGCGCGCCTGCGGGTGGCGGAGGCGAGCGCGGGCGCGTGGACCGCGCACTGCGCGCGGGTCCAGCCCGCGAAGCTCGTCCAGGGCTTGGCCGCGGCCGTGGAGCGGCTGGGCGTGCCGATCTACGAGGGCACGACCGTGCGCGAGGTGTCGCCCGGAGCGGCGCGAAGCGACCGCGGCACGGTGCGCGCCGCCACCGTGCTCACCTGCCTCGAGGGCTTCACCGCGTCGCTGCGCGGCGAGCGGCGCACGCTGATGCCGCTGAACTCCGCGATGGTCGTCACCGATCCGCTGCCCGCGCCCGTCTGGGAGGCGATCGGCTGGGACGGGGCGGAGCTGCTCGGCGACAGCGCCCACGCCTACATCTACGCGCAGCGCACGGCCGACGGGCGCATCGCACTCGGCGGCCGCGGGGTGCCCTACCGCTACGGCTCGCGGACCGACCGGCGCGGCCAGACGCAGCCGCGCACGATCGAGCAGCTGGTGGGTCTCCTGCACGAGCTGTTCCCCGACGTGCGCTCGGTGCCGATCGCCCACGCCTGGTGCGGCGTGCTGGGCGTGCCGCGCGACTGGTACCCGACCGTGCGGCTCGACCGCGCCACCGGCCTCGGCACGGCCGGCGGCTATGTGGGCCACGGCGTGGCCACCGCGAACCTGGCCGGGCGCACGCTGCGGGATCTCGTGCTGGGCGAGACGACGGAGCTCACGGCGCTGCCGTGGGTGGGCCGCAGCGCCCGGCGCTGGGAGCCCGAGCCGCTGCGCTGGCTCGGATCGCGCCTGGTGTACGGGCTCTACCGGGCGGCGGATCGGCGCGAGGCGCGGGGGATGTCGAAGAGCAGCTCACTCGCGCATGCCGCCGACCTGATCTCCGGGCGCTGACGCGGGGCCGCGTTACCCTCCAGTGCATGTGTCGCAATATCCGCACCCTCCACAACTTCGAGCCCGCCGCGTCCGAGACCGAGATCCGGGAGGCAGCGCTCCAGTACGTCCGCAAGATCAGCGGGTCGACCAAGCCCTCGCAGGCGAACGCCGAGGCGTTCGAGCGCGCGGTCGACCAGATCGCGCACGTCACGGCGCACCTCCTCGACGAGCTCGTGACCACCGCTCCGCCCAAGGACCGCGAGGTCGAGGCGGCGAAGCGTCGGGCACGGGCCGCCGAGCGCTACGCGGCCTGAGGCCGCGGGCCAGGCCGGCCGCGTGGAGCAGGAGATCGAGATCCGAGGCGAGATGATCCGCCTCGGCCAGCTGCTGAAGCTCGCCGGAGTGGTGGGCAGCGGCAGCGAGACCAAGGACCTGCTGGCGTACGAGACGGTGCTCGTGAACGGCGAGCCGGAGGAGCGGCGCGGGCGCCAGCTGCACGCCGGCGACACGGTGAGCGTGGGGGAGATCAGCCTGCGGGTGACCGGCCGGGCGACGGGCTAGATGGTTGATCCCACGACCTCGCACGTCCGGATGACGCGCCATATCGGCGCTGCTCGGCGTCCTCGGGTCTCGGCTTGCCACTAGCAAGCCTTCGACCCTGCGTCCTTGATCAGCTTGATCTGACGCGCCCCCGACCACACGCGGCCGTGGAATCAACCATCTAGGCGCCGGACGCGCTCTCGACCAGAGCGGCCGTCAGCCGCACCGCCTGGGCGCGCGTGACGCCGCCCTCGCGTACCAGTGAGCGCCAGGTGTCGAACCTCAGTGCATGCCCCACCGCCGCCGCGAGCACGCGCCGGCGCGCGCCGCGAGCGGGCCAGCCCGTGGAAAGGATGGCGGTGACCTCCTGGAAGTACGCCTCGACCGGCGCCATGTGCGCGCGCACGATCGGGAGTGAGGAATCGCGGTTCAGGTTCGAGAGCATGCCCTCGTTGCGCTCGTAGTAGCGGTAGAGGTCGTCGAGGGCGGTGGTCAGCCGCTCCGAGGGATCGGCGATCGCCCTCAATGCGTCGGTGGACGGGAGCGGGTTGGCCGTCCAGAAGTGAGCCGAGCAGGCGCTGAAGAGGTCGTCCTCGGTGGGGAAGTGGCGGTAGACCGTGTGCCGCTGCACTCCGGCCCGTTCGGCGAGCGCCGTGACGGTGGTGTGCGCCGGCCCGACGCTTCCGTGGAGCTCCACGGCGGCCTCCGTGATCCGGCGCCGCGTGTCCTCCATCGAGTCCGCGCGCTTGCCCAGCTCGTACTTCCGCTTGTTCGCTTGATCGGACATCAGTGTGTAATGAAATAGTTGACAGTCTGCAGTCAGCAACTGTAGCATGCAATTTCACTACACAAAGACGTGCAACGAAAGGAGATCTCGCATGCAGACCGTCACGACAAGTGCCCTGGAGTTGATGGAGGGTTGGATCCCCAGCGACGCCGAGCGCGCCCGCGTGCGCGTGAACTTCCCGATCAACGCGTCCACCGGCGCCGAGCAGCAGCGCCGTCGTCTACTTCGAGCTCGAGCCCGGCAAGCGCCTCGCCAGCCACACCGACAGCGCCGAGGAGATCCTCTACATCGTCTCCGGCACGGCCGACGCCGAGGTGGGGGACGAGCGCGGGCGCGTTTCCGCCGGCGACCTGGCCGTGATCCCGGCGATGGTCCCGCATGGGCTCGTGAACGTGGGCGAGGACACCGTGAGGGTCGTCGGCTTCTTCTCGGAGGCCGAGATCACCTCCACCTTCGGCGAGCCGATGCAGCCGATGGGCGTGGCGGTGATCGAGCAGGCGGTGGCCGCTGCTGCATAGCCGGCCGGCGGATCGCGAGCGGACGTGAGAAGGCCCCGCCTGGACGGGGCCTTTCTCTATGCCTGCGGGCTCGCCTCCAGCAGCTCCTTGAGCGCGCGCAGCTGGCCGGCGATGTCGTGTCCGATCCCGGCCCGCATCAGCGGCCACAGAAAGCGCGGCGCGCCGAGCTCGGCCTCGCTTCGCTGCGTCATGCGCGTGCGGTCGCCCAGGTCCTCGAGCTCGTAGGTCACGATGATCACGTCGGTGCCGTCGTCCTCCCGCCAGGTGAGCCGGCGCGGAGGGTCCCAGCCGGTGCAGGAGTGGTCCATGCGCCGAGCCGGCCGTAGCGGCACAGGCTTGTGCACCACCGAGTAGCGCGCCCCCAGCCCGGGGCCGTCGCCCTCGACCTGCTCGACCGAGAGCACCTTCGAGCACCAGCGCGGATCGTTGCGCGGGTCGGAGACCACCCCGAACACCACCACGATCGGGCAGCCGATCGAGGTGCTCCTGACGATCTCCACCGGCCGATCGTGCCAGGCCGGGGGTCAACTACGCTCCCGAGGTGGTCATCGGCCCCCGCCATTGAGCCCCGGACAGGCACTCGCGATCGCGGCGGCGGGCACCGCGGCGGGGGCAATCAACACGGTCGTCGGCAGCGGCAGCCTGGTCACCTTCCCCACGCTGCTCGCGTTCGGCTACTCGCCGCTGGTGGCCAACGTGTCGAACAACGTGGGGCTCGTGTCGGGTTCTGTCTCCGGCGCCTGGGGCTACCGGCGGGAGCTGGCCGGGCAGCGCTCCCGGATCAGGCGGCTGGGCCTCTCGTCGGTGGCCGGCGGCGGGTTGGGGCCGCGCTGCTCCTGATCCTGCCCGCGCACACCTTCCAGGTGATCGTGCCGGTGTTCGTGGCCCTGGCGGTGGTGGGAGTGCTGATACAGCCGCGCCTCGCCGGCTGGATCGCGCGCAGGCGTGACAAGCATCCGCCCGGCCACGGCGGGCTGCCCGCGCTGTTCGCGGTGTTCTGCAGCGGCATGTACGGCGGCTACTTCGGCGCCGCCCAGGGCATCCTCCTGCTGGCGATTCTGGGCCTCACGCTCGACGACGACCTCCAGCGGCTCAACGGCCTGAAGAACGTGCTGGCGGGGGCGGTGAACGGCTGCGCGGCGGTGATCTTCATCTTTGCCGCGGACGTGAACTGGGGCGTGGCTCTGCTGATCGCGGGCGGCTCGCTGATCGGTGGCCAGATCGGAGCCCGCTACGGGCGCAGGCTGCACCCGGCGGTGCTCCGTGCGCTCGTGGCGGTGGTGGGCGTGGCGGCGATCGTCAAACTGCTGGCATGACCGACCAGCTGCTCGCGGTTGGGGCGGCGCCGCCAGAGCCGCCCGGCCCTGATCTTCCCCGAGGGCAGCCTCAACTACGGCCAGCTCGAGCGTGCGGCGTCTGCGATCGCGGCCGACCTGCAGGAGGGATCGCGGGTGGCGGTCTGGGGCGCTTCGGCGCTCGAGACCTGCGTGGCGATGGTGGCGGTGCTCGCCGCCGGCGCGGTCGCCGTTCCGCTGAACCCGCGCTCGGGCGCCCGCGAGCTCGCCCACATGCTGAGCGACTCGGGTCCCGAGCTCGTGCTCGTCCCGCCGGGCGCCGAGACCCCCGATGAGCTCTCCGGCTTCGGCGTTCGCCCAGTGAAGCTGAGGTCGACGCCGAGCGAGTGCCGGCGCGCGAGGTCTCGCCGGATGCTCCGGGCCTGATCGTCTACACGTCGGGGACCACCGGTCCGCCGAAGGGCGCGGTGCTGTCGCGGCGGGCGCTGTCGTCGAACCTCGACGGGCTGGCGGCGGCCTGGGAGTGGAGCGGCGAGGACGTGGTGGCGCACGCGCTGCCGCTGTTCCATGCGCACGGGCTGGTGCTCGCCACGCTGGGGCCGCTGCGCCGAGGAGGCACGAGCAGGCATCTGGGCCGCTTCTCGCCCGAGGCGGTGGCCGCCGGCCTGCCGCAGGCCACGATGATGTTCGGCGTGCCGACGATGTACGGCCGGCTCGCCGACCGCGGCCGCGGATGACCGCGGCTCTGGTGAAGGCGCTCGCGGGCGCGCGCGTGCTCGTCTCCGGTTCTGCGGGGCTACCGCAGGTCGACCACGCCCGCATCCAGGAGCTCACCGGCCGCGGGGTGCTCGAGCGCTACGGCCTCACCGAGACGCTCATGAACACGGCCGTGGGGGTCGCCGAGGGGCCGCAGCCGGGCTACGTCGGCCGGCCGCTCGACGGCGTGGAGTTACGGTTGGTGGACGACGCCGGGCAGCCGATGGAGGATTCGGACGACGCGACCTTCGGCGAGGTGGAGGTGCGCGGGCCCAACGTGTTCCTCGAGTACCTGAACAACGAGGAGGCGACGGCGGCCGCCTTCCGCGACGGCTGGTTCCGCACCGGCGACCTGGCCACGCGCCGAGCCGACGGGCAGATCCGGCTCGTCGGGCGCAAGGCACCGACCTGATCAAGAGCGGCGGCTACAAGATCGGCGCCGGCGAGATCGAGGGCATCCTGCTCGAGCACCCGGCAGTCAACGAGGTCGCGATCACGGGCGAGCCCGACGCTGACCTTGGCGAGCGCGTGGTGGCCTGGGTCGTCGCGCGTCCGGGCCAGTCGGCCACGGCCGAGGAGCTGATCGACCACGTGGCCGGCCAGCTCGCACCCCACAAGCGCCCGCGCGTCGTCCATTTCTTGGACGAGTTGCCGCGGAATGAGATGGGGAAGGTTCAGAAGAAGCGGCTCGGCGCAGACGTACGAAGTACGGAAGTACGGAAGTACGGACAAACGACCTTCGTACTCCGTACCTCCGTACCTCCGTACTTCCGACGTTCAGTCGTCGCTACCGCCCCTACCCGGCCCGGAGTTGTCTCCGCCACCGTGGCGGTCGCCGCCGTTGTCGTCCATCTTCAGTCGTGGTTCACGCCGTCGTCGTTGTCGTCGTTCGCGTCATCTTCGCGGTTGTCCACGGACACAGCGTGAACGAGCCGTCAGCGGCGGGCCCCGTCACGAACAGCTCGACGTTGTCGCCGGTCGCGAACTTGGAGGTGTCCGGCACGTGCACCACTGCGCTGCGGTTCGAGTCGGTGCGACGAGTCGTCGAGCGCGAGCGTGATGGTCTTCGCCGCGCCGTCGATCGCCGTGACGTTGCCCTCGAGCTTCGTCTGCGCCGGCCCTGGCCTGGGCTGCCGCGCGTGGTGGCGGTGCCGGCGGTGGTGGCGCTTGTGAGCCTTCGTGTGGCTGCCGTTCGAGTGGTGCACGGCCTCGTTGTTGCCGTTCCCACCCGAGCCCGAGCCCTTGTCGCCAAGCGCCACGGAGGTGAGCACAAGTGCTCCCACCAGGGCCAGGCAGACGAGCAGATAGGCGTGCTTGCGCTTCATTTTGCGTCTCCTAGGTCGGATTCGTGGTCCCGGAGAAGGAACGCAACGACCCGCGCAAAACTCACGGTATTTCTCTAATATTGGCTCTAGAGAGCCGAAATCAGCCGCGCAACAGGCGCCGGTAGCGCACCATCGTGGCGTGGGTCATGTCGCCGTGGGTCTGGTTGCGCAGCGCGGCGACGCGCTCGCGGTGGTACGGGCTCGAGAGGCTCTCGGCGTGGCCGATCACGTTGCGCACGAGGATCCCGTACCTGGCCTTCAGCCAGCGGGTCAGGGCCAGGGAGGAGCGCAGCTGGCGGGGGTCGCCCATCACCTGGGCGTCGCTCGTGCCCACGTGCTCGATGCCGATCGCGGTCCAGTTCAGCCCCACCGTGTGGCGGCACATGATCGTGGTGGAGACGAGCTGGTAGATCGTCCCGTCGCGGTCGACGATGAAGTGCGAGCAGACCTGCGGCAGCTCGTGCAGCTCGACGTCCGGCACGTCCTGGGCGAACGTGTTCCAGGCCGAGGAGAAGCTGTCGGTCGCGGTGAAGTGCTCGACGATCACCTTCGGGTTGCGCAGCCGGTAGTCGTCGATCCCGTAGTGGCGCTGCGCGTAGCGGCGCATCTCCTGCTTGCGCTTGTCCGGGAACGGGATCCGCTTCTGGACGATGTGGGGCCGGGGCGGCGCGGCGGGCACAGCCACCGGCTGAAGCCCCACGGCGGCGGTCATCAGCGCGATCCCGAGCGCGAGCACGGCCCGGCACGATGTCATACCGTTCGGGACAGTCGATCCAGGAGAGGTGCATGGACAGCTGGGACATCCGCTCGCTCGACATCGAGCCGCACCACCCGAAGGTGCTTCGCTCCGACGACGAGACCCGCGTGATCGCACTCAACCTGCCCGGCGGCGAGGAGCTGCAGGATCACCAGGTGCACGAGCGCGCGTACCTCGTGGTGGTGGAGGGCGAGATCACGGTCGTCCAGGACGGCGGCCAGCAGACGGGCGGCGCCGGCTTCCTGGCGCACTTCTCACCCAACGAGCGGCACGAGGTACGGGCGACGACCGACGCCCGCCTGCTGCTGATCCTGAGCCCGTGGCCGGGGGAGGGCCACCCCAGCCGGCGCGATTAGGCGCTGGCCTGGGATAATCGGGTGTAGATGGACCCCTCCCGCAAGCGCCGGGTCCGGCTGGTTGTCGCACTCACAGCCGCCATCCTTCTGGCCGGAGCCCTCATATACACGAGCTTCAGCTCGGCCACCGAGGCCAAGCAGCCGTCACAGGTCGTGGGTCATGTGACCCAGGGCCAGTCGCTCCAGCTCACCGGCAAGGTGGTCAACGGCTCGGTGGTGCGGACCGGCAACATCCTCCACTTCCGGATCGCCGACCGCAACGGCTCGGGGCCGTCGCTGCCCGTTGACTACACGGGCGAGGTGCCGGATCCGTTCCGCGCCGGCCGCGAGGTGATCGTGGACGGCACGATGCAGAACGGCACGTTCGTCGGCAAGCGCGATTCGCTCATCACGAAGTGCCCCTCGAAGTTCGTGGCCGCGCCGAACGGTCAGTCGTCGTGAGGCGCACCGCCTAGATGGCGACGGTCGGCTACGCCTGCCTCGTGGTGGGGCTGCTCACTGCGCTCTACGCCGCCGGCTCGTCGATCTACGGAGTGCGCTCGGGCCAGCGCCAGTTCGTCGTCTCCTCCCGCTACGCCTTCTACTGCCTCGCGGGGCTGATGATCTTCGCCGCGGTGATCCTGGAGAGCGCCTACGTGCGCAACGACTTCTCCTACTCGCTCGTCGCGCAGAACTCGTCCACGGACACGCCGACCTTCTACAAGCTCACCGCGATGTGGTCGAGCCAGGCCGGGTCGCTGCTCCTGTGGGGCGCTGGTGCTCTCGATCTTCTCGAGCATCGTGCTCCACATGACCCGCCGCGCCCACCGCGAGGTGGCGCCCTACGCCACCGCGGTGCTCGGCGGTGATCTCCGCCTTCTTCATCTCGCTGATGGTCTTCTACGCCAGCCCGTTCGACAAGCTCTCGCCGGCGCCGGCCGAGGGCAACGGGCTCGAGCCGCTGCTGCGCCACCCGGCGATGATGTTCCACCCGCCGCTGCTCTACTCGGGCTACGTCGGCTTCACGATCCCGTTCGCCTTCTGCATCGGCGCGCTGATCGCCCGCAAGACCGACGCCGACTGGATTCGCTCGACGCGCCGCTTCGCGCTGATCGCCTGGACCTTCCTCGGCGTGGGGATCATGCTCGGCGCGCTCTGGTCCTACTCCGAGCTCGGCTGGGGCGGCTACTGGGCCTGGGACCCGGTTGAGAACGCCTCCCTGATGCCGTGGCTCGCCGGCACCGCGTTCCTGCACTCGATCATGGTCCAGGAGAAGCGCGGGATGCTGAAGATCTGGAACGTGTCGCTGATCATCGGCACGTTCGTGCTCGCGCTGCTCGGCACGTTCCTCGTGCGCTCGGGGGTGCTCGACTCGATCCACGCCTTCGGCGCCTCCACGCTCGGCGTGCCGTTCCTGATCTTCATCGGGGTGGTGCTGCTGTTCTCGGTCGGGCTGGTCGTCTGACGCCGCCTCGACGACCTCAAGTCGGAGGCCGGCATCGACTCGCTCGCGTCGCGCGAGGCGGTCTTCCTGCTCAACAACCTCGTGCTGGTCGGGCTCTGCTTCGTGATCTTCTGGGGCACGTTCTTCCCGCTCATCTCGGAGGCGGTGACCGGCACCAAGTCGAGCGTCGGGCCGCCGTGGTTCGACCGCTACACGGTGCCGCTCGCGCTCGCGCTCGTGCTGCTGTCCGGCATCGGGCCGGTGATCGCCTGGAGGCGGGTGACGATCGGCGGTATGTGGCGCGATCCTGCGACTGCCGCTGGCCGTGGCGGCGGTGGCGCTGGTGCTCATCGTCGCCTTCACGAACGCCGCCACCGATCCGCCCTCGCTCGCCATGTTCGTCTTGGCGGCGTTCGTGCTCGCGGTGGTGGCGCAGGAGTTCTGGCGCGGGGCAAGCGCGCGTGCGTCGGTGTCCAGCGAGCCGCGGCGGGTTGCCGTGGTCAAGCTCGTGGGACGCAACCGGCGCCGCTACGGCGGCTACCTCGTGCACGCGGGGATTGCGATCCTGTTCATCGGCGTGGCGGCCTCGTCGGCCTTCGCGCACCAGAAGGACGTGCGCCTGTCGGTGGGGCAGAGCGCCAAGGTCGGACGGCTACACGATCACGTACCGCAAGGCCACCGCGGGCATCGTCAGCGATCGCGCCGGCACGGGCGCGCCCGTCACCGTGGGCTCCGTGCTCGACATCCGCAAGGGCAAGAAGCACTTCGTGCTCAACCCGTCGCGCAACTTCTACTCGACCCAGGACCCCTCGAAGGGGCCGATCGGGCGCTTCTTCGCCGGCGAGGCCAACAGCGACATCGCGATGCGCTGGAGCCTGGGCCGCACCGTTTGGACCGCGATCCAGCCCGACCTCAGCAAGCTCAACGGGCCGATCGCGGTGGCCAACCAGAAGTTCGGCGACTGCGAACCCGAACGTGCAGGGTGTGGTGATCGACGCCATCACCCAGAGCTACCTGAACAACCCGCCCCCCGCGCTCTTCCGGATGATCGTCGTCGCCGTTCGTCGCCTGGATCTGGATCGGCGGAGCGCTTGGCATCGGCGGCGCCCTGATCGCCCTGTGGCCCTCTCCGGAGGCGCGGCGGCGGCGCGTCACGAGCCTCTACGCGGCCCGCCTCGGTCGCGAGCTCTCGCGCGCCTAGGCGCGCCCCCGGCTTGGAGCTGACGGTCGCCATCATCCTGCTGGCGCTGATCGTGGCCTGGGTCGTGCTCGGGCCGCTGCGGCGCGGGTCGGACATCGATCGCCGCGAGGACGACCGGCGCGCCGCGCTGGAGGCCGCGAAGGAGGCGAAGTACCGCGAGATTCGAGACGCGGAGCTGGACTTCAAGATGGGAAAGCTGTCGGAGGAGGACTACAACGCGATCGACTCGGGGCTGCGCGCCGAGGCGATCGCGATTCTGCGGCAGATCGATGCTTTGGGGCCGCGCGACGCCTCGGGTGAGTAGTCGCTCAGCCAGGCCGACGGCTGCGCCGTCGGGAGCTCCTGGCTGAGGCACCACTCACCCGAGGGCGTCGTGACGTCGCCGGTCGACGCCGTCAGTCGCTCGAGGCCTATGCGGCGGTCGAATCCCGCGGGGGCATGGATGTTGAGCATGCGGACGGGGGTGGGGCCGTCGTTGCGGAAGGCGTGCTCCACGCCGGGTGGGACCAGGACGAAGGTGCCGGGTGGGGCGGAGGCGCTCTCGTCGCCGAAGAGGAACGTCATCTCGCCCTCGACGATGTAGAAGGCGTCGTCCTCCTCGTTGTGGGTGTGCGCCTCCAGCTCGCGCCCGGGGGCGATCTCGATCATGCGCGAAGTTGAAGCGGGGCGTGTCGGTGGTGCGGGCGAGGAACTCGACGTTGCCCAGGCGATGACCCTCTCCCGGGGGGACGACGACGGGTCCGGCGGCCATGCCCGGATCCTTCCAGACCGCCACCATGGATGGAAGGCCTGCGGCGACGAAGGGAGCAACGCGATGGACGGGTTACACGGTCAAGCCGATCGACGAGATGGAGACGGTCAACGACGGGATCGTGAAGTTGGCGGGCGCGGAGCTCGGCGTCGAGTCGTTCGGGATCCAGGTCTTCGACTTCCCGCCCGGGTTTCCGCGACTACCCCGAGCACGATCACGCGCGCGAGGGCATGGAGGAGGTCTACATCGTGCTCAGGGGCTCGGCCGACTTCGTGATCGACGGCGAGCGGGTGCCGCTCGATCGCGAGCGGATGCTCTGGATCGGTGCCGGCAGCAGACGGAAGCTTCTGCCCGGCCCCGACGGGGTGCGGATCCTGGCGATCGGCTCCACGCCCGGCAGCTCCTACGAGCGGCCCGAAGGCCTGAGCCTGCCGGCCGGCTGAGCCAGCCTGGCAGCCGTCGGCCTGCGCATTCGGATAGGTTCGGCCGGTGAGCGAGCGCGTGGTGATCCTCGGGGCGGGCTTCGGTGGGCTGGAGCTCAGCACCATGCTGTCGGAGGCGCTCGGCGACGACGTCGACGTGAAGCTGATCGACAAGGGCGACAGCTTCGTGTTCGGGTTCTCGAAGCTCGAGCTGATGTTCGGGCGGGCGACGACCGACGAGGTCCGAATGCCGTACAGCGACATCGCCAAGCCCGGCGTGCAGATGCTGCGCGAGACGGTCACGGCGATCGACCCCGACGCGCGGCGCGTGACCACGGACGCCGGAGTCCACGACGCCGACGTGCTGGTGATCGCGCTGGGCGCCGACTACGACATCGACGCCACGCCCGGCCTCGCCGAGGGCGGGAACGAGTTCTACTCCGTGGCCGGCGCCGAGCGGCTGGGCGGGATCGTGCCCGACGTTCTCGAAGGGCCACGCGGTGATCGGCGTCTGCGGCGCGCCGTTCAAGTGCCCTCCGGCGCCGAGCGAGTGCGCGCTGCTCCTCGCATGACGAGCTGACCGACGCGCGGGGTGCGCGACGCCTGCTCAGATCTCGTTCGTGATCCCGCTGGGCACGCCGGTGCCGCCGTCCCCCGAGACCTCCGCCGCCCTGAGCCAGGCGTTCGGCGAGCGCGACATCAGCGCTGATCCCGGGCCGCCGCGTGACCGCTCTCGACTCCGCGCGCGGCGTCGTGGTCCTGGACGACGACTCCGAGCTGCCCTACGACCTCTTCCTGGGGGTGCCGAGGCACCGCGCGCCCGACGTGGTCATCGCCAGCGGCATGACCGAGGACGGCTACGTGCCCGTGGACTCCAACACGCTCGCCACGCGCTACCCCGGCGTATACGCGGTCGGCGACGTGGCGACCGCGGGCGTGCCGAAGGCCGGCGTGTTCGCCGAGGGCGCCGCCCGCATCGTGGCGCAGGCCATCATCGCCCAGCTCGACCGCGGCGACCCGCCCGGCCGCCACCTGGGCCAGGGCACCTGCTACATCGAGTTCGGCCGCGGCCGCGTGGGCAGCGTGGACATCGACTTCCTCTCGGGCCCCGAGAAGAACCGGCACCTTCAACGCGCCCTCCGAAGAGCTCGTAGCGCTGAAAGAGCGCTTCGGCTCAAGCCGCCGCGCTCGCTGGTTCGGCTCCTAGCTAAAAACGCCGCCCGGGGGCGGGCGCGCTGAAGCGACGCTGGAAGCGGGGGCGGCTGGTGTTCAGAGCCAGGAGCTCCCGACGGCGAAGCCGTCGGCCTGGATTGGAACACCAGCCGCCCCCGCTAACCTACAGCGCCGATGTTCTCCATCCTCGCCGGCCTCCAGGTCATCATCTCCGCAGTCCTCATCCTCCTGATCCTCATGCACTCGGGCAAGGATTCAGGGCTCTCGGGCGCCTTCGGCGCCGGCAGCGGCGCCGGCCCGTTCGGCGGCGGCTCGCTGGTCGAGCGCAACCTGAACCGCTGGACGATCTTCTTCGGGATCCTGTTCGTCATGAACGACATCGTCCTGTTGAAGATCGGATAAGCAGAAAGCAGAAAGCAGGGCTTGGGCTCGGACCTGCTTTCTGCTCTTTCCGCTTCTCTGCTTCCTAGCCCGTAAACCGCATCGAGCTCGCCCTCAGCGCCGGGCAAACAACTCCGTACGCGTAGCGGCGCCCGTAGAACTCGCCGTCGCTGGTGAGCAGCGACGTCGGCGGCCAGCGCCTCGGTGCGGTCGAGCACGCCCAGGGCCGAGTCGGTGAAGCGCAGGTCGGCGACCGGGCGGGTGACCTCGCCGTTCTCGATCAGGAAGGTGCCGTCGCGGGTCACGCCCGTGAGCAGCATCTCCTTCGGTCGCACCGGGTTCACGTACCAGAGGCGCGTCACGTAGATCCCGCGCTCGATCGGCTGCGACAGCTCGGCCGGGTCGCTCACGCCGCCGCCGGTGAGCACGATGTTGGTCGGCACGGCGCCGAAGGGCGAGCCGCCGGGCGTGAGCGCATGGCCCGTGGACGACGTGCCGGCGCCGGGCCGCGCTGCGCGTGTCGTGCACCACGCGGTGCGCCACGCCGTCCTGGATCAGCGGCAGCGGCGCCTTGGGCACGCCCTCGGCGTCGAAGCGGCGCGGCAGCGTGCGTGCGAAGCGCGGCGCGTCGGCGAGGTTGATGCTCGCGGCCGCCACGCGCTGGCCCAGCCGGCCGCTCAGCGCGCTGCGGTCCTCGGCGTAGGCGAGGCCGTTGAACGCGTAGGAGCCGAGCATCGACAGCAGCTCGCTGACCGCGTGCGGCTCCGAGCACGACCGGGTACTCGCCCGGCGGCAGCTGAACGGGCTCGCCCGGGAAGGCCGCCTTCAGCGCCGCGCGCTCGGCCAGCTCGCGCGCGTCGATCCCGGAGACCGACCTGTCGGTGTGGCCGCGTAGCCGCTGCGGCCGCTCGGGGCGATGCAGATCACCTTCATGAAGGCGTCGGTCACGCTGTCCGACGCGGCCACGCCGGTGGAGGACGCGACCGAGGTCTCCACCTCGCCCACGGTCCAGGTGCCGTGAGCCTCCACGCCGTGGCTCTCGGCCACCTCGAACGCGGCGGCCAGCGCGGCGCCCGCCCGGCGCCGGGTCGATCCGCGCGGTGTCGGGATCGCGGCCCTCGCCGGGCGGAAGCGGTTGCGGCTGCGGGAAGCCGGGGTAGGCGCCCTGCCGGCGGAGCGGGCGATCGCCTCGGCGGCCGTCTCCGCGGCGCGGGCGCACGCCGCCAGCGAGTCGGGGTCGTCTCGTTCGTGGAGGCGCCGCCCACGTGGCCGTCGCGCAGCACCACGATCTCCACGCTCACGTCCTCGATCGCGGTGGCCTGGGTCGGGCGCGAGCGGGCGTAGCGCAGCATCAGCGAGCGCTCGCTGGTCACGAGGGCGAGCGCGCCGTCGCCGCGGCGCCGCCGCCTCGAGCGCGCGCTGGGCGAGCTCGAGGCCGCCCGTCACGCCACTCCAACCTGCACGTCGCGGAAGCGCGCCGGGCGCGGCTCCATGCGAGACGTGCATCGACTGGCCCGGCTCGCCCTTGCCGCAGTTGAGCACGCCCCACAGGCGCCAGGCCGGCGCTCCACAGACGGCGTCGAGGCTGGCCCAGAACTCGGGCGTCACGCCCGCGTAGCTCGGGTTGCGCAGCATGCGGCCGAGCTTGCCGCCGCGTATCTCCCAGGCGATCTCGGTGGCGAACTGGAACTGGAGCCGGCGCGTAGTCGATCGACCACGAGCGGTTGGTCTCCATGTAGATGCCGCTGTCGGTGTCGGCGATCAGGTCCTCCAGCGTGCCGGCGTCGCCGGGCTCGAGGTTCACGTTGGTCATGCGGATGATCGGCTGGCGCGAGAAGCCCTCGGCGCGCATGCAGCCGCCGGAGCGCTCGAGCCCGATCTCGGCGGCCGACTCGCGCGAGGAGAGGAAGCCGCGCAACACGCCCTCGCGGATGATCGGCTGCGCGTGCCCCGCCACCCCCTCGTCGTCCCAGCCGAAGCTGCCGAGCCCGCCCGGGGAGGTGGCGTCCGCGGTCACGTTCATCGCCGCGGAGCCGTAGCGGAGCGAGCCGAGGTCGGGGGCCGAGACGAAGCTGGTGCCGGCGTAGGAGGCCTCGCGCCCGAGCACGCGGTCGAGCTCCACGGCGTGCCCCACGGACTCGTGGACCTGGAGCGCCAGCTGCTCCCCGCCGAGGATCAGCGTGCTGCGCTCGGCCGGGCAGGGGGCGGCGGTCAGGAGCGCCAGCGCCTCCTCCGCCACCCGCGGGGCGTTCTCCGCCAGGTCGAGGCTGGTGAAGTTCTCGTAGCCCGCCTGGGCCACGTGCTCGCGGTGGGAGCCCGGGTAGGAGCGGACCTGCGTCTCGCTGTCGCTCGCGGCGGTGGCGGAGATGCCGCCGCCGCACTCGACGATCCGCTGCTCGCAGAGCGGCGCCCTCCGTGGAGCAGAACAGCTTGTCCTGGCGGAAGGCGTCGAAGTGGGCCGTGGTGAGCGCGATTCGAGGGTCGCCCTGCATGGCGGCGTCGGCCGCCTCGAGCACGGCGAGCTTGTCCTCGAGCGGAACGCCGAAGGGGTCGACCTCGAGCTGGGTCGAGTACGAGCCCGTCGCCGGATCCTCAGGGGCGAGCGGCAATGCGTCAACCGCAGCGCGCGGCTGGGCCTCGGCGACGGCGATCGCGCGCGCGAGAGCACCCTCCGCGGCGGCACGCTCGCTGCCGCGAGCGGCGGCGAAGCCCCAGGCTCCGCCGATTCGCACCCGCACGCCGAAGCCCTCCTCCTCCGCTCTGTGCGCCAGCTCCACCCGGCCGTTGCGCGTCGAGACGCTCTCGGCGGCGGAGCGGACGTGGCGCACGTCCGCGTAGTCGGAGCGGCCGGCCGCGGCATCCATCAGGTCGGCCAGGATCTCCCGCATCAGCGCCGCAGCCTATCGCGGGTTCTGGCGCTGGGGCGGGAGCCAGGTTACGATCGAACAGGCCCTCCACCGGAAAGGATTCTCCCTGTCGGCTCGCTGGGACGGTCCCCGTCTGAGCGCGGCTACGCGCTGGATCGTCATAGGTTTGCTCGTGGCCGCGGTCTTCGTGCTGCGCGTGTTCAGCGTGCCCGCGGCCGGGACGGTCTTCATCCTCCCGACGCTGGTCGCGGCGTTCTGGTTCGGCCGCACCGGGCGGGCTCGCTCACGGCGCTCGCGTTCGGCGGTCGCCTACTCGGCCGCGCGCGCGATCAAGCCCGCGGGGGAGATGCTGTCGGTCGCCACCTCGGGCCTGGTGCGGCTGGCGATCTTCGGCGTCGCCGCCTACCTGGTCGGCTGGCTGTCCGAGCAGCGCAACAAGCTCAGCATCACGGTCAGCGAGCAGCACGCGGAGCTGGTCGAGCTGCGCGGGATCCAGCAGGCGCTGACGCCGCGCGAATCGCCGCGGCGCCCCTCGCTCGAGCTGGCCAGCTGCTACGTGCCCGCCGAGCAGGGCGCGGCCGGCGACTTCTACCTCGTCACGGCCGCGCCGCACGACGCGACCATCGTGGTGGTGGGCGACGTGGCCGGGAAGGGCCTCGAGGCCGCGCGGCGCGCGGCCTTCGTGCGCACCGCGCTCGCCACCTCGGCGCCCTACACGGACGATCCCTGCCGGCTGCTGGAGCTGGCCAACGCGGCGCTGCTGGAGCTGGGCCCGCGTCCCGACGACATGCTCGTGACCTGCGCCGTGCTGGCCTTCACCCCGGTCACCCACACGCTGACCTACGCGCTGGCCGGCCATCCGCCGCCGATGTGGCTGGACAACGGCAAGCCGCTCAACCACCTCAAGCCGGCGTTCCCGCTGGGGGTCGAGTCGTTCCTCGACTGCGAGTCCTCCAGCACCACGTTCGCGCCCGGCGCGGGGCTGATCGCCTTCACCGACGGGCTCTCGGAGGCTCGTCGCCGCGGGGGCGAGCTGTTCGGGACCGAGCGCATCGAGCGCACGCTGTCGAAGCTGCGCGGTGAGTCTCCCTCGCGCGTGGTGAGGGAGCTGCGCAACGAGGCGGAGCGCTTCGCCGGCGGCTCGCTGCCGGATGACCTCTGCATAGTCGCGTTGCGGGCGAGCTAATCCTGGGGGAGGACAACCGGCCGTTGCGCCCTTGGCGGGTATGTGACGACGGCTGCTGCCGATCGCGGGCCTCGTGGTCGCCGCGCTGCTGCTGCTCCGCCCGCTCGTCTTCCACGGGCCGGCCGGGGGAGCGCGCATCCCGGCGCGTGTGGTGCGGGCGGTGGACGGCGACACGCTGGTGGCGAGCGCGGGAGGGCGCAGCTTCTACGTGCGGCTGCTGGGGATCGACACTCCGGAGACGCACAGGCCGGGCACGCCGGTGGAGTGCGGCGGCCCCGACGCATCGGCCGGCATGCGCGCGCTGGCGCCGCCGGGCGCCCGAGTGGAGCTCCAGACCGATCCGGGCCAGGATCGCCTCGACCGCTACGGACGGCTGCTGGCGTACGTGTGGCTGGCCGACGGGCGCCTGTTGGAGGACGAGCAGCTGCGCGCGGGCTGGGCGACGACCTATGTGTTCCACGGCAAGCCGGTCCACTTGTTTGGGCGACTGTCAGATTCCGAACGGGTTGCAAGGCAAGCGCGACGTGGGGTATGGGGGAAATGCGGCGGAAACTTCCACAGAGCGCCGCCCCGGAGGGTCCTTTTGAGTTATTGGCACTAAAGCCAACAGGCGTTTTGCCCGATCTGGTGGGTGGACTCGCATGCCTTCGCCAGCCAACTCCCGGGACTTCTCCGCGCGCGTGGATCACGCGTACGGCGACGGAGCGCTGCCGGATCTGACCTCCGGTCTGATGTGGATCGCCACCGCGGTCTTCGGCGCGACCGCGCTCGCCTTCCCCGGCAGCTCCCACGATCACGTGGCCTGGGCGCTCGGCATCGCGGGGTTCGCCCTCGCGTGGGGCATCTTCTCGGTCTGGCTCGGAATGCGCGGGCACACGATGAGCATCGAGCGGCGCGCGCTGGTCACGGCCGCCACGCTGCCGGTCGTGGCGCTCGCCCTCTGGGCCACCGGCGGGGCCACGAGCTTCCTGCAGCCCGTGATGCTGCTCACCACCCTCTTCATCGCCTACTTCTTCCCCCCGCGGCTGGCCTGGCCGCTGGTCACGCTGTTCGTCGGCGCCTTCGGCAGCCCGCTGCTCTACGACCCGGCGGCGGGGCGCGTGGGCTACGCCGCTCGCCTGTTGATGTTCGCGATGGCCGTCTCCTGCGCCACCGCGGCGATGGGAGTGCTCAAGCGACGCCTGCTGCGCGCCGAGGCTCGGCAGCGCAGCATGGCCGAGCGCGACCCGCTCACCGGCGTGAGCAACCGGCGCAGCTTCGACAACGCGCTGGCGCGCTCGCTCGACGAGGGCAGCGTCGCGCTGATCGTCTTCGACTTCAACGACTTCAAGCTGATCAACGACCTCCACGGCCACCCCGTGGGGGACTCCGTGCTGAGCTCCGTGGCGGACGCGTGCCGCAACGTGGTGCGCGAGGGCGACTGCCTGGCACGCATCGGGGGCGACGAGTTCGCCCTGATCGCGCCGGGCGCCGGCCAGGAGGGCGTGCGCCGGGTGGTGGCCGGGCTCGACGAGGTGATCTCGCACGCCAAGATGCCCCCGGGCGTCGGCTCGGTCGAGGCGACCTTCGGCTGGGCGGTGTCGCCCGACGACGGCGCGGACTCGCATGAGCTGTTCCGCCGCGCGGACCAGCGGCTGCTCGAGCGCAAGCGCGGCAGCAGGCGCCCGCGCGGCGAGATCCGCGTCGCCGACGCCATCGCCGCACCGGCCGTCTGACCCGGCTGAACACGCTGGAACGCGCGGGCCCGGCTACGCTCGCTTGAGGGTTCGGTTCCATTCAGACGGGCAGAACCGGATTGCCGGGCGAGTATGACCACCACCAGCGACACCACATTCGAGACGGAGACCGAGCGCAACGACTGCCTCGGCCGCGATCGCTTCGGCGGCTCGGAGCCCGACGACAGCTTCGCGCCGGAGGCGATTCGCAAGCCGGAGGACCGGACCTTCGGCGACTTCCTCCGCGACCACCGCCGGGTCTGGGTCTTGCTGCTCGTGGCCGTCGGCGTGATCGCCTTCAGCCTCGTGGTGCTGCCCCAGATCGCCGGCTTCGGCGACACGCTCCACCGCATCGAGCAGGGGGACAAGAGCTGGCTCCTGATCGGCGTGTCCCTCGAGGCGATCTCGATCGGCGGCTACGTGGTGTTCTTCCGCAGCGTCTTCTCCTGTGCCGGCGTGCGGATCAACTGGAGTGCGAGCTACCAGATCACGATGGCCGGGCTGGTGGCGACCAAGCTGTTCGCTGCCGCCGGCGCCGGGGGCGTGGCGCTCACCGCCTGGGCGCTCAGGTCCGCCGGGCTCCGCGGACGGGTCGTGGCCCGCCGCATGACGAGCTTCGAGATCCTGCTCTACCTGGTCTACATGGCGTCGCTGGTGATCTTCGGCGTCGGCCTGGCCAGCGGGCTGTTCCCGGGGCCGGCTCCGCCCGGCCTGACGCTGATCCCCGCTGCGTTCGGCGCCTTTGTGATCATTCTCGCGCTGGCGTTCCGCTTCGTGCCCGACGACATCGAGCGCATGATGGCCCGCGCCTCGGGCGGGTCGGATCGCCGCCGCCGGTTCCTCGCGCGCGCGTCCACGATCCCGAAGACGATCCACGACGGCGTGGAGACCGCGATCGACCTGGTCCGGCGCCCGCGGCTCGGGTTGCTGGGCGCCGTCGCCTACTGGGCGTTCGACATCGCCACGCTCTACACGGCCTTCCGCGCGTTCGGCGCGTCGCCCCCGGTCGCCGTCGTGGTGATGGGCTACTTCGTGGGCACGCTCGCCAACGTCATCCCGATCCCCGGCGGCATCGGCGGCGTGGAGGGCGGCATGATCGGCGCCTTCATCGGCTTCGACGTGAACGGCAGCACCGCGGTGCTCGCGGTGCTCTCCTACCGCGCGCTCTCCTTCTGGCTCCCCACCCTGCCCGGCACCTTCGCCTACTTCCAGCTGCGGCGGACGGTGGGACAGTGGCGCGCGAGCGATCCGGAGGAAGCCCCGCAGACCGCATCTCCGCAGACCGCGTGAGTTTCGTGTTTCGCCGCCCGTGAATGCGGGCATCCCGCTGGCAGCAAAGAGGCTGATGCCAGTGAACGGTCGACGTCACATCGCCTACCGCAGGGTGCGAAGCAAGCTGGGGGTGCTCTGCACCGAGACCCAGCTCTGCCTCGAGGAGCGCCTGCTGTTCGACGACTGCGCGGAGGGCCTGCTCCTCGCGCGGCCGGGCGAGGAGGACGAGGTGCGGGCGCTGCGGCTGAAGGCGGCGATCGGGCTCTCGCTGCTGGTCAGCTCGGGACGCATCTCGGACGGCCAGGCCGACGAGCTCTACAAGCAGATCACCTACTGCGGGCCCGTCGCAGGAGTCTGGGGCGGCGGCGGCGTAGCCGCCGGGCTCAGGCCGGGCGCCTGAGGCGCGCGTGCTCGAGCCGCAGCGAACCGTGTGCGCGCAGCCGGCCGGCGTGCGCTCCGGCGTCCGGGCGGATCGGGTCGGTCATCACGAGCTGCGTGCGCTCGAGCGCCTGGCGCAGCAACCGCGAGACGTGCATCTGCGAGATCCCCATGCGCTCGGCGATCTTCGCCTGGGACAGGTCCTCGAAGAAGCGCAGCCGGAGCAGCTCCCGCTCGCGGCTCGTGAGCATCGAGATCGCGCGGCCGAGATCCCTGTGCGACTCCACGCGGGAGAGCGCGGGGTCGTCGCGGCCCACGCTCGCCAGGCGCGACTCGGCGCCGTCGCGGCCCGTCGGCGCGTCGAGGTAGTCCGGGCGGCGGGCGGAGGCCGCCTCGCGCGCCTCCAGCACGTCCTCGACGGAGAGCTTGAGCCGCTGCGGCGATCTCCGCTGCGCTGGGCGCGCGTCCGAGCTCGCCCGCGAGGCTCTCCATCGCGTTCGCGACCGCCAGCGAGCGTTCCTGGAGTCCGCGCGGGACGCGCACTCCCCAGCCGTAGTCGCGCAGGTGGCGCTTGAGCTCCCCGAGGATCATCGGCACCGCGAGCGAGCTGAAGCGCGTGCCGCGCTCGAGGTCGTAGCGGTCCACCGCCTTGACGAGTGCCAGCGACGCGACCTGGATCAGGTCGTCCTCGAGCAGCCCGGCCTGGCGGTAGCGGTGAGCCAGGGCCCGCGCGAGCCCGAGGTGGCTGGTGACCAGCTCCTCGCGAGCGCGTAGATCGCCGTGGAGCCGGTAGCGGACGAAAAGCGCTCGCTCGCGGGCCAGCTCCTGCCAACCGCCACGCTCCCCACGTGCGCCTGCCGGTTCGGCCGTTGCCTGTCCCACGGGTCCTCCCAACTACATAGAAGGGCGGCCTTTGTAGCACAGGACAGACCGGTCTGTCCAGGGGGATATGCTGCCCTGGATGGGCGCCACGATCGACTCTGCCCGCGGCGCTGACAGCGCTCGCGAGCGCATCCTCGAAACGGCCTACGAGCTGTTCTCGCGACGCAGCGTCCGCGACGTCGGCGTGGACGAGGTGATCGAGACCGCGGGGGTGGCGAAGGCCACGCTCTATCGTCACTTCGGCTCCAAGGACGAGCTCGTGATCGCGTTCCTGGAGCAGCGCGAGGAGCGCTGGACCCTCGGCTGGGTCGAGGCCGAGGCGAGGCGGCGGGGATCCACGCCGGAGGAGCAGCTCCTGGCGATCTTCGACGCCTTCGACGAGTGGTTCCAGCGCGACGATTTCGAGGCCTGCTCGTTCATCAACGTGCTGCTCGAGATGGGCTCGCGCCACCCCACCGGGAGAGCGTGCGTCCAGCACCTCGAGAACATCAGGTCGGTGGTCGCCGGTCTGGCCGGGGAGGCCGGCCTGCGCGATCCCGAGACCTTCGCGCGCTCCTGGCACATCCTCATGAAGGGCTCGATCGTCTCGGCCGCCGAGGGTGACCGAGACGCGGCAAAACGGGCCCAGGCGATGGCTCGCCTGCTGATCGATCAGCACCGCTGATCGGCTGATATCCGGGCCTAGGTAACACCGCTTATGCAGGGAACTCTGCCCTCTCGGGCCCAGAGCCCGTGCATTTAGCGACACCAGCGTCTGGTGCCTCTGACGGCGGGAACAACGGCCTCACTCAGTCGGAACTGACGGGTGCCGGGCAGGGGTCCGGCGTCGCCCGCCGGGCTAGGAGGCCCAGTGAACACGCGCACCATCGCGAGCATCGCCCTGGCGGCGCTTGCCGCCGCGACCACCACCACAGTGGCGGGGGCGGCGGTGCACGGTACGCGTGCAACGGCGGTGATCAGCCGCAACGCCAACGGACCGAGCCACGGCGGCTCGTTCTCACAGGACGGCCGCGCGCGTGAGCTACTACGCGTTCACGAGCTCCGCGTCGAACCTGGTCTCGAACGACACCAACGGCCGCCAGGACGTGTTCGTCCTGCGTCAGCGGCTCCTCGCCCAGCAGCCTCGGCGGCGCGCTCCAGCGCGCAAGCGTGAGCAGCTCGGGGGAGCAGGCGAACGGCGACAGCAGCAATCCGTCCGTGGACGGCGACACGAACCATTCGCCCCATTGCGTCGCGTTCCAGTCGAACGCGAGCAACCTCTCCACCGGGGCCAGGGACAACGCCTCGCACGTGTTCCTGCGCAACCTGCGCACCCGCAGGACCACGCTCGTCAGCGTGGGCCAGGACGGTGCGACCGACCCGGTGATCGACGGCGGCTGCGAGTTCGTGACCTACGACGTCGCCGGCACGGTCTTCCTCAGGGATCTCGAGGCCGATCGCACCTACCGGATCGGCGCCGGCGTGCAGCCGGACCAGGAGACCGACGGCAAGGGCGTGGCGTACGTGCGCGACGGCCAGGTCTGGTACCAGGCCTTCCAGAAGATCTACAACCACGGTCACCCGAAGGTCGTCCAGCGCGGCGGCGAGCGGCTGGTGAGCGCGGGAGCGCACGGCGCGGGCAACGGCCCCAGCGCCCACCCGTCCGTGAGCGACAACGGCGACTACATCGCCTTCGAGTCGGGCGCCACGAACCTGTGCGAGAACGTCTGCCACGGGATCTCGCAGGACGGGAACGGCGCGACCACCGACGTCTTCCGCCGCACGATGTCCCACGACGCGGCGACGCACGACAGGATGGAGATGGCGAGCTTCTCCGCGGGCGTGCACACGCAGGGCAACGGTCCGAGCAACGACCCGGTGATCTCCGGCAGCGGCCAGTTCATCGCGTTCGACTCGGCGGCCGACAACCTGCGCCCGTCCACGTCCATCCGCGACGTCGACCCGAACGGATCGATCCGCGACGTCTACCTCTGGAACGCCCCGGCCCACAAGGGCGGCTCGGGCAACGTCTCGAGGGAGTCGCGCCCCGGTCCCAAGGGCGCCTTCAACGGCCCGAGCACGTCGCCCGCGCTGAGCTCGCACGGCAACTTCGTCGCCTTCGCGAGCAGCGAGGTCGGCGCGCTCCCGAATGACTCGAGCGCGCTGCCCAAGCTCCTGATCCGCTACCTCGGCGGCAAGTAGCCCCGTGCTCCACATCGCGCTCATCGTGGGCGCCGCATACCTGGCCATCGCCTTCATCGCCTATCTCCTGGTGCTGCCCATGCTGCGCGGGGCCAAGATCGGGGATCGGGTGGCGATCGGGCAGCGTCGGCGGGCCCGGCTGGCAGCCGCCCACGCCCGACCGCAGCGCCCAGCCCAGCGATGGGCGCTTCTCCCGCTCCGGCAACGTCGCCCGCGCGCGGGTCGAGCTTGCCTACGGGGCGCTCGCGCTCGATCGGCTCACGCTCCAGGCCGCCACGCTGCTCGGCGCGGAAGAGGCCTGTCTCGTGCTGCGGGACAAGGGCTCGCGGCCGAAGCTGACCGTGGTGGCGCAGCACGGCCTCGGGGTCGAGGCGCTCGGGGAGCACCTGCCCGAGGGGCACGAGCTGGCGATCGTCGCGCTGTCCGAGAGCCAGCCGGTGACGTTTCCGGGCGGCCGCTTCTCGCGCCCGAGCGAGATCGGGCGCGAGCTTGGCCCGGGCATCGCCGCGGCCACGCCGATCTCCTGGCACGGAGCGGTGCGCGGCGCGCTCTCGGTGCGCACGCTCGAGCCGGCGGCGCGCGTCTCGCGGCGGGAGCTCGAGCTGCTGGCGGAGATCGCGGGCCTCGCGGGCCTCGCCCTCGAGCACCGGCGCCGGCGCGAGCTGACGAACGCGGACACGAACGCCGAGGTGCGGCTGCTGCTCGACGCCGTGAGCCGCAGCGACCCGTACTCGAGCCGCCACGCGGACGACGTGGCGGAGCTCGCCCGCTGGGTGGGCGCCGAGCTGGGGCTGGACCGCGTGGCCGCCTACGAGCTGGAGGTCACCGCGGCGCTGCACGACGTCGGCAAGATGCGCGTGCCGCTCGACATCCTTCACGCCCCGCGCTCGCTCACCGAGGCGGAGCAGGAGGTCATGGGCATGCACCCCGTGTGGAGCTTCGAGATCGTCGCGGCCGTGCCCGGCCTGCGAGGCGGTGGCCCCGCTCGTGCGCGCGCACCACGAGCGCTGGGACGGCACCGGCTACCCCGACGGGCTGGCGGGCCGGCGCATCCCGCTGCCCAGCCGGATCGTCGCGGCCTGCGACGCGATCGGCGCGCTCACCACCGACCGGCCCTACCGCCGCGGCACGTCGATCGAGTCCGCCGTGGAGGAGATCTCCAGGTGCTCGGGCAGCCAGTTCGACCCCGAGGTCGTGTCGGTGCTCCAGTCGGGAATCGACCAGCCGCACTCGCGCGAGCTGGCGCTCGCCCGCTAGGCGCGGGGACCCGTCAGCTACGATCGCCCGGCCGATGGCGGCCGGAACCGGAACAGCAAGCGCGGCGGCGATCCGCCCCAACGACTTCCTCGCGATCGATCAGCTCCTCGGCGATGAGGAGACGGACATCCGCGACACCGTGCGCGCGTTCGTGCGCGACCGGGTGGTGCCGTACGTGGGGGAGTGGTTCGAGGAGGCGCGCATCCCGCGCGAGCTGGCCAGCGAGCTGGGCAAGCTGGGCGTGCTCGGCATGCACCTCGAGGGCTACGGCTGCGCCGGCGCGAGCGCGACCGCCTACGGGCTCGCCTGCATGGAGCTCGAGGCCGGCGACAGCGGCGTGCGCAGCCTGGTGTCGGTGCAGGGCTCGCTGGCGATGTACGCGATCCACCGCTGGGGCTCCGAGGAGCAGAAGCAGGAGTGGCTGCCCCGCATGGCGGCCGGCGAGGCGCTCGGCTGCTTCGGCCTGACCGAGCCCGACTCGGGGTCTGACCCCGGCTCGATGCGCACCCGCGCGCGCCGCGACGGGGACGACTGGATCGTGCACGGGCAGAAGATGTGGATCACCAACGGGTCGCGTCGCCGACGTCGCGGTGGTGTGGGCGACCACGGACGACGGGGTGCGCGGCTTCCTGGTGCCGAGGGACACGCCCGGCTTCACCACGCAGGACATCCACCGCAAGCTGTCGCTGCGCGCCTCGGTGACCTCCGAGCTGCTGCTCGACGACGTGCGGCTGCCGGCGGACGCCGTGCTGCCCGAGGTCGCGTCTCTGCGCGGCCCGCTCTCCTGCTTGAACGAGGCGCGTTACGGGATCGTCTGGGGCGCCGCCGGCGCCGCCCGCGCGTGCTTCGAGGCGGCGCTCGAGTACAGCAAGGAGCGCACCCAGTTCGGCAAGCCGATCGCGTCGTTCCAGATCCAGCAGCAGAAGCTCGCCACGATGGCGCTCGAGGTCAACCGCGCGACGCTGCTCGCGCTGCATCTCGGCCGCATGAAGGACGCGGGCACGCTGCGCCCCGAGCACGTGAGCATGGGCAAGCTCGGCAACGTGAACGCCGCGCTCGAGGTGGCCCGCAGCGCCCGTCAGGTGCTGGGCGCCAACGGCATCACGCTCGAGTACCCCGTCATCAGGCACATGAACAACCTCGAGTCCGTCGTCACCTACGAGGGCACGGCCGACATCCACGCGCTGGTGATCGGCGGCGCGCTGACGGGCATCCAGGCATTCCGGTAGCCGGCGACTCCGGTCAGTCGTCCCCGCCGTGATGGCGTCCGCGGGCGCCGTCGTCCCCAGAGCGCGAGGTCGTTCGCTTGGACGGCGTGGAGGCGGTTGTCCTCACGGGAGCGGGTGACACCGCGGGCGGCGGAGAGACGCGCGCCGGGGGCGGGCTCGTCGTGGTGGTCACCGTCTTCGTTCGGGTCTGGCTCGACCTGTGACGGGTGGTGGTCCGCTGCCGGCTCTCCGTCCGCGTGACGCTCTGCGCCGGGCTGAGCCGTGCGCCGGCAGTGAGCGGCTCCGAGGAGAGGCCGATGTGCTGGCCCGACAGCCGACTCGCCGCGATCGATATCGCGGCGGCCAGCACGAGGCCCAGCAGCGCAAGCGCCGCCCAGCCGAACGGGCGCCAGCGCTGCTGCCACCTAGGCGACGGGGGCGGCACGCCACTCACCTCGCTCTGTCGATCCGTCGACCGCCTCGAAGCTCAGGCTCGCCAATGCGCCGCCACCGGGCCGCGGGGTGAGCGTCACCGCGCCGCCCCAGCGCCGCACCAGCTCGCGAGCGATCGCGAGGCCGAGGCCTGTCCCCGGCGGCCCCGCTCGGCCCGCATGACCGCGGTGAAAGCGCTCGAAGACCTCGGTCTCCTCGCCCGGCGCGAGTCCCTCGCCGCGGTCGAGCACGTCCAGTACCCCGCCGACCACCAGCACCTGCACCTCGGCGCCCGCCGGCGAGTAGTTCAAGGCGTTCTCCACGAGCGAGTCGAGCGCCCGATCGACGTCGGGCGCGTGAGCACTCACGCTGCCCGGGTTCCGATCCGGCGATCGGGTCAGAAGAACGCCCCGCTCCTCTGCGCTTGCGCGCCAGCGGTCCACCGCGCGGTCGGCGACATCGCGCAGCTCGACGACCTGCGCGGCGGCGTTCGGCCGCTCGTCGGCGCGGCTCAGCACGAGCAGCTCGTCAACCATGTCAGCCAGGCGGTCGATCTCCTGAAGCCCCTCGTCGAGCTCGTGCCGGGCGCGCCGGCTGATCTCGGCAGCCTGGGCCTCCTCCACCCGGAGGCGCAGACCGGTCAGCGGCGTGCGCAGCTGGTGAGAGGCGTCGGCAACGAACCGCCGCTGCGTGCTGATCGAGCCCGCAAGGCGCTCCGTCATGTCGTTGAACGAGCGCGCAAGCGAGCGTTGCTCGGAGCTGCCCTCGACGGGAGCTCGGGCCTCGAGATCCCCGGATGCGATCCGGCGCACGGCCAAGTTGAGTCGCTTGAGCGGCCGGGCCACCTGTTCCGCGATCACGAGGCCGGCGGCGAGACCCACCATCAGCACCACCGCTCCGATCAGGGCGAGGCCGCCGAGGGCCTTCCAAACCGCGCTGGTCACGGACGAGATGCTCTCCGTGACGCGCACGGCGCCGACCGTCCTGCCGCCATGGAGCACGGGGGTGGAGGTGGCGAGGATGTCGGCCGAGAGCGTGGAGCTGTGCCTCGTCTTCTGGTAGCTGTGTCCTCCTCAGCGCCGCCGCGATTTCCGGCCGGCTGGCGTAGCTCTGTCCCGTTGCCGCGGGAGTGCCGCTGTCGGCCAGGACCGCGCCGGAGCGGTCTACGACGATCACCCTGCCGCGTACCTGGGTCGCCGCGCTCTGCACGAGCGCGCTCAGCTTCGCCCCCCCTGAGCTGTCGAGCAGGTCCGAGACGGTCGACGCGACGATGCCGGCCTGGCTGGCGGCCTGCGACTTGACCTCGGCATCAACGCGGTTGCGCAGACTGAGCCCGAGCGGCACCCCGAAGGCCACGAGCGCCAGCAGCAGCACGTAGGCGAGGGCGAGCAACAGTCGTGTTCGCAGGCTCAGCGCTCGAGCTCCTCCGGTCCGGTGAAACGGAACCCGACGCCCCGGACCGTGTGAATGAAGCGCGGGGCGCTCGGATCGTCGCCCAGCTTCTTGCGCAGCCAGCCGATATGCGTGTCGAGCGTCTTGGTCGAGCCGAACCAGTTCGCGTCCCACACCTCTGACATCAGCAGCTCGCGGGTGGCCACCCTGCCGGCGCGGACCATCAGCGCGTACAGGAGGTCGAACTCCTTCCGGCTCAGCTCCACCGGCTCGCCCGCGACGGTCACACGGCGCGAGTCGGCGTCGACCTCGAGGTCGCCGGCCCGCAGGATCGAGTTCTGGTGCTGGACACCGCCGCTGCGGCGCAGCACCGCTCGGATCCGGGCGATCACCTCCGGCCCGCTGAAGGGCTTGACGACGTAGTCGTCCGCCCCCAGCTCGAGCCCCACGACGCGGTCGGTCTCGGTGCCGCGGGCCGTGATCATGATGATCGGGAGATCGGAGCGGCGACGAAGCTCGCGGCACACGTCGCGCCCGTCGCCGTCCGGGAGCATCAGGTCGAGCAGCACGAGCGACGGCTCGATTCGGCCCGCCAGCTCCAATGCCTCGGCCGCCGTGCGGGCCACCACGGGCTCGAAGCCCTCACGCTCGAGGGCGTGGGAGAAGGGCTCCGAGATCGAGCGCTCGTCTTCGACGAACAGGATGCGTGGACGGTTCCCCACGGAGCCAGTCTAGGCGGCTCACCATGGCCCGCCAGCGCGGTTTTTCCTCTTCTTGACCAGGGTTTTTCCGCGATTTCAGACTCGCTTGCCGGGCTGTTGTACGCGGCATGCCGACGATGTCGGTGGACCCGAAGAGGAGATGCGCATATGAGCTCCAACACAGCCAAGATCGCCGCAGGCACATCCGTTCTTGGTCTGGGCGGGATCGCGGCGGTCGCCCTGGCCGCGAGCGGCGGTGAAACCCAACAGGCATCCGAGGCGGCCAGGTCGCCGGCACGCGCAGGTGCAGACGATCACCACGCGGCGGGTCATCCGCCGCACGATCCACCTGAAGCCGAAGCGTCCGCATGCCGTCGCGCATCCGGCTGCGTCGGCCCCCGTGGTGGTTCAGCGTGCCGTCCTTCGGCAACCCGCGGTGACCCCCGCCGCTCCGGCCCCGGCCAGCCAGCCTCTGCGGACCCGCAGCAGCGGCTCGGCATCCGGCGGCGAGAGCGACGACCGAGGCCACGAGAACGAGCACGAGGGCGGCGATGACTGAGCCGGCAAAGACCCCAAGGCGCAGGCGTCCGAGCCCGTCCATCGTGGCTCTCACGTCGCTCGCGGCCTTCTTCGCGGTCCTCGCGCTGCTCGCCTTTCAGTTGCGTGCGGGCCACGATCCCGCCCTGTCCAGCTCGACGACGGTCGCGCGCGCCCAGCCCACCCGCAGCGGGTGATCGTCCGCAGGGTCGAGGACGACTACGTGATCACGAAGGTCGTGCCGGCGCCCCGAGCCACGGGCGTGAGCACGTCCGCGTCGGGCGGTGGCGTGACGCAGTCCGCGCCGCAGATCGTCTCGAGCTCCCCGGCTCCGGCGTCCGCACCAGCGGCCGGCTCCCGCCCCGGTCACCCACACGTCATGAGCGAGCACGACGTGAGCTTCCGGGCGATGGGATCGGACGTCCGCCTCCTGATTGGCGAACCGTCCGAGCCAGGCCTGCCGAGCGCTGAGGAGGCGGCGGCGCGGGCGCGCGAGTACGTGGAGCGGTTCGACGCCCGCCTCTCGCGATTCCGTGCCGACAGCGAACTGTCGGCGCTGAACCAGGATCCCCGCGAGGTAGTGCCGGCCTCCGGCCTGCTGCGCTCGGCGGTGGCCGCCGGTCTGTGGGCGGCTCGGTACAGCGGGGGGCTCGTGGACCCGACCCTGCTCGGTCCGCTGGAGGACGCGGGCTACCGTGAATCCAGAGCTGGGGAGAAGCCCGCGCCCCTCGCCGCCGCGCTGGCCGCCGCGCCCGCCCGTAGGCCTGCGGAGTCCCCATCCCGCGCGGGCCTGGGAGCGGATCCAAGTGGACGACCAAGCGGCGGTCATTCGCCGCCCGGCAGGTCTTCGCTTCGACACGGGCGGCAGCGGCAAGGGGCTGTGCGCCGACGCGGTCGCCCACACGCTGCGGGGCTACTCCCGGTTCGTGGTCGACTGCGGCGGCGATCTCCGGGTCGGCGGGACCGAGACTGGGACGGCGCCCTACGAGATCGAGATCGCCAACCCATTCGGCGACGGCCCGGCGGCCACCGTCGAGGTCTCCGCGGGTGCGATCGCCACCTCCGGCATCGACTCGAGGATCTGGCCGGCTGCGGGCGGCGGCTACGCACACCACTTGATCGACCCCGCCACAGGCGCGCCCGCGTGGACCGGCCTCGTCGCGGCCACCGCCCTGGCGCCGAGCGCGCTCGAGGCGGAGACGCTCGCCAAGATGGCGCTGCTGTCCGGCCCCGCCGCGGCGCGTCGCCTGCTGCGCGACCGCGGCGGCGCGCTGGCGCACGAGGACGGGCGGGTGGAGCTGCTCGGCTCCGTTGCGCGCCGGCCGCTCATGCGCGTGCAGGTCTCGGCGGCCGCTCGGGAGGGCCGCATGAGCACGATCGCGACCGATCCGAGCCTTCACATCTGGTGGCTCGCGAGCCGAGCGGCCGGCATCGTGGCGTTGGGGCTGATCACGGCCTCGGTGATGCTCGGGCTGGCGATGGCGAACAAGCTGCTCCGGGGGCGCAACTACGCAGCCATCCACGAACACCTATCGGTGGCCGGGCTGGTGGCAATCCTGGCCCACGGCGTCACCCTGCTCGGCGACAGCTGGCTCCATCCCGGCCTCGTGGGAATCGCAGTGCCGTTCACGATGGGCTACCGGACCGTCTTCACCGGCCTCGGGATCATGGCGGGCTACCTCGCCGCGGCCCTCGGCCTGTCGTTCTACGTCCGCAGGCGAATCGGCGCGCGGCTCTGGCGGAAGGCCCATCGCTTCACGCCCGTCGTCTATCTGCTGGCGCTCGTGCACACCCTGGGGGCGGGAACGGACGCGTCGACGTCGTGGCTTCGCACCTTCATGCTGGCCACTGGCGTGCCGATCCTGGCGATGGTCGGGATGCGGTTGTGGCCCCGACGGTCGAGCGCCCCGAAGCGGCAACCGCGCGCCACCAGCGAGCAAAGCCCGAGCTCGTCGGGCGCCTGAACAGCCCCGAACGCGACAGGGCCGCGGCGCGCCTAAGCTGAGCGTCGTGTTCCGGCGCAGGACCAAGCTGCCACTGCCGCCGCTCGCGATGCGCGAGCTCGTCGGGCGTCCCGAGCCCGAGGCGTTCGACCAGCCGCGCGGCCAGCCGGTCTTCGACTTCCCGCGCGAGCAATACGAGCTCGTGCTCGACTTCGGATGCGGATGCGGGCGGGTGGCCCGGCAGCTCGCGCTCGCCGCGGCGCCGATGCCCAAGCGCTACGTCGGGACCGACCTGCACGCCGGCATGATCGATTGGTGCAACGCCAACCTCGCGCCGCGGCTGAGGAACTTCTCGTTCGTCCACCAGAACGTCTTCAACCCGGGGCTGAACCCCGACCCGGAGCTGCCGCGAACGGCGCCCCTGCCGGTCGAGGACGCGAGCGTGTCGCTGCTGGTGGCCGTCTCGGTGTTCACCCACCTGGTGCAGGACCAGGCGGAGTTCTATCTCGACGAGGTCAGCCGCGTGCTGCGCCCGGATGGCGTGATGTTCGCGACCTTCTTCCTGTTCGAGAAGGCCTACTTCCCGATGATGCAGGACTTCCAGAACGCGCTCTACATCAACGCGGACGACCCGTCGAACGCCGTGCTGCTCGACCGCGAGTGGCTGATCGACGCGCTGCGCTCGCGGGGGCTGGGCGTGCGGGCGTCGCTGTCCCCGACGGTGCGCGGCTTCCACTGGGACATGCAGATCGCGCGGGGGGAGTCGTCGGTGGCGCTGGAACCCGACCGGGCCCCGTTCGGCCGCCGGCCGCCGCCGGTCCCGAGCTCACCCGCGCAGGCCGTGGGAGCCGACGAGCGGCCAGCCGGCCGCGTAGGATCCGAGCGGTGAGTGACGACCGGCCGCTGGTGATCTGTTACGACGGCTCGGAGAACTCCCGGCACGCGATCGACGAGGCGGCGCGCCTGCATCCGGGCGCGCACGCGATCGTGCTGCACGTGTGGGAGTCGATCGAGTCCACGTTCGCGTACCGCTACTCGCTCGCCGGGGTGACCGGCGCGCTGGAGGAGGCGATGGCCGAGCTGCAGTCCGCCGGAGCCGAGGAGGCGAACAAGCTCGCCGAGGAGGGCGCGACCCTGGCGCGCGACGCCGGCCTGGCCGCCGAGTCCCTGGTCGAGCAGGCCAAGGGCCACGCCTGGACCACGGCCGTGAAGTTGATCGACGGCCGCAACGCGTCCGTCGCGGTGGTGGGATCGAAGGGCAAGGGGCCGCTGCGCGAGCTCACGCTGGGTAGCTTCGCGAGCGGGGTGGTGCACCACGCCGCGCGCCCGGTGCTGGTCGTGCCGCAGCCCCACTAGACACGACTTTCCAGCGACGGCACACGGTGGTATACCGTTGCGCTCTCTCAGTCCCTCCGTCTTCAGGAGCGCATGGATGCCCCTCACGCTCGAGAACGCCCGCCTCTTCACCGCTACCGGCGCAGCCACCGTCGAGGACGGCGCGCTGACGATCGACGGCGACGCCATGACCTGGGTCGGCCGCACCGGGGAGGCGCCCGGGGACGGACCGACGATCGACTGCGGCGGCCGGACCGTGATGCCCGGCCTGATCGACGTGCACGCGCACCTCGTCTACTCGGACGTGCGCGACCCGTACAGCATCGAGCTGTCGAAGCCGCTCGAGGCGGCCGCGATCGACGCCGCGCTGAACGCCGCGCTGCTGCAGCGCATGGGGTTCACGGCGATCAGGGACGTGGGCACCCGCGGGAACATCGCGGTGATCATCCGCGACGCGATCGCCGACGGGCGGCTGCCCGGCCCGCGCGTGAAGGCCTCGAAGCAGATCATCTCGGTCTGGGGCGGCCTCGGCGACATGCACCCCACCCACATCTTCAGGCGCGAGCAGTACGCGGCCGCGCTGACGGAGATCGTCACCGGCCCCTGGGAGGCGCGCAACGCGGTGCGCCAGCAGGTGAAGGACGGGGTGGACTGGGTGAAGGTGGAGGCCAGCGGCACGGGCTTCAACCCGCTCTGCCCGGCGCAGCGCGACACGATGTCCTTCAAGGAGCTGCGGGCGGTCTGCGAGGAGGCCGAGGACAAGGGCAAGCCGGTGGCCTGCCACGCGGAGTCGCGCAACTCGATCATCAAGGCCGCCAAGGCGGGCGTGCGCACGATCGAGCACGCGATCTACCTCGACGAGGAGGGCACCGAGGCGGTGCTCGAGAACAAGGTGGCGATCTGCCCCACGATGGGCCTCTACACGGCGTTCGCCGAGCACGGGCTCGAGCACGGGATCCTGCCCGAGATCGTCGCCGCCCATCGCATCACGCACGAGGCGCATCTGAACGCCATCCGCACCGCTCACGAGGCCGGCGTGACGATCGTCGCCGGCAGCGACTCCGGCCTGTCGAACTTCCCGCAGGGCGGCGGCCTCGAGGAGATCTGCTCCTACGTCGAGGCGATCGGGATGAGCCCCGAGGAGGCGCTGCTCAGCGCCACCCGCGACGCGGCCCGCGTGATCGGCTTCGAGGACACCGGCACGCTCGAGCGCGGCAAGCGGGCCGACCTGCTGATCCTGAACGGCGATCCGACCGAGCGCATCCGGGTGCTCACCGACCCCGACGCGCTCGAAGCGGTGATCCAGGGCGGCGAGGTGGTCGCCGGAGCCCTACCCTCGGCGGGAGGTCCGACCGCCGGCGCGCGGGAGGCGCTCTCGGCCGAGGTCTGAGATGGCCAGCCACGTAGTCGGGGTCGACGTCGGCGGCACGTTCACCGACGTGCTGCTGGTGTCACGCGACGGCGAGCTGTCGGTGCTGGCGAAGGTGCCGAGCACCCCCAACCCGGCTGAGGGCGTGGTGCAGGCGGTGCTGGTCGCGGCCGAGCGGGCCGGGGTCTCCTCCGGCGACATCGACCTCGTGCTGAACGGGACCACCGTGGTCACGAACACGGTGCTGGAGCAGCGCGGCGCGAGGGTCGGCCTGATCGTGTCGCGCGGCTTTCGCTACATCCTCGAGATCGCGCGCTCGTGGACGCCCGGCCCGGTCAGCGGCTGGATGATCTGGGAGAAGCCGCCGCCGCTGGCCGACACGCGCGACGTGCGCGAGGTCGGCGGCCGCATCTCGGCCGCCGCCGAGGAGGTGGAGCCGCTCGACGAGGAGGGCGTGCGCGGCGCGGTGCGCGAGCTGGCGGAGCGCGGGGTGGAGGCGATCACGATCGCGCTCATGAACGGCTATCTGCGGCCGGATCTCGAGGAGCGCGCCGGGGTCTGGGCCGCGGAGGAGGCTCCGGGCCTGTCCGTGTCGCTGGCCTCCCACGTGGTCCCCGAGATCCGCGAGTACGAGCGCACGCTGGCCGCCGTGGCCAACGCCTACGTGCAGCCGGAGATGGGCAACTACGTGCGCTCGGTCGAGGAGGACCTGAGGCGCTCGTTCCCGGAGGCCAAGCTCAACATCGTGCGCTCCGACGGCGGGGTGATGAGCGGCAAGGACGCGATCGAGCGCCCCGTGGAGACGATCTTCTCCGGGCCGGCCGGCGGGGTTCGCGCCGCGGTGCACGTCGGCCAGCTGATCGGGCGCCCCGACGTCCTCTCCTTCGACATCGGGGGCACCAGCACCGACGTCGCGCTCTCGCGCGCCGGGCAGGCCGCGGTGGGCCGGCGCAGCTCGCTGACCGACTACTACAAGCTGCGCGTGCCCTCGCTCGACGTGGTGGCCATCGGCGCGGGCGGCGGCTCCCTCGCGCGGGTGCCGGTCACCGGCGCGCTGCGCGTGGGCCCGGACAGCGCCGGCTCGGTGCCGGGCCCGGCGTGTTACGGGCGCGGCGGCGAGGAGCCCACGGTGACCGACGCCAACGTGGTGCTGGGCTACCTGCCCAGCCTGCTCGACGACAAGATGCCGATCCACCGCGATCTGGCGGAGAAGGCGGTGCAGCAGGTGGCGAGCGGCCTCGACATCCCGCTCGAGCAGGCCGCGCGGGCGATCATCGACGTGGCGAACGACCGCATGCTCGGCGGCCTGCGCCTGGTGTCGGTGCAGCGGGGTCACGACCCGCGCGAGTTCACCCTGGTCGCCTTCGGCGGCGCCGGCCCGCTGCACGCGAACGCGCTGATGGAGCTGATCGGCACCCCGGTCACGGTCATCCCGCCGTCCCCGGGCGTGTTCAGCACGCTCGGCTTCCTCGTGGCCGACATGCAGCGCGAGTTCGGCCGCAGCCGCATCCAGCCGCTCGCCAAGCTCGGGCAGGACGAGCTGCTCACGCTGCGTGGACGACCTGGAGCGCGACGCGATGGCCTGGCTCGACGGCCACGCGATCGCGGCGGACGACCGCCGGCTCACCTTCCAGTTCGGGATCCGCTACGCGCGTCAGGGCTACGAGCTGCCCGTCGTCCACCCCGACCCGCGCGGCGACGCCGACCTGCCGGCCACGCTCTCGCGGCTGTTCGAGGAGGCGCACGAGCGCACCTACCGCTTCCGGCTGCAGCTCGACCCCGAGCTGGTGGTGGTGCGCTGCGTGGCCGCGGCCCACCAGGCCGCGCGGCCGATCCGCGAGCTGCCGGACGCCACGGGGCCGGTCGAGGACGCCATCACGCGCCCCGATCACCGCGTCTACTGGGACGGCGAGTGGGTCGGCGCTCCCGTGTACCGCCGTTCCGGCCTCGGGCCGGGCCACGAGCTGCTCGGGCCGGCGATCGTCGAACAGGAGGACTCGACCACGTTCGTGCACCCGGGGACGCGGGCGCGGGTGGACCGCTATCTCAACCTGCTGCTGGAGGCCGCGTGATGGACGCAGTCACGCTCGAGATCATCGAGAACACCCTGCGCGGGGTGCGCCACGAGATGGACGCGATCATGTTCCGCACCTCGATCTCGCCGATGATCCGCGAGACGCACGACACCTATCCGCTGGTGGCCGACCGCCACGGCAGCATGCTCGTGGGCCAGTTCGGGTCGTACCTGAAGTCCTTCCTCGAGCTCTACGAGGAGCCGATCGAGCCGGGCGACGTGATCATGCAGAACGACCCCTACCTCTGCGGTGGCTCGATCTCGCACGTGCCCGACGTGCTGATCAGCCGGCCGGTGTTCCACGAGGAGGTGCTGGTCGGCTTCGCCACCCAGTTCGGCAACCTGCTGGACGTGGGCGGCCAGGTGTTCGGCTCGATGCCGGCCGGCGCCGTGACGATCTTCGACGAGGGCGTGCGCTTCCCGCCGGTGAAGCTGTACGCGCGCGGCGTGCTGAACAACGAGCTGCTGAAGGTGCTGGCCCGCAACTCGCGCGCGCCGGAGGCGGCGATCGCCGACGTGATGGCGCTCTGCACTGCCACGGCCCTCGGCGAGCAGCGCATCCTCGAGATCTGCGACCGCGTGGGCCGCGACACCTACCTCGAGGCCTGCGACGCGCTGCTCGACCGCACGCGGCGCGCCGTGCACAAGCTGATCGGGGAGAAGATCCCGGAGGAGCCGCAGTCGTTCGAGGACTTCGTGGACGACGACGGGCGCGGCAACGGCCCGTTCCGGATCAAGCTCACGCTCTGGCGCGAGGGGGAGCGCGCGGTGTTCGACTTCGAGGGCACCTCCGACCAGGCGCCCGGGTCGATCAACTTCTTCCTGCACGACGGCATGATGAAGATGGTGATCGGGGTCTACCTGATCATGGTCTTCGATCCCGACATCCTCTTCAACGAGGGCTTCTACGACCTGATCGACATCCGCGTGCGCGAGGGCAGCCTGCTGAGACCGGTCTACCCGGCGCCGCTGGGCAACCGCGTGCACACGCTCGCCCGCTGGATCGACGTGGTGGCGGGCGCGCTCGGGCGGCACGTGCCGGAGACGGCCGCTGCCGCGGGCTACGGGTCGAGCCCGCACATGATCTACTCGGGCGTCGCCCGCGACGGCGAGGAGTTCGGCACGATCGAGATCATGATGGGCGGGATCCCCGGCCGGCCCGCGGGCGACGGGCTCGAGGCCCACAGCTGGTTCCCGCAGCTCGAGAGCACGCCCAGCGAGTATCAGGAGATGTACTACCCGCTGGTGATCGAGGAGGTCGGCATCGTGCCCGACTCGGGCGGCGCGGGCTTCCACCGCGGCGGCTGCGGCTACCGCAAGGTGTACCGCTTCCTGGAGCCCGGCGAGCTGTCGGTGTACGACGATCGGCACACCTCCCACCCGTGGGGAATCGGCGGCGGGCGCTACGGCGGCGCCTCGCGCAAGGTGCTCATGCGGACGAACGGCGAGACGCTGGAGATCGTCGGCAAGACGGACTTCATCCAGATCGAGCCGGGTGACCGCCTGATCTTCGACACGGCCGGCGCGGGCGGCTGGGGGAACCCGCTCGACCGTCCGCACGGAGCGGGTGATTGCCGACATCGACAAGGGCTTCGTCACGCCCGACGCGGCGCGGGAGTTCTACGGCGTGGTGGTGGGCGACGACGAGGCCACCGCCGCGCTGCGGCGGGAGATGGCTCGCGACACCGTTCCCCTCTTCGACTTCGGCCCTCGTCCGCCCGGCTACGAGGCCACCGTTGACAATCCGGACATCGCGCCGCTTGGAGCGGCGCAGGCGATCGAGCCGAGGTCGATCGACATGGGCTTGCTCGACTCGCGCGAGTGAGCGTAGGCTCGTATGGAGCAGCGGCGACAGCCAGCGCCAGAAAGGATCACCCAATGCCCTCGATTCTCGTAATCAACCCGAACACCACCCAGGCCATGACCGACGACATCCGCCGGAGCGCGGAGGCCGTGGCGGCGCCCGGGACCGAGATCACCTGCGTGAGCCCCGACGCGGGCCCGCGCTCGATCGAGGGCTTCGCCGACGAGGTGCTGGCGTCCTACCACGTGGTGGACAAGATCGCCCAGGTGCGCGGCGAGTACGACGGCATCGTGATCGCCTGCTTCGGCGACCCGGCCCTGTACGCCGCCCGCGAGGTGGCCGACGTGCCGGTGGTGGGCATCGCCGAGGCGGCCTTCCACATGGCCAGCCTGGTGGCGTACAAGTGGTCGGTGGTCACGGTCCTGCCGCGCGTGCTGCCGATGATCAAGGAGACCGTGCACCGCTCGGGCCTCTGGACCCGCTGCGCCTCGGTGCGCTCCGCGCCGCTGACCGTGCTCGAGATCGAGGAGGACCTGGGCCGGGCCAAGCGGCTCGTGAGCGTCGAGGGCCGCAAGGCCATCGACGAGGACGGCGCCGAGGCGATCCTGCTCGGCTGCGCCGGCATGGGGCCGATCGACAAGGCGATGCAGGAGGAGCTCGGCGTGCCCGTCATCGACGGCACGGCCGCCGCGGTGAAGATGCTGGAGGGCCTGATCGCCTATGGCGTGACCACCTCGAGGATCGCGGCCTTCATGCCGCCCGAGCGCAAGGAGCTGGTGGACTGCCCGCCGAGCCTCGACGCGCTCTACCAGCGCGAGCAGGAGCCGGCCTCGGCCTGAGGCGGGGCGGTCGCTCAGCGTCTACAGCAGCAATAAGGGGATAGCTCCAACCGTTCTACGGACAGCGTCCTGCTTTGACAACGCATGCGGTTGTCAAAGCAGGACGCTTCCGACAAAACGCCCCCTGCGGGCTGCCTTTATTGACGCCGTAAGCGCCCGGGCACCTACAGCCGCTGAAAAGCCGCCAGCGACCGCTCGAGCAGCCCCGCCCGCACGCCCCGGGTGACGAACACCAGCTCGGTGCGGTCCGCTGCGGCGCCGTCCGCCAGGTGCTCCGGCGGGTGCACCGTGCGCCCCACGGAGTTGATCGCCACCGGGGTCGCGCCCGCCACGCTGGCGATCCCCTTCATGCGCGGCACGTCGTCTCCGCGGGCCTGCAGCAGCATGCTGAGCCAGACCGCGAACGCGTCCCAGTCGAGCGGCTCGGCCGTGGAGATCGAGACGGCGGCGTAGGCGTCCGCGTGCGGCGCGGCGGCGGCCGCGATCCAGATCGGGAGCGGGGGCCGGAGCCTCGCTCAGCCCGGGCCAGCTGGGCTCGGGCATCTCCTCGCCGTCCACGGCGACCTTGATCGGCGCTGCCGAGCCCAGCTCGCGCAGCCCGCGCGCGAGGCGCTCGAGCGTCTCGCCCGTGACCAGGTCCGCCTTGGTGAGCACCAGCTCGTCGGCCATCGCGATCTGCCGGCGCAGCTCGGCGGGGAAGCCCAGCTCCGCCTCGCCGGCCTGCGCGTCCACGGTGACCGTCACGCGGTCCACCCGGCAGCGGTGGCGCAGCATCGGGTCCGCGGCGATCGCCGCCACCACCGGGCCCGGATCGGCCACGCCGCTGGTCTCGATCACCACCCGATCGATGTCCACGCCGCCGTCCCAGTCCGACACCACCTGGCGCAGGACCTGAACCAGCTCGTCGCGCCGGTCGCAGCACACGCAGCCGCCGGCGATCACGCGGATGGACGTGCCGGTGCCGAGCGCCATGCGCTGGTCCAGCGGCACCTCGCCGAACTCGTTCACGATCACGGCCGCACGCTCGCCCGCGGCACCCGCGTAGCGCCGCCTCAGCAGCGTGGTCTTGCCCGAGCCGAGGAAGCCGCCGAGCAGCTCGACCGGCAGCCTGCCCTCAGCCGCCATCGCTCAACCGCTCCAGCAGCCCCTCGTCGAGCGGATCGAGCGGCCGCCCCGCCATCGCCGCGGCGGCCGGCCACAGATCGGTGAGGCCCGTGACCACCTCCGCGGAGCCCTTGCGGTTCGACACCACGGCCATGGCCCCGCTGTCGCGGAAGTCGAGGCCGTAACAGCCCACCACCCGGGCGACGAGCGTCGTTCGACGCCCGCCGCCTCGGGGTCCCGCCTCGGTCCAGTCAGGCTCCCCCGCGAGCTGGTGGCAGAGGATGCACACCGGCCCGGCTCAGCCGCCGCCCTGGAACGGCTGGCGCGCCCGGAAGTCGTCGGCCGCGCCCTCCATCGTCACCCACTCGATGTTGTCGTGCTTGTTGATGTACTCGATGATGCGGTCGAGCATCAGCAGCACCTGCGGCCGGCCGCTGACGTCCGGGTGGATCGTGAGGGCGAACACCGCGTAGTCCATCTCCGCGTAGACCCAGTCCCACTGGTCGCGCCACAGCTGCTCGATGTCGTGCGGGTTCACGAAGCCGTGGCTGTTCGGCGAGTTCTTGATGAACATCATCGGCGGCAGGTCGTCGAGGTACCAGTTGGCGCCGATCTCGACGAGGTCGATCTCCTTGCCGCGCACGAGCGGCTTCATCCACTCCTCGGCCTTCTTGCTGTAGTCGATCTTGGTCCACGTGTCGCCGACGCGGGCGTAGAAGGGCGTGAAGTCGTCGTAGCCCTGGCTGTGGTCGTACGTGAAGCCGTTCTTCATCAGCAGGTCGGCGGTGACGTCGGACATCTCCCACCAGGGAGCCACGTAGCCGCGCGGCTTGCGGCCGCTGATCTTCTCGATCACCTCGATCGACTTCCCGAGCACGTCCTCCTCCTGCGTGGGAGTCATCGCGATCGGGTTCTCGTGCGAGTAGCCGTGACAGCCGATCTCGTGGCCGGCCTCCACCACCATCTCGATCTGCTTGGGGAAGGTCTCCACCGAGTGGCCGGGCACGAACCAGCTCGTGGTGAGCTCGTGCTTGGCGAACAGGTTCAGCAGGCGGGGTGTGCCCACCTCGCCCGAGAACATCCCGCGCTGGATGTCCGAGGGGGAATCCTCGCCGCCGTAGGAGCCCAGCCAGCCTCCCACGGCGTCTACGTCGATCCCGAAAAGCACCTTGATGTCCTTGGCCATCTACCGCTCCAATCCGAATCCGTTTGAGCACTGTCCGTGCGTGCGCATGGGACCACATCACAACTGGCGCGCGGATGCCAGTCAGGCGGGGGCCGGCGCCTGGACCTCGCGGGCCAGACGGCTGAGCAGCAGTCCCACCTGGTCGTACTGCTCGGGGGACCAGCCGTCGAGCAGCGCGGCGATCCGCCGCCGGCGTGCGGCGAGGAGCAGCTCGAGCGCCTCGTGTCCCGGCTGGGTCAGCGCGCGCGGCTTGGTCTGCACGAGGCCGCGCGTCCTGGAGCTGGGCCAGCCCCTCGGCCAGGATCTCGGGGTCGGTGCCGCGCCCGCGGGCGACCTCCGCGAGGTCGGCCTCCGGGTCGCGCCCCAGCACGAACATCACGAACGCGGCCCGGGCGCTCAGGTCGAGGCCGGCCTCGGCCACGGTGTGCTCGATCGCCCGCTTCACGCCGTCGCGCCCCAGCAGCACGCCGAGCGCGCGCGTGATCTCGGTGAGCGAGTCGCGATCGGTTGGCGTCGCCAGCCCCTCGTTCACGCCGGTGGTGGTCACGGTCTGGCGCAGCGGCTCCTCCTTGATCAGCCAGGAGATCCCGAACGCCACCACGCTGATCCCGGCGCCCACGAGGAACACCGTGTCGAGCGCCTGCGCGAAGGCGTGCACGTAGTCGGCGTGGATCGCCGGCGGCAGCTGGTCGAGCGACGACGGGCTCAGCGAGCCGATCCCCGGCGCGCCGCCCTGCTGCGCGCGCCTCGGCAGCACGCTGCTCAGCTCGTTCGCCAGCCGGTTCGAGAACACGGCGCCCAGCACCGCGGTGCCGAGCGCGCTCCCGATCAGCCGGAACAGCGTGGCGCTGGAGGTGGCCACGCCCAGTTGCTCGTAGCTCACCGCGTTCTGCGCGGCCAGCACCAGCACCTGCATCACCAGGCCGAGCCCCATCCCCAGCACGAGCATGAACAGGATCTGGCTGCCGCGGGAGCTGTGCTCGTCCATCGTGGAGAGCAGGTAGAGCCCGAGGGCCATCACGGCGGTGCCGATGATCGGGAACGGTCTGTAGCGCCCGGTGCGCGTGACGATCTGGCCGGTGATGATCGACATCACCAGCAGCCCGCCCATGAGCGGCAATAACTGCAGGCCGGAGGCCGTGGGGGAGACGCCGTTCACCACCTGCAGGAAGGTGGGCAGATAGGTCACCGAGCCGAGCAGCGCGAAGCCGACGATCAGCCCGACCGCCCCGGTGGTGACGATCACGTTGTTGCGGAACAGGGAGGGGGGCAGCACGGGCTCCGGGCTGCGCCGCTCCACGAAGATGAACGCGGCCAGCAGCGCCACGGCGGCGATCCCCATCCCGAGGATGAAGCCCGAGCCCCAGTCGTAGGCGTTGCCGCCGAGGCTCGTGGCCAGGACGAGCGCCGTGAGCGAGCCGCCGAGCAGCGCGGTGCCGGCGTAGTCGACCTGCCGCTTGGTGCGCTCGCCCGAGGGCAGCGTGATGGCCAGCACGGCGATCGCGATGACGCCCACCGGCAGGTTCACGTAGAAGATCCAGCGCCAGGAGAGGTTGGTCGTGAGGAAGCCGCCGAGCAGCGGGCCGATCACGGTCGCCACGCCGAAGATGGCGCCGAAGAAGCCGCTGTAGCGCCCGCGCTCGGACGGCGGCACCACGTCGCCGATCGCCGCCTGCGACAGCACCATCAGGCCGCCGCCGCCGAGCCCCTGGATCCCGCGGAAGGCGATCAGCTCGGTCATGCTCTGCGCCGCGCCGCAGAGGGCCGAGCCGATCAGGAACAGCACCAGCGCCCCCTGCAGCACGCGCTTGCGCCCGTAGAGGTCGCCGATCTTGCCGTAGAGCGGCGTGACGATCGTCTGGCCGAGCAGGTAGGCGGTGGCCACCCACGAGATGTGCTGCAGGCCGCCGAGGTCGCCCGCGATCGTGGGCAGCGCCGTGGAGACGATCGTCGAGTCCAGGGCGGCGACGAGCATCACCAGGAGCAGCCCGGAGAACACGAGCCGCACCGAAGTCTCGCCGCGGTCGCGCGCGCTTCCGGCTACGGCGACCGCGCTCATCCCCGCCGGATGATCGCACGGCGTAGGCTCCTCCCTCGTGCTCGGCCTTCCAGACAACGTGCGGGCCTGCCTGTTCGATCTCGACGGGGTGCTGACGAAGACCGCGGAGGTCCACGCGGCCGCGTGGAAGGAGATGTTCGACGCCTTCCTGAAGGAGCGCGCGGCGAAGACGGGCGAGCAGTTCGTGCCCTTCGACCGGGTTGCCGACTACGACGAGTACGTCGACGGCAAGCCGCGCTACGAGGGCGTGGCGTCGTTCCTCGCCTCGCGGAAGATCGAGCTGCCGGCCGGCACGCCGAGCGACCCCCCGGACGCCGAGACGGTCGACGGCCTCGGCAATCGCAAGAACGAGCTCGTGCTGCAGCTGATCCGCGAGCACGGGGTGGAGGCGTACGAGGGGTCGGTGAAGTACGTCCGCGCCGCGAAGGAGGCCGGGCTGCGCCGTGCCGTGGTCTCCTCGAGCACGAACTGCAAGGACGTGCTCGTGGCCGCGGGCATCGAGGATCTGTTCGAGGTCCGCATCGACGGGGTGGTGGCGGAGCGCGAGAAGCTGCGCGGAAAGCCCGCGCCGGACACCTTCCTCGCGGGTGCCCGCGCGCTCGGGGTCGAGGCGGCGCAGGCCGCGGTGTTCGAGGACGCGCTGGCCGGGGTGGCCGCCGGGAAGGCGGGCCACTTCGGGCTGGTGGTCGGGGTCGATCGCGCGGGGCAGGCGGACGCGCTGCGCGAGCACGGCGCCGACGTGGTGGTATCGGATCTGGCCGAGCTGCTCCCGGACGCATGATCGAGCAGCACGCGTTCGAGGTCGAGCCCTGGGCCCTGCGCGAGGCCACGCTCGACCTCGACCGGCTGGCCCAGGCGGAGTCGGTGTTCGCGCTCTCCAACGGCCACATCGGCCTGCGTGGCAACCTCGACGAGGGCGAGCCCAACGGCCTGCCCGGGCACCTACCTGAACGGCTTCTACGAGACGCGGCCGCTGCCCGTACGCCGAGGCCGGCTACGGCTTCCCCGAGGACGGCCAGACGGTGGTGAACGTGACCAACGGGAAGATCGTGCGCCTGCTGGTGGACGACGAGCCGTTCGACGTCCGCTACGGGCAACCTGGTCAGCCACGAGCGCGTGCTGGACCTGCGGGCCGGGGTGCTGCGGCGCACAGCCGACTGGATCTCTCCCGCGGGCCAGCGCGTGCGGGTCAGCTCCACGCGGCTGGTCTCGTTCGTGCAGCGCTCGGTGGCGGCGATCCTGTACGAGGTCGAGGCCGTCGACGCCGCCGCCCGCGTCGTCGCCCAGTCGGAGCTGGTCGCGAACGAACCGCTGCCGCCGCAGTCCGCCGATCCGCGCGCGGCGGCCGCGCTGCGCTCGCCGCTGCAGCTCGCGAGTCGTCCCTCAATCGCGACCTCGCCGCCCTGCTCGCCCACTCGACCCACGCCAGCGGCCTCCTGATGGCGGCCGGGATGGATCACGTGGTGGAGGGTCCGCCCGGCACCGAGACCAGCTCCGAGAGCACCGAGGACGAGGCGCGCGTGACCGTGGCCGCCGACCTGGCGCCGGGCGAGCGCCTGCGGATCGTGAAGCTGCTGGCCTACGGCTGGTCGAGCCAGCGCTCGCTGCCCGCGGTCCGCGACCAGGTGCGCGGCGGCGGTGGTCGAGGCAAAGCACACGGGCTGGGACGGCCTGCTCGCCGCTCAGCGCGAGTACCTCGACGACTACTGGGAGCGGGCCGACGTGGAGATCGAGGGCGACAACGAGCTGCAGCTGGCCGTTCGCTTCGCGATGTTCCACTGCCTGCAGGCGGCCGCGCGGGCGGAGCAGCGGGCGATACCGGCCAAGGGGCTGACGGGCCCCGGCTACGACGGCCACACCTTCTGGGACACGGAGACCTTCGTGCTGCCGGTCCTGACCTACACGGCGCCCGACGCGGTGCGCGACGCCCTGCGCTGGCGCCGGGCCACGCATCGACCTGGCGCGCGAGCGCGCCGTGGTGCTCGGCCTGGAGGGCGCCGCCTTTCCCTGGCGCACCATCCGCGGCCACGAATGCTCGAGCTACTGGCCCGCCGGCACCGCCGCGTTCCACATCAACGCGGACATCGCCGACGCGGTGGTGCGCTACCAGTACGCCACGGACGACGAGAGCTTCGCCGGCGACGAGGGGCTCGAGCTGCTGGTGAACACGGCTCGGCTGTGGCGCTCGCTGGGGCATCACGACGCCGTCCGGCCACTTCCGCATCGACGGCGTGACCGGGCCCGACGAGTACAGCGCGATCGCCGACAACAACGTCTACACGAACCTGATGGCGCAGCGGAACCTGCGCGCCGCCGCCGCGGCGGTCGAGCGCTACGCGGATCGCGCGGCGGAGTTCGGCGTGGACACCGAGGAGGCGGCCGGCTGGCGCGACGCGGCCGAGGCCGTGCTCCTGCCCTACGACGATGACCTCGGCGTGCACTGCCAGTCGGAGGAGTTCACGCAGCACCAGCGCTGGGACTTCAAGGGCACGGACGCCGGAGCACTACCCGCTGCTCCTGCACTACCCGTACTTCGACCTCTACCGCAAGCAGGTGGTGAAGCAGGCGGACCTCGTGCTCGCCATGCATTGGCGCGGCGACGCCTTCACCGCCGAGCAGAAGCTGCGCAACTTCGACTACTACGAGGGGCTGACCGTGCGCGACTCGTCCCTGTCGGCCTGCACGCAGGCGGTGATCGCCGCCGAGGTGGGCCATCTCGAGCTGGCCTACGACTACTTCGGCGAGGCCGCCCTGATCGATCTCGACGACCTCGAGCAGAACACCAGCGACGGCCTCCACATCGCGTCGCTGGCGGGCGCATGGATCGCGGCGGTGGCCGGCTTCGGCGGGATGCGCGAGTTCGACGGCGAGCTCAAGTTCATGCCGCGCCTGCCCCCGGAGCTCACACGGCTGGCGTTCGGCATCTCCTTCCGCGGCCGCCGGCTCAGGGTCGAGGTCGAGCGCTCGCACGCCACCTACTCGCTGCGCGAGGGGCCGCCGCTCGACCTGATCCACCACGGCGAGGCGATCACGGTCGCAGACGGACAAGCCGGTGCAGCGACCGATCCATCACCTGCCCGCTCGCGATGCCCCGCGCCAGCCCGCGGGCCGTGCGCCGGCCCGCCGCCGGCGGCAGCGCTGAGGCTCGGCCGCTAGCCGCGGCCGAGGAACGGCATCTTCGTGGCCATCACGGTCATGAACTCGACGTTCGCGTCGAGCGGCAGCTCGGCCATGTAGAGCACCGCCTCGCCGATGTGGCGGACGTCCATGGTCGGCTCGGGCGCGATCGAGCCGTCCGCCTGCGGAACGCCTCGCTCCATCGCCGCGGTCATGTCCGTGGACGCGTTCCCGATGTCGATCTGGCCGCAGGCGATGTCGTGGCGGCGGCCCTCCAGCGAGAGCTGCTTCGTCAGCCCGGTGACCGCATGCTTGGTGGCGGTGTAGGCCGCGGCGTACGGCCGCGGCGCGTGGGCGGAGATGGAGCCGTTGTTGATGATCCGGCCGCCGCGCGGGGTCTGCTCCTTCATCGCGCGGAACGCCTCCTGGGCACACAGGAAGGAGCCGGTGAGGTTGGTGTCCACCACCGCCCGCCAGTTGTCGAGCTCCACGTCCTCGATCGCCGCAGGCGCGCCGAAGGCGCCGGCGTTGTTGAACAGCAGGTCCACGCGGCCCAGCTCGTCCTTCGTGCGCGCGAAGAGGGCGGCGACCGAGGCGGGATCGGTCACGTCGGTGGGCACCACGATCGCGCGCCCACCGTCGCCCGAGTGAGCCGAGAGCGTCTCGCGCAGGGTCTCCTCGCGGCGGCCCGCCAGCGCCACGTCCCAGCCTGCGCCGAGCAAGCGCGAGCGCGGCCTCTCGGCCGATGCCCGACCCGGCGCCCGTGATCACCGCGCTGCGGCTCGTTGTCTCCCATCGTGCGTGGATATTGACGGCTCAGGCGCCGTCGGCGTCGGGCCAGGGGTCGTCAGTGCGCACTCCGTCGCCGCCCTCGGGCTTCGGCCCGCCGATGCAGATCAGGTCGAGGCCCTCGGGACCGCTCTCGAACGCGCGGATGACCTCGGGGGCCACCCGGATCACGTCCCACTGGCGGATGTCGTGGATCTCGTCGTCGATCCGGACTCGCCCGGACCCGGCGACGACCACGTACGCCTCCTCCTGCTCGCGGTGGCTGTGCGCTCCCGGGTTGCGCACGTTCGGGTCGTACCTGAAGTGGCTCACGCCAAGATCGCGGGAGCCGAGGGTGTCGCGGCCGAAGCGTGCCTCCATGCCGGGCACGCGCCCGGCGACGGCGTCATCGAGCTCGAGCAGGTTCACGATCGCGTAGTCGGGCATCAGGTTCTCCTTTGAGGGCGAGCAGGGGTCCGGCGCTGACGGTACTCGTGATTGCGCGCACCCGACCGGGGTAGGACAACGCGATGCCCGTCAACGGCTAGCTTGCGTGCGTGGATCGGAGCCGACACTGATGTCGAAGCTGCGGGGATGGTGGCTGCTGCCGGTCGTGGGCGTGAGCCTCGTCGTCGGCTGGCTGCGTAATCGCCGCACGGCGGCGTCGCGGCCGGCCCGCGCCCGAGAGCACGCGCTCCCGGGACGAGGCCGCCCCTGCCAGCTCACCCGCCGAGACGAGCCCGAGAAGAAGGGCTTCGACCCGCTCAGGCCGGTGCGGGCCTTCGACCGCTTCCAGGAGCGCCACCGCTCGCTGTCGATCCCGGTCGCGGTGGTGAAGAAGTTCGGCGACGACGGCGCCGGAGACCAGGCCGCCCTGATCGCCTACTGGGGCTTCTTCTCCCTCTTCCCGCTGCTGCTCGTGTTCGTCACGGTGCTCGGCTTCGTGCTCGTCCACCATCCCGATGCCCAGAAGGCCGTGCTCGACTCCGCGCTGAAGGACATCCCGCTGATCGGCGGCCAGATCAAGACGCACTCCCTCAAGGGGAACGGGCTGGCCCTGGCGATCGGGATCGTGGTCACGCTGCTTTCGGGCCTCGCCGTGACGCTCTCCACCCAGAAGGCGTTCGACCGCGTCTACGCGATCCCGTACAAGCGCCGTGCCAACTTCCTCGCCTCGCGATTGCGGGGCGTAGTGTCGCTGGCGATCCTCGGAGCGCTGCAGGTGATCTCGACCGGCGCGTCGGGGCTGGTCGCGGGCGGCATCGGCGGCGAGTGGCTGACGATCGCGGGCATTGCCCTCTCGCTGCTCCTGAACGTGGCCCTGTTCGCCGCGGTGTTCCGGCTGCTCACCAGCCACGAGATCCACATGTCCGAGATGTGGCCGGGCGTGCTCACGGCGCGCCGTGCTTTGGGAGTTGCTCCAGCTTGTCGGCGGGGTCTACATCGCGCATGTGGTGAAGGGCGCGAGCGCCACCTACGGCACGTTCGCCACGGTGATCGGGCTGCTCACCTGGCTGTTCCTCGGCGCGCGCGTGGTCGTGTACTCGGCCGAGCTGAACACGGTGCTCGCGCGCGGGCTGTGGCCGCGAAGCCTGCTCGAGCCGAGGACCGAGGCCGACCATGAGACGCTCGAAGGCCTGGCCAGGGTCGAGGAGCGCGCGCCCGGGCAGCGAATCTCGGTGGAGTTCCGCTCCCCCAAGCGCGGCCGCGGGTCCCACCGTGGGTGATCCGGTCAGGGCCTGACGACGCAGCGGAAGCCGATGTGCGAGGTGGAGGTGTCGACGGCCTCGGACTGGCGGGCCGCAGGCCGGTAGCGCAGGCAGTAGTTGGGCGCGCACAGGTGCGAGCCGCCCTTGATCACCCGGCGCGGAATGGCCTCCCCGTGGCCATAGCTGAGCGCGTCGGACTCCACCCGCGGGTTGCTCGGCACGCAGCACGGCTTGTCGGCGTCGGGCTGGTGCCCAGGGGTGAACCAGTCGCAGGTCCACTCCCACACGTTGCCGGTCATGTCGTAGAGCCCGTAGCCGTTCGGCGGGAAGCTGCGGATCGGCGAGGTCAGCTCGAAGCCGTCGGTCAGCAGGTTCTGCCACGGGAACTCGCCCTGCCAGGTGTTCGCCATCATGCGGCCCTTCGGCGCGAACTCGTCGCCCCAGGCGAACACCTTCTGCTCGAGGCCGCCGCGGGCCGCGTACTCCCACTCGGCCTCCGTCGGCAGGTCCTTGCCCGCCCAGCGCGCGTATGCGAGCGCGTCGCCGTAGGCGACGTGGGAGACCGGATGCAGCTCGCGGCCGCCCACGTGCGACGCGGGACCCTCGGGGTGGCGCCACGACGCGCCGGGGACCCACTCCCACCAGTTGCGGAAGTCGCGCAGGTCCACGGGCCCGCTCGCGGGCTGGAACACCAGCGATCCGGGCACGAGCAGCTCGGGATCGGCGTCCGGGTAGTCGGCGGCGTCCGGGGGAAGCTCCGCGAACGTGACGAAGCCGGTCGCCTTCACGAAGCGCCGGAACTCCGCCACCGTCACCGGGTGCTCGTCGATCCAGAACCCGTCCAGCGCGACGCGGTGCACGGGTGCCTCCTCCGGATAGAAGTCGGCCGACCCCATGAGGAACTCGCCTCCCGGGACCGGGCACATGCCCTTCAGGTCAGGGCCTGCGGTGGAGGGACTGGTCACCTGCCACATGTTGGCGCAAGCCGGGTGATGCGAGATCACCCGGCAAGGGTGAGGAGGGCTCACCCGAGCGCAGGGCAAGCTGAAAGCGAAAGGGTGGACTGAGCGTGTTCATGAACCCGATGCGAGTGACTCACCTCACGCCCGGCGAGGCGGAGGAGCTCTCCAGCGCCTGGTGGATCCCACTCCTGTCGGGGATCATCGCGGCGATCGCCGGCATCCTGATCCTGCGGATCCACTGGACCGTCTCGGGCCTGGCGATCTTCCTCGGGGTCCTGTTCATCGTCAACGGCCTGGGCGACATCTTCAGCCCGACCTTCACCGGCGGTCCGCGCACCAGCTCGGCATGGCCCGGCCTGCTCGAGGCCGGAGTGGGCCTCGCCCTGATCATCTGGCCGGGCCCCGGCCTGACGGTGATCGCGACCTTCTTCGGAATCTGGCTCCTGGTGGGCGGCATGATCGAGATCGCGGGGGCGGTCTCGAACCGCGACCAATCTGCCTGGTGGCTGGTGCTGCTGCTGGGGGTGTTCCAGTTCGCCATCGGCATCTGGGCCCTGAACCGTCCCGGGTTGACGCTCCAGGTCCTGATCGCCCTGGCGGGAATCTGGGCGCTGGTGGTGGGCCTGATGCAGGTGATACTCGCCTTCGAGTGGAGGAAGCTCCGCAAGACCGTGGCCGCCCAGCAGCCGGTGGCGGAGTTCAGCACGACAGTGTCCGCGGGCGGTTCAGGCCTTGACTAACGAGCCCCCCCAGCCTGGAGGCGAGCCGCGGCAGACCTGCCCGCACTGCGGCGCCCCGGTCGCTCCCGGCGCCGGCTTCTGCCCCAACTGCGGCAACGACCTGCGCCCAAAACGACGTCACAGCCCCTGGGCGATCGTCGTCGCCGCCGTCGTGGCGCTGCTGGTGGGGGCGGGGATCGCCCTTGCGGTGGCGGGCACCGGGGACAACGACACGAAGACCGTCACCCAGCGTGCCTCGACCACCACCGCAAGCACCAGCACGAAGATCTCGGTCGCGATTCCGACGAGGACAGTCACCGCCCCCGCCGAGACGGTCACGCAGCAGACGTCGGCCTCGGAGAGCTCCGGGGGGTAGCCGGAACGGCCATGTCGCGACGCCCTCGATCATGGTCACCCCCCGCGGGTGACGTGCAGTCACCCGCGACCGTGAGAGCCTGCGCGCTCGTGTGGGACCCGTGAGCTACGAAATCCGGATCAAGGGGATGGTGGGCGATCCGGTGCTGGCCTCGTTCGGCGACCTGGATGCGTCGATCCGACCCGCCGAGACCGTGCTGCGAGGCCCGATCGAGGATCAGGCGGCACTGCACGGGCTGCTCGATCGGATCCAGTCGCTGGGGCTGGAGCTGATCGAAGTGCGCCAGGTTCCAGAGCCGCGCAGTAGGGCCGCATCTCCCGCATTTGAGGTAACGGCTTGCAACGGTCCCCGGACCGGTCGTTCTCCTGTCATGCTTGGCCCCACATGTCCGGCGCCTCGATCACTGAGCGCGCCGCGGGAAGCCGGCAGGGGCCCGCCGGCCGCCTTTTACAGCCAATACTCGACGCTGATCTGCTCGGCCGCTACGGCCTGGGGATCGCGGTGCTGGCGGGCGCCTACTACGCGGGCGCGCACCTCGGCTACGCGTTCGAGTTCTCCGGTCCGGTGGCCGCGATCGTCTGGCTCCCGGTCGGCATCGGGATCGCCTTCCTCTACCTGTGTGGACTGCGCTTCTGGCCCGGCGTGGTGATAGGCGACCTCCTGGTCAACAACTACTCCACGCTCCCGCTGGGTTCTGCGCTGGGGCAAAGCGTGGGCAACCTCTTGGAGGTGCTGCATCGCAACCGCGCTCTTGCGTCGCGTCGCCAGGAGCGGGCCGCCGCTTCGGAAGCGTCAACGGCCTCGCGGGCACGCTGGTGGCGCTCGGCGCGGGCACGCTGCTCAGCGCGACGGTCGGAGCGCTCTCGCTCGCCCTTGGCAACGTGACTCAGCCTCGCCGCGCATCCCGCACATCTGGCGCACCTGGTTGCTCGGCGACTTCGCGGGCGCGTTGGTGGTGGTTCCGCTCGTGCTCGCGTGGTCCATCGCACCACAGCGACCATGGCTCAGGGGGCGGCGCCTCGAGGCCGCGGTGCTGCTGGCGATCATGGTGGCGCTGAGCGAGGTCGCGCTGCACAACGGCCGACCGCTGAGCTACCTCGTCTTCCCGGCGCTGATCTGGTCGGCGCTGCGCTTCGGCGGGCGCGGGGCCACCCTGGCGATCGCGATCAGCACCGGCTTCGTCCTCTGGGGCACATCCCACTATCTCGGGCCGTTCGTCGTCGAGTCGGTCGGCCGCACGGTGCTCAACACCCAGCTCTTCATCGTGGTGTCCGCCCTCTCCGCGCTGTCCGTGGCAGCGCTCGTCTCCGAGCGGGAGCTGTTCGCCCGGCGCATCAGCGCTTCGAGCGCGCGCCTGGTGGAGGCCGCGGACAACGAGCGGCGGCGGCTCGAGCGCAACCTCCACGACGGGGCGCAGCAGCGGCTGGTCGCGCTGGCCGCCCACCTGGGACTGGCCGCGGAGCGCGTGAAGGAGGCGCCCGGCGAGGCCGCGACGTTGTTCGACGCGTCGAAGGCGGAACTGCTGCTGGCGATCGAGGAGCTGCGCGAGCTGGCGCACGGAATCCACCCGCCGGTGCTGCGGGAGTTCGGTCTGGCCAGCGCGATCGAGGGGGTCGCGGCGCGTGCCCCGATCGCGATCGAGCTCGAGGGCATGCCACGCGTGCGCCTGGACGAGACGGCGGAGGCGACCGCCTACTTCCTGATCGTGGAGGCGCTCGCCAACGCGGAGAAGTACGCACGCGCCTCGCGCGTGCGCGTGCGCGCGAAGCTCAGGTACTGGACGCTCGAGGTGGAGGTGTCCGACGACGGCGTGGGCGGCGCCGTGCAGCGCCCCGGCCTGGGGCTCGAGGGCATGCGCGATCGCGTGGAGGCCACGGGCGGCAGCTTCAGGCTGGACAGCGAGCGCGGCCGCGGTACGACGGTCTGGGCCTCGGTGCCCGCGACCGTCGTCGAGCGGGTCCGCTAGCGGGAGCCGTCCCCGGCGAGGAACAGCAGCGCGGCCTTCACGCGCCGGCTCACGTCGGTCTCGCTCGCGAGGTTCAGCTTCATGAAGATCGCGTTGATGTGCTTCTCCACTGCGCGCTTGGTGAGCACGAGCGACTCCGCGATCGCGGCGTTGCTCTTCCCCTGAGCCACCTCGGCGAGCACCTCGTGCTCCCGCGGGGTCAGGGTCGAGAGCGGCGTCTCCGCCGTGTGGGTCTGCGCGTGGACCAGCAGGTCGACCACCTTGGGATCGATCACCGACCCGCCCGCCGCCACCGTGGTGATCGCGGACACGAGCTGGGTGGGGTTGCTGAGGCGCTCCTTGAGGAGGTACGCCCGTCGCTCGGAGCCGGACTCCAGCAGCGACAGCACGTAGGTCGGCTCGGCGAACTGGCTGAGCACGACGACTCCGATATCCGGATGAGTGCCGCGCAGCGCGCGTGCCACCTGAATGCCCTCGTCGCTGCCGCCAGGCGGCATGCGAATGTCGGTGAGGACCGCGTCCGGCCGCTCCTCGTCGATCGCCGCCAGGAGGGAGTCGCGGTCCTCGCAGGTGCGAACGACCTCGATCGTCTCCGTCCGGGACAGAATCTGGCCAAGCGCCTCGCGGACGAGGTAGGCGTCCTCACCTATGACCACCCGGATCGGGGCGGCCGCTTCGGGGTGGGAGTTTGTGTTGTTGGTGGACGGGGACACGAAGTTCCTGCGTTCGGCGCACTCCCCCTGCTTCGACGGCTACGCTAGCGCGCTCGCCGCGCTCGTCGCTCCTTGTGGGGCGGATCGGGGTGCATGTACTACCAGACTGGTGGTGTACGCACCACCCGAGCGAGCATCGGGGCGTGACCGCAGGTGCCGCGATCCACATACAGGCACCATTGCCGCGCGCAGTTGCAGGGCAAATACTTGCGGGTCGGCACTTGTCGTCTACAGCCATGCCCACCTCTTCGCTCCCAGCTGGTGAGCAGCGTCACGTTCCCCCCATCGCGCTAGGTCGCCTTGCGCCGCCGCGGCCGGTGGCCCAGTGTGTGCGCCGGAGCCGGTTGCTCGACGTGCTCGACGCCGGTACGCAGGGCCCGTTGACTCTGCTCACCGGACCGCCCGGCGCCGGCAAGACCGTGCTGGCGTCGAGCTGGGTGACGGAACGCGAGCCGCCGGGCAGGGTCGCGTGGCTCTCGGTGGAGCCGGGGGACGCACGGCCTCAATGCTTTTGGAGTGCGGTGCTGGATGCGATCCGAGCGGCGGGCGACGACGAGCTCGCGTCGCTGTCGCTCCTCGGCGAGCCGCGCGATCCCGAGTTCGTCGCGGCCTTCTCGAACGCCGTCGCGAAGTCGGCGGAGCCGCTGGTGCTCGTGCTCGACGATTTCGAGGCCATCCGCGGGTCGCAGGTGCCGGGGCAGCTGGACGCTCTCCTCCGCCATCCGCCCGATCAGCTCAGGCTCGTGATCCTGAGCCGGGTGGACCCGGGTCTGTCGCTCCCGCGCCTCCATCTCGAGGACCGGCTCACGGAGCTGCGGTCCGCCGACCTGGCCTTCACGTGCGAGGAGGTGGTCGAGCTGCTGAGGATCGCGGAGCTGGACCTGACGGCGGACGATGCGAGCACGCTCCACTCGCGCACCGAGGGCTGGGTGGCGGGCCTGCGCCTGGCGGTGCTGTCGCTGCAGAACCATCCCGACCCGGCGGAGTTCGTGCGCACCTTCGCCGGCGACGAGCACTCGGTCGCCGATTACCTCGTCGAGGAGGTGCTCCAGCGCCAGCCCGAGGAGCTGCGCGAGTTCATGCTGCGGACGAGCGTGGTCGACCTCGTGAGCGCCGAGCTGGGGGACGCGCTCACCGGCCGCGACGACGGTGCTGAGCTGCTCGAGCGGCTCGAGCGCTCGAACACGTTCCTCCTGTCGCTCGACGATCGCCGCTCCTGGTACCGCTACCACCCGATGTTCGCCGAGCTGCTCCGCAGCGAGCTGCGACACCGGATGCCCGACCAGTTCGTGATTCAGCACAGGCGGGCGGCCCACTGGTACGCCGCGATGGGCTTCGATCTGCCCGCGATCAGGCACGCCCTGGCCGGGAAGGACACGGGCACCGTTCGCAGCCTCCTGTCGGCCCACTGGTTCTCGCTGATCGCGCACGGCGAGGCAAACGAGCTGATCGACCTGCTCGACGGGCTGTCCCCGGAGCTGATCGGGAGCGACGCCGAGCTCGCCCTCGCGGCCGCCGCTGCGCTGCTGGACGTGGGGGATCTCGACGGGGCCGGCGAGCACATCGAGCTGGCCGACGCCAATGCGGGCGCCGTGCCGGCCAAGCACCGGGCCGACTTCGCGCTGGCGCGGGCGATCGTGGGCCTGCTCGACGCGCGCGTTCGCGGCCGTTACGACGACGCGACCGCGGCCGCGCGCAAGGTGATCGGCGGGCACAACGGGGCGCACCTCGGCCTGAGCAGCTACGAGCGGAGGGCGCTCGGCCTGCTCAACCTCGGGATCGCCGAGGGCTGGAGCGGGGACGAGCGCCTCGCGGGCGCGCATCTCGAGGATGCGCTCGCGCTGGCGCGCCAGGGGCGCTGCGACTACCTCGCGCTGGGAAGCCTGAGCCAGCTCGCACAGCTCGAGTCGGCCCGCGGCGGCCTCCGCCGCGCGGCCAGCCTGGCCCGAGAGGCCACGACGCTCGCGGAGCGACACGGCTGGGAGGACACGCCGCAGGTGGCGCCCGCGTACGTCGCGCTGGCCTCGTCCGCGTACCACTGGGGAGGCACTGGGCAGTCGGCGGAGCATCTCGAGCAGGCCTCCCGCGCTGCTCGTCTCTCGCGCGAGCGAGCGCTCCAGAGCGCGATCGCGGTCGGCCAGGCGAGGATCCTCGCGACGCGTGGAGAGCTGGAGGAGGCCATGCGCGCCGCCGCCGCCGCTCGCCAGGAGGCCCAGGACTGGGAGCCGCCCGTCCTGCTCGCCGTCACGCTCGCCGCGCGTGGAGGCAGGCGTGCTGGCCGCGGCCGGCGACTCCGAAGGGGCGATTCACACGCTCGAGGGCGCGCCCAATGGCTGCCGCTGGGCGGAGCTCGACCTGGTGCGGGCTCGGCTCGCCCTCGCGGACGGCGACCCGGCGCAGGCGCTCCTGTGGCTCGCGCCGGAGCGCGACGGCGGCGGTCGCCCGCTCCACCTCTCGACTGAAATTGCGGTGCAGGCCCATGCCGCAGTCGCGCAGCACCTGCTCGGTGACGACGCTGCCGCCCTCGTCCTCCTCGAGGGCGCGCTCGCCCTAGCCGAGCCGGAGGGTTACCGGCGCCCCTTCCTCACGGTGGGGGCGCCGCTGCGCGAGCTGCTGACCAGGCGCATCCGGGCCGGCACCGCGCACCGCGCGCTCGCGGGCGACCTGATCGACGCGCTCGATCCGCACGGCAACCGGCGGGGCGAGGGCGGAGCGCTGCTGCTCGATCCCCTGAGCGAGCGCGAGGAGGCGGTGCTCCGCTACCTGCCCACCGTGCTGTCCAAGGGCGAGATCGCGTCCGAGATGTTCCTGTCCGTGAACACGGTCAAGACCCACATGAAGAACATCTACCGCAAGCTCGACGTCACGAACCGCGCGGAGGCGGTGCGCCGGGCGAGGTCGCAGCGCCTGGTGTGAGGAGCGGGGGAGCGGGCACCGGCTGCTCGGCCGGGACCCATCGGACCACGGTACCCGCCGCCCGGTCGTGAGGGCCGCGCCGGAGCGGGTCGAACAGCACCGGCAGGAAGCCGAGGAACGCGGGCAGCGCACAGAGCGTGAGCACGACGAAGCGCAGGAGCGCGCTTGGCCAGCGGATCGTGTCGCCACGAATGTTGACCACCTGGATCCCGAGCACCCGGTTGCCGGGCGTCTGCCCGGTCACCGTCCAGAAGACGCTGAAGTAGAGCGCCACCCAGATGATCCAGCCGAACCCGGCAAGCAGGCCACCGAGGAGATCGAAATTCAGGTTGCTGTCGAACAGCGAGCCGATGAGGGCGACCGCAGCCGTGACCACAACGGCGATCACGTTCACAAGTGCGGCGTCCACCAAGAGCGCCAGCGCCCGCGTCACGACGCCGGCGTACCTCATGGCCGTTGCCGGCGGCGCCGCAGCGAGTTCGCGAGGCGCTCCGCGGTGGCATCGGCGGCCGAGGTCCGCGAGCGGAATCCAACCGCCATGTCCGTGGCGAGCCCGGCGCTCTGAGCGGCCAGCGCGGCACGCAGCTCGGGCGACTTGGTCACGTACTCGAGCAGGCGCCGCATCTCCTCGCTCGCCAGCACGCGCCCGGTGACCTCGTCGACCAGCCGGGCGTCCACGACCTCTCCGGCCACCCCGGCCTCGACGAGCTGCTCGGCCACCCGGCCGATCGTGCCGCGGGCGATCAGCTCGGCCATGGCGCGCTCGACCACGCGCTCCTCCGCCACGCGCGCGGTGAGCTGGTCGACCAGCGGCAGGGCGGCTTCACGGGCGTTCAGGCGCGCCCGGCCACGAGCTCGCGCCCGTCGCGCTCCAACCCTCGCCCCGCTTCGTCGACGCGCTCGCGCAACGGAGCGGCGAGGCCCGACCGCCAGACCCCCCGCGCCGGGCAGCGCGGCCACGCGCGCGGCTGCCGCGCCGATGGCCAACGAATCGCGGGCGCGCCGTTCGCCGGCGGCCGCGAGTCCCAACAGCAGGTGGGCGGTGGAGGCTGTCTTCACACCTGGCGCCAGCGTACCTTCCGGGGGCAGTGGGTGAGCGGGAATCACCCGCCCGGGGTGATTCCCGGTCATCCGCATGCGGGCGATTTTCCCGCCGAGCTCTGGACGAGAATGGAGGCTGTGCGGACCGGCCCGGTGCCTCTCCATCCGAGCCGGACGCGGTAGTCGCACCCGCCCCTCCGGCTGGGGCATCAGCTCGCTCACCCGGCGCCGGATCCTCACCGGCGTGGCGGCCCTCGCGGTGATCGTCGTGGCCGCGATCCTGCTCCACAACGCCGGCGGCGGCGACGGGCTCGGCCTGGTCAGCGCCATGCGAGCTCGTCGTACCTGGGGGTCCTGGTCCTCGTGTTCCTCGACGCCGGTCTGCCCGGTCTTCCCGGGCGAGACCACCCTCAACGCGGCCTCGACTCTCGCCGCGGCGGGCAAGCTCGAGCTCTGGATCGTGATCCTGGCGGGCGCCGTCGGGGCCATCCTCGGCGACTCGGCCCTGTACTGGATCGCGCGCCGATTCGGAGGGCGCATGCGCGGCAAGGTGGAGAAGGCCTCCCAGAACGAGAAGGTCGCGAGCGGCGCTCGCGTTCCTCGGCGACAGCGCCCCGCTGCTGCTCACCGCGGGGCGGTTCGTGCCAGGAGTGCGCTTCGTCGTCAACTCCACGTACGGGCTGTCGCACTTCCCCTACCGTCGCTTCCTGCTCTGGTCGGCGATCGGCGGCACGGTCTGGAGCGTCTACACCTGCCTGCTCGCATACGCGGTGGGCACGGCGCTCGAGGACTTCCCGCTCGCGTCCGTGATCATCTCCGGGGCGATCACGACGATCCTGATGGGCGTGATCTTCCTCCGCGTGAGGCACACGCGGCGGGCCGCGGCACGGGCTGCCTGAGCGGCGGCCAGCGCGTGATCGTAGCTCGCTCACCCGGACGGGGTGAGGACGGCTCACCCGGCCCGAACCGAAGCTGACGCCGCGACGCTGAGCGTCGTGATCATCTATCCGCTAACCGCCCGCTGGGAGGGTTGAAACCATGCGACGTCGTAGAAGGCCACTCCTCGGAGCGGCAATGATCGGGGGGACGGCCTACGTGGCCGGCAAGGCCGGCCAGCGCGCAGGCCAGCGCGAGGGTGAACAGGACCAGGATCTCGAGGCGCAGCAGGCAGCCCGCCGCCCCGCCGCCCCCTCCGGCCGCCGCTCCTGCTCCCGCCGCCCCCGCGCGGCGACGACCTGGTGTCCAAGCTCAAGGAGCTGAGCTCGCTGAAGGACTCGGGCGTGCTCAGCGACGAAGAGTTCGCGGCCGCCAAGGCAAAAACTGCTGGCGAGTTAGGAGAAGCCATGACCACCACCATCGGACCAGTGCAGTTGCTGGTGATCGGCTTCGCCGAGCCAGAGTTCCACGGGAGACGTGCGCGCGGAGCTCGATCGCCTTCGGGAGCACGACACGATCCGCCTGATCGACCTGATCCTCGTGCGCAAGACAGCGGACGGCGAGATCGAGCGTCTTCACCACAGCGACCTCACGCCTGCGGAGGGGGAGGAGCTGGGCGCGATCGTGGGCGCACTGGTCGGCGTGGGTTTCGCCGGCGAGGAGGGCGCCGAGGCGGGCGCCGAGCTCGGAGCGGCGATGGGCGAGGCCGGGCAGTTCCTTCCCGAGAACGCCTGGTACCTCGACGACGTGCTGCCCGTGGACACCGCCGTGGCGGTCGCCTTGCTCGAGCACCGCTGGGCCATAGGCCTGCGCGATCGATCAGGGATGCCGGCGGCGTTCATCTGGCGGACGCCTGGGTCCACCCGTTCGATCTCGTGACCATCGGCTTGGTCGCCGCTGAGGAGGCACAGCAGCAGATCGCCGCCACCTAGGCGCTCGGTGCCGATGCCGGGCTGGCTGTTCTCCTCGCTGCGCGTGATGACGACGCTGGTGCTTGGGGTTCACCTGCTCCTCGCCAGACGGCGGGTCGCCGCCCTAGGCGGGCTCAACCGTCAACAAGAGGCCGTCCCGCTTCACGATCGTCACCATCTCCCCCTCGTCGGCCCCGGCGTCACAGTGGGCCTTCCAGCGCGCTCCCTCCACCCACACCTCGCCGTCCGGCCGGCACGCCATCAACACCCGGACTCGTGCGCCGATCATCGTCTCGGCGCCCGTCTGCAGCCGCCGGTCCTTGACCTTGTTCCGCCAGTAGACGATCTCCAGCACGAAGAGCACCAGCGCCACGAGGAACAGCACCACGTTCCAGGGGGACGGCAGCACCAGGAGCAGCACGAGCGCGAGTAGTAGAAACACCCCAGTCGTCCCTTACGCCGACAGTCCGCTGATCGCGTCGCCGATGAGCTTCGCGCCGATGACGAGCACAGCACGGCCATGATCGCCGCGTTGTTGGCCGACATCCAGTGCTTCATCCCTCGAGCACTGGGCCGAACGGTCCCGAGTGCGAAGTAGACGACGACCGGCGCGGCCAGGCCCACCGTTGCGATGAAGATGAAGACGGCCAGCGCCAGGCTTGATCCGAGGCGATGTGCCGGTCCGGGCGATAGTGGCGGCAGCGGCGCCGATGATCAGCAACAGCGTTCTTGGGGTTCACCCGCGACATGAGCACCCCATCGCGAGCGCTTTCGGGGCGTGAAAGTGTCGATGGCCCGCATCCACTTCGGCAGCTGGGCCGCCCTTCACCGCGCGGGCGGCCCCGCCACTGCCGAACCGCCACCAGCAGCAGCGCAGGCCCAGCACCAGCTTGAGGAGTGACCCAGTCCTCCGGCTGTCCGTCGTCGCTGGCGCTCGCCCCGCTCGAGACGAGCAGCACCACGGTGCCGAGGATCGCGACCCCGGCGATCCAGCCGATCAGGAATGCCGGCCCGTTTGAGGGCGCCCGCGGCGTGGCGAGCATGAGCACGACCCCGATGATCGGCATCGGGCTGATCGCGACCGCGACCGCGAAGGGCAGGATCTGACCGATGGCCGCGCCCACAACGTGGACCTTCGCGCGCGCGCGGGTGACCCCACATCACCCAGCACGGGTGATGATCGATCACCCGCCCAGCGGAAAGGCTTGCTCCGAGACTGAGAACCGTGGCGAACAACGTCGAACACCTGGGTTCCTGGAGGGATACGCCGGCTCGGCAGGCGATCGTCGAGTCGGCGGAGTCGGATCCGACGTCCCGCGCGCGCCGGCCGCGGAAGGCGGCCTACGACCATGACCACTGGACCACCGTCTTCGGGGACGGTGGCTGAACGGGCCGCGCGGCTCGTTCCAGCCCGGCCGCGCGGCTACCGGTGGGATGGGCTCGGCACGCATGTCGGCGCCGGCCTCGCTCTCGCCGTGCACGCCGGAGCGGCGGATCCGAGATGAGCCAGGTGCGCGAGGAGAATGGCCAAGCCGCCGCCCGCACGGTGGGGTGGTCGGGCCTCTTCCGGGCGGCGTTCAAGAGCTCCCGCAACCCCATGGTGCTGCTCGACGAGGAGCGCCGCCAGGTCGACGTGAACGGGGCCTATCTGAAGCTGCTCGGCTACCGGCGAGCAGACGTGCTGGGCCATCCGGTCTGGGAGATCGTCAAGGGCGGGCCGGTGGCGACCCCCGAGGAGTGGCACGCGCTCATCGATCTCGGCCAGTTCAGCGGCAGCGGCGAGCTGGTGAGCGCCGACGGGAACACCGTGAACGTGCAGATCGGGGGGAAGACCGAGGTGATCACGGGCAGGCAGCTGGTTCTCTTCGTCGCGGTCAGCACCTCGCGCATCGGCCGCCACTTCCGCCGCGACGTGAGCGACGACTCCAAGTTGGGCGAGCTCACGGACCGGGAGCTCGAGATCGTGCGACTCGTCGCGCAAGGGGAGAGCGGGCCGGAGATCGCCGCCGAACTGCACATCGCCCACAACACCGTCCGGACCCACGTGCGCAATGCGATGACGAAGCTCGGCGCGCGCTCGCGCGCGCATCTCGTGGCGAAGGCCCTGGGCGAGGGGCTCATCCTCTGATGAGCGCGGGCAATCGTGCAAGCGCAGTATCGACGCTTTCCGTTTCCGCAGCCAGGATCAATGCATGCTGGTGGTCGAGAATGGAAGCCCGTTCTGCGAGCTCACGTGCAGGATCTGCCACCGCCGGTTTGGGCCCGGTGACCGGATCCTGCACATCTACCACCGCGGCGAGCTGCGGGCGATCCACGCGCACGCGTGCAGAGCGCCCTTGCGGGAGCAGTACCGGCCCCCCGGAACGCAGCGCACGGCCGACTGACGGCTGCACGGCGCAGGCGCGCGCCGCCGAGCGCCCGTGACCGACAGCCCCGACCCCGCGGCCCGGGCCCAGCTGGTCCGCTACCGTTTGGGTGGTCTTACTGATCACGCTCGGCCTGGCCCTCTTCATCCTCTTGGTCAACGACGGGCGGATCGCGCGCGCGGCGGAGGTCCTGCTCGCCGGTCTGACGCTGGTGGTCACTGTCCTGACCGGGGCCTCGCCCTGGGCCACGCGCCGGGTGACCTCGGGGTGGCTGGCGCTTGCGCTCCTCACGGCCACGGTGGTGGCAGCCGCCGGCGGGCTTCCGGCGGCGGTCGCGTTCGGCATCTGCGCGCTGCTCACCGCCGTCGCGGTTGGGGCGATGGCCCGTGCCGTGATCCGGGCGATCCTCGACCGCGGCGTGGACATACGCGTGGTATTCGGCGCGCTCGCGATCTTCCTCCTGCTGGGCATCGCCTTCGGTTTCGTGATCGGCTCGTTGGCCACGGCCATGCACGACACCTACTTCGCGCAGGGCACAGACGGCACCCAGAGCGACCGCCTCTACTTCAGCTTCACGACGCTCACCACCACGGGCTACGGCGATTTCACGCCCGCGCTGCGCGGGGGTCGTTCGCTCTCGGTCCTCGAGATGCTCATCGGCCAGCTCTACCTGGTCACGGTGATCTCGCTCCTCGTCGCCAACCTACGCCGGCGTCCGGCTGACTCGTAGGGCCGGCCCGCGTCACCCCGAGCGGGTGATGCCGATTCACCCCGCCACCTGGGATCGTGCTGGCGTGGCCGGAAGGGTTCTCGCAGCTTGCCTCCTCGCGATCGTGCTCAGCGCGGCGCTCGCCGCCTGCGGCGAGTCGAAGTCCGACAAGGCCAAGAAGCAGGTCTGCAACGCGCGTGCGGACATCAAGAAGCAGGTCACGACGCTCCAGGGCCTGACGCTCACAACCGCGACCACGTCGGGGGTGAAGGACAGCCTGAACGCCATCAGCGACGACCTCACGACGATCAAGGAC
>CAVSNA010000029.1:0-166042 GCA_963729205.1 uncultured Thermoleophilaceae bacterium
CAGCCGTGACGGGCGGCTGCCGCGACGTGGCCGGCAACCGGGGCGTGGCCTCCTTCCCGATCCTCTACGACGCGACCCCGCCCGCGCCGGCCCAGGTGGCCGCCGAGCCGGGGAACGACTCGATCAAGCTGAGCTGGGTCGCGCCGGCCGACGCCGCCACCGTGCACGTCGCCCGCTCGACGGGCGCCGCGCGCCAGCTCCGAAGACGATCTACAAGGGCAGCGGCGACGACGTGGTCGATCGCGGCCTGCGCAACGGCGTGCGCTACCGCTACACGGTGACGGTGGTCGACCAGGCAAACAACGCCACCAGGACCACCACGAGCGCGGTGCCGACGGCCTCGACGCTGCGTCCCCTGGACGGCACCGCTGGCGAGCGCCCCGCCGAGGCTCACCTGGCGGTCACGCGAAGGGCGCGACCTACTACAACGTGCAGCTGCTCAAGGGCAGGAAGAAGATCCTCAGCGCCTGGCCGCATGGCGCGCACCTCCAGTTGCCCCTCACATGGCGCTACCGCGGCCACAATCGGCGCCTGGCCGCCGGGAAGTACCGCTGGTACGTGTGGCCCGGCTACGGCGCCCGCTCGTCCCACCGCTACGGCGGATTGCTGGGCCACAGCGGCTTCCGCATCGCCGGCTGACGCACGCGAACTACTAAGCTCGGCGGGTCTTGGCGCCGACACATCTTTTCGAGCCATGAAGCGAGATCCGTACGAGGTGCTGGGCGTCCCCCGGGACGCCGACGACACCCAGATAAAGAAGGCCTTCCGCAAGCTCGCCCGCGAGCTGCATCCGGACGTGAACAGCCACGATCCGGAGGCCGAGGAGAAGTTCAAGGAGGCGGCGGGGGCCTACGAGATCCTCTCGGACGCGGAGCGCCGCTCGGTCTACGACCGCTACGGGCACGAGGGGCTCGGCGCGCGCGGCTTCGAGTCGGGCTTCGCGGGCTTCGGCTCGTTCGCCGACATCTTCGACGCCTTCTTCGGGGGCGGCGACCCGTTCGGATCGTCCTTCGGCGGTCGCGGCGGGGGCGTGCAGGGCGGCGACGTGGCGGTATCGGTCGAGGTCTCGCTCGCTGACGCGGCCCGCGGCGCGGACGTGGAGGTCGAGTACGACGCGGTGGCCACCTGCGAGCACTGCCACGGCAACGGCGCCGAGCCGGGCACACCGATCGACACCTGCGAGCGCTGCGGGGGCACAGGCGCCCTTCGCAGCGTCTCCCGCACCGCCTTCGGCCAGCTCGTGCGCTCCCACGTCTGCGACGCCTGCGGCGGGGAGGGCAAGATCGCGCGCACACCCTGCGGCGAGTGCGCCGGGCGAGGGCGCGTGGCCGGGCGCGTGGCGCTCACCGTGCAGATCCCACCCGGAATCGCCGACGAGCAGCGCATCCGGCTCACCGGTCGCGGCCACGCGGGCGAGCGGGCGGGACGGCCCGGCGACCTCTACGTGCTGGTGCGCGTGGCGCCCGACGAGCGCTTCGTGCGCGACGGCAACGACCTCGTCACCGTGGTGGACCTGCCGGCGCCCGCTGCGGCGCTCGGCACCAAGATCACCGTGCCCACGCTCGACGGCGAGGAGGAACTCGAGGTGGAGCCCGGCACGCAGCCCGGGACGGTGCTCACGCTGCGCGGGAAGGGCATGCCGTCGCTGCGGCGCGGCCGCCGTGGCGACCAGCGCGTGGTGGTGAACGTGGTGATCCCCCGCAAGCTCAGCGCTGAGCAGCGCCAGATGCTCAAGGCGTTCGCCGCCACGCTCGGCGACGAGAACCTGCGCGAGGACGGCGACGAGTCACTGTTCTCGCGTGTGAAGCGGGCACTGAGCTGATACGCCTCGCCGTACGGGCGCCCGCGGAGGCGGCTGAGATGGTGCTCGCCGCGCTCCTCGAGCTGGCCCCGAGCGGCGTGGAGCAGGTCGACGGCGAGGGCTTCGTGGAGTACGCCCTCTACGGCGCGCCCGGAGAGCTGCCCTCGCTGCCCGAGGGCGAGGCAGACGTGGGCGGCGTGCGGGTGAGCGTTCGCGGCGAGGAGGTGCCGGACGACTGGGAGGAGCGCTGGAAGCGCTTCCACGCGCCGGTGCTGATCGCGGGCTCGCTCTACGTGCGACCGCCGTGGGAGCAGCCGGCGGTCCGCCCGGGCGTCACCGAGGTGGTCATCGACCCGGGCCGCGCCTTCGGCACGGGTGGCCACGCCACCACCCGGCTCAGCCTCGAGCTGATGCTGGACCTGGATGCGGGCGGCTCGTTCGCGGACCTCGGCTGTGGATCCGGGGTGCTGGCGATCGCGGCGGCGAAGCTGGGCTTCGAGCCGGTGATCGCGCTCGACTCGGATCGCCTGGCTGTGGAGGCCACCCTGCTGAACGCGCGCGACAACGCCGTGTTCCTGGATCGGGTGGAGCGCTTCGACCTCCGCGGCAGCCCGCCGCCCCCCGCCGACACGGTGGCCGCCAACCTGATGCGCCCCCTGCTCCTGCGCCTCGCGGAGCTGATGCAGCCGCGACCACGGGCTCTGATCGTCTCCGGACTGCTCGACGAGGAGGCCGACGAGCTGGCGGCGGCGTTCGCCCCGCTCGTGGAGCGGCGGCGGCTGTCGCTGCAGGGCTGGTCGGCGCTGCTGCTCTCCTGAGCCTCGTCAGGAGAAAAACTTCAGGGCGCGCTCCAGAACGAAGTCGGGGCGCTCCTCATGGATGAAGTGCCCGGCGCCCTTCACCAGCTCCACGCCGATCTCGTCGGCGTAGGGCTCGTAGCCGCGCAGCATCTCGGGCCGGATCACGACGTCGCCCAGGCCGTGCAGCCAGAGCGTGGGTGTGTGCAGGCGCAGCGAGCGGTAGCGCCCGCGCAGCATCGGGCCGATCTCGCGCAGCAGGAAGCTGCGATAGGTCTGCACGCTGGCCCAGGCGCGCTCGGGCTCGCGGAACTGGTCGAGCATGATGCGGGTGTCCTCGGGCGACCAGGCCCCGCGGCGCCCGGCGATCACGTACCCACGCTCGGCGGGCAGCCGGCCGAGCTGGCTCGCCGCCAGGCGGCCCACGCCGGGCGCCGCGAGCACCCACTGGTAGGCGAAGCGGTGCAGGTTGCGCGCGCCGCTGCGTTCCACGCGCGGCCACAGGTGCCCGGTGTTGAGCGCCAGATAGCGGCTCACGAGGTCCGGCCTGCGCACGCAGAGGATGAAGCCGGCCACGCCGCCCCAATCGTGGCCCACAAGCCGAACGTCGTGCAGGTCGAGCGAGTCCAGCAGCTCCGCCACATCGGCTGCGAACTGCTCCTTCTCGTAGCCCCGCCGGGGCGCGTCCGACCAGCCAAAGCCGCGCAGATCGGGGCAGATCACCCGGTAGCGCTCGGCCAGGCCGGGGATCAGGTGCCGCCACGTCCACCAGTGCTCCGGCCAGCCGTGGAGGAGCACCACCGGCTCTCCCGCGCCCGCCTCGGCCACGTGAAGGCGCACGCCGCCGACGTCGAGGAAGCGGTGCTCGACGCCGGGCAGCTCGGGCATAGGGCGCATTGCGCTCGCAGCCTACACTTGAAATGTGTCCCTCATCGAGCAGGTCAGATCCGATACGAACACCGCCCTGAAGGCCGGTGACAAGGAGCGCGTGCAGGCACTGCGCCTGATCTCGAGCGAGCTCCAGAAGGCCGCCAAGGAGGCCTCCGACGGCGACGAGACGGCTGTCCTCCAGCGCGAGCGCAAGCGTCGCCTCGAGGCCGCGGACGCCTACGCCGACGCCGGGCGCGAGGACCTCGCCGAGTCGGAGCGGCGCGAGGCGGCGATCATCGAGGAGTACATGCCCGAGCAGCTCTCCGACGATGAGCTGCACGCGATCGTCGGCGACGTGGTGGCGGAGCTCGGCGCCTCGTCCCCCCAGGAGATGGGGAAGATCATGTCGATGGTGATGCCGAAGGTCCAGGGACGCGCGGACGGCAAGCGCGTCTCCGCCGTGGTTCGTGAGAAGCTGGCCTCGTAAGTGCGGACACAGGTCGAGCTAACCAACGAGGTCGCCACGGAGTTGGCGGGCCCGGGTGACGCGATCATGCGCACGCTCGAGGGCCACCTCGACGCCGCCGTCTTCCTGCGCGGCAACGTGCTCACCCTCGAGGGCGAGCCGGCCGAGGTGCAGCTCGCCGAGACCGTCGTGCGCGAGCTGTCCGATCTGATCCGCCAGGGTCACGACATCGCGCCCGGCACGATCGAGGCGATCACCGGCGCGCTGGACCACCACGAGAGCCCGAGCCGCATCTTCGAGGACGTGGTCTGGCGCCACCGCGGGCTGAAGGTCGCTCCCAAGACCGTGAACCAGAAGCGCTACGTCGACGCCATCCGCGAGCAGACGATCACGATCGGCATCGGCCCGGCCGGAACCGGCAAGTCCTTCCTCGCCGTGGCGATGGCCGTGGCGGCGCTCTCGCGCCGCGAGGTCAACCGCATCGTGCTCACGCGCCCGGCCGTGGAGGCGGGCGAGCGGCTCGGCTTCCTGCCCGGGGACGTGATGGCGAAGGTGGATCCCTACCTGCGGCCGCTGTTCGACGCCCTCTACGACATGCTCGAGCCCGAGCGGGTGAACCAGCACCTGGAGCGGGGCGTGATCGAGGTGGCGCCGCTCGCGTTCATGCGCGGCCGGACGCTGAACGACTCGTTCATCATCCTCGACGAGGCCCAGAACACCAGCCCGGAGCAGATGAAGATGTTCCTCACCCGGCTCGGCTTCAACTCGAAGATGGTGGTCACCGGAGACGTCACCCAGGTAGACCTGCCGCGCGACCAGCGCTCCGGGCTCGTGATCATCGGCGACATCCTGCGCGAGGTGGAGGGCATCGAGTTCGTCCGCTTCGGTGGCGAGGACGTGGTGCGCCACAAGCTCGTGCAGCGCATAGTCGCGGCCTACAGCGACTACGCCGAGCAGCAGACGCCGGGGATCCGCCCCGCCGCCCGCCACGCCGATCAGCGCTGACGCTCTCGCCCCGGTGAGCATCGAGCTCGAGATCCACGGGGACGAGTCCCCCGCCGTGCGGGAGGCCGCGCTCGCGGCGCTCGACGCCGCCGGCGTGACCGATGGGCACCTGGCGGTCGTGTTCGTGGCCGAGGACCAGATCCGGGGCCTGAACCGCGATCATCGTGGGCGCGATGCCCCCACCGACGTGCTCTCCTTCCCCGTCGACGGCGCGGGGCCGATCACTGCCGGGCCGCGCGAGCTGGGTGACGTCGTGATCTGCCGCGAGCACACCACCGACGTGGTGGAGGCCGTGGTGCACGGCGTGCTCCATCTCTGCGGGCAGGACCATGAGACCGACTCCGGCGAGATGCTCGCGCTCCAGGACCGGATCGTCGCCGGGCTGGCGCAATGATCGGGCGCAGCGGCTTCGTGGCGCTCGCCGGGCGGCCGAACGTCGGCAAGTCCACGCTGGTGAACCGGGTGGTGGGGGAGAAGGTGGCGATCGTCTCCGACAAGCCGCAGACCACGCGGCGCGCGATCCGGGGCGTGGCCACGCGCGAGGGCTGGCAGCTCGTGCTGATCGATCTCCCGGGCGTGCAGCGCCCGCGCGACCCGCTCACCGAGCGGATGCAGCGGAGCATGCAGCGCGAGCTGGCGGAGTCGGACGTGGCGCTGTTCCTGCTGAACGGCGAGCAGCAGATCGGCCCGGGGGACCGCTTCATCGCGAACGCGATCAGGGAGGTCGGCCTGCCGACGGTCACCGTGGTCAACAAGATCGACCGCCTCAGCCGCGCCCGCACGGCCGAGGCTCTCACCGCCGCCGCGGAGCTCGACCTTCAGGGCGAGATCTTCCCGATCAGCGCCCGCAGGGGAGGCGGGGTGGGGGAGCTGGTGGAGCACCTCGTTGCGCTCGTGCCGGAGGGGCCGTTCATGTATCCGCCCGAGGAGCACACCGACCTGTCCGAGACGGTGCGGCTGGCGGAGCTGATCCGCGAGCAGGTGCTGCTGCGCACCCGCGAGGAGCTGCCGCACGCCGCCGAGGTGGAGGTGGACGAGCTGGAGGAGCGCGAGGACGGCCTGCTCGTGGTGGTGGCCCGGCTGTGGGCGGAGACCGAGTCGCAGAAGGCGATCCTGATCGGCTCGGGCGGGCGGATGGTGCGCGCGATCGGCACCGCCGCGCGCAAGGAGATCGAGGCGCTCCTCGGTCGCCACGTGCACCTCGATCTCAGCGTGCGCGTGCGCAAGGGCTGGCGCCGGGACGAGGCGCTGCTCGACCGGCTCGGCATCGAGTAGCGACGCAGACCTAGCGCATCGAGCCGGCGATTCGCAGCGCCGCGGCCTTCGAGATGTGCGCCTCGAGGCGCAGCAGCAGCCCGCCCTGGCGCCACACGAGGGTGTTCGTGGCCAGCCTCAGCGTGTAGTCGCGAATGGCGCCGTGCTCGTCGCGGTAGAGGACCACGTGCGGCCTGCCCGCGATCCAGTAGCCGCGCCCTCCGTTCACGAGCACGCTGCTCCGCGGTGGTTCCGGGGCCCAAGCGTCTTCTGGAGGAACGTGAACGCCTGCTGTCCGCGGAACTCGGTGATCAGCATGCCGACGCCCGGCACAGCGGCAGGTAGGCCGGCGCGCGGCGCGGTAGACAAGCGCCACCTGGCCGCCCGGCGGGTTGTCCTCGAAGAACACCTGGTCCGGGGGCAGCGCCGGCACCAGCACGCGGAAGGAGGCGCGGGCCCGTGCGCCGGCCAGCGTGGTGCGGCTGGCCAAGCGACAGATCGGTCGCCCGGCGGGGTGGCCGGCAGCGTGGTTGCGCGCTCGATCTTCACGCTGCGCAGCCCGAGCCAGTCGAGCACGGAATGGCGCAGCCCCGGCGACGCGGCGAACGCGCTCCCGGCGCCGATCAGCAGCACGGCGAACGCCAGCGCGATCGCCTCCCGCGGGCGCAGCGCCCGCCGCGGGGAGGGCGCCGCGGCCACGCGGGCCCGAACCGCGGGGGCGAGAGCCGGGGTGGGCGGGTAATCCAGCTCGCCGCCGATGGTGCTGAGCGCGCGCTCGAGCTCGCTCATCGCGCCTCCTCCCCTAGCTCGTCCCGCAGGCGCTCCAGGGAGCGCGACAGCCGCGACTTCACGGTGCCCAGCCGCAGGCCGAGCACGTCGGCGGTCTCGCGCTCGGTGAGGTCGAGGAAGAAGCGGCAGGAGATCACGAGCCGGTCCTCCTCGCGCAGCCCCTCGACCGCCGCGAGCAGCGCCCGCCGGCGCTCGGCGGCCAGCAGCGCGGCCTCGGGGGACGGGTCCGCGTCCTCCTGAGGTCGCTCCGCCGCCGCCCGCAGCGCCAGCGCGTCGCGCCGTCCGGCCGCGCGCAGCCGGTTGCGCGACTCGTTCACCGCGATCCGCATCAGCCAGGGCCGCAGCGGGGATCCCGGCCTGAAGCGGCCGAGCGCGGCGTAAGCCTTCACGAACGCGTCCTGCGCGGCCTCCTGCGCGTCCGCGGCCGAGCGCGTGACGAGATAGGCGGCGCGGAAGACCGGCTCCTGGTACCGCTCGACGATCTGCTCGTATGCGCTCACGTCACCGCGCCTCGCGCGCTCCACGAGCTCGCTCTCGGCGAGCTCGGCATCGTTCAGCGGCCGGACCACCACTGGAGCTTCTACACCGCCCGCGCGCCGGGCGTTCCGGGCCGCGTCAGCCCAGTCCGGCCGCGGCGAGCGCCTCGCGCTGCTCGAGGTACTCCTCGACGCGCACCATCCGGGTGCCGTCGAAGTGGGTGACGTAGCAGAGGTCGGCCGTGATCTCCGGCCCGTCGTACGACCCGGCGCGGCCGATCACCTTGCCGATCGTGACCACCACATCGTCGCCCTCCACCAGCTCGCGGACCTCGAAGCGCAGCTGGTGCACCGTCTCGCGCCAGTCGCGCAGGTAGGCGGTGACCTCGTCCGTGCCGCGCAGTGTGCTGGCGTTCACGAAGCTCTCGGCGACGACGTACTCGGTGTCGGGCTGGAAGTCCGCGACAACCGCGTCGAGGTCGCCGCTGTTCCATCCGGCCAGCGACCGTTTCACCGCCTCGAGCTGCTCCTGGGCCATGGCCGCCGAGTATGCCCTACCCACCGTGCGCCTCCACGGCCGCCGTCGAGAGCATGAACTCGCGCATCAGCTGAGCGAGGCGCTGCGGCTGGTCGATCGGCACGAACGTGTAGCTGTCCTCGATCAGCTCGAGCCTGCCCTGCGGCAGCCGCTCCATCAGCCGCTCAGCGAGCGAGACGGGGAAGAAGCGGTCCTCGGTCGCCCACGCCAGCAGCGTGGGTCGGTCGAAGTCGCGCAGCCGCTCGGCGGCCGCGAGCGTGTCCTTGTTCGACACCCTGCGCACGAACTTCTCCATGTCGCGACGGATGGCGCGATTGGTGAGGTACGGGCGCAGCACGCCACCATCTCGTCATCGGGGATGCCGCGCTTGGACACGCCGCCGAAGCCGAGCGTGGACTGGCGCATGCGCCGGCTGCGAACCGGCTGCATCGCCAACGTTATCGCGCCCGGGAATGTGCGAGATCCACTGCATCGGGCGCAGCTGCGGCGGGAAGAAGTACTCGAACGAGTCCGAGGGTGTGAGCACGAGCCGCGCGATGCGCGCGGGGTGCTCGGTGACGAGCAGCTGGCTGATCGCGCCGCCGGTGTCGTTGGCGACGATCGTCACACCTTCGAGGTCGAGCTTCTCGATCAGCTCGGCGATCAGGCGAGCGACGCCGCGCGGGCTCACGTCGGCGTCGTGCTTCATCGGTCGGCGGTGGGCGCCCAGCGGCAGCACCGGCACGATGCAGCGGAAGTCGGACTCGAGCTGAGGGACGAGCCGGCTCCACAGCACGTCGTTGGCGAGGAGGCCGTGTACGAAGACGATCGGCTCGCCCGTTCCAGTGTCGGCGTACTCGATCGTTCCGGCCGACAGATCGATCTCACGCGTTGCTGACATCCCGTACTCCCATCTAGTATTGACATACAGACTGTACGGATTATGCATACAGACAGTACGAATGTCAAGAAGGTAAGCAAGGCCTCGCAGTCGGCCGCCACACGCGCCAAGCTGATCAAGGCGGCGCGGCGGTTGTTCGCGAAGCACGGCTACGCGCACGTGGGCACCGAGGAGGTGGTGCGCCGCGCCGGCGTCACGCGCGGGGCGCTCTACCACCAGTTCGCCGACAAGAAGGACCTGTTCCGTGCGGTGTTCGTGCAGATCCAGGAGGAGATGGCGCTGGCATCCGCCGAGCGGGCGATGGCGGAGGCCGATCCGCTGGCGGCGTTGCGGGCCGGCGCGAGCTACTGGCTCGAGGCCTGCAGCGACCCAGAGGTCCAGAGGATCTGCCTGCTCGACGCGCCTGCCGTGCTCGGCTGGGAGGAGTGGCGCGAGGCCGGCAGCCGGGCCCTCGGTCAGATCGAGGCCGTGCTCGCGGGGTCGATGGAGGCCGGCGCGATCGACCAGCAGCCGGTCTCTGCACTGGCCCACGTCCTGATGGGAGCGCTCGACGAGGCGGCGCTCTACATCGCCGAGGCCGACGACGAGGACGCGGCGCGCGCCGAGGTCGAGCAGGTGCTCGGCCGCATGATCGACAGCCTCCGTCCCGCAGGGCGCAAATAAACTCCTGCTCTTGACCGAGATTCGCTTCGACGAAAATGGGCTCGTGCCGTGCGTCGTGCAGGATGCGCGCAGCGGCGAGGTGCTCACGGTCGCCTACATGAACGCGGAGGCGCTCGCGCTCACGCGCAAGACCGGCGAGATGCACTTCTGGAGCCGCTCGCGCCAGGAGCTGTGGCACAAGGGCGAGACCTCCGGGAACGTGCAGCACGTCCAGCGGCTGCGCTACGACTGCGATGCCGACGCCATCGTCGCGCTGGTGGTGCCCACCGGCCCCGCCTGCCACACGGGCGAGCGCAGCTGCTTCCACGACGGCGAGCTGGAGCCCACGCCCTCGGAGGCGCTGGCCGCCCTGGAGCGCACGATCGCCGAGCGCAAGGCAAGCGGCGGCGCCGGCAGCTACACGAGCCGAGCTCCTCGCAGATCCGGCGCGGATCGGGGAGAAGGTGCAGGAGGAGGCCGAGGAGGTGGCCCGCGCCGCCGCCTCGGAGTCCGATCAGCGCGTGCGCGAGGAGGCGGCCGACGTGCTCTACCACCTCACCGTGCTGCTCGCCTCTCGCGACCTCTCGCTGGCCGACGCCTTCGAGGAGCTCAATGCCCGTCGCCGCTGACCTGGAGGTCCAGCCCAGCCTCGACGAGGTGCGGGCGCTCGCCGCGGGCCACACCGTCGTGCCGCTGCGCCACACCTTCATCAGCGACACCGAGACGCCGGTGTCGGCCTACCTGCGCCTGCGCGGCGAGGGACCGTCGTTCCTGCTCGAGTCGGCCGAGCGCGGTCAGCGCTTCGGGCGCTGGTCGTTCCTCGGCGTCCAGCCGCGCACGGTGATCCGCCTCGAGGCCGGCGTGCTCACGATCGGCGGCGAGCCGCGCGAGTTCGACGACCCCTACGCCGCGGTCGCCGAGGAGCTGGCCCGCTACAGCGTTCCGCCGCTCGCGGACCTGCCGCCGTTCGCGGGCGGCGCCGTGGGCATGTTCGGGTACGACCTCGTGCGCTCGTTCGAGCCCAGCGTGGGGGAGCCGAGCCAGGACGACCTCGGCCTGCCCGACCTGGCGCTGATGGTGTCCGACGTGCTGCTCGCGTTCGACCACCTGCGCCACGAGGTCACCGTGCTGGCCAACGTGTTCGTCGACGGCGGCGACCTCGAGACCAGCTATGAGGAGGCGGTCGCCGCGATCGCCGACGTGCGCGAGCGGCTGGCCGCGCCGATCCCGCGCGCCGCGGCGGGCGTGCGCGAGCCGCCGGTCTTCACGTCCAACATCGGCTCGGAGGGGTTCGCGGCCGCCGTGGAGAAGGCCAAGGAGTACATCCGCGCCGGCGACATCTACCAGGTGGTGCCGAGCCAGCGCTGGAGCGCCGACGCCCCCGTCGAGGCCTTCTCGGTCTATCGCGGCCTGCGCACGATCAACCCGAGCCCGTACATGTACTTCCTCGACTTCGAGGACTTCGAGCTGGCGGGCGCCTCGCCCGAGTCACTCGTGAAGGTCAGCGGCCGCCGCGCCGAGCAGCGGCCGATCGCCGGCACCCGCCCGCGCGCCGACAGCGTCGAGGAGGACTTCCAGCGCGCCAAGGAGCTGCTGGCCGACGAGAAGGAGCGCGCGGAGCACGTGATGCTCGTCGACCTCGGCCGCAACGACCTCGGCCGCGTCTGCGAGTACGGGTCGGTGCAGGTGGACGAGCTGATGACCGTCGAGTCGTACTCGCACGTCATGCACATCGTCTCGTCGGTGTCCGGCACCCTGCGCGAGGGCGTGACCGCGATGGACGCCCTGCGCGCGTCGCTCCCCGCCGGCACGCTGTCGGGCGCGCCCAAGATCCGCGCGATGCAGATCATCGACGAGCTCGAGCCCGTCAAGCGCGGCCCGTACGGCGGCGCGATCGGCTACCTGTCCTACACCGGCGAGCTCGACACCTGCATCTACATCCGCAGCGCCGTGATCAAGGACGGCCGCATCCACGTGCAGGCAGGCGGCGGAATAGTGGCCGACTCAGAGGCCCAGTACGAGGTGCGGGAGACGGAGGCGAAGGCCGGGCGCGGTAATGGCTGCTGTGAAGTTGGCTTGTGAGCAGAGGGAGTGGGCGTGAAGAGAGTCGACAGTCGACGGTCGACAGTCGACAGAGCCCGGATCCGAGTCGTTTCTGTCGACTGTGGACTGTCGACTGTCGACTTGGGCGGGAGCCCGATGCGCGTCCTCTTAATCGACAACTACGACTCGTTCACCTACAACCTCGCCCAATATTTGGGCGAACTCGGGGCGGAGCTGGACGTCGTCCGAAACGACGCCGCCAGCGTCGACGAGCTCGTCGAGCGCGCGCGGGGTGGGCGGGCGATCGTGTCGCCGGGGCCGTGCACGCCGGCCGAGGCCGGGGTGTCGGTGGCCGCGATCCGCAAGATCGCCGAGGACGGCACGCCGCTGCTCGGCGTCTGCCTCGGGCATCAGGGGCTGGCCGAGGCCTTCGGCGGCAGCGTGGTCCGCCACGAGCCGGTGCACGGGAAGACCGCCGAGGTGGAGCACGACGGCAGGACGATCTTCAGGGGCCTCGAAAGCCCGCTGGTGGCGGGCCGCTACCACTCGCTGGTGGTCGACCCCGACCTGCCCGACTGCCTCGAGGCCTCGGCCCACGGCGGCGGCGTGCTGATGGGAATCCGCCACCGCGAGCTGCCGGCCGAGGGCGTGCAGTTCCATCCCGAGTCGATCCTCACCGAGTCGCGGCAAGCGCCTGCTCCAGAACTTCCTCGAGGGAACGAGCTGATGCCGAATCCGGTCCTCACCGAGGCGGTGGACAGGCTCGCCTCGGGGATCGATCTCTCCGTCGACGACGCCGCCGAGGTCATGCGCGAGGTGATGGAGGGACGGGCGTCCGAGGTCCAGATCGCGGCCTTCCTGATCGCGCTGCGCGCCAAGGGCGAGACCGTGGAGGAGCTGACCGGCTTCGCCCGCACGATGCGCGACCTGTCGCGGAGCGTGGTCGTCGAGCGCGACGACCTGCTCGACACCTGCGGCACGGGCGGCGGCCTCCCGACGTTCAACGTGTCCACCACGGCCGCCCTCGTGGCGGCCGGCGCCGGCTGCGCCGTGGCGAAGCACGGCGGCCGCTCGAACACCGGCCAGTCCGGGTCGGCGGACCTGCTGGAGGCGCTCGGGGCGCAGCTCGAGCTCGAGCCGGCGGCGATCGCCGAGTGCATCGAGGAGATCGGCTTCGGCTTCATGTTCGCGCCGCTGCACCACGCGGCCATGAGGCACGTGGTGCCGGTCCGCAAGGAGCTGGCGGTACGCACCCTCTTCAACTTCCTCGGGCCGCTGACCAACCCCGCCGGCGCCACCCGCCAGGTGATCGGGGTCTCCGACGGCACCAAGCTCGAGACCGTCGCCGCGGCGCTCGCGGCCCTCGGGTGCCGGAGCGGCTTGGTAGTGTCGAGCCTGGATGGGCTCGACGAGATCAGCGTGTCGGGGGAGACTCGCGTGATGGAGGTCAGAGAGGGCCGGGTCGAGGCCTTCTCGGTGACTCCCGAGGAACTTGGCGTGGAGCCCGCGCCGCTCGACTCCCTGCGCTCCGGGTCGCCCGAGCGCAGCGCCGAGGTGGCGCGCGACGTTCTGGCCGGCGACGCCCGGCCCGGAGCGCTCGCTGACGCTGCTGAACGCCGGCGCCGCGATCTACGTCGGCGGCCGCGCGGACTCGATTGCCGAGGGCGTGTCGAAGGCCGCCGAGTCGATCGACGACGGCGCGGCGCAGGACGTGCTCGATCGCTACGTGGCGCGGACCAGGGAGCTCGCCACCGCCTGATGGCCGTACGGCTCGAACAGCTGGTCAGCGCAACACGCGAGGGGGTCGCGAGGCGCAAGCGGGAACGCCCGCTCGCGGAGCTCGAGCGCGAGGTCGCCGCGCGCGAGGAGGGCCGCCCGTTCCACGAGGCGCTGGCGCACCCCGGCACGTCGCTCGTGGCCGAGTACAAGCGCCGCTCGCCGTCGGCGGGCACGATCCGCGACGACGCGACCGTCACCGAGGTCGTCCAGGCCTACGAGCGCGGCGGCGCGGCCGCGCTGTCGGTCCTCACCGAAGAGGACCACTTCGGCGGCTCGCTCGCCGACCTGCACGAGGCGCGCGCCGCCAGCCGGCTGCCGATCCTGCGCAAGGACTTCACCGTCGACCCCTACCAGCTCTACGAGGCCCGCGCGGCCGGCGCGGACGCCGTGCTGCTGGTGGTCGGCTCGCTCACGGACGCCGAGCTGGCGCGGCTCTACTTCGAGACCCAAGCGCTCGACCTCGACGCCCTCGTGGAGATCCACGACGAGGAGGAGCTGGAGCGCGCGCTCGAGATCGACGTCGACGTGATCGGCATCAACAACCGCGACCTGACGGACTTCACGGTGGACCTCTCGCGCACCTTCGACCTGCTCGCCGACGTGCCGGCGGGGAAGACCGTGGTGTCGGAGTCGGGCATCGTCTACCGCGAGCAGGTGGACGAGCTCGAGCGGGTCGGAGTGGACGCCGTGCTCGTGGGGGAGACGCTGATGCGGGCGGCCGATCCCGAGGTCGCCTGCCGCGACCTCACCGGCGCGAACGACGTCGGCGCTGAGAGCTGATTCGGCCGGCGGCTCACGGACTTCTTAGCCACTCGTCGTAAGATCGTCTACGGATGGCCAGCGTCCCCGAGCTAGACCCCCCGGCCGTCGCCGCCCTGGCCCAGCGGTTGTCGGAGAACATCTCACGTGCCGTGAAGGTGCCCGAGGGGGCGCTGCGGAACATCGTCGTCGCCCTGCTCGCCGAGGGTCACGTGCTGATCGAGGACTACCCCGGCGTGGGCAAGACCGCGCTCGCCCGTGCGCTCTCGCGCTCGATCGACGCGGAGTACGCGCGGGTGCAGTGCACCGCCGACCTGCTCCCCGGCGACGTGGTGGGCACGAACGTCTACAACCAGCGCGAGAACCGCTTCGAGTTCCGCCCCGGCCCGATCTTCGCGAACGTCGTGCTCGTCGACGAGGTGAACCGCGCCTCGCCCAAGACCCAGTCCGGCCTGCTCGAGTGCATGCAGGAGCGGCACGTCACCGTCGACGTCCACACGCACGAGCTCGCGCGGCCGTTCATGGTCATCGCCACGCAGAACCCGATCGAGTACGAGGGCACCTTCCCGCTTCCCGAGGCGCAGCTCGACCGCTTCATGGTCCGGCTGCGGCTGGGCTACCCGTCGGCCGCACGACGAGGCCGAGATGCTCGCCGAGCATGCCGACGAGCGACCGGGTGCTCGACCTCGAGCCGGTCACCGACGTGGGGGAGATCCTCGCCGCGCAGGCCGCCGCGGCCGCTGTTCACGCGAGCGATGCCCTGCGCCGCTACGTCGTGGCGCTGCTCGAGCGGACCCGCAGCGACGCCCGCACCGAGCTCGGCGCGAGCCCGCGCGCGGGCCTGATGCTGCTCAAGGCCGCCAAGGCGCTCGCCGCGCTCGAGGGGCGCGACCACGCGCTGCCCGACCACGTGCAGGCGCTCGCGCCCACGGTGCTCACGCATCGCATCCTGCTTGCTCCAGACGCCGTCGGCGTCGAGCGCGCCGACGTGGTGCGGGAGGCGCTCGAGCGAGTACCGGCGCTATGACGCGGGCGCTCCGGACGGCCGTGTTCGGGGTGCTGCTCTGCGTCGTGGCCGGCGCGTTCGATCTCGCGGCGCTGTACGTGCCGGGGGTGGCGCTGATCGTCGTTGGCCTCGGCGCCATCGCCTGGGTCTGGCTGGCCGCCCAGGGCGCCACCGTGATCCGCGAGCCGGCGCCCGCCACGGTCCAGGAGGACGAGCCCTACCCGCTCAGGCTGCGCAGCACGCGCGGCGTGCTGCCGGCCCCCGCCGGCGAGCTGATCGAGCCGCTGCTCGGCCATCCGCTCCCGGCCACCGACCCGCGCTCGAAGCGCGTGCGCGTGAACGTGCGCTTCTCCCGCCGGGGCAGGCGCACGCTCGAGCCGGCCCGGCTCGTGATCCGCGATCCGCTGTCGCTCGCGAAGCGCGAGGTGGTCAGCGGCACGCAGCGAGCTGCTCGTGCTGCCGCGGATCGAGCCCGTGGTGCTGGGGCAGGCGGCCGGCGCCGCCGCCGGAATGGAGACCGTCAGCGGCGCGCTGACCGAGGCGGCGGCCGAGCTCGAGCTGCACTCGCTCAGGCCCTACCGCATCGGCTCGCCGGCCTCGCGCATCCACTGGCCCACGGTGGCCCGCACGGGGGTGATGGTGGAGCGCCGGCTGGTGGCGGACGCCGACGCCCGCCCGCTGGTGGTGCTCGACCCCCGCGATCCGCCGAGCCCCGAGGCGCTCGACAGCGCCGTGCGCGCCACGGCGTCGCTGGCGGTGCACCTGGCGCGCCGCGCCGGCGGCTGCTCGCTGCTCCTGCCGGGCGACCGCCGCGCCACGAGCCTCCAGCACGACCTGCGCGGCTGGCCGGCCCTGCACGCCCGCCTCGCGCTGCTCGAGGCGAGCGACGGCGGCCCGAACTCCCGCCGGCTCGAGCGCAGCGGGCCCGTGTTCTGGGTCAGCGCGGGCGGCGCGCCCTCCCGCCGACCGTCAAGCGCGGCGCCGGCTCGTACTTCATCACCCCGAGTCCGATCGAGGGGCGGCTCGCGACCTTCGCCGTGGCCGGCTGCAGGGGCTACCGGCTCAGCGGCCTGCGCAAGAGGGCGGCGGCGTGAGCGGCGCCGCGGCACGGCTCGACGCGCCGCTGCGAACCGGCACCGGCAAGGCGGGCGCCGCGCCGTCGGTCCGGGTCGACGAGAACGTCGCCGGTCTCCTCCGGCTCTTGGTCTTCGCGGCGTTCGCCACCTTCTCGCTCGCCCACTGGCTCGAGCGTGCTGGAGAACCCGCCGGTGGGGCGCGGCCTGCTCGTGGTTCTGGTCTGCACGCTCGGCGGCGCGGCGCTCTGGGCCACCGGGCTGTCCCCGGTGCCGACGCGCGTCGCGCAGATCGCGCGCCCCCTGATCGTGCTGGCGATGGCGGTGCTGTCGCTGCTCGCCGCCGGGCTGGCGCTGCACTTCCTGTTCCCGCACGGCTGGCACCGGCTCGGCCCGGGCCTCAACCGCGGCCTGCTCGGCGCCCAGGCCACCATCTACCCCTACACGGGCGGCGACCCCTGGGTGCGGCTCACGCTCATGCTCCTCGGGCCGCTGTTCCTGGTGCCGGCCGCCGCGCTCGCCTTCTGGCCGGCGCCGCGGGCCGGCGGCGTGCTTGCGTGCCGCCTCGCTCGTGCTGCTGATCGGCCTCTTCGGCATGGCGCTGGCCGAGCGCACGCCGAGCGCCCAGGTCGGCCGCGGGCTGGCCCTGCTGGTCCTCATCGCCGCCTGGCTGTGGCTGCCGCGGCTGCGAGGCAACGACGCGGTGGCGGCCGCGGCGGCGCTGGCGGTCGCCGCGGTGGTGGCGCTGCCGCTGGCCGGCGCCCTCGACAAGTCCGGAGGCTGGTTCGACTACCGCAACTGGCGCCTCTTCTCCGCGAAGGGCGGGATCACCTACAGCTGGGACCAGACCTACGGCCCGATCAACTGGCCGCGGCGCGGCACCACGCTCCTGTTCGTCAAGTCGGACCGGCCCTACTACTGGAAGGCCGAGACGCTCGACTCCTTCGACGGCACGCGCTGGGTCGGATCGAGCGGCAACGACGGGAGCAGCGCGGCCTCGGAGATCCCCATCGCGCCCGAAGCGCAAGTGGCTCAAGCAGATCGAGGTGAACATCTCGGGCCTGCGCGGAAACCTCGTGGTCGGCGCGGGCACGCCCTATCGCATCAGCCCGGACGCGGGCGACACGAACACGTCGGCGGACGGCACCACCACCGCCGTCGGGCACGAGCTGCGCAGCGGCGAGCACTACACGGTCAGCACCTACATTCCCGAGCCGACGGCGGCGGAGATGCGAGCCGCGCCGGCTCCGCCTGACGGCTACTACCAGCGCTACACGACCTTCGAGCTCCCCGGACTCGCGCCCGGCGCGCCGCAGCCCGTGACGGTCGGCCTGCGCGGGGATGGCCGACACCGGCGACCCGAACGCGGCGGACGACGCTCCTCTCGTCGCCCTACTCGGGCATGTACCGCCTGGCCCAGAGCCTCGCCGCCAACAAGGCGACCTCGTACGACGTGGCCAACTCGATCGAGAACTACCTGCGCAGCTCGAGGTTCGCGTACAGCGAGAAGCCGCCGGTCCGGCGCTATCCGCTCGAGTCGTTCGTGATCAGCGACCGCATCGGCTACTGCCAGCAGTTCTCGGGCGCGATGGCGCTGATGCTGCGGATGGACGGCATCCCCGCCCGCGTGGTCAGCGGCTTCGCGCCCGGCTCACCGGTCGCGGAGGCCCCGGGCGAGTTCCGCGTGCGCGACCTGGACGCCCACTCGTGGGTGGAGGTCTACTTCAGCGAGCATCGGCTGGGTCACCTTCGACCCCACGCCGTCGTCGTCGCCGGCCTCGTCGCAGCTCGACGACCAGGGCGTCGGCGCGCTGGCGGGCGGCCGCACGCCGCGCGGGCTGGGCCAGTCGCAGGCCCCCGAGGCGCCGGGCGCCGCCGCCGGCTTCACCCCGGCCACGACCAACCACAGCGGCAGCGGGCTGTGGGTGGCCGCCGTCGTGCTCGCCGGGCTCGGGCTGCTCGTGCTGGTGGGGCTCTGGCTTCGCACCTGGCTGCTCCACCGCCGCGCCGGCGGGGACGCCGCGGAGATGGCGCTCGAGGAGCTGCGCACGGCCGTGGTCCGCATCGGCATGGCGGTGGCGCCCGGCACCACGCTTGCGGCGCTCGAGAGGCGCCTGAGGACCGCGGCCGGCCCGGACGCGATGAGGTACGTCACGCCGCCTGCGCGAATACCGCTACGGGCCGGAGGGGGCGACGCTACCCGAGCCGCCGCGACCGCCGTGCGCTGCGCCGGGCGCTTGCGCGCTCGGCGGGTCCGCTGGGGCGGATAAAGGCCCTCAGGGCCCTCCCGCCGGCGCCGCACCTACCGTGGCGGCGCTAGAGATTCCGCTCCAGAAGCCGATCTTTAGACCGAGTTAAGTTCAGCGGCCTACAAACAAATCGATGTCTCCGTCCACGCGCAACTACTTCCTTTCGAGCGTTCTCGGCGGACTCGTGGTGCTCGGCCTGGGCGCGCTACTGATCGGCACCGGGGTGATCGACACCGGGAAGACCGAGCAGATCGTGCGCCAGACCCCGGTCGCGATTCCCAGCGAGAGCGTCGAGGGTTCGAGCTCGAGCAGCAAGACGAAGACGATGCCGACCGTCGAGGAGATCTACCAGGCGGACAGCCCCGGCGTGGTGTTCATCCAGGCCAAGGTCACGCCAGCAGTCGAACTCGCCCTTCGGCTTCTCCGACCCCCAGCAGGGCACGGCCACCGGCTCGGGCTTCGTGATCGACAAGCGGGGCGACATCCTCACGAACAACCACGTGGTGGAGGGCGCCACGCAGATCGGCGTCCGCTTCGGCGACAGCGACCTGATCAAGGCGACGGTGGTGGGCAAGGATCCGTCCACGGACCTCGCGCTGCTGCACGTGAACCCCAAGTCCGCGGCCCTGCACCCGCTCACCCTTGGCGACTCCAGCACCGTGCGGGTGGGCGATCCGGCGATCGCGATCGGCAACCCGTTCGGCTTCGACCGCACGGTCACCACGGGGATCGTCTCCGCGCTTCAGCGCCAGATCCAGGCCCCCAACAGCTTCACGATCAACAACGTGATCCAGACCGACGCAGCGATCAACCCGGGCAACTCGGGCGGTCCGCTGCTCGACGCCACGGGCAAGGTGATCGGGATCACGTCTCAGATCGCCACCGGCAGCGGCGGCAACGGCAGCGTGGGGATCGGCTTCGCGATCCCGATCAACACCGCGCGGGCGGCCATCCCGCAGCTCGAGAAGAGCGGCCGCGTGGCGCACGCCTTCCTCGGCGTCACCACCGCGCCGATCACGGCCCAGGACGCGAAGACGCTCAACCTGCCGACGAGCAAGGGCGCCCTGGTGCAGGAAGTGACCTCCGGGAGCCCCGCGGCCAAGTCCGGCATCAAGGCCGGCAACCAGCAGACCGCCACGCTCGTGATCGGCGGCGACCTGATCGTGAAGGTCGGCACCAAGGCGATCACGAAGCCGGACGACATCAGCAGCGCGATCGGCACGATGAAGCCCGGCCAGAAGGTCGTCGTCCAGTTCTACCGCGGCGGCAAGCTGAAGAGCGCGACGGTGACGCTCGGCAACCGGCCCGCGTCCGTGGACAGCAGCCAGTCGCAGCAGACCTTCCCGTTCCCCTAGATCTAGACCCCGGCCAGCTGCCACCATTGGTGGCGCGATGACCGAGATCAAGAGCTGCGGCACCACCAGCCTCGAGGACGCCCGCCTGGCGGCCGATCTTGGCGCGTGGGCCGTGGGCATGATCTTCTGGCCGGGCAGCCCGCGGGCCTGCGACCCGGAGGTGGGCGAGCAGATCGGCGCCGAGCTGAGGCGGCGGCTGGAGGTCGTCGGGCGTGTTCGTGAACCCCACGCTCGACGAGCTGACCGAGCTGGCCGACCGCTGCGCGCTGGGCATCCTCCAGCTGCACGGTGACGAGGGACCTGCCTTCTGCCGCGAGGCCGCCCGCCGCACCGGCTGCCGCGTGATGAAGGCCGTGCGCGTGAGGGACGCGGGCAGCGTCCGCGCGCTCGCCTCCTACGAGGTGGAGTACAACCTGCTCGACGCCTACGTGCCGGGGCACAGGGGCGGCACGGGGGAGACCTTCCAGTGGGAGCTCGTGGAGGAGCACGACCGCCACGTGCCGATCGTGCTCTCGGGCGGGCTCACGCCCGACAACGTGGCCGATGCGATCGCCGCCACGCACCCGTTCGCCGTCGACTCCGCCAGCGGCACCGAGGCCGCGCCGGGGCGCAAGGATCCTGCCCGCCTGGAGGCGCTCTTCCGCGCGGTGGCCCAGGTGGACTCCGCGCCCCCGAAGGCCGCTGCGTGAGCACGGTCGAGCAGCGCTTCGGCCCCTACGGCGGCCGCTACGTGCCCGAGACGCTGATCCCGGTGCTCGACGAGCTCGCGCAGGCATGGCTGTCCGCAAGCTCGGACCCGGGCTTCCAGCTCGAGCTGTCCTCGCTGGCGCGCGACTACGTCGGCCGGCCCAGCCCGCTCTACCACGCACGCCGCATCTCCGAGGTGGCCGGGCGCGACGTGTACCTGAAGCGCGAGGACCTGCTCCACACCGGCGCTCACAAGATCAACAACGCGCTCGGCCAGGTACTGCTGGCGCGCCGGATGGGGAAGACGCGCATCATCGCCGAGACCGGCGCGGGCCAGCACGGCGTGGCCACGGCCACCGCCTGCGCGCTGCTCGACACCGAGTGCGTCGTCTACATGGGCACCGAGGACATGCGACGCCAGCGGCCGAACGTGGAGCGCATGCGCCTGCTCGGCGCCACCGTGGCAGCGGTCGACGCCGGGGCGCGCACGCTCAAGGAGGCCGTCAGCGAGGCCATCCGCGACTGGGTCGCGAACGTGGCCGACACCCACTACGTGATCGGCTCGGCGGTGGGGCCGTCGCCGTTCCCGTCGATCGTGCGCGACCTGCAGCGCGTGATCGGCGACGAGGCCAGGGCCCAGTTCCTCGAGGTCACCGGCCGGCTGCCCGGCGCGCGTGATCGCCTGCGTGGGCGGCGGCTCCAACGCGATCGGCACCTTCGTCGCCTTCCTCGAGGACGACGGCGTGGAGCTGATCGGCGTCGAGGCCGCGGGGGAGGGGCTCGAGACCGGTCGCCACGGCGCACCGCTCACCACGAACGCCCGCGGCGTGCTGCACGGCTCGATGTCGGCGGTGCTCCAGGACGAGGAGGGCCAGATCCTCGAGGCGCACTCGATCTCGGCCGGGCTCGACTACCCGGGCTCGGGCCCCCAGCACGCCCAGCTGCGCGACACGGGCCGGGCGACCTACGTGGCGATCACCGACTCGAGGCCGTCGAGGCCTTCAAGCGCGTCTCCCGGCTCGAGGGGATCATCCCCGCGCTCGAGCCGTCCCACGCTCTCGCATGGGTGTTCGCCAACCCCGGCGACCGGCCCCGAGCTGGTCACGCTCTCGGGCGCGGCGACAAGGACCTCGACGAGGTGCTCTCGCTTGGCTGACCGGATCGCCGCCGCCTTCGCCTCGCACGGGCGCAGGGCGGCGCTGATGCCGTACCTGATGGGCGGCTTCCCCGACCTCGAGGCCTCGCGGGCCGTGGGGGAGGCGTGCATCGACGCCGGCGCGGACCTGCTCGAGCTGGGCATCCCCTTCTCGGATCCCCTGTCGGACGGCCCCGTGATCCACGCCGCCGCCACCCAGGCGCTGGCCGCCGGGGCCACGCTCGACGGCGTGCTGGGCGTCTGCGAGACGCTGGCGGCGCGCGTGCCGGTGGTGCTGATGGTCTACGCGAACTCGGTGCTGGCACGCGGCGCCGAGGCGTTCGCGGAGCGCGCGGCCGCGGCGGGCGCCGCCGGCCTGATCGTGCCCGACCTGCCTCACGACGAGGCCAGCGGGCTGCGCGCCGTCTGCGACGAGCGCGGGCTCGCGCTGGTCGCGCTCGTGGCCCCGAACACGCCGCAGGACCGCCTCGCGACGATCGGGGCGGACGCCCGCGGCTTCGTCTACGCGGTGTCGCTCACCGGCACCACCGGGGAGCGCAGCGCGCCTGTCGCCCGAGCTCGGCCAGATGGTGGAGCGGGTCAAGGCGGCCGCGAGCGTGCCCGTGGCGGTCGGATTCGGCATCTCGACCGGTGAGCAGGCGCGCGGCGTCGCCGAGATCGCGGACGGGGTGATCGTCGGCAGCCGCATCGTGCGGGCGGCCGGCGAGGGCGGCCCGGAGGCCGTGCGCGCCGCCGTGGGCGAACTCGCCGCCGCCCTCGCCTGAACCGCCGGAGCCGCTGGTAGGTTGCCCGCATGGCAGCCCAAACGCAGAAAAGACGCACCAAAGCGCAGGTAACCGAGGACATAGCGCGCGCCTACTTCGATGCGGTCGCGGCGCGCGACCCGAACGGGATGGCGGCGTTCTGGACCGAGGAGGGGATCGGCGATCTCGTGCCCGTGGGCATCTTCCGCGGACCCGCCGAGATACGCGAGTTCTTCGTCGGCTTGTTCGCGGCCTTCCCGGACTGGGAGTTCGAGGTCGAGCAGGTCACGGCCTCCGCCGGGGTGGCGGCGGTCCAATGGCGCGCCCGGGGGACCTTCCGCGGCGCCCCGTTCCAGGGAGTCGAGCCGAACGGCCGCAGGATCGAGATGCGCGGCTGCGACTGCCTCGAGATCGACGTCGACGAGGGCAAGCTGCTGCGCAATACCGCTTACTACGACGGCGCGGCGTTCGCCCGCGGCCTCGGGCTGCTCCCGCAGCGCGACTCGGGCGGAGAGAAGGCGATGCTGGCCGCGTTCAACGCCGTCACCAAGGTGCGCGGCCGCTTCTCGTCGTCCCAGTCGCGATAAGCTCCCGCACCGCATGGGTCTCCTGATCACGCTCACCGCCGGGCTGGCTTTCTGGATGGTCGGGCTTCTCCCTCGGCTGGAAGCCGGTCGACCCGTTCCTGGTCACGGTGCTGCTGCTGGTCATCGCGATCACGGTGCGGGCGGTACGCCCCTTCATCGCGAAGCTGACCGGCAACGCGTAGACGGGGAGCTCGGAGCACGGATGCTCATCTCGCGGCGAGGCTCTGAGCTCTGGCTCGTCAGGCAGCCCGATCACGGCACGCTCTCCGGAGTGCTCGCCGAGGCCTGGGGGAACGACCGCTTCGCGGAGCTCGAGCCGCGCGAGGGCGCGGTGATCGCGGCGGCCCATCACGACGACGGCTGGTACGCGATGGACGCCGGGCCCACGTACAACGAGGAGGAGCGCCGTCCCGCCGCCCTGCTCGAGGTCCCGCTGACCACGACGGTGCCCAACTACGGGCCGGGCGTCGACTCCGTCTACGAGCGCGACCCCTACGCCGGGATCCTCGCGTCGATGCACTGGACCGGCCTCTACTCGGCGCGCTGGGGCGTCCAGGACGGGGCCCCGCTGGACCTCCCGATGGCGGTCGCCGTGGTGGAGGAGCAGGAGCGGCGCTGGCGCGCCGCGGCGCTCGAGCTGTGGGGGTTCAACGGGCTGCGCAGCACCTTCGAGGCCGGGCTGTGGCGCAACTACGAGCTGCTTCAGACCTTCGACTTCCTCTCGCTGGCGCTCTGCCTCATCGATCTGAGCACCCCGAGCGACGCGTCCGTGGACCCGGTCCCGGTCGCGCTCACGCTGAAGCCGGTCGACCAGCCGCCGGGCGGCCGCATCGCTCCCAGGGTGCCCACGGGCCACGGCGACGAGCACGTCGACATCAGGCTCGATGTGGTGGCCGAGGGCGTGGTGGAGGTCGACCCGTGGCCGTTCGCCCCGTCCCAGCTCAGCATCGAGCTCCCGGCTCGCGTGATCGAGGACCGCCCGTACGATGCGGCGGAGTCGGCGCGCGCGTTCGCGGAGGCCGCGGTGCGCACCGTGCGCTGCACGCTTCAGCCGAAGAACGCCTCGGCCGCCCGTAGTCCTCGTTCGAGACGGTGTGGAGCTGCTCCACGGCGTCCTTGAGCGGCACCAGCTCGATGCGCGTCGATCGCAGCGCGGGCATCATGCCCCACCTGCCCTCGCTGGCGGCGTCGATGGCGGCCACGCCGAGGCGCGTGGCCAGCACGCGGTCGAAGGCGGTCGGCGTGCCGCCGCGCTGGATGTGGCCGAGCACCGTGGCGCGCGACTCGAAGCCGGTGCGCTGCTCGATCTCGCGCTCGAGCACCTGGCCGATGCCGCCCAGGCGGGCGTGGCCGAACTCGTCGGTCTCGCCGTCGAGGACCTCGATGGTGCCCTCCACCGGCAGCGCCCCCTCGGCCACGACGACGATCGAGAAGTAGCGCCCGCGGCCGTGGCGCCTGCGGATCAGGCGGCAGACCTCGTCGATGTCGAAGGGCCGCTCGGGGATCAGGATCACGTCCGCGCCCGCCGGCCAGGCCCGAGTGGAGGGCGATCCAGCCCGCGTGGCGGCCCATCACCTCCACGATCATGATCCGGTGGTGGCTCTCGGCGGTGGTGTGGAGGCGGTCGATCGCGTCGGTGGCCACCTGCACGGCCGTGTCGAAGCCGAACGTCATGTCGGTCGCGCCAAGATCGTTGTCGATCGTCTTCGGCACGCCCAGCACCGGCAGGCCCTCGTCAGCCAGCCTCGCGGCGGCGCCCAGGGTGTCCTCGCCGCCGATCGCGATCAGGCCGTCGATGTTAAGGCTCTGCATCGTCTCCTTGATGCGCTCGAAGCCGTCCTCGCGCTTGAACGGGTTGGTGCGCGAGGAGCCGAGGATCGTGCCGCCGCGCGGCAGGATCCCGCGCGTGGACTCGATCGTGAGCTCCGTGTAGGCGTTCTCGAGGGGACCGCGCCAGCCGTCACGGAAGCCGATGATCGCGTGGCCGTAGCGATCGATCCCCTTGCGGACGATCGCCCGGATCACCGCGTTCAGGCCCGGGCAGTCACCGCCCCCCGTGAGGATTCCGATCCGCATCGGCGTCAACATACCGACAGGCGGCCGCGCAACAGAGGCTTAACGCAATCATCCTTGCGTGCTTCTTGCGGGGCTTGCAGGGATGAGTAGGATGCGCCACCACTCTCACCCATTGTCTTAGAGGAGGGAATGTCAGTGCGAGGACGTTGGTTTGCAATTGCATCCAGCTGCCTTGTCGGCGTGGCTGCGGTGGGCGTAACTGCCTGCGGTGGCGGCGGCGGCGGAGGCAGCACCTCGGCGAACGTGAGCGGAAGCACGCTCACGATCTACTCGAGCCTGCCGCTGCAGGGTTCAACGGGGCCGAACTCTCAGTCGGCGATCAACGGGGCGAAGCTCGCCCTCAAGGCGGTGAACGGCAAGGTCGGGAAGTACACGATCAAGTACGTGTCGCTCGACGACTCGACCGCGACGGCGGGCAAGTGGGACCCAGGCCAGGTCTCGACCGACGCCCGGAAGGCCGCGCAGGACAAGTCGACCATCGCCTACATCGGTGAGTTCAACTCGGGCGCGAGCGCGATCTCGATCCCGATCCTGAACCGTGCCGGCATCGGTCAGATCAGCCCGACCAACACCGCGGTCGGCCTGACCTCGAGCGTTGCGGGCGCCGAGCCTGGAGAGCCTCAGAAGTACTACCCGACGGGCAAGCGCACCTACGTGCGTGTCGTCCCGAAGGACACGGTGCAGGCCGCCGCTCTCGCGACGGTCATGAAGCAGCAGGGCTGCGCCAAGCCGTACATCGTGAACGACAAGGAGGTGTACGGGCAGGGCCTGGCCACGAACACCGTGGCCGCGCTCAAGACGGCCGGAATCCCGTCGCTCGGCAACGACGGCTGGGACTCGAAGGCGGCCAACTACCGCTCGGTCGCGTCGAAGATCGCCAGCAAGGGCGTGGACTGCGTCCTGCTGAGCGGCATCGTCGACAACAACGGCGTGCAGCTGACCAAGGACATCGAGGCCGCGCTGCCTCAGGCCAAGATCTACGGGCCTGACGGCTTCTGCGAGTCGGGCTGGGTCGACCCGAAGAAGGGTGGCATCCCGGTGAGCCTCGACAGCCACGTGCAGTGCACGGTGGCCACGCTGTCGCCGGACAAGTACCCGCCGGCGGGCCAGCAGTTCTTCAAGGACTACAAGGCCGCCTACGGCACCGCGAACCCGGATCCCTACGCGCTCTACGGCTACGAGTCGATGGCGCTGGCCCTCGACGCGATCAAGCGCGCGGGCGACAAGGGCAACGATCGCGCAGCAGTGGTGCAGCAGCTGTTCGCGACCAAGGACCGCCAGAGCGTCCTCGGCACGTACAGCATCGACCAGAACGGCGATACGTCGATCACCGATTACGGCCTGTACAAGGTCGTGAACGGCGAGATCGAGTTCGACCAGGTGGTCAAGGCGGCGTCCTAGCCGCCAGTCGATTCGGGGGGAGCGGGCCGGCCATTTTGGCCCGCTCCTCTCGAGCTTTATTCACTTAGACTCGACACCACTTGGAAGCCGCAAGCATTCCCGGTAAGGCCGCGAGGGGCACCTCGCCCGTCGTCGCAGCGCTGCGGACCTTCTTCTCGCGCTACGGGCTGATCATCGCCCTCGCTGGCGCTGCCGGTCGCGTTCGCGATACACGACATCCAGGCCGACCACAGCCTCACGCACATCGCGGAGAACCTGAAGGACGGGGTCTCCAACGGGGCGATCTGGGCGCTGGTGGCGATCGGCTACACGCTCGTCTACGGGATCATCGAGCTGATCAACTTCGCCCACGGCGAGGTGTTCATGATCGGCTCGTTCGTCTCGTTCGGCATCTGGAGCACGCTGGGCGTCGGGCTCGCCACCTCGGGCATCGGGATCCTGGGCGGGCTGATCGTCGCCGGGCTCGTCGCGATGGTGGCCTGCGGGGTGCTGAACGTGATGATGGAGCGGGTGGCGTACAGACCGCTTGCGAAACGCGCCCAAGCTCGCGCCGCTGATCACCGCGGTGGGCTTCTCCTTCATCCTCCAGAACGTCGGCCTCGAGTGGCTCGGCGGCTCGCAGCACGGCGTGGACGACCTGATCCACGCGCAGAAGGACTTCTTCACGGTGGCCGGCGTGCACATCACCCACGCCGACGTGCTCGCGATCGGCGTCACCGTGCCGCTCGTGTTGCTGCTGGTCTCGTTCGTCCAGCGCAGCCGGCTCGGCAAGGCGATGCGGGCCACCGCCCAGGATCCCGAGGCCGCCCGGCTGATGGGCATCAACGTGGACCACACCATCTCGCTCACGTTCCTGCTCGGCGGCCTGATGGCAGGCGCCGCGGGCCTGATCTTCGCCCTCTACGAGACCACGATCCGCTTCGACCAGGGCTTCGAGGCCGGCCTGATCGCGTTCACCGCGGCGGTGATGGGCGGGATCGGCAACCTCAAGGGCGCGGTGCTGGGCGGGGTCATCATCGGCTGCATCCAGCAGATCTCCGACGACCGCCTGGCGACAACGTGGACGCCCGCCGTGGTGTTCGGCTACCTGATCCTGATCATGGTCTTCAAGCCCCAGGGCCTGCTCGGCGAGGAGACGAGGGAGGCCGGATGAGCGCCATCCGCGAAACGATGGCCGCCCTATCTCAGCGCTGGGACGCGCTTCCGAAGAGCGCGAAGCGGGCGCGTCGCCGTCGCGTTCCTGATCTTCATGATCGTGCTGCCGTTCTTCAACTCGGCGGGCGGCGCCTTCAACGACAACGCCACGAAGGCGCTCGCCTACGCGGTGATGGCGCTGGGGCTGAACATCGTGGTCGGCTTCGCGGGCCTGCTCGACCTCGGCTACGTGGCCTTCTACGCGATCGGCGCGTTCACGATCGGCTGGTTCGGGTCCGGCTTCTTCGCCTACGCGAACCATGAGAAGGGCATCCACATCGGGGTCAGCGGCGTGGTCGACACGCTGCCGGGCATCCACATCAACTTCCTCTTCGTGCTGCTCGTGGCGGTGATCATCACCGCGATCTTCGGCGTGCTGATCGGGCTGCCGACGCTGCGCCTGCGCGGCGACTACATCGCGATCGTCACGCTCGCGTTCGGCGAAATCGTCGGTCGCGTGGCGATCAACGGGGACTCGATCCACGTCGGCAAGTACGCGCTCACCGCCGGCCGTCAGGGCATCACGCCGATCGATTCGCCCAAGCTTCCGGGCCTCGACACGTTCGGCCCGCTGAACCTCAGGCCGTGGTACTGGACGGCGCTCGGCATGGCGCTGCTGGTGCTGCTCGTGAACTTCCGGCTGCGCGACTCGCGGCTGGGGCGCGCCTGGATCGCGATGCGCGAGGACGAGGTGGCGGCGGCCAGCATGGGCGTGCCGCTGGTGCGCACCAAGCTGATGGCGTACGCCACCGGCGCCGCCTTCGGCGGCATGGCGGGCGCGTTCCTCGCCTCCTACCTCAACACGGTGAACGCCGACCAGTTCGAGTTCTCGTTCTCGATCTTCGTCCTCGCGATGGTCATCCTCGGCGGCCTCGGCAGCATCTGGGGGGTGTGCGTCGGGGCGGTGGTCCTGTCCTTCATCGACACCTACTTCATCCCCGGGCCGTTCAAGACGCTGCCGTCGAAGGTCGGCCTGCACTTCGACCTCACCGAGCTCAGCTTCGGGATCTTCGGCTTCCTGATCGTGATCATGATGGTGCTGCGGCCGCAGGGCCTGATACCTGAACGCAGGCGGAAGATGGAGCTCACCGAGGGCATCGGCACCGGCGACGAGACGATCTTCGAGGCGAACGTATGAGCGAGATGGCGTCTCAGCCCTCGAGCCCGCAGCCGCCCGCCGCTCCCGCCGGCGGACGGACGCCCGCCGATCCTGGACTCGGCGAACCTCTCCAAGATCTTCGGCGGCCTCGTGGCGGTCGACGGCGTCAGCTTCTCGGTGCCGCCGCGCTCGATCGTGTCGATCATCGGCCCCAACGGCGCCGGCAAGACCACCTTCTTCAACATGCTCACCGGGCCTCTACAAGCCGAGCGGCGGCTGGGTCACCTTCAACGGTCGCGACATCACCGCCGAGCGGCCGGACCGCATCCTGGCGGCAGGGATGGCGCGGACCTTCCAGAACATCCGCCTGTTCGCGACGATGACCGCGGTCGAGAACGTGATGGTCGGCCAGCACGCGCGCCTGGAGGCCGGCCTGTTCGGCTCGATCATCAGGCTGCCGTCGGTGCGGCGGGAGGAGGAGCTGGCACGGGAGAAGGCGGTGGAGATGCTGGAGTTCGTGGGCCTCCGCCGCAACCATCACAACCAGATGTCGATCAACCTCGCGTACGGCGACCAGCGCCGCGTGGAGATCGCCAGGGCGCTCGCCTCGAACCCGAAGATGCTCCTGCTCGACGAGCCCACGGCCGGGATGAACCCGAACGAGTCGGCACAGCTCACGGAGTTCATGCGGACCCTGCGCGACGATCTCGGGCTCACGATCCTTCTGATCGAGCACGACATGAAGGTCGTCATGAACGTCTCCGAGCACATCACGGTGCTCGACCACGGCGAGAAGATCGCCGAGGGCAAGCCCGACGAGGTGCGCGCCAACCCGCGCGTGGTCGAGGCCTATCTCGGAAAGCAGACGGGGGAGTAGCCCCGCCATGGCCCTGCTCGAGATCAACGAGTTGCACACCTACTACGGTGCGATCGAGGCGCTGAAGGGCATCTCGCTCGAGGTGAACGACGGCGAGATCGTCACGCTGATCGGCTCGAACGGGGCGGGTAAGTCCACCACGCTGCGGTCGATATCCGGCCTCACGCCGCCGCGTACGGGTTCGATCCGCTTCGACGGCAAGGAGATCGGCGAGACCGCGCCGCAGGACATCGTCCGCCTGGGCGTGTCCCAGGCGCCCGAGGGCAGGCGCTGCTTCGCCCGCATGACCGTGCGCGAGAACCTCGAACTGGGCGCCTACCTGCGCCGCGATGCGCGCATCGCCGACGATCTGGAGCGCGTGTTCGACCTCTTCCCGCGGCTCAAGGAGCGCCACAAGCAGAAGGCCGGCACGATGTCCGGCGGCGAACAGCAGATGCTCGCCATCGGCCGGGCGCTGATGTCGAACCCGCGGCTCCTGCTGCTCGACGAGCCCGCGATGGGCCTCGCGCCGGTGCTGGTGGAGCGCATCTACGAGACGATCGCGGAGATCAACCGCCAGGGCACCACGATCCTGCTCGTCGAGCAGAACGCCAACTTCGCTCTCGACGTATCCAACCGTGGCTACGTGCTGGAGACGGGCACCGTGGCACTGTCGGACGTGTCCGCCTCGCTGCGCGAGAACCCCGAGGTCCAGAAGGCGTACCTGGGCGCATGACCGTATTCGCGCTGCTCGGGGCGAAGGCCCTCTGGCTCACCTACATCTGGCTGGCCTCGGCGATCGCGTCGACGTGGCTGTCGGACCGCAAGGGCTACGGAGAGAAACCAGGCCTGGCCACGGGCCTGATCCTGAGCGCCATCGGGGTTGTGATCTGGCTGTTGTGGCCTGCACGCGCGGACTCGCGCTGGAAGGTCCAGGGCGCGATCCCGAGGCGCGGCGCCCCGACGGTCGCCGAGGCGCGCGCGGAGCGCCAGGAGAAGGAGCGGGGCGAAGGCTGAGCCATGGGCACCGCGCTGTTGATCCTGCTCGAGGTGGTCGGCTGGGGCCTGATCCTGATCGGGATTGCCGCGCTCATCGAGAGCGGCTGGGCTCGCCTCCGCCGCCGCCGCAGGCGCAGCACCCTCGTCGAGGACGAGGGCCTGCTCGACAGCTAGAGGGAGCACCGCCGCGCGCAGCGCGGGCTCGAGCGTCGGGATAGGCGAACTCGTGGCCGAGCTCGGTAAGGCGGGCCGGCACCGCGCGCTGCCCGGTGGTCACTATCTCGGCCATCTCGCCGTAGAGCAGGCGCAGGGCGAAGGCGGGCACGGGGGTGATCGCCGGCCGTACCAGCACGTGACCGAGGGTGCGCGAGAGCTCCTTGTTGGTCACGGGCTCGGGTGCGGTGAGGTTCACCGCCCCGCTCAGCTCGTCGTCGCCCAGCGCGCGCAGCATCACGCCGGCCACATCGTCCAGATGGATCCAGGGCACGTACTGCTTGCCGCCGGCCACCGGTCCCCCGACGCCCATCCGGAAGGGCGGCAGCATCTTGGCCAGCGCCCCGCCGCTCTCTGACAGCACCACCCCGGTACGGGTGGTCACCACCCGCATGCCCAGCTCCTCGGCCGCGCGCGCCTCCTGCTCCCAGGCCACCACCGCGTCGGCCAGGAAGTCGCCGGTCGCCGGCGGGGTGGACTCGTCAAGACGCTCGTCGCCGTGGGGCCCGTAGTAGCCCACCGCGGACTGGGACACGAGCACACGCGGGCGCTGCTCGGCGCCCATCATCCCGGCCACGAGGTTGCGGGTGCCGAGCTCGCGCGAGGCGCGTATGCGGCGCTTCACGTCGGCGGTCCAGCGCTGGGCGATCGGCTCGCCGGCAAGGTGCACCACGGCATCGCGGCCCTCGAATGCCGCCGAGGGCGCGGGCTCGCGCAGCGGGTCGCGCCAGCCGAACGGGATCGCGCCCCTCAGCTGCTCGGCCGCGTAGGCCTCGTCGCGCGACAGCACGGTGACCTCGTCGCCGCGGGCGAGCAGCTCGCCCACCACGGCGCTGGCCGATGGTTCCGGTGGCGCCTGTGACGACGACGCGCACGCTAGGCGCTTACGCGCTCGCCGCTGGCCCTGGTGGCGCCGCTTCGCTGCGGCCTCGTGGGCCACGGCGCTGGCCACGCACGAGCTCACGAAGCCGTTGAAGACGCTGGGGATGATGTAGTCCTCCGACAGCTCGTCGTCGGTCACCACGTCGGCGATGCCGTGGGCCGCAGCGATCTTCATCTCCTCGGTGATCTGGCGGGCGCGCACGTCGAGGGCGCCCCTGAAGATCCCGGGGAAGGCGAGCACGTTGTTGATCTGGTTCGGGTAGTCGGAGCGGCCGGTGGCCATCACGCGCACGTACGGCGCCGCCTCCTCGGGGAGCACCTCGGGTGTGGGGTTGGCCATGGCGAACACGAACGGGTCGTCGTTCATACGGGCGAGGTCCCGCGCCTGGATGATTCCGGGGCCCGAGAGGCCGACGAACAGGTCCGCGCCGTCGAGCGCCTCGGCCGGGCTGCCGTCGCGGCGCTCGCTGTTCGTGTGCTCGGCGAGCCAGGTCTTCGGCACGTTCATCGAGCCGTCGTGGTAGTCGGGCCGGTCGGTGTGGATGGCGCCCTCGCGGTCGCAGGCCACGATCGTGCGCACGCCCGAGTTCATGAGGATCTTGGCCACGGCCACTCCCGCCGCGCCCGCGCCCACCATCGCCACGTGCAGGTCCTCGAGCCTGCGGCCCGTCAGCCGGCAGGAGTTGAGCAGCGCCGCCAGCACCACGATCGCGGTGCCGTGCTGGTCGTCGTGGAAGACGGGGATGTCGAGCTCCTGCTGCAGCCGGCTCTCGATCTCGAAGCAGCGCGGCGAGGAGATGTCCTCGAGGTTGATGCCGCCGAAGGTGGGCGCGAGCAGCTTCACGGTCTGGACGATCGCGTCCGGGTCCTTGGTGTCGAGGCAGATCGGCACGGCGTCAACGTCGGCGAACTCCTTGAACAGCATCGCCTTGCCCTCCATCACGGGCATGGCGGCGGCGGCGCCGATGTCGCCCAGGCCGAGCACGGCGCTGCCGTCTGAGACCACGGCCACCGTGTTCGACTTGATCGTGTACTCGTAGGCCTTCTCGGGGTCGTCGTGGATGGCCATGCAGACGCGGCCGACGCCCGGCGTGTAGGCCATCGAGAGGTCGTCGCGGGTCGCGATCGGCGCGGTCAGGCCGGTGAAGAGCTTGCCGCCGCGGTGCAGCTCGAAGGTGCGGTCGGTCACCTCGATCAGATGGCAGCCCTCGACCAGCTCCACCGCGGCGACGATCGCGTCGGCGTGGTCCTGGTCGCCGGACATCACCGTGATCTCGCGGATGGCCTTGACCTCGCCGGTCTCGACCGTGTCGATCGCGCCGATCGATCCGCCCGCCTCGCCGATCGCGGAGGCGACCATGCCGAGCTGTCCCGGGCGACGGTCGAGCTCGACCCGGAGCGTCAGCGAGAACTGGGCGCTGGGCCTGACTGGCATAGAAATCGAGTCTCTCCTAGGGCCATCGCGGCCCGCTGGAGAGCCGCGAAAGGGCGCCCATCATATAGACGGCACGCCAATCTCCCGCCGCTTGCAGGCAAATCTGAGGCGACCAGGACTGTTCATAAGATCCAACGGTGGCGGACAACGGGCGCGAGCTCTTCCTGATCGACGGAAACAGCCTGGCCTACCGGGCCTTCTTCGCCCTGCCCGAGACGATCGCCACCTCCCGCGGCGTTCCGACCAACGCGATCTTCGGCTTCGCCTCGATGCTGGTGAAGATCCTCACCGACTACGGCGTGAAGCCCACGCTGGTGGCGTGGGACGCCGGCATGTCGGGCCGGCGAGGTCCAGTACGAGGAGTACAAGGCGCGAGCGGCGCAAGCAGCCCAGACCTGCTCTCGGAGCAGTGGCCGCACCTCAGCCCCCTCGTCGAGGCGATGGGCTACCAGAACGTGAAGGTCGAGGGCTTCGAGGCGGACGACGTGATCGCCACGCTCGCCACCCAGGCTCACGAGAAGGGGATCGACGTGATGGTGGTCACCGGCGACCGCGACATGTTCCAGCTTGTCGAGCCGGGCGATCCGGGTGATGGCCACAAGCCGCGGGATCACCGACACCGTGGTCTACGACGAGCAGGCGGTGCTCGACCGCTACGGCATCCCGGCGGACAAGATCACCGACTTCTACGGCCTGAAGGGCGACACCTCGGACAACATCCCGGGCGTCCCGGGGATCGGCGACAAGACCGCCGCCCAGCTGCTCCAGGAGTTCGGCACGCTCGAGGAGGTGCTGGCGAACGTGGACAAGATCTCCGGCGCCAAGCGCAAGGAGAACCTGGTGAACCACGCGGACGACGCCCGCGTGTCGAAGCAGCTCGCCACGGCGATCCGCGACGTGCCCGTGGACGTGGATCTCGACCAGGTCGTGGCCCAGGAGCCGGACCGCTCGCGGCTGCGCGAGTACTTCCGCGAGTTCGAGCTGCGCGATCCGCTGCGGCGCCTCGAGGAGGCGATGGGTGACGAGGAGACGGCCGCGCCGCGGCAGGCGGCGTCCCTCGAGCTGTCCGCGCGCGCCGTGGAGGTGCCGGCCGCCGACCTGGGCAGCCTCGAGGGCGACCACGCCACGCTCGCGGCCGAGCGGTCGCTCGGCGAGGACGAGCTGCCGACCGGGCCGCTGCACTTCGCGGCCTACGCGGGCGGCGAGGAGGTGTTCGTGGGGGACGCGGAGACGCTGGCGGCGCTCACGCTCGCCTGGGGCCAGCGCCCGCTCGTGGCGCACGACTGGAAGACGCTCGCGGCGTCGGAGGACCCATCGGAGCAGCCGCCGCTCGAGCACGACACGATGGTCGCCGCGTACCTGATCGATCCGGCGCGGCGGAAATACCCGCTCGACGAGCTGCTGGAGGACGAGAGCATCACGGCCGCGGTCCAGGGCGCGAACGGGCTGGCCGCGCGCGCGGTGGGCACGCGGGCGCTGGTGGACCGCCAGCTCGACGTGATCGAGGAGCAGGGGCTCACGCGCCTGCTGCGCGAGGTCGAGCTGCCCCTCGTCGAGGTGCTGATCGACGTCGAGCGGGCCGGCATGAAGATCGACACCGCCCGGCTCGCCGAGATCGGCGCGAGCTTCGGCGAGCGCATCGCCACCCTCGAGAGCGAGATCTGGGAGCTCGCGGGGGAGGAGTTCACGATCGGCTCGCCGCAGCAGCTGGGCCAGGTGCTGTTCGAGAAGCTCGGCCTGTCGAAGAAGCGGCGCGGCAAGACCGGCTTCTCCACCGACGCGCGGGTGCTCGCAGCGATCCGCGAAGAGCACGAGATCATCGCCAAGGTCGAGACCTGGCGGGAGCTCTCCAAGCTGAAGAGCACCTACCTCGACGCGCTGCCCGAGCTCATCCGGCCCAGCACCGGCCGCCTGCACACCACGTTCAACCAGACCGCCACCACCACCGGCCGCCTGTCGAGCACGAACCCGAACCTCCAGAACATCCCGATCCGCAGCGAGGAGGGGCGCGAGATCCGCGCCTGCTTCATCGCCGAGGAGGGTTACAAGCTGATCTCGGCCGACTACTCGCAGGTCGAGCTGCGGGTGCTCGCGCACCTGGCCGGCGAGGACGTGCTCAAGGAGATCTTCGAGCGGGGCGAGGACGTGCACGCCGCGACCGCGGGCGAGATGTTCGGCCTGGCGCCCGACCAGGTCGACCACGGCACGCGCTCAAAGGCCAAGATGATCAACTTCGGGATCGTCTACGGGCTGTCGGCCTACGGCCTGGCGGACCGGCTCCAGATCCCACAGGAGGAGGCGGGCGAGTTCATCGAGCGCTACCTGAACCGCTTCCCGAAGGTGCAGGAGTTCATCACGCAGACGATCACGAGCGCGAGCGACCAGGGCTACGTCACCACCCTCTTCGGCCGCATGCGCCGTATCCCCGAGCTGCGCGCCCGCCAGCGCCAGACGCGCCAGCTGGGCGAGCGTCTCGCCATCAGCACCGTGGTGCAGGGCAGCGCCGCGGACATCATCAAGGTCGCGATGGTGCGCTGCTGGAAGGCGCTCCGCGACGCCGGCCTGTCCACGCGCTTGGTGCTCCAGATTCACGACGAGCTGCTGTTCGAAGCCCCCGAGCGTGAGATCGAGCAGGCCACGGAGATCGTCGTGCGGGAGATGGCTCGGGCCTACGACCTGGATCCACCGCTGGCGGTGGACGCCGGCGTGGGCGAGAACTGGCTCGAGGCGAAGTGACCCGTGACGAGGCAGACGCTCGCTGCAAGGAGCTGAACGAGCGCGATCACGGGAGTGGCTGGCACTGGTTCGCCCAGCACGCCGCCGACGGCGAGTGGCGGGCGGTGAAGATCAAGGTGCCGGCGGGCGCGGGGCTCGACCCGTTGAAGGCGAGCGTCGAGTCGCGGCCCCGGCCCGAAGACCCACCGGACCCCCGCCCGGGCCTCGGCGGCAACCTGCCCTTCGGCTCGGTCTGAGCCCGGGGGCGGTCAGCTCCTGGTGTGTTCGGCGGACCGGCGTGGTCCGTCAGCAATAAGGGCGGTCCGAGCCGGTAGAGAGGGACCTGCGTGCACTTTCCCTTGTATGTCAGGGGAAACTGCACGCACGTCGTCCCAGCCCACGCCGAGGCCGCCCCTCATTGCAAGCAGTAAACGCCCAGCGCCCTACGCCGCCGCCGGCACCCGCTCGCCGGCGGAGCGCGGAGCCGGCCCCGCCGCGGCAAACGACGGTGGCGCGATCTGCAGGTAGTGCGTGAACGACCAGTCCACGAATCGCTGTGAGCTCATCGCGCGGATCGCGGGCCCCAGCACGCGCGGCGGCACGCGCGGGATCAGCCGCTGGACGCGCAGCATCGCTTCGAACTTCCAGCGGTGCGAGGCGCTGAACTCGGCGTAGCGCCGCAGCGCCTCGGCGCGTGTCGAGCGGCCCTCGACCACTGCCCGCAGCTCGCGCCCGCAGGCGATGCCGAAGTAGAAGGCGGTGCGGATGCCCTCCGCGGTGAGCGGCAGGCAATGGCCCGCGGAGTCCCCGACGAAGAAGAGGTCGTCCTCCGCGGCGGGGCGAAGCCTGTGGGGGATCCAGTTGCCCTGGTAGCGGACGGCGTCGCGCTCCAGGTCGGAGGCCAGCGCCACCGTGGTGTCCTTGACGTGGAAGCGGGGGTCGAACGAGCCCACCCCGATGCGGATCTCGTCGCGCGCCGGGAAGCTCCAGCCGTAGCCGGCGGGCACGTAGCGGCGGTCGATCCAGATCTCGAGGTCCGAGCTCTCACCGTGGGGGTGCACCTCCAGGCCGCGCGAGAGTGGCGCGTCCGGCGGCTGAAAGCCCGAGCGGCCGAGTATGCGCCTCCAGCCGAGGCCGTCCACGATCAGGGGCGCGCTGAGGTCGCCGCGGTCGGTGTGAACGGTGTCGCCGCTGCGCCCGTCCACCTTTGCGATCTCGAACATGGCGTCGTTCTGGTCGTCCAGCAGCTCGCAGAGCGTGCGGTAGTCGAAGGTCGAGAAGGTCCACGGCAGCTCGTAGCGCGCGGTCGCGTGGGGGGTGTGGATGACGAGCTCGGGGAAGGTCTGGCGCATCGACGCCTGGAGACCGAGGGCCTCGAGCCAGCCCGTGGGCGCCGCGCAGGCCGAGGTCTGGCGCTCTCCGACCTCGTAACGGTCGACGATCAGGACCCGCGCTCCGGAGCCGGCAAGCTCGCGCGCCACCGCCAGACCTGCGAAGCTAGCGCCGCAGACCAGGACGTCCGCGTCGTGAGAGAGGGGTGTTCGCTCCGCCCCGCGTTTCGTCCGTCTCCTGGGCATCCCGGCCCAGCCTACAAGGCGTTGCTCCGCCAGCGCGGTGGCAACGCGCCCGCTAACCTACCCAATTCGTGACAGATACTGAAACTTTGACGGAAGCACGGCCTGTCGAGGGGTCAAACGGACTGCTCCTCGAGATCGACGGCCAGATAGTCCCCAACTACGACGCGACCATGGTGCCCTTCGAGGAGGGCGATGTCGTCACCGGCAAGGTGGTCCGGATCGACAAGGACGAGGTCCTGGTCGACATCGGCTACAAGTCCGAGGGCGTCATACCGGCGCACGAGCTGTCGATCCGCAAGTCCGTGGATGCCTCCGAGGAGGTGGAGCTCGGCGAGGAGGTCGACGCGCTGGTCCTCACCAAGGAGGACCAGGACGGCCGGCTGATCCTGTCCAAGAAGCGCGCCCGCTTCGAGAAGGCGTGGCGGCGCATCGAGGCCGCGGCCGAGTCCGGCGAGCCCGTGGAGGGCACCGTGATCGAGGTCGTGAAGGGCGGCCTGATCATCGACCTCGGGGTGCGCGGCTTCCTGCCCGCCTCGCTGGTGGACATCCGCCGCGTCCAGAACCTCGACGACTTCCTCGGCCAGAAGATCGAGTGCAAGGTGATCGAGCTCAACCGCTCGCGCAACAACGTGGTGCTCAGCCGCCGCGCGGTGCTCGAGGAGGAGCGCAAGGAGGTCCGCCAGCAGATCCTCGACCGGCTGCAGCCCGGCCAGGTCGTGGAGGGCGCGATCTCGAACATCGTGGACTTCGGCGCCTTCGTGGACCTCGACGGGATCGACGGCCTGATCCACATCTCAGAGCTCTCCTGGAGCCATGTGAACCACCCCTCGGAGATCCTCAACATCGGCGACGTGGTGCCGGTCAAGGTGCTCGACATCGACCGCGAGCGCCAGCGTATCTCGCTGGGTCTCAAGCAGACCCAGGAGGACCCGTGGCAGCGGGTGATGGACACCTACAACGTCGGTGACGTGCTCGAGGGCAAGGTCACCAAGGTCGTGAGCTTCGGCGCCTTCGTCGAGATCCTCGACGGGGTCGAGGGCCTCGTCCACATCTCCGAGCTGGCCCAGCACCACGTGGAGAACCCGCGCGAGATCGTCAACCAGGGCGACACCGTGAAGGTCAAGATCCTCGAGATCGACTCGGAGCGCCGCCGCCTGTCCCTCAGCGTCAAGCGCGTGGAGGACCAGGTGCTGCCAAGCCGCGCCACCGGCGACGGCGGGACCGTCGGCCGAGATCGACAACCAGCTCGACAACGTGCCGGAGCTCGGCCTCTCCGACGACGTGTTCGCGGGCGCCGAGGTCACGATCGAGGACGATCGCGTCCCGGTCGTGGAGCCCGAGCCCGAGGCGGCAGCGGAGGTCGCTGCGGAGCCGGAGGCGGAGGCGGTCGCCGAGGCCGGAGCCGCGGAGGCCGCCGAGCCCGAGGCGGCTCCCGAGCCCGAGGCGGAGGCGGCTCCCGAGAGCCGAGGCGGAGGCAGAGCCCGAGGCAGAGGCTCCGCCCGCCGAAGACGCGCCCCCGCCCGACGAGTAGGCCATGTCCGCCCCGACCGAGGGCGCGCCTGCCTTCGTGGGGCTGACCGGGGGGATTGGCGCCGGCAAGTCCGAGGCGCTGGCGGCACTGGAGCGGCTCGGCGCAGCGACGCTGTCCAGTGACGCGGTGGTACACGAGCTGCTGGAGGGAGACGAGGTGAGGGACCTGCTGGTGGAGCGCTTCGGCGATCGCGTGGCCCCCGACGGGCGGATCGACCGGGGCGCGGTGGCCGAGGTCGTGTTCGCCGATCCCGATCAGCGCAGCTGGCTGGAGGGCGTGCTGTGGCCGCGCGTGGGGGAGCGCGTGGCCCGCTGGCGCGAGGAGGTCGGCCGCCGGCAGCCCCCGGCCCGAGCGGCGGTCGTGGAGGTGCCGCTGCTGTTCGAGGCTGGGATGGAGCACGGCTTCGACCACACGATCGCCGTCGTCGCGGACGAGGAGCTGCGCCGGGAGCGGGCCGCGGCGCGCGGGCACGCGGGCGTGGACGAGCGCACCGCTCGGCAGCTCACACAGACGGAAAAAGCGGAGCGAGCGGAGTTCGTGATCGCCAACGACGGCGATCTCGCCGAGCTCGAGCGGAAGCTGTCGGCGCTACTTGAGAACATAGGGCCTTGAGCTACCGGACCGCACCGGGGCGTACGACGGTTCTCGAGCGGGCGGCTCCGCGCCGTCGCGGGCGCTCGCGCGGCAGGTCGCACTCACGCGCGGTTGTGCGCCGCCGGCGGCTTGGCGTGTTCATGCTCGTCGCCGGGATCGTCGTGGCGGTCGTGCTCGCGGTGCGCCTCGGCCCCACGGCCGTTCGCCACTTCACGCTGCCGCTCAACCACGAGCAGATCATCCGCCAGCAGGCCAGCGACAAGAACCTCGACCCCGCGCTGATCGCCGCCGTGATCTACCAGGAGTCGAAGTTCCGCGACCGCACCTCGAGCGCCGGCGCCAAGGGCTTGATGCAGCTCTTGCCCGAGCACGGCGAACTTCATCGCGAAGAAGTCGGGCGGCACGAGCTTCCAGATCAAGGACCTCGGCACACCGCAGGTGAACATCGCGTACGGGTCCTGGTACCTGCGCTACCTGATCGACCGCTACCACGGCAACTCCACTCTGGCCGTGGCTGCATACAACGCGGGCGAGGCGAACGTGGACAAGTGGGTGAGGCGCGTCGGCGGCGCGGGCAACTTCGACGCCGGCCGTGACATCCCGTTCCCCGAGACGCGCCACTATGTCCTGAGCGTCATGTCACACCGGCAGGCGTACCGCAAGACATACCCGAAGGAACTCGGGCTCGAGTAGAGGAGGCTCCCGTGGGGAACCCAATCGTCCACTTCGAGGTGCTGGGCAACGACGGGGCCGCGATGAGGAAGTTCTACGGCGACCTGTTCGACTGGGAGATCAGCACCGTCGAGGGCATCGACTACGGGATCGTGAGCACCGGCTCCGATCCGGCCGGCGGCATCGGGGCCGACCCGAACGGCCACGGCGGCCACGTGACCTTCTACGTCCAGGTCGACGACCTGGAGGCGGCCCTCGAGCAGGCAAAGTCGCTGGGAGGCAGCACGGCCCTCGAGCCGATGGAGATCCCCGGCGGCGGCCGGATCGCGCTCTTCGCGGATCCGGAGGGGCACATCGTGGGGCTGGTCAGCGGGGGCGAATAGAACGACGGAACTACGGAAGTACGGAGGTACGGATTGGTAGGTCTCTGCACTCCGTACTTCTGTACCTCCGTACTTCCGCAGCCAGTGCTAGCGTCGACGCCAGAGTGCCGCCCTTCAGATCAACCCCGCCTACACCGCCGTCGCAGCCCAGCCCAAGGCCCGCGACGAGCTTGCGGCGGGGCTGGACTCCGGGGAGCGGTTTCAGACCCTGCTGGGGGTCACCGGGTCGGGCAAGACGGCCACGATGGCGTTCACGATCGAGCAGGTGCAGCGGCCGGCGCTCGTGATCGCCCACAACAAGACGCTCGCGGCCCAGCTCTGCAACGAGTTCCGGGAGTTCCTCCCGAACAACGCGGTCGAGTACTTCGTCTCCTACTACGACTACTACCAGCCCGAGGCCTACGTCCCGCAGCAGGACCTCTACATAGAGAAGGACTCCTCGATCAACGAGGAGATCGACCGCCTGCGGCACTCCGCCACGGCCGCGCTGCTCGGGCGCCGCGACGTGGTGGTCGTTGCCAGCGTGTCGTGCATCTACGGCCTGGGCTCGCCCGAGCGCTACGACGCCCAGGTGGTGATGCTCAAGAAGGGCGAGATGGTGGACCGCGACGCGACCCTGCGCAAGCTCGTGGACAACCACTACACGCGCAACGACACGGCGCTCGGCCGCGGCAGCTTCCGGGTCCGCGGCGAGACGCTCGAGGTCTTCCCGGCCTACGCGGAGAGCGCTTACCGCGCCGTCTTCTTCGGCGACGAGATCGAGCAGCTCCAGCACTTCGACCCGCTCACCGGCGAGGTCATCGCGGAGATCGAGCACGTCGGGATCTGGCCGGCCACGCATTACGCCACCGACCGCCCGACGATCGAGCGCGCGGTGGTGGAGATCCGCGACGAGCTGGAGGCCCGCTGCAAGGAGCTCGAAGAGCAGGGCAAGCTGCTCGAGTCGCACCGCCTGCGCCAGCGCACCCAGTTCGACATGGAGATGATGCGCGAGCTCGGCTTCTGCAACGGGATCGAGAACTACTCCCGCATCCTGGACGGCCGCTCGGCGGGCGACCGGCCCTACTGCCTGCTCGACTTCTTCCCGGACGACTTCGTGGTGTTCATCGACGAGTCGCACCAGACGGTGCCGCAGATCGGCGGCATGTACGAGGGCGACCGCTCGCGCAAGCAGACGCTCGTGGACTACGGCTTCCGGCTGCCCAGCGCGCTGGACAACCGGCCCCAGACCTTCGACGAGTTCATGAACATCACCAAGCAGATCGTGTTCGTGTCGGCCACGCCCGGCGAGTTCGAGCGCAACCACTCCTCGCGGATGGTCGAGCAGATCGTGCGGCCCACGGGGATCGTGGACCCCGAGGTGGAGGTGCGCGAGACCAAGAACCAGATCGACGACCTGATGAACGAGGTCCGCGCTCGCGCCGAGGACGGCGAGCGTGCGCTGGTCACCACGCTCACCAAGAAGATGGCCGAGGACCTCACCGACTACCTGATGGAGTACGGCTTCAGGGTCCGCTACCTGCACTCGGAGATCGACACGCTGGAGCGGATCCAGATCATCCGCGACCTGCGTCTCGGCGAGTTCGACGTGCTCGTCGGCGTGAACCTGCTGCGCGAGGGGCTCGACCTGCCGGAGGTGTCGCTGGTCGCGATCATCGACGCCGACAAGGAGGGCTTCCTCCGCGGCGAGACGTCGCTGATCCAGACCATCGGCCGCGCCGCCCGCAACATCCGCGGCAAGGTGATCATGTACGCCGACAAGGAGTCGCAGGCCATGCGCAACGCGATCAGCGAGACCGATCGCCGCCGGGCCATCCAGGTCGCCTACAACGAGGAGCACGGCATCACGCCGGCGACGATCGTCAAGGGCATCTCCGACATCACCGATTTCCTCGCGATCGAGTCCAAGGTGCCCAAGGGCAAGCGCAGGCGCCGCCGCGAGGAGCAGCAGATGAGCCCCGAGGAGATCTCGAAGACGATGGTCGAGCTCGAGGAGGAGATGCTGCTCGCGTCCGACGAACTGCGCTTCGAATACGCCGCCAAGCTGCGCGACGAGATCAAGGAACTGCGTCGCGAGCTGGAGCGGGTTCAGGCCGAGGCGTCGTAGCTCGACCCACTAGCATCGAACCAGGATTCGATGCCTGACCTGCCCGGCAGACCAACGTCAGACAAGGCCCCCGCGCCGCACCGCACCCCATGGCGCGTCGAGGGCCATCCTGAGGGCGACAAGCCCGGAGAGCCGCAGAAGCGCAACGGGATGCTGCCGCCGACGATGCGGCGCTTCTGGTGGATCATCATCGCGCTCTTCGCGCTCAACTTCATCCTGAGCTTCGCGCTCTCGGGCAAGCCGGCGCGCACGAAGGTTCCGTACACGACCTTCTACCAGCAGGTCGAGGCGGGCAACGTCAGCGAGATCAGCTCCAAGGGCGAGGAGATCCAGGGCGACTTCAAGAAGGCGATCTCCTATCCGCCCGGCAAGGACGCCAAGTCGATCGACAAGTTCCAGACCGTGCGCCCGGCGTTCGGCGACGACGGCCTGGCGAAGCTCCTGATCGCCAAGAACGTGACCACGAACGCCCACAAGGTGGACAGCGGCACGCCGCTGTGGCAGACGATCATCTTCGGCTTCGGGCCCACGCTGTTACTGGTCTTCCTGTTCGTAGCCCTTGCCAGACGCAGCTCCGCGGGAGGCGTGCTGGGCGCGTTCGGCCGTTCCGGCGCGCGCCGCTACGAGCACTCCTCCCAGCGCACCACGTTCAAGGACGTGGCCGGCATCGACGAGGCCGAGGAGGAGCTGATCGAGGTAGTCGACTTCTTACGCAACCCCGACCGCTACAGCAAGCTCGGCGGGGTGATCCCGAAGGGCGTGCTGCTGGCGGGGCCTCCGGGCACCGGCAAGACGCTGCTCGCGCGCGCCGTGGCCGGCGAGGCGGACGTGCCGTTCTTCTCGATCGCCGCCTCGGAGTTCATCGAGGCGATCGTCGGCGTCGGCGCCAGCCGCGTGCGCGACCTGTTCTACCAGGCCAAGGAGGCGGCGCCCGCGATCATCTTCATCGACGAGCTTGACGCGATCGGGCGTTCGCGCGGAGGCGGCGGTTCGTTCGGCGGCAACGACGAGCGCGAGCAGACGCTCAACCAGATCCTCACCGAGATGGACGGGTTCACCGGCACCGAGGGCGTGATCGTGCTCGCAGCCACCAACCGGGTCGAGATCCTCGACCAGGCCCTGCTGCGCCCGGGCCGCTTCGACCGCCGCGTGTTCGTGCAGCCGCCGGACAAGGATGGGCGCGACGAAGATCCTGGAGGTGCACACGCGCTCCGTGCCGCTCGCCGACGACGTGGACCTGAAGTCGATCGCCTCGAGCACGCCGGGCATGGTGGGCGCGGACCTGCGCAACCTGGTGAACGAGGCGGCGCTGACCGCCGCGCGCCGCGATCACGCGAAGGTGACCCTCGCGGACTTCACCGACTCGCTCGAGAAGATCATCCTCGGCACCGAGCGCAGGATCACGCTCTCGCCCGAGGAGCGCGAGCGCACCGCGTACCACGAGTCGGGGCACGCCGTGCTCGGGATGCTCGAGCCGGGCGCCGATCCCGTCCGCAAGGTCTCGATCATCCCCCGCGGCCAGGCGCTCGGCGTGACCTTCCAGAGCCCCGAGTCGGACCGCTATGGCTACGGCGTCAACTACCTGAAGGGCCGCATCGTGGGCGCCCTCGGCGGACGTGCAGCCGAGCAGATCGTCTACGGCGACGTGACCACCGGTGCCGAGTCCGACCTCGAGCAGGTCACCTCGATCGCCCGCCAGATGGTGGGCCGCTGGGGCATGTCCGATGCGATCGGCCTTGTCTCGGTGCTGCCTCGCCCCGGCGACGGGTCGGCGCTGTTCCCCGGCGTGGACGGCAACGGGCCGGCGGAGTCCACGCGCGAGCTCGTGGACTCGGAGGTGCGCCGCATCATCGAGGAGTGCTACGGCCGCGCTCTCGACGGGCTGCGCGAGAACCGCCACCGGCTCGATTCGCTGGCCAAGGCGCTGCTCGAGCACGAGACGCTCGACGAGCGCGAGGCCTACGCCGCGGCCGGCTTCGACCGCCCGCTGCCGACTCCCTCGCGGCCCCCGGCGGCCCTCGCCGCCCGCGACAACCAGGGGTAGTAAGCAGAGAAGCCGAAAGCAGGGAAGCAGAGACCTGCTTTCTGCTCCTCTTTCCCGCCGGGCCGCGAGCTAGCTTCCGGCAATCTCCCTGCGTTCGCTGATAAGCGCGGTCCTGGAGCGCATCCGTCCCGAGCGCGGGGGCACCTCCGCTACGCTGCCGAGCAGACTGCGGAGCGGAGGAGCTATGGAGCTGGATCGACACAACATCGAGCGCAAGGACTTCACGGTCGCCCGGCGCGGCTACGAGCAGCAGGAGGTGGACCTACACCTGCGCGAGCTCGCCGATGCGATCGCCGAGCTGCGGGCACAGCTGAAGGCCACGCCGGCCGGGGTGGCGGGCGCCGCCGCCGAGCAGGTGCGGCAGATCGTGGAGGTCGCGGAGGAGAGCGCGGCCCAGATCGAGCAGCACGCGACCGAGGAGGCCGCGCGCGTGACCGAGGATGCGTCGCGGCGCGCCCGCGAGACCCGCGAGCGTGCGGACAGCGAGTCTGCCGAGCAGCTCTCGCGCGTGCAGGAGACCGTGGCGAAGATGCTCGAGCGCGCCACCGCGCTCGAGACCGAGCTCGAGGGCCTGGTCGCGGGCATCCATGAGTCGGCCGGCGGCCTGGTGCAGCAGATGCGCGAGGCCGGCGGCGAGCTCGAGGACGAGCTCGACTCGATCCGGGGAGAGCTGGGGGCCGTGCGGCCCGCAGCGCCCGGGGCGCCGGCCGCCGCCCAGATCCGCCGAGCGCCGCCGCAGCGGGGCCCGAACTGGAGCTGGTACCCGACCCGGAGCCAGAACCGGAGCCAGAACCGGAACCGGAGCCCGTCGCGTCCGAGCCGCAGGCGGTGGCGAACGGCGCCTCTGAGGAGGCTGCCGCCCCGGAGCCGGTCCCCGCGCCATCGCCCGCCGCGAGCGGCGGCCCCGAGGGCGCGCGGCTGGTGGCGCTCAACATGGCGCTGAACGGCACGCCACGCGAGGAGGCCGCCCGCTACCTCGCCGACAACTTCCAGCTCGCCGACCAGGACGCGATCCTGGACGACGTCTACTCCAAGGTCGGCTAGCTCACGCCGCGGCGGCGGGGCGCCTGCGCTCGGCGAGCAGGGCCATGACGGCCGGGTCCGGCTGGACGCGGCCGTGGGGGCGCAGGTAGCGGAGGTAATAGGGCTGGTAGCCCAGCGCCTGCCCGATCGGCGCAAGGAACGCGAACATGAGCGCGCTGGAGGATGCGCGGCGGCTTCACGAACTCGATCACGTCGCGGAACTCGCGGGCGATCACCGCGAGCTGCAGCAGATGCGGCACGCCCTTCGAGTTCGTCAGCCGGTCGTTCGCCAGGCCGAAGAGGGTGGAGAGCATCAGCTCGAAGCGCCGTCCGGGCTCGACCTCGACGAGCACCTGGGCCTCGCCGGGTCCCGGGTTCCACCAGTCGTGAGCCACGCCGGGCGTGATCGTCACGTCGGCGCCCTTCTCGAGCACGCTCTCCCGTCCGCCGATGCGCACGCCGAGCCGGCCCTCGATCACGCGGAAGCGCTCGCTGACGGTCGCGTGCACGTGCTCGACCGCCACCGCTCCGCCGGGCCGCACGAACAGATGGCCCGCGATGCTGCCGTCCCGCGACTCCCCGCTGCCGATCAGCACGACCACGCGCTCGCCGGTGACGCTGTTCTCGATCACGTCGCCCGCGCGCAGGCGAGGAATTCCGGGCAGCTCCTGCGGCATCGGCTCTCCAATCGGACGGGTGCGGCTGGATCGTCCCGCTGGCGGGGGATCGGGCAAAATGGCGCTAGCCGTCCAGGCGTGGTGCGGCTGGCCGTACCCTTCGCCGCAAAGAGCGGGAGCCTCCGGGAGCGGTAGCCGACCGGCTACCTAGAATCGATTATGTGAAGCCGCAGGGCGAACTCATCATCGCCGGCGCTCGCGAGCACAACCTCAAGGACCTTCACCTGAGGATTCCTCGCCACGCGCTGGTCGTCATCACCGGGCTGTCGGGCTCCGGCAAGTCGAGCCTTGCGTTCGACACGATCTACGCCGAGGGCCAGCGCCGCTACGTGGAGTCGCTGTCCGCCTACGCGCGCCAGTTCCTCGGCCAGATGGACAAGCCGGACGTGGACTCGATCGAGGGGCTCTCACCGGCCATCTCGATCGACCAGAAGACGACCTCGCGCAACCCGCGCTCGACGGTCGGGACGGTCACCGAGATCTACGACTACCTGCGCCTCCTGTGGGCCAGGATCGGGCATCCGCACTGCTACAACTGCGGCCAGCCGATCGCCGCCCAGTCCGCCGAGCAGATCGTCGACCAGGTGATGACGCTCGCGGAGGACACGCGCTTCATGGTCCTGGCGCCGATGGTGCGGGGCCGCAAGGGCGAGTACGGCAAGCTGCTTCGAGGAGCTGCGCGCCGAGGGCTTCACGCGCGTGAAGGTCGACGGCGAGCTGCGCCGCCTCGAGGAGGAGATCGTGCTCGACAAGAAGTTCAAGCACGACATCGCGGTGGTGGTGGACCGCCTGGTGATGCGCCCCGACCTGCGCAAGCGGCTGGCCGACTCGGTCGAGACCGCCGTGGGGCTGGCCGAGGGGATCGTCGAGGTGGAGCTGGTGGACGGGGGAGAGGTGCGCACCTACTCCGAGCGCTTCGCGTGCCTCAACTGCGGCACCTCGATGCCCGAGCTCGAGCCGCGCATGTTCAGCTTCAACTCGCCGCACGGCGCCTGCCCGCGCTGCACGGGGCTCGGCTCGCAGATGGAGATCGACCCGGAGCTGGTGGTGCCCGACCCGAGCCTGTCGCTCGGCGAGGGGGCGATCCTGCCCTGGTCCACGAGCGCGTCGAACTACTACGAGCAGATGACCCAGGCGATCGCCGAGCGCTACGAGATCGACATGGACACGCCCTGGGAGGAGCTGCCGGAGGAGGTGCAGGACTGCTTCCTCTACGGCACCAACGGCGACCGCATCTACATCTCATACCGCAACCGCTACGGGCGCCGGCGCTCCTACACCACGAGCTTCGAGGGCATCATCCACAACCTCGAGCGCCGCTACAAGGAGACCGACTCCGACTACTCGCGGGAGAAGATCGAGGAGTACATGTCGGTGCGGCCGTGCCCCGAGTGCAAGGGCGCGCGGCTGCGGCCGGAGAGCCTGGCGGTGAAGGTCGGCGGGCTCGGCATCCACGAGCTCACCCGCATGTCCGCGAAGCGGGCGATCGAGTGGTTCGAGGCGCTTGAGCTGACCGACACCGAGCGCCAGATCGCGCGGCTGGTGCTGCGCGAGATCGACGAGCGCCTGCGCTTCCTCGACAGCGTCGGGGTGGGCTACCTGTCGCTGGAGCGGGCCGCGGGCACGCTCTCGGGCGGCGAGGCGCAGCGCATCCGGCTGGCCACGCAGATCGGCTCGAGCCTGGTGGGCGTGCTCTACATCCTCGACGAGCCCTCGATCGGGCTGCACCAGCGCGACAACGAGCGGCTGATCGCCACCCTGGAGCGGCTGCGCGACCTCGGCAACACCGTGATCGTGGTCGAGCACGACGAGGGCACGATGCGCGCGGCCGACCACATCCTGGACCTCGGCCCGGGCGCCGGCGAGCACGGCGGCCACGTGGTGGCCCAGGGCACGCCGGAGGAGGTGATGGCCGTCGAGGACTCGGCCACCGGCCAGTTCCTCGCGGGCACGCGCACGATCCCGGTGCCCCGCAAGCGCCGCCGCCCGAGCGGCTACATCGAGATCGAGGGCGCGAGCCAGCACAACCTCCAGTCGATCGACGCGAAGATCCCGCTCGGCGTGTTCGCCTGCGTGACCGGCGTGTCCGGCTCGGGCAAGTCCACGCTGGTCAACGAGGTGCTCTACCGCGCGGTGGCCAACCGCCTGCACCGGGCGAAGCTGCGCCCGGGCGCGCACAGGCGCGTGCGCGGGCCTCGATCAGGTCGACAAGATCATCAACATCGACCAGTCGCCGATCGGGCGCACGCCGCGCTCCAACCCCGCCACCTACACGGGCGTGTTCGATCAGATCAGGGACCTGTTCAGCCGCACCCAGGAGGCGCGGGCGCGCGGCTACAAGCCCGGCCGCTTCAGCTTCAACGTGAAGGGCGGCCGCTGCGAGGTCTGCCGCGGCGACGGCCAGATCAAGATCGAGATGCACTTCCTGCCCGACGTCTACGTGCCCTGCGAGCAGTGCCACGGCAAGCGCTACAACCGCGAGACGCTCGAGGTGCGCTTCAAGGGCAAGACGATCGCGGACGTGCTCGAGATGCCGGTCGAGGACGCGCTCGAGTTCTTCAAGCACATCCCGAAGATCAAGCGCCGCCTGCAGGCGCTCCACGACGTCGGGCTCGACTACATCCGCCTCGGCCAGCCGGCCACCACGCTGTCCGGCGGCGAGGCGCAGCGCGTGAAGCTCGCCACCGAGCTGCAGAAGGTCGCCACCGGGCGCACGCTCTACATCCTCGACGAGCCCACCACAGGACTCCACTTCGCCGACGTGGAGCGGCTGCTCGAGATGCTCCAGCGGCTGGTGGACACCGGCAACACGGTGGTGGTGATCGAGCACAACCTGGACGTGATCAAGACCGCCGACCGCATCATCGACCTCGGCCCGGAGGGCGGCGAGGAGGGCGGCCGGATCGTGGCGACGGGAACGCCCGAGGAGGTCGCGGGGGTCGAGGGGTCGTACACGGGCCGCCATTTGGCGGGGCTTGGTCACGCCGAAGGCGCCGCGCGCTAAGCGCAGCAGGCCTAAGAAGGTCCCGCGGCGGCCTGAATGCGGAGTACGGAAGTACGGAAGTACGGAGTACTGACAGCGGCCAATCCGTACCTCTGTACCTCCGTACTTCCGTGATCCCGCACCGCGATCTCCGGCTCTGGGCTCAGAAGTGGCGCTGGTACGAGCGCAATTCGGTTCCGTGGAACCGCGCGCGCATCCATCTGCATGCCGCTCGGCGGCGGGCGTTCATTCGCTTTCCGGTGCAGGGGAACGTGCTCGAGTGCCTCGATGACGGGCGGCTCGAGATCGGCGCGGGACACGCTGCTCGAGCCCGGCTGCTGGATCACGATCGCCGACGAGGGGCGGGTCAGCGATCGGCGAGGGCTGCTTCCTCAACCTCGGCACGATGCTGGCGGCGATGGACCGGATCGAGATCGGCGACCACGTGATGTTCGCCAACCACTGCTTCGTCGGCGACGCCGACCACCGCTACGACGATCCGGAGCTGCCGGTCACCTGGCAGGGGTTCGAGTCGCGCGGGCCGGTGAAGATCGGCTCGAACTGCTGGTTCGGGGTGAACTGCGTGGTCACGAGCGGCGTGACGATCGGCGACCGCTGCGTGATCGGCTCGAACTCGGTGGTCACGAAGGACCTGCCCTCCGGCGTGGTCGCCGCGGGTGCGCCGGCGCGCGTGCTGAGGGAGATCGAGTTCAGAAAGAGTGCGGGGAGCGTCCGGCCGTAGCGCCCGGACGCCCCCCGCGGTGGCTCGGGGCCGGCGTCCCTCTGACTAGACGGTCGCCGTCCTCGGTGCCTTGGTCGCGTTCCCGACGCCGTCCACGTCGTCCACGACCAGCTCGACCCGCAGCCGGGGGGTGCCCTTCACACCCATCCGTGCTGCGCGGGTCAGCTTTGTCCTCACGTATGAGGTCGACTTCAGAAAGCCCTCGATCTTCAAGGTTTCAGAGGGGCAGAGCGCCGGACCAGAGGCGTCCCCCTCACCCGCCGAACGTAGCACGGGTTAGGCACTTTTCGCCACACATTTCCTTACTCCTTGGCGCGGCCGATCACGCGATCTGGCGCTGCGCCTAAGATCATCGCTGCAAGGTGATCCCGGCGTGGATGAAACGGGCACCTCGCAGCGTCTTGCTCAATAGGGGAAATGCGGTCTCAAGCAGACATCGAGCGGGACATCGCCCGGCTTGCCGACGGCACGCTCAGTGCTGAGCGCACGCGCGAGCTCGAGGCACGCGTAGCCGGCTCTCCAGAGCTGCGCGCGATGCTGGACGAGCAGCAGGTGGCGCTCACGGCAGTGCGAGGCCTGTCCGAACCGGCACCGGCCGGGCTGAGGGCGCGCGTGGAGGGCGCTCGCCGACGCCCGGCACGAGCCGCTCGTGCACGGCGCTTCGGCATCGCGGGCGGGTTCGTGGCCGTGGCCGCGGCGCTCGCGATAGCACTGGTCGCGATCCTCCCCTCGGGCGCCGGTGGGCCCAGCCTCTCGGAGGCGGCGGTCTACACCCTCGGGGCGCCCGCGAGTCCGGCCCCGCGGCACGACTTCGACGGCGCCCTCTCGCTCACTGTGGACGGGGTGCCCTACCCCTACTGGGAGGACAGCCTCGGCTGGAATGCGATCGGCACGCGCGTGGACAAGGTCGGCGGACGCATCGCCACCACCGTCTTCTACGCCAAGGGCGACAAGCGGGTGGGCTACACGATCGTCAGCGGCAAGGGCCTGTCGGTGCCCTCGAGCAGCGCCTCCACGCTGCGCAACGGGGTGAACATCCGCAGCCTGAAGCTCGGCGACACCACCGTGGTCACCTGGCAGCGCAAGGGCCACACCTGCATCCTCTCCGGCCGCGGCGTCAGCCACGATGAGCTGCTGAAGCTCGCCGGCTGGCGGGACAAGGGCGCGCTGCCCTACGCCGCCCAGACCAACTAGCGTCCTCGGACGCTGCCTGCGGGGCCTCCTGGCCCGAGAGGGTCTTCGCCACTCGTGCGCGCGCCCGGAACAAGCGGCTCGTGATCGTGCCCTGGCGCACGCCGAGCGCCTTGGAGGCCTCCTCGTAGGAGAGCCCGGCCACGTCGATCGCCACCAGCGCCTCGCGGAAGCCCGTCCGGCAGGTCCGCGATCGCCGTGTACACCTCGCGGTTCTGCGCCGCCTCGTCGGGGCGGGCCGACGCCGGCGCCTCCACGGGGTCGACGTCCTCGTCGAGCGGCACCGGCGGCGAGCGGCGAGCGAGCGTGCGGCGCTGGCTGAGGAACACGTTCTTGAGCGTGCGCATCAGGTACCAGAGGTCGTCCTCGCCGCGCAGGAAGCGGGGCCGGGTCAGGATCTTCGCGAACGTGTCCTGCACGAGGTCCTCGGCGTCCTCGCGCGAGCCGCACAGGGCCCACGCGGCCCGGTAGAGCCGATCGAGGTGGTCTCCGAGGCTGTTCGGGTCGAGCTCGCGCACCGGGGAGCCTCAGCATATGCCTGGGCCCGTCCGGACACGGCCCGACCCCCGGCCGCCCCTGTTACATGCCCCAGTCGCCCGTGAAGGGCTCCCGGACCTCCAGTCCCGCGAGCAGCTCGTTCAGGCGAGCCGCCTCGTCGGGGGCCATCGTGTAGCCGTGCTCGGGCTCCGGGTAACGGCGCTTGCGCACGTCATCCGCGAAGCGCCGACACGCCTCCGATCATCTCGCCGCGGATGTCCGCATAGCGCTTCACGAAGCGCGCCGCGTGACCGTCGTAGATGCCGAGCAGGTCGTGGAACACGAGCACCTGGCCGTCGGCCGCGGGGCCCGCGCCGATGCCGATGATCGGGATCTCGAGGCGCGGAGTGCACCGCCTCGGTGAACTCCGAGGGCACGGCCTCGAACACGATCGAGAAGCAGCCCGCCTCCTGGAGCGCCAGCGCCGCCCGGGCCACCTCGAGCGCCCGCTCGGCGGTGCGGCCCTGGGAGCGGTAGCCGCCGAGGGCGGTCGCCGTCTGGGGCGTCAGGCCCACGTGGCCCATCACCGGGATGCCCGCGTCCACGATCGCGCGGGCGCGCTCCACCGAGCTGCCGCCGCGCTCGAGCTTCACGGCGTCGCAGCCGGCCTCCTTCACGAACCGCTGCGCGGTGCGCACGGCCTGCTCGTTCGATGCCTCGTAGGAGGCGAAGGGCAGGTCGCCGACCAGCAGCGGGGTGTGAAGACCCCGCCGCACGGCGGAACAGAGCATCAGCATCTCGTCGATCGTCACCGGCACGGTGCTGGGATAGCCGAGCACCGTCATCGCGCCCGAGTCGCCGACCAGCACCACGTCGACGCCGGCCTCCTCGGCCACCTGGGCGCTGGGGTAGTCGTAGGCGGTGATCATCACGATCGGCTCGCCGAGCGCCTTCTTCTCGCCGAGCGTGCTGAGCGTGACGCGCGGACGCCTGGCGGGGGGCGCGGCGGAGACTGGGCGTTGACCGGAGCTCATCACGGCACCTCGCTTTGGTTCGTGGTCAGAATGGCGTTGTCGATCAGCCGGGCACGGCCCACGCGGGCGGCCACGGCAAGCAGGGTCGAGCCGTTCACGCGCTCGACCGGTGAAAGGTCCTCGGTGGAGCGCAGCTCCAGGTACTCGGGCTCGATGCCGGCCGAGTCCAGCACCGCGCGGGCCACCGCGAGCACGCGCTCGGGGTCGCGCTCGCCCGCGCGCGCGGCGTCCTCGGCGGCCACCAGCGCGCGGTTGATCGCCGCCGCCCGCTCGCGCTCCTCCGCGCTCAGATAGGCGTTCCGGGAGCTCATCGCCAGGCCGCTCGGCTCGCGCACCGTGGGGCAGAGGCGGATCTCCACCGGCATGTTCAGGTCGCGCACGAGCTTGCGGATCACGAAGGCCTGCTGGGCGTCCTTCTGGCCGAAGTAGGCGCGGTCCGGCCCGACCATGTTGAAGAGCTTGGTCACGACCGTGGTGACGCCGCGGAAGTGCTCCGAGCCCGCGGTGGCGCGGGATCCCCCTCCAGCACGCTCGTTATCCCCCCGACCTCGACGGTCGTGTCGAAGTCCCCGGGGTAGACCTCGTCCACCGGAGGAGCGAACAGGAAGTCGACCCCCTCGGCCTCCGCCAGCTCGGCGTCGCGCGCGCTCGTCGCGCGGATAGGCGTCGAAGTCCTCGTTCGGGCCGAACTGCGCCGGGTTCACGAACAGGGACACCACCACGGTCGCGTTCTCCTCGCGCGCGCGGCGGATCAGCGACAGGTGGCCGTCGTGGAAGGCGCCCATCGTGGGCACGAGGCCGAGCGGGCGCGGGGCCGAGGCCAGCGCCTCGCGCAGCTCGGCGGTGCTGCGCACGGTCCTCATGCGGGCACCGCCTCGCACGAGCGCGCGGGCGCGCTCCACCATCACGTCGAAGAGGGCCTCGAGCTGCGGGGCGGCCTCGCGCACGGCGGCGCGCTGGGCGGCCACGGTCAGCTCGTCGCCGCGCGCCACCGGACCGGTGAGCGCCCGGCGCGGGCCGAGCGCGGCCCAGTTCTCGACCGTGGTGCGCACGAGCGGTGCGAGCGCCGCTCGCGCCTCCTCGGCTTCCAGGCCGGCCGCCGCGGCCACCTCCTCCGCCGCCGCCTCGAGCGCCACCAGGAAGTTGGAGGCGATCGAGGCCGCGGCGTGGTAGGCGGGCCGCTGCTCGTCGCTCGAGCTGGAAACGTCTCCATGCCCAGCGCGTGCGCGAGCTGCGGCGGCGGTGGCCGCCGCCGCCGGCGTGGAGCCGGCCACGGCACATCGACAGCCGGCGAAGCGGGTGGCGTCCGCCTCGGAGCCGCTGAAGGTCTGGAGCGGGTGGAGGCCGAAGCGCTCGACGTCGCCCGCGGGCTCGAGCGCCGTGAGCGGGCGTGGCACCGCTCGTGTGGCCGACGAAGCGGGCGGCGCCCGCGACCGCTGCCGCGGCGGCCGGGATCTCGGAGTCGGGCACGCACAGCAGGATCGCGTCGCCGGCCGGCACCTCGCCGCGGCCCGCGGGCTCGCCCACCTCGTAGCCGGCGGCACGCAAGGCGGAGGCCAGAGCGCTGCCGAGGCGCCCGCGTCCAACCACTCCGATACGCGACATCGTGTCGTTCAGCATCTCAGCCGAATGCCGGCGGTGCCGGCAAATCCGGTCCGTTCCACGGGGGTAACGGCCAGTCTCGAAGGATAGCTCGATTCCCGGTTCCATCTACCCATTGGCATAGGCTTCCAACCCCAGATGGGGAGCACCGCCGCAGACCGCCGCGAGGAGCTCGTCGCCCTCTACCGCGAGGTGCGCGACTGTCACAAGTGCCCGCTCGCGGCCACCCGCACCAACGTCGTCTTCGGCTCCGGGAACGCCGACGCCGACCTGATGTTCGTCGGCGAGGCGCCCGGTTTCCACGAGGACCAGCAGGGCAAGCCGTTCGTCGGGGCGGCGGGCAAGCTGCTCGACAAGCTGCTGGCGGAGATCGAGCTCCAGCGCGACGACGTCTTCATCGCGAACGTGCTCAAGTGCCGCCCGCCCGGGAACCGCGATCCCGAGCCCGAGGAGATCGAGTCCTGCAAGCCGTACCTGCTCAAGCAGATCGAGCTGATCGAGCCGCTCGTGATCTGCACGCTGGGCAACTTCTCCACGAAGCTGCTCACCCGCCGCCAGGACGGCATCACGCGCGTGCACGGGAAGCCGCAGGAGCACACGGTCGCCGGCCTGAGCCTGATGATCTACCCGATCTACCACCCGGCCGCCGGCCTGCGCAGCACGCAGATGCTCGACCGGCCTGCGCGAGGACTTCGCGCGCCTGCCGGAGCTGCTGGCGGCCGCGCGCCCGCAACCCGATGCGGAGGAAGAGCCCGAGAGCGAGCCCGCGGAGCCGGTGGCCGCGGCGCAGCTCGGGCTGTTCGGCTAGTACTCCGCGGGTGCGCGTCGAGACCACCCGCCCCGAGGAGACCGAGGCCGCCGGCGCCGAGCTGGCCGGGCGGCTCCGGCCCGGCGACGTGGTGCTGGTCAGCGGGGAGCTCGGAAGCGGCAAGACCACGTTCGTCCGCGGCGCCTGCCGGGCCCTCGGGGTCACCGATCCCGTGACCAGCCCGACCTTCACGATCGGGCAGGTCTACGGCGGCGGCCCGGTGGAGGTCGCGCACCTCGACCTCTACCGCCTGCGCTCGCTGGCCGGCGAGGATCCCGCCCTGCTCGACGACTATCTGACCCCGGAGCGAATCGGGTTCGTGGAGTGGCCCGAGGCGGCCGCCCCTCGGCTCGAGCGGGTGGCGGTGCGCGTGCTCGATCGAGCACGGCGGCGGCGACCGGCGCGTGCTGGAGATCGAGTGAACGTCCTCGGCTTCGACACCTCCACCGCGGTCACCAGCGCGTGCGCGCTGCGCGCCGACGGCCGAGGCCTTCGAGGTGCTCCCGGACGAGGCGGCGCTCGAGCGACCCGCCCGCCCACGCGCGCGAGCTGATGCCGGCGCTCGCGCGCGTGATGGAGAGCGCCGGGCTGGGCTGGGACGACCTGGACGCCATCGCGGTGGGCGTGGGGCCGGGGACGTTCACCGGGCTGCGCATCGGCGTGACCACCGCTCGCGCGCTGGCGCACGCGCGCGACCTGGAGCTGCGCCCGGTGTCGTCGCTCGCGGCGCTCGCGGCGGGGATCGACGCCGAGCTGCGGCTGCCGCTGATCGACGCCAAGCGGGGCGAGCTGTTCGCCGCGCTCTACGAGGGCGACGCGGAGCTGTGGCCGCCGTTCGCGGGCTCGCCCGAGGAGGTTGCGCGGCGCGTGCGGGAGGCGGGCTGGGAGCGCTCGCCCAGGCTGCTGGCTGCCGGAGACGGGTCGCTACGATTTCGGGAGACGCTCGAGGCCGGCGGGATCGCCATATCCGACTCTCAGGCGCACGTGGTCCGCGCCCTCCATGTGTGCCGCCTGGCCGGACAGCGTGGCGGCAACACCACCCGACGCCGTTCTGCCCAACTACCTCAGAGAACCAGACGCCAAGCCCCAGAGATGAGCGACCAGCTCGATATCCGCCGCCTCAGCTATGCCGATCTTCCGCAGGTGATCTCGATCGAGCGCCGTGCCTTTCCCACGCCGTGGTCGCTGGCGATGTTCGTGCTCGAGCTCTCGAAGCCGTCCGGGATCTGCCTGGCGGCGACGCTTGGTGAGCGGGTGGTGGGCTACATGGTCTGCTCGCGCTACGACCGCGTGTGGCACGTGATGAACGTGGCGGTGGACGACAACCACCTGCGCCGGGGCATCGCAACCGCGCTCCTCGCCCGGCTCTTCGACACCGCCGATCAGCCCGGCGAGCAGTACACGCTCGAGGTCAGGGCCTCCAACAGCGGCGCGATCACGCCTCTACGAGCGCTTCGGCTTCCGCTCCGCGGGACTGCGTCCCGGCTACTACCACGACAACAAGGAGGACGCGGTGATCATGTGGCGCACGGCGACCTCCGGTGAGGCCGTGGACCCCGCGGAAGGCGCTCGCCCGGCCCACGCGTGATCCTCGGGATCGAGACGAGCTGCGACGACACCTGCGCCGCGCTCGTGAGCCCGGGCGGCGAGGTGCTGTCGAACGTGGTCGCCTCACAGGGGCTGCTGCACGAGCGTTACGGCGGGGTGGTGCCGGAGATCGCGTCCCGCCGCCATCTCGAGCTGGTCGACGCCGTGACCGCTGACGCCCTGGAGCGCGCGGGCGCCTCGCTCGACGATGTCGGCACGGTGGCGGTGACCCGCGGCCCGGGCCTGATCGGCGCGCTGCTCGTGGGGGTGTCGAGCGCCAAGGCGCTGGCCGCTGCGCGCGGGCTGCCGCTGGCGCCCGTGAACCACCTGCACGGCCACGTGGTGGCGAGCACGCTCGGGCCCGATCCGATCGAGCCGCCCTTTCTCTGCCTCGTGGCCAGCGGCGGCCATACCTTCATCGCTCAGGTCGACGACGCCGCGTCGCACGCCGTGCTCGGGCAGACGCTCGACGACGCCGCTGGGGAGGCGTTCGACAAGGGGGCGCGCATCCTCGGCCTGGAGTATCCGGGCGGCCCGCAGATCGACCGCCTGTCGCGCGAGGGCGACCCAGAGGCGTTCCACTTTCCGCGCTCGCTGCCCGGCAGCGGGCTCGACTTCAGCTTCAGCGGGCTGAAGACCGCCCTGCTGTACCGCGTGCGCGACCTTGGCGAGGACGAGGCGATGCGCCGCCGGGCGGATCTCGCCGCCTCCTATCAGCGCGCGATCGTGGACATCCTCGCCGCGCGGGCCGAGGCCGCGATCCGCGAGCGGCGCGCCGAGCGCTTCGCGATCGGCGGCGGCGTGGCGGCGAACTCGGAGTGGCGGCAGCGCGTGGTCTCGCTGTGCGACGAGCTGGGCGTGCGACTGTGGGTGCCGCCGATCGAGCTGTGCACCGACAACGCCGCGATGATCGCCGGGGCCGCTAGGTTCCAGCAGCCGCTGGCGTATCCGGACTACCTGGCGCTCGACGCCTCGGCGCGGCCAACCCCGTGACCCCGATCGTGACCCTCTACGGCAAGCCCGGCTGCCACCTCTGCGAGGACGCCAAGGCCGTCATCGAGGAGGTGCGGGCTGCGCATCCGTTCGACCTCGAGGAGGTCGACGTGAGCATCGATCCCGGCCTCCACCGCGAGTACGGCGAGCGCATCCCGGTCGTCGCGATCGACGGCGTGGAGCGCTTCGAGTACTTCGTCGATTCCGCTGCGCTGGCGAGGTCACTCGATAGAGTGGGCACGTGAGCTTCAACGACGCGTTCCACCCAGGGTTGGACGTGGCAGAGCGGGGTGCGGAGCGCTTGTCCCTCGGCGTCGCCGCGCGGCTGTCGCGCTACCTCCAGGTGCTGACCCAGGCCAAGAAGATGGGCAAGGAGACGATCTCGTCTCAGGAGCTCGCCGACTACACGCACGTCAACTCCACCCAGATCCGGCGCGACCTGTCCGGGTTCGGGAAGTTCGGGAAGCGCGGCGTGGGCTACAACGTCGACTCGCTGGTGTCGCAGATCCGCAAGATCCTGCGCACCGCCGGCCAGCACAACATCGCGCTGTTCGGGGCCGGTCACCTCGGCCAGGCAATCGCGAGCTCCGACATCTTCGCCGACCACGGCTTCCGCGTCGTGGCGATCTTCGACACCGATCAGAGCAAGATCGGCAAGCCCATCGGTCCCGCGGGCAAGACGGGCCGGCTCAGCGTCCGGTCCTACGCGGACCTCGACCGCGTGGTGGAGGAGGAGGACATCGTCGTCGGCGTGCTGGCGGTGCCCACCGAAGCGGCCCAGAAGGTGGCGGACGACCTCGTGGAGGCCGGCGTGAAGATCATCTTCAACTACTCCGAGTCGCTGCTTCAGGTGCCGCCCGGACGTGACGGTCCACACGTCCAGCCCGGCGGTCGACCTGCTCTACGCGCTCTACTTCTACTTGACCTGATAGCCGTGGACACGGCCAGTCGCCAGAGAGGTCTTCGAGGCTTCCGAGGACTTCACCGTTGGGATCGAGGAGGAGTTCGGGATCCTCGACCCGGAGACGTATTCGCTCGCCCAGCGCTTCGAGGAGCTGCGCGACTCCGCGGACGAGCAGCTCAGCGAGTCGATCGCCGGCGAGCTGATCTCGTCGGAGATCGAGATCCGCTCTGGCCGCGGCGCGAACCTGGCCGAGGCGCTCGCCCGGCAGCGCGACTACCGGACCAAGCTGTTCCGGCTCGCGGCCGAGCGGGGCGTGCTGCTGGCGGCCACCGGCACACATCCGTGGAGCCCCTGGCAGGAGCAGCACATCATCGACACCGAGCACTACCACCGCGTGGAGGAGGGCCTGAAGTACGTCGCGTGGCGCAACAACACCTTCAGCGCGCACGTGCACGTGGGAGTCCAGGGCGCCGATCGGGCGGTGGCCGTGTGCGATCGGCTGCGGCCGGTGCTGCCGGAGCTCCTGGCGATCTCCGCCAACTCGCCGTTCCTTGACGGGCGCGACTGCGGTCTCCACTCGATGCGCTCGCAGATCTTCACGAAGAGCTTCCCCCGCTGCGGCATCCCCGAGGCGTTCGGGAGCTTCGCGGCATACACGGACTACGTCGACTTCCTGCTGCGCACGAACTCGATCGTGGAGCACACGCAGCTCTGGTGGAGCGTCCGGCCGCATCACGCGTTCGGCACCGTGGAGGTGCGCATCTGCGACGCGCAATCCACCGCCGAGGAGTCGAACGCGCTGGTCGGGCCTGATCGTCTCCTGCGTGGCTCAGGCGGCGCTCGAGTACGACGAGGGCACCCTGCCGGAGCCGCCCGCGGGCCGGCTGATCGAGGAGAACTTCTGGCGCGCGATCCGCTACGGGCTCGACGGCCGCATGATCGATCTGGAGCGGGCCGAGGAGTATCCGGCCGCGGCGCTCGGGGACCGGCTGCTGGCCTGGACCGCTCCCGCGCGCGCGGCGCTCGGCATCGACCTGGCGCTGCCCCAGCTGAACGGAGCCCAGCGGCAGCGTCAGGCGCTCGAGGCGGGCGCGACGCTCGAGGCCGTGTACAAGGCTGAGGTGGCGGCCACCCAGCGAAGCTATGCAGGCGAGGGGGTCCGGACGTGAGCCGAGGAGCCGAGGGAGCCCACCGAGGAGGAGATGCGCGCAGCGCTCGAGGAGCAGATGCGCCGCATCACCGTGAAGGACGTGCTGCTCCAGACGGTGGTCACCCTGATCAACCTGTCGGCGCGCAAGCTCGGCATGGCGGAGGGCGAGGAGAAGGACCTCGAGCAGGCGAAGCTGGGGATCGAGGGGGCGCGGGCGCTCATGCCGCTGCTGCCCGGATGAGGACCTGGCGCCCGTTCGCGATGCGCTGTCGCAGATACAGATGGCCTATGCGCAGGAGGCAGGGGCGGGTGCCGGGTCGCAGGACGCAGGTCGCGGGTCGCAGGTCGCGGGGGAAGAGGGATCGGCCGAGCCTCGAGACCGGTCCGCTCCGCCCTCTCCTTCGATGAGGCTGAGCGGGCCAAGGCGCGCGCGAAGATCTGGACGCCGCCGGGGACGTGAGCCGGGGGCCGCACACGGTTGGCGTGTTCGGGGGCTCCGGCTTCTATCGATTTCTCGACGACGTGGAGGAGGTCGCGGTGGCGACCCCGTACGGGCCGCCGTCGGCGCACGTGCGCATCGGGGAGATCGAGGGCACGCGCGTGGCCTTCATGCCCCGCCACGGCGACGACCACGAGCTGCCGCCGCACCGGATCAACTACCGCGCGAACGTCTGGGCGATGCGCGAGGTCGGCGTGACCAGGATTCTCGGCCCGTGCGCCTGCGGCTCGCTCAAGGCGGAGCTCAGCCCTGGCACCTTCGTGGTGGCCGACCAGTTCGTGGACCGCACCCGCGGCCGCGAGGACACCTTCTACGACGGGCCGCAGACCACCCACGTCGCCGCCGCCGAGCCGTATTGCCCGAGCCTGCGCGAGGTGCTCGTGCAGGCGGCCACGGAGCTCGAGATCCCGGTCGTGGACGGCGGCACCGTGGTGGTGATCCAGGGCCCGCGCTTCTCCACGAAGGCGGAGTCGCGCTGGTTCAGCGCGGCGGGCTGGGACGTGGTGAACATGACCCAATACCCGGAGGCCTGGCTCGCCCGCGAGCTGGAGCTCTGCTACGCGAACGTATCGCTTGTCACGGACTACGACGTGGGTCTGGAGGGGGTTCCGGGGGTCGAGCCGGTGTCGGCAGAGGCCGCATTCGGGGTATTCGCCGAGAACCTCGATAGACTGCGCGCCCTCTTGTTCCGGGCCGTGCCCAAGATCGGGCCCCAGCCCGAAGATATTTGCGCCAGCGCGCTCACCAGCGCGATCGTGCACTAGCTGACCCACAGCGCCGGTTCGCAGCCGGCGAACGTACTTTCGGAGGGACCTTTCCTTGAGCAAATTTTTGACCGATTGGGGAGTCGTCATCGCGCTCGCGTGCGGTGGCTGCGCCGTGCTCTACGGTGCGCTCACCACCCGCTGGCTGCTTGCCAAGTCGCCCGGCAACGAGGAGATGCAGCGCATCTCCGCCGCCGTCCAGGAGGGCGCGAAGGCCTACCTCACCCGGCAGTACCAGATCATCGCCGGCGTGGCGGTGGTGCTGTTCGTGGTGCTGGCCGTCGCGCTCAACATCGACACGGCGATCGGCTTCGCGATCGGGGGCATCTTCTCCGGCGCCGCGGGCTTCATCGGCATGAACGTGTCCGTGCGGGCCAACGCCCGCGTGGCGGAGAGCGCCCGCAGCGGCATCCCCGCGGCGCTCGACGTGGCCTTCAAGGGCGGCGCGATCACCGGCATGCTCGTGGCCGGGCTCGCCCTGATCGGCGTGGCCGGCTACTACGGCATCCTCGTGCTCGCCAACGTCAGCGACAAGGACGCGGTCAACGCGCTCGTGGGCCTCGGCTTCGGCGGCTCGCTGATCTCGGTCTTCGCGCGACTCGGCGGCGGCATCTTCACCAAGGCCGCCGACGTGGGCGCCGACCTCGTGGGCAAGATCGAGGCGGGCATCCCGGAGGACGATCCGCGCAACCCGGCCGTGATCGCCGACAACGTGGGCGACAACGTGGGCGACTGCGCCGGCATGGCGGCCGACCTGTTCGAGACCTACGCGGTCACCGCCGTCGCGGTGATGCTGCTCGGCGTGCTCACGTTCCAGGACACGCGCGACGGTGGCGGTCTTCCCGCTCGTGATCGGCGGCGTGTCGATCATCGCCTCGATCATCGGGACCTTCGCGGTGCGCACGAAGTCGGGCAACGTGGAGGGCGCTCTCTACAAGGGCCTGATCGTGTCCGGCCTCATCGCGGCCGCGGCCTTCTATCCCGATCACGCACTGGATGATGGACGGGCTCCAGGTCAAGGCAGACGTGCCCGCGCTGCTGCGCCGGCGCCAGGGGCGCCACGCGGCGATGGACTTCTGGCTCTGCAGCCTGATCGGCATCGGCATCACCGCGGGCCTGTTCGTGATCACCGACTACTACACGTCCACGCGCTTCCGGCCGGTGCGCACCACGGCCAGCGCGTCCCAGACGGGGCACGCCACGAACATCATCCAGGGACTCGCGCAGGGGCTTCAGTCCACGGCCGCCCCGGCGATCCTGATCGCGCTCGGCATCCTCGGCGCGAACCAGCTCGCCGGCATCTACGGCATCGGCGTGGCCGTGATGGCGCAGCTGTCGCTCATGCGGTCTGATCGTCGCGCTCGACGCCTTCGGCCCGATCACCGACAACGCCGGCGGCATCGCCGAGATGGCGGACCTGCCGCAGGAGGTGCGCGACATCACCGACCCGCTCGACGCGGTCGGCAACACCACCAAGGCCGTGACGAAGGGCTACGCGATCGGCTCGGCGGTGCTCGCGGCTCTGGTGCTGTTCGCCGCGTTCATCGAGGGGCTGCACGACGAGGCGGGCAGCAAGATCGTGCAAGAGCTTCGACATCTCGCAACCACCGGTGCTGATCGGGTTGCTGATCGGCGGCATGATGGTCTACCTGTTCGCCTCGCTTGCGATCGAGGCGGTGGGCCGTGCCGGCGGCGGCGTGGTGGAAGAGGTGCGCCGTCAGTTCCGGGAGAAGCCCGGGATCATGGAGGGCACCGAGAGACCGGACTACGCCCAGGCGGTGAGCATCGTCACCGCCGCCGCGCAGAAGGAGATGATCGCGCCGGCGCTGATACCCGATCGTCGTGCCATTGGTGGTGGGCCTGATCTCCTACCAGGCGCTCGGCGGCCTGCTGATCGGCGTGATCGTGGTGGGCTTCTTCATGGCCGTCTCGATGACGTCCGGCGGCGGCGCCTGGGACAACGCCAAGAAGCTGATCGAGGACGGCGAGTTCGGGGGCAAGGGCTCGGAGGCCCATGCCGCGGCCGTCACGGGCGACACGGTCGGCGATCCCTACAAGGACACCGCCGGCCCGGCGATCAACCCGATGATCAAGGTTGCGAACATCGTCGCGCTGTTGATCATCCCGTTCATCATTTAGGTCGCGGGTGCAGGTCGCAGGTCGCCGGGACAGCGCCCGGGCCCGACGCCCTGCGACCTGCACCTGGCTGCGCCCGCGAGTAGCTTTGCCGCTAGGAATGGCCGAACGCCGACCCAAGCATCAGGGGCTGGAGCGCGTGCTGGGCACGGGCGCGCTGTTCAGCACCGCCTACGGCAACGTCGGCAGCTCGATCTACTACGCGCTCGGGCTGGTGGCGGTGCTCGCCCTCGGCATGACGCCGGTGGTGTTCCTGATCTCCGGCCTGATCTTCGCCGCGACCGCGGCCACCTACGCCGAGGCCACCTCGATGTACCCGGAGGCCGGCGGGTCGTCGTCGTTCGCCCGCCACGCGTTCAACGAGTTCTGGTCCTTCTTCGCGGCGTGGGGCCAGATGCTCAACTACATCATCACGGTCGCGATCTCGGCGTTCTTCGTGCCGCACTACCTGGGCGTCTTCTGGGAGCCGCTGCGCCACTCGCCGGGCGACATCATCGGCGGCATCGTCGTGGTGGTGGTGCTGGGCGCGATCAACATCGTCGGCGTGAAGGAGGCGGCCGGGCTGAACATCTTCCTGGCGCTCGCCGACTTCGCCACTCAGCTCGTGCTCGTGATCATCGGGCTGGTGCTCGTGTTCTCGCCCTCCACGCTGGTGCAACAACATCCACCTGGGCACGTTCCCCACGATCTCGAACTTCCTGATCGCGATCCCGGTGGGGATGGTCGCCTACACGGGCATCGAGACGATCTCGAACATGGCCGAGGAAGCGCGCGACTACGGGCACACGATCCCGCGCTCGATCGCGGGCGTGGTGATCGCCGTGATCGCGATCTACGCCTTCCTTCCCTCGGTCGCGCTGTCGGCCATGCCCGTCGTGAACGGCCACACCGAGCTGGCGACCACGCTACGCGGGCGACCCGATCCTCGGCGTGGTGAAGAACATCGACCTGGGCGCGCTGCAGCGGCCGGCGGAGATCTACGTCGGGATCCTGGCGGCCACGATCCTGTTCATCGCGACCAACGCGGGCGTGATCGGGGTGTCGCGGCTCACCTACTCGATGGGCCAGCACCGCCAGCTGCCCGAGAAGCTGCGCCAGCTGCACCCGAGGTTCCGCACGCCGTACATCGCGATCATCGTCTTCGGCCTGATCGCGATCGTCACGATCATCCCGGGCGAGGCCGACTTCCTCGGCAAGATGTACGCGTTCGGGGCGATGCTCTCGTTCACGATCGCCCACCTGTCGGTGATCGCGCTGCGGAAGAAGGAGCCAGACCGCGAGCGGCCCTACCGCGGTCCGGGGCAGGTGACCGATTCGCGGCCACGAGCTGCCGCTGTTCGCCGTGTTCGGCGGCCTCGGCACCGGGATCGCGTGGGTCGTCGTCACGATCCTCAACGTCTCGACGCTCATCTTCGGCACGATCTGGCTGCTGCTGGGGATCGGCACGTACGTGCTCTACCGCCGCAGCCAGGGCCTGTCGCTGACGGAGACCACCAAGGTGGTCATGCCGAAGCCGATCGTGGAGCGCGAGGTGGAGTACGAGTCGGTGCTGGTGGCGTTCGAGGGGGACGACTACTCGCCCGACGCGGTGGCGACCGCCGCCAAGCTCGCCGCCCGCCGTCGCCGGGGCATCCACCTGCTCGTGATCATCACGGTGCCCTCGAGCTCGCCGATCGACGCGAGCATGCCCGAGCAGGAGAGCCGGGCGGTGGCGATCATCGACTCGGCCCGCGTGATCGGCGGCCGGCGCGTGACCGGCCACTGGGAGAAGGCCCGCGCCGGTGAGGCGGGCCGGCGGATCGTGGACGAGGCGCGCGAGATCCGGGCCCGCGCGATAGTGATGTCCGCCGCCGAAGCGGCGCAGCACGTCGTCGCTGTTCGGGCGCACGCTCGAGACCGTCCTGGCCGAGCGCCCTGCCGCGTGATCATCGAGTCGAGCCCCGAGGACGCCACCCCGCCCGGCACATCGCAGGCCCGCCCGGCCGCCGCCGCCTGACACCCGTCGGCGGCCGCCGGACCCGGTCTAACATTCCGCCTCGTGCAGCGTGCCTACAGGCACTCCACCCGCGTCATGGGCGCGCTCATCTGCGTGCTCGGCATCGCGATGATCGCCAGCTCGGTCGCGCGCGGCGCCGGGCCACTCGCGCTGGGCGTGGTGCTCGGCGTGCTCTTCGCCGTCCTCGGCGCGGCGAGGGTGTACCTCGCGGGCGCGCGGCGGCCGCCGCGCGGACCCAACGTGAGACCGCGACCGCGGCCTCGGCGCCCCCGCCATCTTCGCCATCGCGCTGGGCGCGGCGGGCTCCTCGATCTACTTCATCCTCGGCGTGGTGGCCGGTGACGCGCTCGGCCTGACGCCGGTCGCGTTCCTGCTCGCGGCGGTCTTCTTCGTCATCACGATGATGACCTACCTGGAGGGGAACTCCCTCCATCCCGAGCGCGGCGGCGCCTCGACGTTCGCGCGCTACGCCTTCAACGAGCTGTGGAGCTTCGTGGCCGGCTGGGCCATCCTGCTCGACTACCTGATCGTGCTCGCGATCGGGTCGTTCGCGATCTCGCACTACCTGGCGGCCTTCTGGCACGTGGCCGACCAGAGGGTGATCCAGCACGTGATCGCGGGCGCGGCGCTCGCGTACGTGGCCGTGTCGAACATCCGCGGCATCTCGGCGGACCGCTACCGCTTCGTGCTTCGCCTCGGGCTGCTCAACCTCACGCTCGCCTTCGTGATCGTGGCGGTGGGCGCGGTGAAGGTCTGGGACGTCCACGCGATCACCGACTCGATCCACCTCGGCAGCGCGCCGACCTGGAAGCAGCTGATCTTCGGCCTCGTCGTCGCGACCGTCGCGCTCACCGGCATCGAGGCGGCCTCGGGGCTGGCCGGCGAGATCCGCGCTGGACAAGCCCGCGCTCAAGCGCCTCGTGGTCCTGGGCACGATCACGATCCTGGTCTGGTTCGTGGCCATCTCGATCATCGCCCTGATGGCGCAGCCGGTCCACGGGACCCACACGGCGCTCGGCGACCAGTGGCTCGACGCGCCGGTGCTGGGGGTGGTCTCGGCCTACGAGCCCGGCTGGCTGCACGACGCGCTGCGTTACGTGGTCGGGGGCGTGGCGTCGGTCGTGCTCGTGTCGGCGCTCAACGGCCAGATGCTCGGCCTGTCGCGGCTCGTCCTACTCGCTCGCCACCAACCGCCAGATCCCCAGCGCGGTGGGCAAGCTGCACGGGGAACGCTCCACGCCGTTCGTCGCCATCACCGGCGCCGCGATCCTCGCGTTCGGCCTGAGCCTCAGCGGCGACGTGAAGTTCCTGGCCGGCCTGTTCGCGTTCGGGGCGATGCTGGCGTTCACGCTCGCGCACCTCTCGATCGTGGTGCTGCGCTTCCGCGAGCCCGACTACGCGCGCGCGTTCACGCGTCCCGCTGTCGTTCCGCTTCAGGAACCGCTCGGTGCCGCTGCCGGCGCTGGTCGGCGCCGTCGTGTCCTTCCTCGCCTGGATCAGCGTGCTCGTCCTGCACTCGGGCGCGCGCTACGTGGGCTTGGGCTGGATGGTCGGCGGCCTGACGCTCTACGTGATCTACCGCAAGAGCCAGGGCAAGTCGCTCACTCGCCGCTTCACGATCCCCGCCGCGGCGCTGCACGAGGCGCCGGAGGTGGAGTACGGGAGCATCCTCGTGCCGGTGTTCGGCAGCCCGCTCGACGACGACATCGTGGGCACCGCCGGCCGGCTCGCATCCGAGGACGGCGACCCGGGCGAGGGCGGCACCGTCATCGAGGCGCTCTACGTGCTCGAGGTTCCGATGTCGCTGCCGCTCGACGCGCGCGTGCCGGACGACCGCATCGCGGGCGCTCGCCGCGCGCTCGCGCGCGCGAAGGAGGTGGGGGAGGAGTACGAGGGCGTGGAGGTGGCGACCGCCGTGGTGCGGGCCCGCTCGGTGGGCGCAGGCATCGTGGACGAGGCCCGCCGCCGCGGGGTCGACGCGATCGTGCTGGCGGCGGAGCAGCCCACGCGCGTGCGCGGAGGCGCGACGCTCGGCGGCCGCGGCGGCCCGCGCGACCGCTTCGTCGGCGAGATGACCCGCTACGTGGTGGAGAAGGCGCCCTGCAGAGTGATCCTCACCGCGGCGCCGGCGGGGGAGGAGGGGGTGAGGGAGGGGGTCGCACCGTAGGCCGAGTCCACAGTCCACGGTCCACAGTCCACAGACTGCATTTCGGACTCGGCTCTGTGGACTGTGGACCGTGGACTGTGGACTCGCGCCGCAGCGCGAACCGCGCCCTCGCAAACGCTATTGTGGCGCGGATGTTCGTACTGATCGTGGGCTCTGGCCGCGTTGGCTCGACGGTCGCGAGAGCGATGCTGAACGAGGGGCACCAGGTCTCCGTCCTCGACGAGGACGCGGAGGCGCTCGCCATGCTCGAGCGCAACCAGGACCAGGGCTGGGAGGACCTCGGCGGGTCGTTCACGGTCGGCACGGCGCTCGAGATCGACGCGCTGATCGAGGCGGGTGTCGAGCAGGCCGACGCGTTCGTCGCCGCCACCGACGGGGACAACACCAACCTCGTCATCGCGCAGATCGCCAAGCGGCGCTTCAACGTGCCGACCGTGGTGGTGCGGGTGCTCGACCCGGCTCGCGCGCAGTGGTACGAGGAGCAGGGCCTCTCCACCGTCTGCCCCACGGCGGTCGCGATCGACATGCTCCAGGACGCGGTCCGCGCGGCGGTGAAGTCCTAGCGATGTACATCGTCGTCGTCGGCGCCGGGAAGGTGGGCTGGAACCTCGCCAGGGAGCTGATCGGCAAGAACAACGAGGTCACCGTGATCGAGTCCGACGCCTCGCGCTTCGCGATGGTCGAGGAGGAGCTCGAGCACGCCGTCCACTACGGCGACGGCTCCGAGCTGTGGGTGCTGGAGCGCGCCGGCGTGGGCCGCGCCGACATGGTCATCGCGGTGACCGGAGACGACGAGGACAACATCCTGATCTGCCAGGTCGCGCGCGAGAAGTACGGGGTCGAGCGCGTGATCGCCCGCTGCAACAACCCGCGCAACCTCCAGCACTTCGAGCTGCTGGGGATCAAGCCCGCGGTGTCCGCCACCGACCTGATCCTGCGCCTGATCGAGCACGAGGTGCCGCGCTACGGCTTCCTGCACCTGCTCGACCTGCCCCAGGAGCGTCTCGAGATCATCGAGATCGAGGTGGCCGAGAGGTCGCCCGCCGACGGCGCGAAGATCGAGGACCTGGGGCTGCCGGACGGCTCGCTCGCGATCGCGATCCTGCGCCAGGGCACCGGCTTCGTGCCGCTCGCGGACTCCGTGATCGAGGCCGGCGACGAGGTGCTGATCGTCCTCGACACCGGGCTCGAGGCGAAGATCACCGAGCGCTTCCGGCCGCAGCCAGAGGCGGCCTGATGGCCGAGCGCTCCGTCGACTACCTGCTGATCGGCGGGGGGCTCGCGTCTGCCAACTGCGCCCGCTGGCTGCGCGAGGAGGGCGCGGACGGCTCGATCCTGCTGGTGGGCCGCGAGAACGACCCGCCCTACAACCGGCCGCCGCTCTCGAAGGGCCACCTCCAGGGCAAGGAGACGAGGGAGGACATCCTCTTCAGGCCCGACGAGTGGTGGGAGGAGCAGCAGATCGACCTGCTCACGCGCACGAGCGTGACCAAGCTCGACGCGAGCGAGCGCGTGGCGACGCTGTCGAACCGCGATCAGGTGCGCTTCGGCAAGGCGCTGCTCGCCACCGGCGCGAACGTGCGCCGGCTGCGCGCCGACGGCGACGAGTTCGACGGCATCCACTACCTGCGCACGCTCGCCAACTCGGACGCGATCCAGGAGGACGCGGATCGGGCCGAGCGGATCGTGTTGATCGGCGGCAGCTACATCGGCACCGAGGTGGCGGCGTCGCTGACGCTGCGCGGCAAGAAGTGCTCGATCCTGATGATGGAGGACGTCACGCTCGAGCGTTTCTACGGCAGCGAGGTCGGGGGCTTCTTCCAGGGCGTGCTCGAGGAGCACGGGATGCGAGGTGCACGGCGGCGACGAGCTGGAGCGCTTCGAGGGCTCCGACGGCCGCGTCACGGCGGTGGTGACCAAGTCGGGCAAGACGCTGCCCTGCGAGTGCGTGGTGATCGGCGCCGGCGTGCACCCCGACGTGACGCTCGCGAAGGCGGCCGGCCTCGAGCTGGGCGAGGCCGGCGGAGTGAAGTGCTCGGCCACGCTCGAGAGCTCGGTGCCCGGCATCTACGCCGCGGGTGACATCTGCGAGTACGACAGCCCGGTTCACGGCCGGCCGATGCGGATCGAGCACTGGGACGTGGCCTTCAACCAGGGCAAGACGGCGGCGCTGAACCTGCTCGGCCGCAACACGCCGCACGAGGTGGTCCCCTACTTCTTCTCCGACCTGGCCGACTGGACCGGCTACGAGTACGTGGGCCCAGGCTCGGGCGACGTCGTGATCCGCGGCTCGCTCGCGGACGGCGACTTCACCGCCTTCTACATCGGCGACGACGGGGCGGTGACGGCCGCCCTCACGGTCGGACGGTCCGACGATCTGGAGCCCGCCGGCCGCTTCATCAAGGAGAAGGCGAAGCCGGATCCCGCCGCGCTGGCGGACGAGAGCACGGACCTGGCCTCGCTGTAGGCCCCGGCGCTGCTAACTGGGGAATCAGGACTCGAACCTGAACTAACACGTCCAGAGCGTGCCGTGCTGCCGATTACACCATTCCCCATCGCCGCTCGGCTGACGTACCGAGCACCGAACAACCGCCGATTGTAGCCAGGCGCCCGGGCCGTTCGCAGGCCTAGGCCGCCGCCTGCTCCGCCCAGTCGCGGTACAGGCGAGCGTAGGCGCCGTCGGCCGCGAGCAGCTCGTCGTGGGTGCCGTGCTCGACGATCTGGCCGTGCTCCATCACCACGATGCTGCCCGCGCCGCGGATGGTGGAGAGGCGGTGGGCGATCACGATGCGCGGTGCGGCCGGCCAGGAGGCGGCGGAGGCCCTGCTCGATCCGGGCCTCGGTGTGCACGTCCACGTTCGAGGTCGCCTCGTCGAGGATCAGGATGCGCGGATCGGCCACGGCCGCGCGGGCGAACGCGACGAGCTGCCGCTGCCCGGCCGAGAGGTGGCCGCCGCGCTCGCCCACCTCGGTGTCGTAGCCGTTCGGACAGGCCCTCGATGAACTCGTGCGCGCCGACGGCGCGGGCGGCGTCGCGCACCTCCTCGTCGGTGGCGTCCGGGCGGCCGAAGGCGATGTTGTCGCGGATCGTGCCCGAGAACAGGAAGCCCTCCTGGGGAACCACGCCGAGCTGCGAGCGCAGCGAGCGCTCGGTGATGTCGCGCAGGTCGTGGCCGTCGATCGTGATGCGTCCCTCGGTGGGGTCGTAGAAGCGGGCCACGAGCTTGGCGAAGGTGGACTTGCCGGCGCCGGTCTCGCCGACGAGCGCGACGGTGTGGCCCGGCGGCACCGTGAGATCGATGTCGCGTAACGCGTACTCGCCGTTCCCATAGGAGAAGGACACGTCCTCGAAGCGAATCTCGCCGCGGACGGTGGGCAGCTCGGTCGCGTCCGGCCGCTCGATCAGGTCGGGCTGCTCGTCCAGCAGCTCGAACACCTTGTCGAGCGCGGCCATGCCGGCCTGGTAGGTCGTGTAGAGCTGGGACAGCTGCTGGATCGGGTCGAAGAAGCTCTGGAGGTAGAAGACGAACGAGGCGAGCACGCCGATCGTCACGTCGCTCGACCCGTGCAGCACCTGGTTGCCGCCGTAGAGCAGGATCGCGGCGGTGGCCACGGCGGAGAGGAACTCCACCGACGGGAAGTACACCGCGTTGAGGTAGACCGTGGTCATGTTGGCCGAGCGGTTCTCCTCGTTCAGCTCCGCGAACTGCTCGCGGTGACGCGCCTCCTGGCTGAACGCGCGCACCACCCGGATGCCCGAGAGCGTCTCCTGCAGGTAGGCGGTGACGAGCGCGATCTTCTCCCGCGTGAGCCGGTAGGCCTCGGCCGACACGATGCGGAACACGAGGCTCCCGATCAGCAGCAGCGGGAAGATCAGGAACGTGATCAGCGCGAGGTGCGTGTCGAGGATCAGCAGGATCGCCGCCGCGCCGAACAGCGTCAGCCCCGCCGAGAAGAGGGTGACCACGCCGTCGGTGACGAGCTGGTCGAGCGCCTCGACGTCGTTCGTCAGACGTGAGATCACGACGCCCGTCTTGTTGCGCGAGTAGAAGCCGATCGACAGCCGCTGCAGGTGGGTGAAGATCTGCAGCCGCAGGTCCTGGAGCACCCGCTGCCCGACCCACTCGACGAGATACGTCTGCGACCAGGTGGCGAGCCAGTTGATCACCGCGCTGCCAGGAACAGGACCACGATCACATCGATCGCGCCGATGTCCTGCGTCTTGATCCCGGCGTCGATCGCCTTGCCGGCGAGGTAGGGAGGCGCGAGCGCCGGCGGCGGTGCCCACGACGAGGACGACCAGCATCAGCACGACCCGCGTGCGGTACGGCCGCAGCAGGTCGAGCAGGCCGCGCAGCTTGCGCGCGCGCTGGTCCTCCTGGCGGCGGATGAGCTGCCAGAGCGATGTGAGCCGCCGCCTCACAGCGCGGCCTCCGCCGAGCGCTCGACGGGGTTGCGGTTGAGGAACACCTGGTCGGGCAGCCCCTTCTCCGCGATCTCGCGGTAGAGGTCGGACTCCTCGAGCAGCTCCTCGTGGCGTGCCATGCGCGGCGATGCGCCCGTCCTCGAGCACCACGATCTCGTCGGCGAGGGCGATCGTGGACAGGCGGTGGGCGATGATGAAGGTGGTGCGGCCCGCGGTGAGCTCGTTGAGCGCGCGTGTGATGCGGCTCTCGGTGGTGGCGTCCACGCTCGAGGTGGCGTCGTCGAGGATCAGGATGCGCGGGTCCTTGAGCAGCGCGCGGGCGATCGCGATGCGCTGGCGCTGGCCGCCGGAAAGCGTGTAGCCGCGCTCGCCGATGCGCGTGTCGTAGCCCCTCGGCAGCTCATCGATGAACTCGGCGGCACCGGCGCGGCTCGCGGCCTGGCGCACCTCGTCGTCGCTGGCGTCCGGCCGGGCGTAGGCGATGTTCTCGTGCACGCTGGCCGAGAACAGGAACGGGTCGTCGGAGACGAAGGCGACCTGGCGCCGCAGCGAGGCAACGTCGACGCTGCGCACGTCCACGCCGTCCACCAGGAGCTGGCCCTCGGTGACGTCGTAGAGCCGCGGAAGCAGCATCACCAGCGTGGACTTGCCGGCTCCCGTGGCGCCGACGAGGGCGACGGTGCGGCCCGCCTCGACGGTCAGGTCGAGGTCGCGCAGCACGGGACGGCCCCCGTCGTAGGCGAAGCTGACGTCGCGCAGCTCCACGCGCCCGTTGCCCTCGGGCAGCGGCGGGGCGCCGGGGGCGGAGGTGAGCTGCGGCTCGCGATCGAGCACCTCGAACACCCGCGTGCCGGAAGCCACCGCGCGCTGGGCCAGGCCGAGCGCGATGCCGAGCATCCGCATCGGCCCGGTGAGCATCACCACGTAGCCGAAGAAGGCGACGAACTCGCCGACGGTGATCGAGCCGTGAATCGCCTGGCGGCCGCCGAAGAACAGCAGCGCGGCCAGCCCGAGGTTGGGCAGGAAGCCGATCAGCGGGCTGTAGAAGGCGCTCAGCCGGGTTGAGATCATCGACTGGTCGAACACGCGCTTCACCGACGACGCGGAAGCGCGCGAGCTGGCGCTCCTCCTGGGCGAACGCCTTCACCACGCGCACGCCCGACACGTTCTCCTCGGTCTCGGCGGTGAGCTCCGCGATCCGCTGCTGCACCTCCTGCGTGGCCGGCCGGTTCTTGATGCCGTAGACGAACGCGAGCCAGACGACGAACGGCGTGGGCGCGAGGGTGATCGCGGCGAGGCCGGGGTTGACCGCGAGCATCACCGCGGCCGCGATCAGGATCGTGAGCGCCGACTGGGCGATGAAGATCAGCCCGTAGCCGAGGAAGAAGCGGACGGCCTGGAGGTCGACGGTCGAGCGCGACATGAGCTGCCCCGTCTGCTGCCCGTCGAAGAAGGCGAGCTCGAGCGACTGCAGGTGCCCGTACATGCGGTTGCGCAGGTCGTACTCCACTCCGAGCGACACGCGCCCGGCCACGAGCCGGCGGAATGCGCTCAGCACGAAGCGGAGCGCGGCGGCCGCCAGAATGGCCCCGACGAGCGGCCAGAGGTTCGCGTGGCCGTCGCGGATGTCGTCGACCGTGCGGCCCACCAGGTACGGGATCGCCACGGTCATGCCCATCGCGAGACCGGCGAGCACGAACGACCAGATGACGCCCGAGCGGTACGGACGCAGGAAAACGAGTAGACGCCAGAAGACCTTCACCGCCTACCTACTTTACTTAGTGAAGTCCCCGCTCCTGAGGCCGAATAGCTCCGGGTGGACTCGAACCACCGACCTCACCATTATGAGTGGTGCGCTCTAACCAGCTGAGCTACGGAGCCCTGCGTGTAGGAGAGTGTAAGCCGTGACGTCCGCTCCTCTGCTGCTCTCCGTGCCCAACGTTAGCGAGGGTGGGGACCCCCGCGCGATCGAGGCGATCGGGCGCCGCGTTCGCCCCGGCGCGCCTGCTGGACGTGCACAGCGATGCCGATCACGGGCGCAGCGTCTACACGCTCGCGGCGCCCCAGGGCGAGCTGGCGCGGGCCCTGCTCTACGGCGCGCGCGAGGCGATGGTCCACATCGACCTGCGCGGTCACGAGGGCATCCATCCGCACGTGGGGGCGATCGACGTGGTGCCGGTCGTCTACGTGGACGAGGAGCGGCGCGGCGCCGCCTGCGCCGAGGCGCTCACGGCGGCCGCGCTGATCGGCGAGGTGCTCGCGCTGCCGGTGTTCCTCTACGGCCAGCTGGCCACGTCGGAGGGCCGCAGGGAGCGTGCGGCGATTCGGGCCGGGCGGCCCGGCCCGCCTGGCCGAGCGGATGACGGACGGCGAGCTGCATCCCGACTACGGCCCGCGCCGCGCTCACCTCGAGCGGGGGCGCGGTGCTGGTCACGGCGCGGCCGCCGCTGATCGCGTTCAACCTCGATCTGGACAGCGACGACCTGGAGCTGGCCCAGCGGATCGCGGCCCGCCTGCGCGAGTCGGGCGGGGGGCTCCAGGGCGTTCGGGCGCTCGGGCTGTTCCTCGCCGGCGCGCGGCCGCGCGCAGGTGTCGTTCAACGTGCACGACCACCGCGCGGTGCCGCTGCGGGTGCTGGTGGAGGAGGTCAGGCGCGACGCGCCGGTGGCGGAGGCGGAGCTGGTCGGGCTCGCGCCCCGAGGCGGCGTTCGAGGGCTTCCCCGACGACGTGCCCCTGCGCGGCTTCGATCCCCAGCGGCACCTGATCGAGAACGCGTTACGCTCCCTTCCCTGATGGCTCAGACCAGGAAGAGGCGCCGTCGCAAGCACCGCGGGACGCAGGCGGGGAACATCGAGACGCCGTCGCATCGCAGCACCAGACCGCGCGCGCATCCAGAGCGGCACGAAGACAGCTCGCGCCCGGCGCCCGCTGAAGCCACCGACCCTGGCGCGGCGCGGCCATCAAGGCCGGCGGCGGCGGCGGCCGTGTTCGCCGTGCTGTCGGCCACGCTGTTCAGCCACAAGGGCGGGGTGGGCTCGATCGCGGTGACGGTGGCGTTCGTGTTCGCGATCTACATCCCGGTCGCCTACTGGACCGACAAGGCGACCTACAGGCTCCGCCAGGCCAAGGCGCAAGCCGGGAAGTAGGCTGATGAGCCCATGGACGTCCGCATGTTCACCGTCGGGCCCCGTGCAGGAGAACTCGCTTCCTGCTTCCGGCGCGACGGCTCCGACCGCGCGCTGATCGTCGACCCCGGCGACGAGCCCGACAAGCTGCTCGGCGCGATCGACGCGCTCGGCGTGACGCTCGACGGCATCCTCCTCACCCACACGCACTTCGACCACGTGGGCGCGGTGGCTCCGGTGGCGAGGGCGACCGGCGCCGAGGTCTGGGTGCCGGAGCTCGAGAAGCCCGTGCTCGCCGACATCATGAGCTTCGTGCCGTGGCCCGGATTCGGCCCGTTCGAGAGCTGGGACGCCGAGCACACGCTCGAACGGGCGGCGAGCGCCTCGAGCTGGCGGGCTTCGAGATCGACGTGCTGCTTCACGCCCGGTCACAGCCCCGGCCACGTGACCTTCTCGATCCCGGACGAGCAGGCGATCTTCTCCGGCGACGTGCTCTTCCAGGGCTCGGTCGGCCGCACCGACCTGCCCGGCGGCGACTGGGCCCACGCTGCTCGAGTCGATCCGCTCGCTGCGTCGACTCGCTGCCGGACGAGACGACGGTCTACCCGGGCCACATGGGCATCACCACGCTCGGGCGCCGAGCGGGCGACCAACCCGTTCCTGGCCGAGCTGGCGCGGGCCGCTGAGGATGGCCGGCGAAGCTCCAGGCCCCGCGGGGGACGTTCGACGTGCTGCCCGCGGACGGCCGGCGCCGGGCAGCGCTGCGCGCACCTGCGACGGACGCTGCTCGGGCGCGCCGGCTACGAGCCGATCGAGACGCCGGTCGTTCGAGGACACCGAGCTGTTCGCGCGCGGGGTGGGGGAGGCCACCGACATCGTCCAGCAAGGAGATGTTCACCTTCGAGGACAAGGCGCGGCCGCTCGCTGACGCTGCGGCCCGAGGGCACGGCGGGGGTCTGCCGCGCCTACGTCGAGCACGGCATGCACAAGCTGCCGCAGCCGGTGAAGCTGCTGCTACTGGGGGCCGTTCTTCCGCCACGAGGCGCCGCAGGCGGGCCGCTACCGGCAGTTCACGCAGGTCGGGGCCGAGGCGATCGGCTCCGACGAGCCCGTCGCTCGACGCCGAGGTGATCCTGCTGCTGTCGCGGAGCTCGCTCGGCCGGGCGGGCGCGAAGGGCTGCGGGTGCGGCTGTCGAGCCTCGGCACGCCCGAGACGCGGCGCGCGTACTCGGACGAGCTGCGCGCCTACCTGCGCGCGCACGAGGCCGAGCTCTCCGAGGACGTGCGCGAGCGGCTCGACGCCAACCCGCTGCGCGCGTTCGACGCCGACCATCCGGGCACCCGCGCGGTGATGGCAGGCGCCCGCGGCTGCTCGACCGGCTCGCCCCCGAGGACGCCGAGCACTTCGCGGCGGTGCGGGCGCTGCTCGACGACGCGGGCCTCGGCTACGAGGTCGACCCGACGCTCGTGCGCGGGCTCGACTACTACACGCGCACGGTGTTCGAGTTCCGAGCCGGCGCGCTCGGCGCGCAGAACGCGCTCGGCGGCGGCGGCCGCTACGACCGCCTGGTCGAGCAGCTCGGCGGGCCCGGCACTCCCGGGCGTGGGCTTCGCCGCCGGCGTCGAGCGGATCCTGCTGGCGGCCGACGGCGAGGCCGAGAGCCGGCAGGCGCGCCGACGTGTACGTGGCGCTGGCCGAGCGCCGACGCGCGCGCGCCGGCGTTCGCGCTCGCGCGGCGAGCTGCGCGAGGCGGCCTGCGCGTGGAGCTCGAGCAGGCCGGCCGCTCGCTGAAGGGTCAGCTGAAGCAGGCCGACCGGATCGGCGCGCGCGTCGACCGTGATCGTGGGCGACGCGGCATCGAGGTCAAGGACATGGCCACGCGGCGAGCAGACGCGCGGCGGCGGGCGCCGACGAGGCGCTGCGCGCTGGTGGAGAGGCGCTGGCGCCGTGAGCCGCGCTGCGAGCCAACCGCTACCGCACCGCGCTGGGCCGGCGAGCTGCGCGCGGGCGACGTGGGCGAGCGGCGTGCGCGTGGCCGGCTGGGTGCACCGCCGCCGCGACCACGGCGGCCTGATCTTCATCGACCTGCGCGACCGCAGCGGGCCTGCTGCAGCTCGTGTTCCGCCCCGAGGAGGCGCCCGAGGCGCACGCGGCCGCCGAGCGGCCTGCGCTCCGAGGACGTGATCACGGCGCGAGGGCGAGCTCGTGCGCGCGCGAGGAGGGCACGGTGAACCCGGGCCTGCCCACCGGCGAGGTCGAGCTCGCCGGTGGACGCGCTCGAGCGTGCTGGCCGACGCCGAGACGCCGCCGTTCCAGATCGACGAGGACGAGCCCGTGGGCGAGGAGCTGCGGCTGCGCTACCGCTACCTCGACCTGCGCCGGGAGGCGCATGCGCGACGCAACTCGAGCTGCGCCACGACGTGGTCGCGACGATCCGCGAGCACCTGAACGACGGAGGGCTTCCTCGAGGTGGAGACGCCGATCCTCACCCGCTCGACGCCCGAGGGCGCGCGCGACTTCCTCGTGCCGAGCCGCCTGCAGCCCGGGCTCGTTCTACGCGCTGCCGCAGTCGCCCCAGCTGTTCAAGCAGCTGCTGATGGTGGCCGGCATCGAGCGCTACTACCAGATCGCCCGCTGCTTCCGCGACGAGGACTTCGCGCGCCGACCGCCAGCCCGAGTTCACCCAGCTCGACCTGGAGATGTGCTTCGTCGAGGAGGAGGACGTGACGCGCTGGTGCGACCCGGTGCTGACGCGCCGTCCTCGCGCTCGGCGGCATCGAGGTGGAGCTGCCGCGTGGAGCGCGTGACCTACGACGAGGTGATGCTGCGCTACGGCTCGGACCGGCCCGACCGGCGCCTGGGCATGGAGATCCACGACCTCGCCGAGCGTGTTCCGCGGCTCGGAGTTCAAGGTCTTCGCCGGCGCGCTGGAGGGCGGCGGCGTGGTGCGCGCGCATCAAGCGACCGGCGGCGAGCTGACCCGCGCAGCCGCTTCGACGAGCTCACCGAGCAGGCGCAGTCGCTCGGCGCGAAGGGGCTTGCCTGGGCGGTGGTCGAGCAGGACGGCGGCTGGCGCTCGCCGATGGCGAAGTTCCTGAAGCCGGAGGAGATGTCGGCCGCGGCCGAGCTGCTCGGCGCCGTGGAGGGCGACGCGATCCTGATCGTGGCCGACAGCGCGGAGGTGGCGGCCCGCGTGCTGGGCGCGCCTGCGCGTGGAGGTGGCGCGACGCCGAGCCGGAGGGCCACGACCTGCTTCTGGGTGGTCGACTTCCCGATGTTCGAGTGGAACGAGGACGAGCGGCGCTGGGACGCGCTCCACCACCCGTTCACCTCGCCGCATGGGGGACCTCGACGCCGATCCCGAGCACCTGGCTGAGCCGCGCCTACGACGTCGTGCTCGAACGGCTGGGAGATCGGCGGCGGCTCGATCCGGATCAACCGCCCCGACGTGCAGCAGAAGGTGTTCGACGCCATCGGCATCGCGCCCGAGGACGCCCAGGAGCGCTTCGGCTTCCTGCTCGAGGCGCTGCAGCTACGGCGCGCCGCCGCACGGCGGCATCGCGCTTCGGCATCGACCGCATCGTGGCCCTGCTGCGCGGCACGCGACTCGATCCGCGACGTGATCGCGTTTCCGAAGGCGGCCAGCGGGGCGGACCCGCTGACGGGCGCGCCGGCCGCGGTGGAGCGAGCAGCTGCGGAGCTCGGCATCGCTCGCTCCGCCGAAGTGAGTTGGCAGTTCGCAGTTGCAGTGGCCCGTGAGCCGGCGCGGAGTCGCGGCCGGCGACGGGCAACTGCAACTGCGACTGCACCCTGACCCCGCTGCGCTAGCTTTCCTTCCGGCCCGAGCTTGTACGCCAGCCGTCTCAATGTTTGAGCCAACATCACGGGAGTCGGGAGTCCGGCTCGGGATTGGGCCGAGGCCCGTCCCGGAGGACACCCAAGCTTGTTCTGAGCAAGGTTCAACTCCCGAGGCGGCAGCGGCAAGCTGGGGCCGATTTATTCAGCGGTCGGCGCTCTCTGAGACCCTGTCCCAACACGGGGAGATTGTGCGAGGAACTGATTTCCACGACCACCTGAGCGCGCCCCGGGGCAGCGGGCGCCTGGCTGGCTGGCCGCACGCCGGCGCGGCGGGCGGCGCGGCCTGCGGCGATCTCGTGCGCCTCGCGGTGCGCGTGGAGGGCGAGCGCGTGGTGGAGGCGGGCTTCTCCGCCAGCGGCTGCGGCGCCACCACGGCCGCCGCGAGCGCCGCCGTGGAGCTGGTGGAGGGCGCGCCGTTCCTCGAGGCGGCGCGCGTGACCGCGGACGATCTGTCGGACGCCCTGGGCGGGCTCGTGCCGCCGAAGCGGCATGCCGCCGAGCTGGCCGCCGACGCGCTCCACCGCGCGCTCGGGCGCGGCCGCGCGCGACGGCGCTCCGGCCCTCGCGCCGAGCCCCGACCGCACGCTCGTGGCGATGAGCGGCGGCGTGGACAGCGCCGTGGCCGCCAGGCTCGCGCTGGACGCGGGTCACGAGGTGGTGGCGGTCACGCTCGAGCTGTGGGCGGACCCGGCCAACGACGGCGAGCGCAGCTGCTGCTCTCCGCAGGCGGTCACGGGCGCCCGCGCGCTGGCCCACCGCATGGGCCTCCCGCACGTCACGCTCGACCTGCGCGAGCCGTTCCGCAGCGGAGGTGGTGGACGACTTCGTGTCCGAGCACGCGGCGGGCCGCACTCCCAACCCGTGCGTCCGCTGCAACGGCCTGGTGCGCTTCGACGCGATGCTGGAGCTGGCCGGCCGCGCTCGGCGCGGCCCGTCTGGCCACCGGGCACTACGCCCGCATCGACGACGACGGCGACGGGCCGCTGCTGCGCGCCGCGCGCCGATCCGCTGAAGGACCAGACCTACATGCTGGCCCGGCTCGATGCGGACCAGCTCGCGCGGCTCTGGTTCCCGCTCGGGCGAGCTGGAGAAGCCCCGCGTGCGGGAGCTGGCGCGCGCCGCCGGGCTGTCCGTGGCCGAGAAGCCGCGAGAGCCAGGACCTCTGCTTCCTGGCCGGCACCCGGCGCTCAGACTTCCTGATCCGGCACGCCGCAGATCCCGTGCCCGAGGAGCCGGGCGAGATCGTGGACCTGCGCGGCCGCCTGCTGGGCAGCCACCGCGGGCCAGCAGGCGTTCACGGTGGGCCAGCGCCGCGGCATCGGCGTGGCCGCCGCCGAGCCCCTCTACGTGCTCCACAAGGACGCGGCCTCGGGCCGCGTGCTGGTCGGCCCGCGCCGGGCGCTCGCGACCAGCACGGTGGGGCTGAGCGGCGCCACGCTGCTGCGCCCGGGCGGCGCGGTGGACCGCGTGAAGCTGCGCTACCGCTCCGAGCCGATCCCGTGCAGCGTGGAGGGCGATCCTCCCGCGGGGAGCCACGAGCGGCTCATGCTCTCGCTCGCAGAGCCGGTGGATGGAGCCGCGCCAGGCCAGACGGCCTGCCTGATGCGCGGCCAGAGCGTGGTCGGCTGGGCCACGATTCGCGAACCTGAAGAGCCGCCGGCGGCCGTCGCCGGGGCCCTCTTGGAGGCCGTAGATGCCGCCTGACACGATTGAGCTGACCACCCCCTCGGGCCGTGACTGGGACCCGGTGGTGCGGCTGGTGCTCGGCGGGATCGCCGACCGTCTGAACCTGGGCTTCGAGGAGCTGGACGACCTCCAGCTCGCCGTCGAGCGCCTGTTGCTCGAGGCCGGCACCCAGGACTCGGTGAAGCTCTCCTTCGAGATCTCGGAGAACGGCGTGCGAACACGGATCGGCCCGCTGCGGGCCGCCCCGCTCGCCGAGGCGCTCCAGGGGCCGCCTCCGGCGCCCGGGGAGCTGACGCTGAGACGGATACTGGAGACCGTTGTGGACTCCTTCGGGGTCGAGCAGGTGGCCGACGACGAGCAGCTCATCGTGCGGCTCGAGAAGGTGGTCCGGGGGTCGTAGGGATGGCCCCTGCCTCACCTAGCTCGCAGGCCGAGGACCGCGAGCTGCTGCGCCGCTACCACGAGGAGGGCGACCGCTCTGCTCGCGAGGCGCTCGTGCAGCGCCACCTGCCGCTGGTGCGCGCGCTGGCCCGCCGCTACGCCGGCCGCGGCGAGGCGCTCGACGACATCGAGCAGGTGGGCGCGATCGGCCTGATCAAGGCGATCGACCGCTACGAGCTGTCCCGCGACGTGGCGCTCACCACCTACGCCACGCCGAACGTGGTGGGCGAGATCAAGCGCCACTTCCGCGACAAGGGCTGGGCGATCAGGATCCCGCGCGGGCTGCAGGAGCTGAACGGGAAGATGTCGTCGACGATCGAGCGGCTCACCGCGGAGCTGGGGCGCTCCCCCAGCATCGCCGAGATCGCCCAGAAGCTCTCGACCACGCCGGAGCAGGTGCTCGAGGCGCTCGAAGCCGGATCCGCCTACTCGCCGGTATCCCTGTCGGCCGGCCCGAGCGCCGAGGGCGACCTCGATCCGATGGAGACGATCGGCTCCGAGGACACCAATTTCGAGCGCACAGAGCAGCGTGCGTCGCTGGAGCCGGCACTCGAGATGCTGCCCGCACAGAGAGCGCGAAATCCTGCGCATGCGCTTCGAGGACGGGCTGACCCAAACGCAGATCGCAGAGCAGATTGGGGTCTCCCAGATGCACGTTTCGCGTCTCATCCGAAAGTCACTCGCGCGCATGCGAGCCGAGCTTTCGTAGCGGCCCGACTTAACCGAGGGTCAATACGGAACCCACGCGCAGGTGTCGACAAGGGGTGTAACTTTCCCGGGCGCTGCCACCGTTCCGGCGGCGCCGCTGTAGGTGGGAACAGAGGAGTACCGGGGAGATCGTCAAACAACGCATTAGCCATGGTGCCCCGAGGGGAACCCTGGGCATGACGAAGCTCAAGGACGGAGTCTCTTGACAGGCACAGTCGATCTCGCGCGTGAGGCCAGCGCTGAGGCGCCCGCCGCCGCGGAGATCGAGGCGCGTACCCCGCTGGAGCTGTTTTGGCGCCGGTTGAGGGAGGACCGCGTAGCGATCGCATCGCTCGGCTTCATCGTCTTCATGGTGCTGTGCGCGGTCTGCGCGCCGCTGATCATCAAGCTCGTCGGCGCACGCCCGCCGAACGCGCAGTCCACCAAGTACCTCGATTCGTTCGGCACGCCGACGGGCCCGAGCAAGGACAACATCTTCGGCGTGGACCCGCTGGGACGCGACGTCTTCAGTCGCGTGCTCTACGGCGCCCGCGTGTCGCTCGAGGTGGCGATCGTGGCCACGGCGCTGTCGGTGCTGATCGGCGTGGTCACCGGCATGGTCGCCGGCTTCTACCGCGGCGCGGTCGACTCGCTGATCTCACGCCTGATCGACGTCCTGCTGGCGTTCCCGATCCTGCTGCTGGCGATCGGGCTCGCGGCTGCCTGCTCGCTCAAGGGCTGCGTCCACGGGCTGATCCAGCCAGGACTCACGGTCGTGATCTTCGTGATCACGTTCGTCAACTGGACCTACATAGCGCGCATCATCCGCGGCCAGGTCTTATCGATGCGCGAGAAGGAGTTCGTCGAGGCCGCCCGCTCGCTGGGCGCCTCGAACCGGCGCATCATCTTCCGCGAGATCCTGCCGAACCTGGTGGCGCCGATCATCGTCTACAGCACGCTGATCATCCCGCTGAACATCCTCTTCGAGGCGGCGCTGTCGTTCCTCGGGGTTGGCGTCCAGCCGCCCAACGCGAGCTGGGGGGCGATGATCGCGGACGCCACCGAGATCTTCGACACAGCGTGGTGGTACATGGTCTTCCCCGGAGCGGCTCTGCTGCTCACGGTGCTCGCCTTCAACCTCTTGGGCGACGGTCTACAGGACGCGCTCAACCCGAAGGCAGGAAGGAACGCATGAGGGAGCAAGGGAGAGAGTCAACAACGGAAAGGACGACAATGCAGAAGCTATGGAGGCTTTTGCCGCTCGCCGCTATCGGCGTGCTCGCCCTCGTAGTGGCCGGATGTGGCGGCGGCGGGAGCAAGAGCAGCACCAGCGGCAGCAGCACAACTCAGAACACGGCGGGTAAGCCCGGCGGCACGGTCACGATCCTCGACTCCGCAGGGAGCGTGGACAGCCTCGATCCGGGCTACTGGTACTACCAGACCGACTACGAGGAGCTCGGGCAGACCACGCAGCGCTGGCTGTACTCGTGGAAGCCGGACTCCAACGCCCCGACGCCGGACGTCGCTACGGGCCTGCCCCAGGTCTCAGACGGCGGCAAGACGCTGACGATCAAGATCAAGCCGGGGATCAAGTACAGCGCGCCGCTTGCCAACCAGACGGTCAAGGCCGCGGACGTCAAGTACGCCATGGAGCGCTGCTTCCTGCCCCAGGTGGGCAACGGGTACGCGGGCGCCTACTACAGCGACATCGTCGGTGCGAGCGACTATGCGGCCGGCAAGGCCAAGGTGATCACCGGCATCGAGGCGCCGGATGACACGACGCTCGTCATCAAGCTCAGCAGGCCGTCGGGCGTGCTGGCGGACGCGAACGCGCTGGCACTGCCGTGCACGGCGCCGGTGCCGAAGGCCTACGCGGCGAAGTACGACGCCGGTAAGACGTCGACGTACGGCCAGCACCAGGTCTTCACGGGTCCTTACATGATCGAGGGCGCGGGGACCGGCACGGTGCCGAAGGCGGGCTACCAGCCCGGGAAGCTCATCTCGCTGGTGCGCAACCCGAGTTGGGACAAGTCGACCGACTTCAAGCCGGCGTACTTCGACAAGATCATCATCAAGAACGGCAGCGACGTGAACATCGCCGCACGCCAGGTGCTCACTGGCGACGGCTTCATGAGCGGCGACTCGGCGGTCCCACCGCCGGCGATTCTGAAGCAGGGCCTGACGACACAGAAGGCCCAGTTCCAGATCTCGCCGAGCGGCGGTAACCGCTACATAGCGCTCAACACCACGGTCAAGCCGCTCGACAACATCAATTTCCGCAAGGCGCTGGCGGCGGCAACCGACCGCAACGCCCTGCGGCAGACGCGCGGCGGCCCGGCGGTCGGGACCATCGCCACCCATTTCATCCCGCCCGAACTGCCGGGCTTCGAGGAGGCGGGCGGAAACGCGGGTCCGGGGTACGACTTCTACAAGAACCCCAACGGTGACCTGGCGCTTGCGGCGTCGTACCTGAAGAAGGCCGGCTACCCGAGCGGCAAGTACACCGGTCCGCCTCTGCTCACGGTGGCCGACAACCTGTCGCCCGCCAAGGAGACCGCCGAGGCGCTCCAGCAGCAGCTCTCGAAGATCGGCGTCAAGCTGAATCTCCGCGAGGTGCCGCACGCGACGTTGATCGGGAAGTTCTGCGGTACCCCGAAGGCGAACGTGGCTATCTGCCCGACGCTCGGCTGGGGCAAGGACTTCGACGACTCACAGTCGATGATCGACCCGATCTTCAACGGGAAGAACATCACGCAGTCGGGGAACGTCAACTCGGCCCAGGCGAACGACAAGAAGTTCAACGCCCAGATGGACAACGCCGAGACCCTCACGGACGCGAAGCAGCGCGCCCAGGCATGGGGTCAGCTCGACAAGGACCTGACCGGTCAGGTCTATTACATCGTCTGGCTCTGGGACAACGAGGTGAACTTCACGTCGAAGAACGTGAACGGGGTTCAGAGCAGCTTCAACGGCTCTGCATGGGACCTCACGTTCAGCTCACTCAAGTGAGGAATCACCGACCCTGATCGAACAACGGCGAACGCCCCGCCGGCCAGACGGCCGGCGGGGCTGACGCCCCTCTGACAGCCATGTTGACCTACATCATCCGCCGACTTCTATGGGTGGTCGTGCTGCTGTTCCTGGTGAGCCTGCTCACCTTCGTGATCTTCTACATCCTGCCGTCGGCGGACCCGGCGACCCTTCGCGCCGGACGCCAGCCAAACCCACAGCTCGTCGCGCAGATCCGGCACAACCTGGGGCTCGACGACCCGTGGTACGTAGCAGTACTGGCACTACATGCAGCGACTCGTGTTCCACTGGGACTTCGGCTACAGCTACCAGAACAACATCCCGGTGAAGACCCAGATCTTCGATCGCCTGCCGGCGAGCATCTCCGTGGCGGTCGGCGCTGCCGTGGTCTGGCTGGTCATGGGCATCGCCATCGGCACGCTGTCCGCGGTCAGGCGCCGCTCGAAGTTCGACCGCGCCGCGATGGGCGGCTCCCTGATCGGCATCTCGGCGCCGCCCTACTGGCTGGGCCTGCTGGCGCTCTACCTCTTCTCGAACGACATCGGCAAGATCAAGATCTTCCCCGGGGCCGGCAGCTACGTGCCGCTGAGCCAGGATCCCGACCAAGTGGTTCACGTCGCTGATCCTGCCGTGGTTCGTCCTGGCCGCCGGGTTTGCCGCCTTCTACGCCCGGTTACTACGCTCGAACCTGATCGAGGTGATGGGGGAGGACTACATTCGCACCGCAAGAGCCAAGGGGCTGACCGAGCGGCGGGTCGTGTGGAAGCACGGAATCCGGAGCGCGATCACGCCGTTCGTCACGGCCGCCGGCCTCGACATCGGGATCCTGCTGGGTGGCACGATCCTGATCGAATCCGTCTTCAACATCCCCGGCGTCGGCCGCCTCGCCTTCGAGTCGATCCAGAACAGCGACCTTCCGATGATCCAGGGCACCGTGCTGCTGGGCGCGTTCTTCATCGTGATCATGAACCTGGTCGTCGACATCCTCTACGCCTTCATCGACCCACGGGTGAGGTACTCGTGAGCCCGCTGCTCGAGGTCGAGGACCTCAAGGTCCACTTCCGCACCGAGGACGGCATCGTCAAGGCCGTCGACGGCGTCTCGTTCTCGGTGGACCGCGGCAAGGTGCTCGGCATCGTGGGCGAGTCGGGCAGCGGCAAGAGCGTGTCGATGCTCACCGTCATGGGGCTGAGCCGCGCCGACAACGCGACGATCACCGGCGTGGCGCGCTTCGACGGCCAGGACCTGATCCAGACCTCGAGCGACGATCTGCGCGGCATCCGCGGCAACGACGTGGCGATGATCTTCCAGGACCCGCTGTCGTCGCTCCACCCCTTCTACAAGGTGGGCAAGCAGATCACCGAGGCGATCCTCGCCCACCAGTACATGTCGAAGGCCCAGGCGCGCCAGCGCGCGATCGAGTTCCTCGGCCTCGTGGGCATCCCGGACCCGCCGCGCCGCTTCGACTCCTACCCGCACGAGTTCTCCGGCGGCATGCGCCAGCGCGCGATGATCGCGATGGCGCTGGTGAACGAGCCGCGGCTGCTGATCGCCGACGAGCCCACCACCGCGCTCGACGTGACCGTGCAGGCACAGATCCTCGATCTGATCGCTCGCCTCCAGCACGAGCTCGACATGGCCGTGATCCTGATCACCCACGACCTGGGCGTGGTGGCCGAGGTCACCGACACGATCGCCGTGATGTACGCGGGCAGGATCGTCGAGCACGCCGACAAGATGGACGTCTTCAGGGCGCCCGAGCACCCCTATACCTGGGGCCTGCTCAAGTCGATTCCGCGGCTCGACCGGCCCCGCGACGAGCCGCTCGTACCGATCCCGGGGCGGCCGCCGAGCCTGATCAACCTCCCCAGCGGCTGCTCGTTCCACCCGCGCTGCCCGTACGTGGAGGAGAGCCACAAGCAGATCGATCCGCGGCTCGAGCCCGTGCCCGACGATCCCGGGCACAAGGTCGCTTGCCTGCTGGAGAGCGAGACCCGCAAGCGCCTCTGGCAGGAGCTGAGCGCCGGCAAGCAGCCCGACGAGGCGCGGGCCGAGGTCGTGGAAGGGGGTCTCGCGTGAGCGAGCCGCTCGTGGAGGTGCGCGACCTGGTCAAGCACTTCCCGATCACGAAGGGGATCCTGTTCCAGAAGCAGGTGGCCGCCGTACACGCCGTCGACCACATCTCGTTCGACGTGCTGAAGGGCGAGGCGCTCGGCATCGTGGGGGAGACCGGCTGCGGCAAGAGCACCACGGCGCGGTTGATCACCCGCCTGCTCGAGCCCACCAGCGGCACGATCCGCTTCGACGGCCAGGACGTCACCGCGATCCCGCGGCGCAAGTTCAAGCCGTTCCGCCGCGAGATCCAGATGATCTTCCAGGACCCGTACTCCTCGCTCAACCCGCGCAAGACGGTGGGCTCGATCATCGCCGAGCCGTACAAGATCCACGGCATCAAGGGGGGCAGGGGGGAGCGCAAGCGCGCGGTGCAGGACCTGATGGAGCAGGTGGGCCTGAACCCCGAGCACTACAACCGCTACCCGCACGAGTTCTCGGGTGGCCAGCGCCAGCGCATCGGGGTGGCCCGCGCGCTGGCGCTGCAGCCGAAGCTGATCATCGCGGACGAGCCCGTCTCCGCTCTCGACGTCTCGATCCAGGCGCAGATCCTCAACCTGCTGAACGACCTGCGGCGAGACCTGGGGCTCACGCTGGTGCTGATCGCCCACGACCTGTCGGTGGTCAAGCACATGTGCGACCGCGTGGCCGTGATGTACCTCGGCAAGATCGTGGAGATCGCCGACAGCGACACGCTCTACAGGCACCCGCGCCACCCGTACACCGGCGCGCTGCTTTCAGCGGTGCCCATGCCCGACCCGGTCCTGGCCGCCGCGCGTCGCCACCAGATTCCCGGCGGCGACCTTCCAAGCCCCACCAACCCGCCGCCCGCGTGCCGCTTCAACCCGCGTTGCCCCAAGGTCCAGAACCTCTGCCGCGAGGAGGAGCCCCTGCTCGCGACCAAGGACGGCGGCGGCCTCGCGGCCTGCCATTTCCCGCTCACGGACAGCGAAGCCGCCGAGCTGGTTGGTGCCGCAGAGCTCGCCTGAGCCCTACCTCATTCCGGCTACACCAGACGAGGTAGGCCCACTTTCCGTAGTAGGGTTCGCGGCCGTTTTTCCGTCTAGTGGCGCCTTTTGGGGCGCCGCACATATTGGGGGAGGTGGCTGGCAAAGTGCTCAGCTTCTCGAGGAGGAGGACGTGGCGAGGTGTGCTCGCCACGCTGGCGGTTGCCGTAGTGGCGATCGTCGTAACGGCTTGCGGTGGGGGTAACAAGTCGTCGTCGTCATCGACGACCGCCGCGAAGCCGGCAGCAAACGCGAAGTCGGGCGGCACGCTCACGCTGCTGTCGAGCGGGGACGTCGACGACGCGCTGGATCCGGGCTACTCGTACTACCAGTTCGACTTCGTGCTGGACAACGCCCTGCACCGCTCGCTGTTCACGTACAAGCCGACGGACACGACGACGCCCTCGCCGGATCTCGCCGCTGGGCCGGCGCAGATATCCGACGGCGGCAAGACCGTGACCGTGAAGATCAAGACCGGCGTGAAGTTCAGCCCGCCGGTGAACCGCGCGGTGACCTCGGCGGACGTGAAGTACGCGATGGAGCGCGACTTCCTGCCGCAGGTGGCAAACGGCTACGCGAGCGCCTACTGGGGCGACATCACGGGCTCGAAGGCCTACGCGGCCGGCAAGGCCAAGGAGATCACCGGGATCGAGACACCCGATCCGCAGACGCTCGTGATCCATCTCGACCGGCCGACGGCCGCGATCGTGATCGGCGCCATGGCGCTGCCCGGCACGCGCTCCGGTGCCGGAGGAGTACGCGGCGAAGTACGACGCGGGCAAGAAGTCGACCTACGGGCAGCACGTGGTCTTCACCGGCCCGTACATGATCCCGAGCGACAGCAGCGGCAAGATCACGGGCTACCAGCCCGGGCAGGTCGATCACGCTGGTGCGCAACCCGAACTGGGACAAGTCGACGGACTTCCGCCCCGCCTACCTCGACAAGATCGTGGTGAACGAGGGCAACGACATCACCGTCGCGAACCGGAAGATCCTGCAGGGCCAGAGCATGGTCGGCAACCAGGCCGACCTGCAGGCGCCGCCGGCGATCCTCAAGGAGGCGACGACCAACTACAAGTCGCAGTACATCGCGGGCCCGTTCACCGGGCGCTTCCGCTACATCGCCCTGAACACGAAGGTGAAGCCGTTCGACAACATCAACGTGCGCAAGGCGGTCATCGCCGCGATGAACAAGAACGCGCTGCGTCTCGCGTTTGGCGGACCGCTCGTCGGCGATATCCCGACGCACTTCCTGTCCCCGAGCATCGCCGGCTTCGACCAGGCCGGCGGCCACGAACGGCCCCAACCTCGACTTCATGCACACGCCCAACGGCGACATGGCGCTGGCAACGTCGTACATGAAGAAGGCGGGCTTCCCGAGCGGGAAGTACACCGGCGGCGAGCACGCTCCAGATGGTCACCGACAGCGCCGCGGCGCAGAAGAAGGTGGCCGAGACGGCGCTGACGACGTTCCAGGCGCTCGGGTTCAAGGTGCGGCTGATCGCCGTCGAGCGGGCGACGATGTACGCGAAGTACTGCAGCGTGCCCAAGTCGAACGTGGCGATCTGCCCGAGCGTCGGCTGGCTGAAGGACTTCGCCGACGCTCAGACGGTGCTCGACCCGACGTTCAACGGGAAGAACATCATCCCGGCGAACAACTCGAACTGGCCGCAGCTCAACGACCCGACGATCAACGCGGCGATGGACAAGGCCGAGACGATCATCGACCCGACCCAGCGCGCAGATGCGTGGGGCAAGATCGACGACATGGTCACGGCCGCCGCGCCAGGAGTCCTCTGGCTGTGGGACAAGGGCCCGTCGCTCGAGTCGAAGAACGTGAACGGGGTTCTGAACCAGGAGAACGCCTCCTGGGACCTCGCCTTCACGTCCCTGAAGTAGGCGCTCGAACGCCTCAGGAGAGCAGCAAAGGGCCCCGCTTCGGCGGGGCCCTTTGCTTTTCCTCCCTTGAGTGCGGGTTTGCACGGGTTGATGCACGTAATTTGGCGTCTTGACAGCAGCCAAAAACCGTGCGACCGTGGTCTTGCACAGGTTCGGCGCCTCGAACCCGTGCAAACGACTCGGGTACCCCAGTACGAACGAAGGAGCCCTCCATGTCCGGTCGCGGAGGCTGATCAATCAGCCCAGAGGAAACGAAGGGAAGGACCGCGAATTTCGCGGTCCTTCTTCTTTTTGTAACGTCCGGCCGGGTCGGCTAGCTTTCTGGACAGATGGCATGGGTAGTGCGATTCCTCCGGGCCGAGCCCCAGGCACGGCGCTTTTTCCTTGCCTACGGGCAGTCGGCTCTCGGAACAGGGGTCGCGTACGTCGCGCTGCTCCTCATCGCCTACCAGCGCTTCCATTCGCCGTGGGCGCTCGCGCTGGTGCTGCTCGCGGACTACGTGCCGCCGATGCTCCTGTCGCCCCTGTTCGGCGCCGCCGCGGACCGCTGGTCGCGCCGCCGCTGCGCGGTGCTCGCGGACATCATGCGGGCGGTCGCCTTCATCGGCATCGCGCTGGTGCACAGCTTCGTGCCCACGGTCGCCTTCGCCCTGCTGGCCGGCACCGGCACCGCGCTGTTCAAGCCGGCGATCATGGCCGGGCTGCCGAGCCTGGTCCAGCGCGCGCGGCTGTCACAGGCCACGGCGCTCTACGGGGCGCTCACCGAGGTCGGCTACACGGTCGGCCCTGCCATCGCGGCGGTGTTCCTGCTGTTCGCCGGGCCCAGCCCGCTGCTGGCCGCGAACGGCGTGACGTTCGCCATCTCGGCGGCGCTGCTGGCCACGCTCAGCTTCGGCGGCCACGAGGACCTCTGACGAGGGCCGGCCGATGCACCGCGCCTCGCTGCTGCGCGAGGCGCGCGACGGCATCGGCGTGGTGATGCGCATCCCGACCGTGCGCACGGTGATCTTCTGCACCAGCGCGATGATCTTCACCGCCGGGATCATCAACGTGTCGGAGCTGCTGCTGGTCAACCGCCTGCACGGCGGGCACGTGGCCTACGCGATCCTCGTCACCGTGTCCGGCATCGGCATCGCCATCGGCTCGATGGTGGGCAAGTCGGGCGGGGACCTGGGGAAGCTCCAGCGCCGCTACCTGCTCGGGCGTGTCGCTGTTCGCGGTCGGCCTGCTGGGCGCGAGCGCCTCGCCCGTGCTCGCCGGCGTGGTGATCGCCTTCGGCTTCGGCGGCGTGGGCAACGGCATGGTGATCGTCTACCAGCGCCTGATCCTCCAGCGGGTGGTGGCCGAGGGCCTGCTCGGGCGGGTGTTCGGGATGCAGGCCGCCTCCGACGGCGCCGCGTTCGCCGCGGCGTTCGTGTTCACGGGCGCGATCCTGTCGGTGGTCAGCCCGCGGCCCCTGTTCGCGGTCGCCGGCGCCGGCTCAGCCGTGGTGGCGCTGGTGGCGTATCGCTCGCTCAGGGCGCATCCGTACGTGCCTCAGCCCGTGGCGGGCGACGCGGAGGACGAGGACGAGAGGCAGCAGCTGGGCGAGCCGCTAGCCCTGAGCGGCCCGGATCTCGGCCGGTAGCTCGTCCGTCACGCCCGTGCCGGCGAGCACGGTGCGCACGGCGTGCGCGGGGGAGAGCTCCGCGCCGCCGCCGCGCTTGATCACGGAGGCCAGCGCGGCCACGATGCGCGGGTCGAACTGGGTGCCCGCGTTGGCCCACAGCTCCTCGATCGCCGTCTCCTGGCTCATCGCCGCGCGGTAGGGGCGGTCGGTGGTCATCGCGTTGTAGGCGTCGCAGGCGAACACGATGCGGGCGGCGAGCGGGATCTCGTAGCCGGCGAGGCCATCGGGGTAGCCGTGGCCGTCCCAGCGCTCGTGGCAGCGAGCGCACGACGGCGCCGACGCGGCCGAGCAGCCCGCCCACGCGGTCGAGCAGCACCTGGCCCTCGATCGTGTGGGTCTTCATCAGCTCGAACTCGTCGTCGCTGAGCGCGCCCGGCTTGTTGAGGATGTCCTTCGGGATCACGATCTTGCCGACGTCGTGCAGCAGCGCCACGAACTCGAGCTCCTGGCGCGAGTCCTCGTCGATCTCCAGCTCGTCGGCGACGGTGGTCACCAGGCTCACCACGCCGCGGCAGTGGTCGGCGGTGTAGTTGTCGTCGGCCTCGACCACGTCGGAGAGCAGCATCACCGTGCCGCGGTAGGCGCGGTTCAGCTCGAGGGCCGCGCTGTAGCGCTCCGGCGCTCGCGGGCGAAGGTTCCGAGCAGCCAGACGAGCGGGGCGACGAACACGACGGCGATCGGGTTGTCGTAGGCCACGATCGCGGTCATCAGGCCGATCGGCCACAGCACCGCGTCGACGCGGTTGATCCAGAGCGTGGCGACCAGGTTCTCGCGCAGGCTGACCCCGCGCGCGAGGCGCTCGCGGATCGCGTGGGGCACCTCGTCGGTGACGGCTCCTGGCGAGGAAGGCGAGCAGGTAGACCCCGCCCGCTGCAACGCGCGGCGGGCCGCTGTCGAGCAGGCCCAGCACCACCACGGGGCCGATCGTGAACCAGGCGTCTGAGAAGGAGTAGATCCAGCGGTCGTGGTGCTTCTTGCGGCTGGATGTAGTCGGGGAGGGTCGAGATCAGGTAGCCGAGCGGCGCCAGCATCGGGACGAGCGGCAGCGGCAAGAGGAACAGCATCGGGACCACCACGAGCGGCGTGGCGACCGCGGTGATGCTGCCGATCTCGAAGTGCACGCGGTCGATCGCGACGAACATCGCGAGCAGGACGACCGCCACCCAGACCTGGATCGGGCGGTTCCACGGCATGAGCACGGCGATCGTGGTCGCGGCCGCTACGTAGGCGAGGCCGAGGGCCCAGACGATGGTCCGCTCGCGCGGCTCCATCGGGCGCGGTTGACGCGCACGAAGGTCTCCGACCAGTCTCTCGACCGCGTCCATTGGGGAAGTAGTCGGTGTTTATGGCCGCGTGGGTGAGAAAGCCCCAGCGAATGCACAACATCTGTCCCCGAAGCTGCACCCGCGGCTGTGAGGTTCGGGCTGCGTTTCGTGGCAGCCCGGGGTCGCTGCATCTACACTGACGGGCCGTGAAGGCCGCCGAGATCCGGGAGACCTTCCTCTCCTTCTTCGAGCAGCGCGACCACCGACGCATGCCGTCGGGGTCGCTCGTGCCATCGGTCGACGATCCCTCCGTTCTGCTCACCACGGCCGGGATGCAGCCCTTCAAGCCCTACTTCGTCGGCGAGCAGCAGCCGCCGTACCCGCGGCTGCACCTCGTGCCAGAAGGTCTTCCGCACGGTGGACATCGAGAACGTGGGCATCACGGCCCGCCACCTGACCTTCTTCGAGATGCTCGGCAACTTCTCGTTCGGGGACTACTTCAAGCAGGGCGCGGTCGAGTACGCGCAGGAGCTCTCCACGCAGGGCTTCGGCTTCGCGCCGGAGCAGATCTGGGTCACGGTCTTCGGCGGGGACGAGGAGCTCGGGCTCGGGCCGGACGACCAGGCGATCGAGTGCTGGCGCTCGGTGGGGGTCCCGGACGAGCGCATCGTGCTGCTCGGGCGCGAGGACAACTTCTGGCAGCTCGGGCCGACCGGGCCCTGCGGCCCCTGCTCCGAGCTCTACCTCGACCGCGGCCTCGACTTCGGCGGGGAGAAGGACCTGCCGGGCGACGACACGGAGCGCTTCCTCGAGTTCTGGAACCTCGTGTTCATGCAGTACGACCTGCACGAGGACGGCTCCCTGACCGAGCTGCCGAAGCAGAACATCGACACCGGTCTCGGGCTCGACCGCATGGCGGCGATCCTGCAGGACGTGCCGTCGGTCTACGAGACCGACCACTTCCGGCCGCTGATCGAGCTCGGGGAGGAGCTGTCGGGGCGCAGCTACGGGCAGGACGAGCCCACCACCCGCGCGCTGCGGATCCTCGCCGACCACGGCCGCGGCATGACCTTCCTGGTGGCGGACGGCGTGGTGCCGTCGAACGAGGAGCGCGGCTACGTGCTGCGCCGCATCATGCGCCGCGCGATCCAGCAGGGCCGCATGCTCGGCATCGAGGGCGCGTTCCTGCCGAAGCTGTGCGAGCGCGTGATCGAGGTCATGGGCGAGGCCTACCCCGAGCTGAACGACGAACGCGACACGATCCTCAAGTGGGCGGCGACGGAGGAGGAGAACTTCGGCCGCACGCTCGTTCAGGGTCAGCGCCTGCTCGAGGACGTGATCGCGCGAGCGCGAAGGAGGACGAGACCTCCTGGGTCTCCGCCGAGGACGCCTTCAAGCTGCACGACACCTACGGCTTCCCCTACGAGCTGACCAAGGAGCTGCTCGCCGAGGAGGGGCTGGCGGTGGACGACGAGGGCTTCTCCGAGCTGATGGACCGCGCCCGCGAGACCGCCCGCGCCGGCGGGCGCCGCGGCGGCGGAGAGGGCCACGACAAGGTGATCGAGTTCGCGCGCTCCGCCGGCTTCCAGAGCCGCTTCGTGGGCTACGAGGCAACGGAGGCGGAGACCAGGATCGGGGCGCTGGAGCGGGAGAACGGGCGCTTCCTGGCGAAGCTCGACGAGAGCCCCTTCTACGCGGAGGGCGGCGGCCAGGTGTCCGACTCGGGCGTGGTCGAGACGCCGTCCGGGCGCGCGCGCGTGGAGGACGTCTACCGCGTGGGGGACGATCAGGCCGTGGCGCTCGCGGTCACAGAGGGCGAGCTCGCGGTGGGCGAGCCGGCCACGGCGATCGTGGACCGCGAGACGCGCCTCGCCACGATGGCCAACCACACCGCCACCCACCTGCTCCACGCCGCGCTGCGGGCGGAGCTCGGCACGCACGTGCGCCAGGCGGGCTCGTACGTGGGCCCGGACAAGCTGCGCTTCGACTTCACCCACGGCGAGCGCCTCACCGCGGACCAGCAGGCCGCGGTGGAGGAGGCAGTGAACGCCTGGATCGTGCAGAGCCACGCCGTCCGCGCGGTGCAGACCACCAAGGACGAGGCCCAGCGGCTGGGCGCGATGGCGCTGTTCGGCGAGAAGTACGGCGACATCGTGCGGATGGTCGAGATCGAGGGGGTCTCGCGCGAGCTGTGCGGCGGCACGCACGTGGCCACCACGGCGGAGATCGGGCTCTTCCACCTCACCACCGAGACCTCGAGCGCCTCGAACGTGCGCCGTGTGGAGGCGGTCACGGGGCCGGAGGGGATCGAGCTGTTCCGCAAGCGCACGCGCGAGCTGCAGGACATCGCGGCGATGCTGCGGGTGCCGGCGAGCCGACGTGCGTGCACGGCCGTGGAGAAGCTGCAGGCGCAGCTGCGCGACGCCGCGAAGCGCCCGCGCGAGGACGATCGCGCGCTGGCGGACTCGCTCGTGGCCGGCGCCACCGAGCTGGGAGGGATCCGGATCGTGGCCGAGGTGGTCGACGCTCCCGACGCGAAGGCGCTGCTCGAGCTCTCCGACCGGGTGAAGCAGTCGCTGGGCGACGCCGCCGTGGTGCTCGGCACGGCCGTGGACGGCCGCGTGCACCTGGTGGCGAACTTCGCGCAGGCGGCGGTGGAGCGCGGGACTCAAGGCGGGCGAAGTGGTGAGCGTGGCGGCCAAGGTGACCGGCGGTGGGGGAGGCGGCCGCGACACGATGGCGCAGGCCGGCGGCCGCGACCCGGACAAGCTGCCGGAGGCGATCGCCGCGGCCCGGCTGGCGATGGAGGGCGCGCTCGGATGAGCCGCATCCTCGCCCTCGACTTCGGCGATGCGCGCTGCGGCTGCGCGGTCTCGGACCCCACCGGCACGCTCGCCACCCCGCTCGAGTCGGTGAGCCAGCCCGGCACGCGCAGGGGCCTCAACACGATCGCCGAGCTGGCGCGGGAGCGCGAGGTCGAGCGCGTGGTGGTGGGGCTGCCGCTGACGCTCGCGGGCGAGGAGGGCGCTCAGGCACGCGCCACGCGCGAGTTCGCGAGCCGGCTGGCGGAGCTGCTGGACGTGCCGGTGGAGCTGCACGACGAGCGGCTGACCACCAGGCAGGCCGAGCGCATCGGGGGCGGCGCCGACGCCGATTCGCGCGCGGCCGCGCACCTGCTCGTGAGCTACCTGGCGGCGGCGGGACGCGCGTCTTGAGCGAGCAGGGTCCGCCGCCGGTTCCGGGCGGTCGCTCGGAGGAGGAGCGCCAGCGCGCGTTGCTCGAGCGCGAGGCGCGCCGCGCCGGCCGCGACGGGGACGGGGACGGCCACTACGTCGACCAGGCTCCAGCGCCGCCGCGCGCGCCTGGCCCTCCCGGCGGCTCGCGCCCGAGCCGCGGGCACGTGGCCGCGCGCCGGCTCGTGGCGCTGATCCTGCTGGTCGCGCTGGCGGCGGTGGCCTGGTTCGCCATCTCCCTGTTCCAGCCGGGCAAGGGAGGGGGCAGCGGCAGCGTGGCGGTCACGATCCCGAGCGGCTCGAGCGTGAGCCAGATCGGCGACATCCTGCACAGCCGCGGCGTGGTGTCGAGCTCGTTCTTCTTCGAGCTGCGCGCGCGCCTGGCCGGGAAGAGCGGCGATCTCAAGCCGGGCGCCTACACGCTCAAGCGCGGGATGAGCTACGGGTCGGCGCTCGACGCGCTCACGAAGGGCGTGGCGCCGAACCTGGTGCACATCACGCTTCCCGAGGGCCAGGATCGCTCCCAGATCGCCCCCGTGGTGAGCCGGGCCGGGCTGAAGGGCAGCTACCTCGCCGCGAGCATCAAGTCACCCGACCTCAACCCGCGCGCCTACGGCGCCAAGCACGCCCGCAACCTGGAGGGGTTCCTGTTCCCCGCCAGCTACGAGCTGAAGAAGGGCCAGCGCGCGAGCGACCTCGTGAGCAAGCAGCTCGACGCGTTCAAGCAGAACTTCGCCACCGTGGACATGAGCTACGCACGCAAGAAGAACCTGTCCAAGTACGACGTGCTCACGATCGCCTCGATGGTGGAGCGCGAGGCGCAGGTGCCGGGCGACCGGGCGCTGGTGGCGTCCGTGATCTACAACCGGCTGCACCTGGGGATGGACCTCCAGATCGACGCGACGCTCCGCTTCGCGCTCCACGACTGGGACAAGCCGCTCACGCAGTCCCAGCTGGCCTCGCGCACGGCCTACAACACGCGCAACCGCCCCGGGCTGCCGCCAGGGCCGATCGGCAACCCGGGCATGGCCTCGATCCGGGCCGCCGCGCATCCGGCCCGCACGGGCTTCCTCTTCTACGTGGTGAAGCCGAACACATGCGGCAAGCTCGCCTTCGCCACGACCAGCGCGCAGTTCGAGCAGGACGTGGCGCGCTACAACGCGGCGCGGGCCAAGAATCACGGCAACGCGCCCACCAAGTGCTAGCGAGCCGCGGCTGGCCGGCGTGCTCGGCTTCCCCGTGGCGCACAGCCGCTCGCCCGACATCCAGAACGCCGCCTTCCGGGCGCTCGGCCTGGACTGGCGCTACGTGAAGCTGCCGGTGCCGCCCGAGCTGTTCGCGGAGACCGTCAGGGCGCTGCCCGGCTCGGGCTACCGCGGCGCGAACGTGACGATCCCGCACAAGCGCGCCGCGCTGGCCCTGGCGGACGAGCGCACGCCGGCGGCGGTGGCGATCGGCGCCGCCAACACGCTCAGCTTCGAGCGGGGGGCGATCGAGGCCGACAACACCGACGCGCCGGGCTTTCTGGCGGCCCTGGACGCCGATCCAGCGGGAATGCGGGCCCTCGTGCTGGGCGCGGGCGGCGCCGGGCGCGCCGTGGCCTGGGCGCTGCGCGAGGCCGGGGCGGCCGAGGTGGGCGTCTGGAACCGCACTCCCGAGCGCGCGGCCGAGCTGGCCGCAGAGCTGGGCGTGCGCCACGCGGAGCGGCCGGGACCCTGCGACCTGCTCGTGAACGCCACCTCGGTGGGGCTCGAGCCGCCGCTGGAGGGCCAGGAGGCGCTGGCCGCGCTGGGGCTCGAATCGCTCGAGCCGCCGCCCGTGGTGGTGGATCTGGTCTACTCGGCGCGCCGCAGCGCGCTGCTCGAATGGGCCGAGCGGGCGGGATCGACCACGGTGGACGGCCTGGAGGTGCTGGTGCGGCAGGGAGCGCTCAGCTTCCAGCGCTGGACAGGCCGCGAGGCGCCGCTCGACGCCATGCGCGCGGCGGCCGTGTTCGATCAATGACAACTTTGCTCTAAATATCCGTCCAGTCCGTGCCGATAGGGGGCCTTGATGGCTCTCCCTCGTCCAGCCTTCCTCGGTCTTGTCGGCCTCGCACTGATCCTCGCCACGTTCCTCGCCATTCACGGAATCGGCAGGGGATCGGGCTCCGGGTCGCAGACTCCAGTGCAGACCACGCCTCAGCACGTGACGAAGCCACGGCGGCGCCGGCCAAGACGGCCACCACGCCCGCCAAGGCGACGCACGTGACCGCCAGCCTCGGTGGGCAAGCAGGGCACAAGCGTGAAGGCCAAGCCGCCGAGCACAGGCGCGGCCGTCGGGCCTCCCGCTGGACGTGGCCAAGGCGTTCTCGAAGCACCAGGTCGTCGTGCTCTACTTCGGCGCCACGGGTGCTGATGACACTGCGACCGCGGCTTCGGTCAAGGAGCTCAAGGCTTCCACCGGAAGCGGGGTGGCGGTGTTCATGGACCACATCTCCAATCTGGCGGACTACCGCCGTGTCGTGCAGGGACTGGATGTCTCACAGGCACCGTCGATCGTCATCGTGGACCGCTCCCGCAAGGGGACGCTCCTCGAGGGCTACATCGACGCAGGGTCACTCCGCCAGGCTGTGGCGGACGTGGCTAGATGACGGACTGGCAACCGCCGTCACATCTGCGTCCAGTGTCCAGCGGCTCCGAGGCCGCTGCCGCCGCCGCGCACGAGTTCGAGGATCCAGGTAACGGCATAACGCCGCCCCGCCGTCGCGGCGCGGGCGGCCGTTTCATCTCGGACGTGATCATCGAGCTCGGCTTCGCGCCCGAGGAGCGGGTGCAGGCCGCGGTCGAGGACGCCAAGTCCAGCGGGCGCACCCCGGAGCAGGTCCTGATGCAGTGGGGCGCGCTGACCTCCGAGCAGCTCGCCCGCGCCACCGCCGAGCGCTTCGGCCTCGAGCACGTCGACCTCAGCGTCTTCAAGCCCGACCTGGGCGCGCTCAACCTCGTCAACGCGCAGGCCGCCCGCCGCTACAACGCGGTGCCGATCGGCTTCGACGACGGCGTATTGCTCGTGGCGATGGCGGATCCGTCGAACGTGCTCGCGCTCGACGACCTCAAGCTGCTCACCGGGCACGAGCTGCGGCCGGTCGTGGCGACCGCGGAGGACGTGGCGGCGCCTGATCTCGCGCATGAACCGCCTCGACGACGCGATCGCCGAGGCCGTGCGAGGAGGACGTGAGCGAGGACCTCGCGCTCGTCTCCGACATCCGCGAGAGCGCGGACGACGCGCCGGTGATCAAGCTGGTCAACTCGATCATCGCCCAGGGCGTGCAGGACGGCGCCTCGGACCTCCACTTCGAGCCCGACGGCAAGCGAGATGCGCGTGCGCTTCCGCGTGGACGGCGTGCTCAGCGAGAGCACGACGATCCCGCGGCGCATGGTCGCCGGCGTGATCTCCCGCGTGAAGATCATGGCCAACCTCGACATCGCCGAGCGCCGCTGCCGCAGGACGGCCGCGTGTCGCTGAACATCGACGGCCATCCGATCGACGTGCGCATCGTCACGCTGCCGTCGGTGCACGGCGAGGGCATCGTGATGCGCATCCTCGACAAGGAGCAGGTGCTCCTGACGCTCGACACGCTCGGCATGCGCGACGAGGCCAGGGAGCACTTCGAGGCAGGCGTTCCACCAGTCCTACGGCGCCGTGCTGGTCACCGGGCCGACCGGCTCGGGCAAGTCCACCACGCTCTACGCGGCGCTGAACTCGATCAACTCGCCGGAGAAGAACATCATCACGATCGAGGATCCGGTCGAGTACCAGCTCCCCGGCATCAACCAGATCCAGGTGAACGCGCGCGCGGGGCTGACCTTTCCCCAGGGCCTGCGCTCGATGCTGCGAGCCGACCCCGACGTGATCATGGTCGGCGAGATCAGGGACGCCGAGACCGCGAAGATCGCGATCGAGTCCGCGCTCACGGGCCACCTCGTCCTCTCCACGCTGCACACCAACGACGCGCCCTCGGCGCTCACGCGCCTGACCGAGATGGGCATCGAGCCCTTCCTCACCGCCTCGGCGGTCGACTGCGTGCTCGCACAGCGCCTTGCGCGCACGCTCTGCCGCCATTGCAAGCGGCGCACCGTGCTGAGCGTGGACGCCCTCAAGGGGGCTGGATTCGAGGCCGTCTTCGACATCGAGGCCTACGAGCCGGTGGGTTGCGCGCGCTGCAACCACACGGGCTACAAGGGCCGCACAGGCATCTACGAAGTGATGACGCTCACCGACTCGATCCGCGCCATGACGATCGAGCGCGCGTCGAGCGATGTGATCCGCCAGGCGGCCGTGGAAGACGGCATGCGACTGCTCCGTCAGGACGGCCTGGAGAAGGTGCGATTGGGGATTACCTCGATCGCAGAGGTCTCAAGGGTCACGTGATCTAAAGGTCCTGCCGATAAGGAGTGTGATGTTCGACTTTGCTGACGTTCTACTCGAGGTTCTCGCCCTCAACGCCTCGGACCTGCACATCACCGCGGGGTCCCCTCCGATGGTGCGTGAGAAGGGCCGTCTGCGCTCGCTGGACTACCCGGCGCTGACCGCGCAGATGACCCGCGAGATCATCTACTCGATCCTCACCAACGACCAGCGCAAGAAGCTGGAGAACGAGTGGCAGATCGACTTCGCCTACTCGATCCCAAGCAAGGCCCGTTTCCGTGTGAACGCCTACTTCCAGCGCGCGTCGCTTGGAGCCGCGTTCCGTCTGATCCCCAACGAGATGCCGCACTTCGACTCTCTGGGGCTGCCTCCCACGATCCGCGACCTCACCAAGAAGCCGCGCGGCTTCGTGCTCGTGACCGGCCCGACCGGCTCCGGCAAGTCAACAACGCTCGCGGCGATGCTCGACTTGATCAACAAGGAGCGCCACGAGCACATCATGACCATCGAGGATCCGATCGAGTTCCTCCACCACCACCAGAACTGCATCGTGAACCAGCGCGAGCTGGGCTCCGACGCGCAGAGCTTCGCGCTCGGCCTGAAGGCCGCGCTGCGTCAGGACCCGGACGTGATCCTCGTGGGCGAGATGCGAGACCTCGACACGATCGCCACCGCGCTGACCGCTGCTGAGACCGGCCACCTCGTCTTCGCCACCCTGCACACGCAGGACACGGCCCAGACCGTGGACCGCATCGTGGACGTCTTCCCGCCCGCCCAGCAGCACCAGGTTCGCGTGCAGCTGTCGGTGGCGCTCCAGGGAATCGTCACCCAGCAGCTGCTGCCCACGGCCGACGGCCAGGGCCGCTGCGTCGCCACCGAGGTGCTCGTCCCGACCCCGGCGGTGCGAAACCTGATCCGCGAGGGCAAGACCCACCAGATCTACTCGGTGCTCCAGACCGGTGGCTCGCACGGCATGCAGACGATGGACGCCGCGCTGGCCGACCTCGTGCGGCGCCAGAAGATCTCCCGCGAGCTCGCCGAGTCGCGTTCCTCGACGCCCGAGGAACTGCGGCGCCTGATGGGCACGGTGCGGGTGGCCTAGGCGATGTCGACCTTCGCCTTCAAGGCACTCGACCTCACGGGCGCCGCCACGCGCGGCGAGATCGAGGCCGACGACAAGCAGACCGTCGCATCTCAGCTCCGCGCCAAGGGGCTGATCGTCCTCGACATCGAGGAGCAGAAGCCCACCGACGTGGGCGACATCCTGGGCCGCTTCAAGAAGGTCAAGGCCGCCGAGCTCACCGTCGCCACGCGCCAGCTCTCGACGATGATCTCGTCGGGCATGTCGCTCCTGCGGGCGCTCTACGTGCTCGAGGACCAGGCCGAGAACGAGAAGCTGAAGGAGGCCTTCGTCGGCATCCGCAAGGACGTGGAGGCCGGCATCGCGCTGTCCGAGGCGCTCTCGCGCCACCCCGACATCTTCAACGACCTGTTCGTGGCCATGGTGGCCGCCGGCGAGTCGGGCGGCATCCTGGAGGAGACCCTCCACCGCGTCGCCGACCAGCTCGAGAAGGACGACTCGCTGAGGCGCCAGGTGAAGTCCGCGATGATGTACCCGACGATGATCGCGAGCTTCGCGGGCCTCGTCATGGTCGCGCTCGTCGTCTTCATCGTGCCCGTGTTCGCGAAGGTCTTCAAGGACTTCGGCGGCAAGCTGCCCGCGATCACCCAGGTCACGGTCAACATCTCTCACTTCGCCACCGGCAGGTGGTACCTCTGCATCCTCGGTATCTGGGCCGTCGTCTACACGTTCCGGCGCTGGAAGGGCAGCAAGCGCGGCCGCGAGCAGTGGGACCGCTTCAAGCTGAAGATCCCGTGGAAGATCGGCGACACGGTGCAGAAGATCGCGCTCGCGCGCTTCTCGCGCACCTTCTCCGCGCTGGTCGCCGCCGGCGTGCCGATGCTCGAGGCGATCGACATCACCGGCCGCACCTCCGGCAACAAGGTGGTCGAGAACGCGATGGTCGCCGTGAAGGACTCCGTGACGGGCGGCGGCACGGTCTCGGCCCCGATGCGGTTGGCACCCGAGGCGTTCCCGTCGATGGTCGTCCAGATGATCAGCGTCGGCGAGGAAACCGGCGCCATGGACACGATGCTCTCGAAGATCGCCGACTTCTACGAGGACGAGGTGGCCGCGGCCGTCAAGGCCCTGACCTCCATCCTCGAGCCGCTGATGATCATCGTCGTCGGCGCCATGGTCGGCTTCATCGTGATCTCGATGTACATGCCGCTGTTCAAGGTCTACGACGCGATCAAGTAGCCGGACTCGCGCGCTCAGGCAAACTGAGCGCGCACGTTTCCGCTCCTTCTCACGACGCTTGGCCTGGGACTCGCCGGGCCACTGGCGGGCACGGCGGCCGCGGTCCACGTGCCCCACACGGCGCAGGCGGTCAGATAGCTCGCGCCCAGACCGTTGGGTCGGGACCGGCACGCCGCGGAGCTGCACGTCACGGGCGGTGGTACGAGCGGTCGCACGGGGCGGGGTGATCAGGTTCCGCTGCGGGCCGGCGCCGGTGCGCATCGTGATGAGACAGACCGCCAAGGTGGTCGAACACCAGCCGTCGGGTCGTCCTCGACGGCGGCGGCCTGGTCACGCTCAGCGGCGGCGGGAAGCGGCGGATCCTCTATCAGGACACCTGCGACCGGCGCCAGATCTGGACCACGTCGCACTGCGACGACCAGGCCACGCCTCGTCTCGTGGTGCAGAACCTGAGCTTCGCCGACGGCAACGCCACCGGCGCGACGTTTGACGGCGGCGGCGGCGGGCGCGATATTCGCCCGCGGCGGTCAGCTGAAGATCGTCGGATCGACCTTCGTTCGCAATCGCTGCGACGCGACGGGGCCCGACCTCGGCGGCGGCGCCGTCCGGGCGCTATCGCAGTACCACGAGCAGCCGGTGACCGTCTTCGCAGCAGCTTCAGCCACGGGGTCTGTAGCAACGGCGCCGCGCTGAGCAGCATCGGCGTCTCGTGGTCGATCTACAACAGCGTCTTCACCGACAACCGCGCCATCGGCCGCGGCGCAAACCCCGCGGAGCCGGGAACGCCTGGCGGGGGCTCGGGCGGCGCCGTGTACACGGACGGCAACAACTACCGCGTGCTGATCGCCGGCACCAAGATGACCGGCAATCATGCGCGCGAGGGCGGTGGGTGCGATCTTCTACGTCAGCAACGATCGCAGCGGCGATCCTCGAGATCCGCTCCTCGACCCTACGGGGCAATCCCAGCGACGGGTTTCAGACCGACCCCGGCATCTACTTCCTCGGCCGGCATCAAAGCGTCGTCAACTCGGTCGTGAAATGACACAGGCAGAATGCGCCCGTGACCGTCGACCGTTTCCACGACTTCTTCGTCGCCTCGGCGGGGGTGGCTGGTGTCCTGATGGGTCTGCTGTTCGTTGCGATCTCGGTGGCCCCTGAACGACTGCTGTCCGAAACGGCCGCCCAGTCGCATCGCGTGCGGGCCTCCGCGGCGCTGACGTCGTTCACGAACGCGCTCGTGGTTTCGCTGTTCGCATTGGTGCCCGGGCATGCACCTCGGTTGGCCGGCGACCAGCGTCGCAATCATGGGCTTGCTGTTCGTCGCAGGGTCGCTGGTCTCGCTCTTGCGAGTCCGCCGTTCGCAGCCGGGCGAGCTTCGCGATGCCGCCTTCCTGGTGGGACTTGTGGCCGTCTTCGCGCTGCAGCTGCTCTACGGAATCCGCCTGATTCGCCACAAGGAGGCATTTGGCCCTCTCCAGGACCTGTCGGTGCTCGTCATCGTGTGCTTCCTGATCGGCATCGCTCGCTCTTGGGAGCTGATCGGGGGTCCCTCGCTCAGCATTGTTCAGCCAGCTGGGCGCGTTACGTCAACGCGGCGGGGACGAGACGCCCCGGTCGAGCAGCGACACCGACGCCTGATCCCGGCGTCGCGCGGATACGGTTCTCCCTCACTAGCGGATCGTGTGAAAGAGGAGACGACGATGGCCACCGTGTTGCAGGACGCAACTGTCTTTACTGGCCTCGATGACGGTGTGATCTCAGGTGGCACCGTGGTCATCGAGGACGGGCTCATTGCGAGCATCGACGACGGCACCCCGCGCGAGTACGGGCCTGATGCCACCGTTGTCGACTGCAGCGGCAAGACGATCACGCCAGGCATCATCGATGCCCACGCGCATCTCGTTTATCACGAGCTGACAAACACGTACGACATCGATCTCGGGAAGTCGCTCGAGCAGGCCACGCTAGAGGCGGTCGCAAACGCCGAAAAGCTTCTACGTCTGGGAATAACGACGATCCGCGACCCCGGCACGCGCGCGAATATCGCCGTCCTCATGCGCGATGCGATCCGTGACGGGGATCGTGCCAGGCCCTCGCGTGCAGGCGTCGAAGCAGATCATCTCGGTCCGGGGCGGACTGGTTGACTGGCATCCGACGCACATCTTTGGACAGCAGAACAACGAGACGGGCCTCGGCGCGATCATCTCCGGCCCGTGGCAGGCGCGCGATGTTGTGCGTCAGCAGGTCAAGGACGGGGCCGACTGGATCAAGGTGGAGGCCAGCGGGACCGGCGCAAATCCCTACTGCCCAGGACACCGCGACACCATGTCCTTCGAAGAGCTCTCGGCTGTGATCGCCGAGGCGACGGACAAGAACAGGCCCGTCCTCTGTCACGCCGAATCCCGGAACAGCATCGTGAAGGCTGCTACGGCGGGCGCACGAACAATCGAGCATGCGGTGTTCATGGATGAGGAAGGCCTCGAGGCGGTCGTAAAGAACAACGTTGCGATCTGTCCCACGCTGGCGTGCTACCGGAACTTCGCCGTCAAGGGCGCCGCGGAAGGTTGGGCAGACGTCGTGGTCGAGGAGCACAAGCGAGCCCACGACCATCACGTTCGGGCGATCCGGTCGGCATATGAGGCCGGTGTTCCGATCATCGCCGGCAGTGATGCGGGAGCGACCAGTTTTCCGCACGGTGAGAATCACGAGGAGATCTGTCTGTACGTCGAGCTCATCGGCATGACTCCTGTCGCCGCGATCCGCGCCGCGACGAAGAACGCCGCCGAGGTCATGGGCATCGCGGACAAGGTCGGCACCCTTGCCACGGGTCACATCGCAGACCTCCTCGTCTTCGATGAGAGCCCACTGGAGGACATTCGCGTTCTCATGCGACCAGATGCCCTGGCGGGGGTCTTTCAGTCCGGCCGACTCGTTGCGGGCAGCGATGCTCGACGATTCGGTGCCGATGATGGCGAGACGCTCCGAGGCTGCGGTGGCCGTCGGCGTCTAAGGACTGCCCCGCTTGCGCGCGCTGGCGAACACCGCCGGGCTGTTCATCGGCGGCGCGTCGGCCATCGCCGCCAGCACCCGGTCCTCCACGTGGGCGCGCTCGCGCGGCTCGAGCGCGTCGACCGTGGCGCGGTAGCCCGTTCCGAGGATGATCGCCCACCAGTCGCCGGGACCCACCACGGGCTGGTGGCCGGCCTCCGCCTCGGCCGTCGCGCCGGCGATGCCGGCCGCGTCGAGCAGGCTCCACCAGCTCCGCCGGGGTGGTCGAGCTTGTCCCACGGGTTGAACGAGCGCACGAGGTCCGGGCGCACCTGCCCGACGGCATCCCAGAACGCCGTCGCCCCCGGCTCGAACGCGTCGGGGCCCCAGGTGGTCACGGCGAGCACGCCGCCGGGCCGCACCATGCGCCACAGCTCGCGCGCCAGCGCGGTCATGTCGTCCACGAAGAAGATTCCGAAGACGGACACGACCGCGTCGAACGTCTCGTCCGGGTAGCCGAGCTGCCGCATGTCCGCGATCCGGAACGCGGCGTTGGTGAGCCCCGCGCGCGCCGCCTTGGCCCGCGCGAGCTCCAGAAGGCCGGTGGAGAGGTCGGCTCCCACCACCGACCCGCCTGGGCCGACGGCGCGTGCCGCTGGCAGGGCCGATGCGCCGCTGCCGCAGGCGGCGTCGAGCACCGCGGCTCCGGGCGGCAGTCCCAGCCGCTCGATCGTCCGCTCGCCGTGGCGCGCCCAGAACCCCAGCGCCGGATCGTCGAAGTGGTCCGCCGCCGAGTCATATGCGCGGCGGGCGCGCAGGGCGGACTCGTCCAGGGACATGGCGTAGCCTCCAGACTGCGCCCCGAGAATTGTCACTGAAGGCCGCGGGCTGCGGGTTAGGATCCGCACATGGCTCAGACCGCCTCGCCGGAGATCATCGAGCAGTTCCGGGAGGGCTTCGAGTGGTGGAACTGCGGTGAGCTCGACCTCATGCAGGACCGCTACGCCGAGGACGCCGAGTTCGACCTGTCCGCCGTCTTCACCGACATGAGCCCGATCAGCGGCCGCGCAGAGCATGCGCCGCCAGTGGGACCAGATGTCGGAGACCTGGGCCGGTCTCAGGATGGATCCGATCGACGTCCTCGACGCCGGTCGTGGGCGGTACGTCGTGGACCTGCGGCTGTGGGGGAAGGGCAATCTCAGCGGGATCGAGATCGACCAGCGCTTCGCCTGCGTCTACACGCTCCGCCGGGGGCGACGGCAGGATCGTCCGCTTCCAGCTGTTCCCAAGCCTGCAGGCCGCGATCGACTTCGCGACCCTCGCGCCCGCCGGCTGACCGCCGACGAGAACGCATGGCGGGCGCCTTCTCGGGTATAGCTGCCGCATGCCCAAGCCTCCGCTCCCGCCCGAGCTCGACCGGTTCCTCGCGCAGCCGAACCCGGCGGTGATCGCCACGCTGCGGCCCGACGGCAGCCCCCACACCGCGGCCACCTGGTACCTGTGGGAGGGGGGCCGCGTGCTGGTGAACATGGACGAGAGCCGCAAGCGCCTCGACTACCTGCGCAGCGACCCGCGCGCCTCGATCACGGTGATGGGGCAGGAAAACTGGTACTACCACGTGAGCCTGAGCGGACGCGCGATCTCGCTCGAGGAGGACGAGGGGCTCGTGGACATCGACCGCCTCTCCAACCTCTACTTCGGGCGGCCGTACGCAAATCGCGAGCGGGCACGCTTCAGCGCCTGGATCGAGGTCGAGGAGTGGCACGCGTGGGTGCTCGGCCGGGCCTGGACCGGCGACGATTGAACCTGGGCCGCCTGCTCCGATCGATAACGCCGGACCTGGCGCCGCTGCGCGAGTCGCGCGACTACCGCCTGCTGATCACGGGCATGGCCGTGACCGGACTGGGGACCCAGGCGGCGCTGGTCGCGCTGCCCTACCAGGTCTACGTGACCACACACGAGCCGGTGCTGGTCGGCCTGATCGGGCTGGTGGAGCTTGTCCCGCTGATCGCCGCGTCGCTGCTGGGTGGCGCATACGCCGACCGGGTGGACCGCAGGAAGCTCCTGCTCCTCTGCCAGGTCGCGCTCGTGGCGGTGTCGGGCGGCCTGGCGGCGGCCGCGTTTCACGGGAGCCCGCCGCTCTGGCTGCTCTACCTGCTGGCCGCAGCACTGGCCGCTGCCGGGGCGCTCGAGCGCGTCAGCCGCTCGTCGATCGTGCCGAACGTGGTGCGGCCGGAATCGGTCCGCACGGCGATCGCGACCAGCTTCGGCATCTCCCAGCTGACGATGGTCGTGGGCCCGGGGATCGGCGGCCTGTTGATCGCGGCGTTCGGCGTGGGGGCCGCCTACACGGCTGACGCGGTGAGCTGTCTCGGCATGGTGCTGGCGGCGGCGCTGATGTCTCCCCAGCGCCCGCTGCACGTCGACGAGCACGAGCCCGTGCTGCGCTCGATCGCCTCCGGGCTGCGCTTCGTGGGCGGCAAGCAGGCCCTGGTCGGGAGCTTCGCGATCGACCTGCTGGCGATGACGTTCGGGATGCCGCGCGCGCTGTTCCCGGTGCTGTCGCTCTCGGTCTTCCACGCGGGCGCCGCCGGCACGGGCGCGCTGTACGCGTCGGTGGCGCTCGGGGCGACGGTGGCCGCGCTCACCACCGGCTGGCTCACCCGCGCGCGCTTCCTCGGGCGGATAACCGTCGGGGCCGTTGCCGTGTGGGGGCTGGCGATCGCGGGCGCGGGCCTCAGCTCCACGCTGCTCGTGGCGGCGCTCCTGTTCGCCGTCGCCGGCGCCGCCGACAGCATCAGCGCCGTCTGCCGCAGCACCATCTCGCAGACGCTCACTCCCGATCACATGCGCGGGCGCATGTCGTCGGTGTTCATGCTCGTGGTGAACAGCGGCCCGCGCCTGGGCGACGTCGAGGCCGGGGCCGTCGCGTCGATCGCCACGCCGCGCTTCTCCGTGGTGTCCGGCGGCTTGGTCTGCGTCGCCGGGCTGGCGGTGATCGTGATGGCGTTCCCGCAGCTCGTGGGCTACGACGCGGACGCCGTGGGAGCGCCCGCGGCCGCACCTAGCGCCGCCTGACTTCTACTCTCGATGTGTGAGCCTGCCGTTCTGGCTGTCGGATGGTTGTCTCCTGGCCGTGCAGGCCGGCACCGTGGCGCTGCCCGCGCGGCGGCCGATCCCGGCCCTCAGCCGTCTGCGCAGCAGCTGGTGGGCGCTGCTGCCACTCGCGACGATCGTCGCCGTGGTGTTCGGCATCCGGGCCGCCAGCGACAGCGCGAACGGGCTGACCTACCTGGCGCTGATCGCGGTGCCGCCGCTCGCCGCCGTGGCGCTCGGCTGGTTGATGCGCCGCGCCGATCCGCGGCTGGCGCTGCTCGCCGTGCCGCTGTTCATCCTCGCGTGGGCCGACCGCACGGGCCTGGCCGGCGAGGCGGCCGGGGTGGCGCTCACGGCGCTCAGCTGCGTGACGCTCGGCGTGCTGCTGGTGCAGGTGGCGCCGCTCGGCTGGCTCAAGCTCGGCATCGTGGTGTTCTCGATCGCGGACAGCACGCTGGTGATCGCGCAGCTGCTCCAGCCCGCCAACGACGTGCTGAACGCCGCCGCGCCTGGGCTCGGGTTGCCTCAGCTCCAGCGCGAGCTGTTCGGCTCGGCGGTGATGGGCTACGGGGACCTGTTCGTGGCCGGCGTGTTCGGCGCGATCGTGGCGGCGGAACGCGGACGCCAGGGCGCGGCGGCAAGGCTCACGTTCCTCCTGGCGATCCTGTTCGACCTTCTGTTCTTCGCGGTGGACCTGCTGCCCGCCACCGTGCCCGTGGCGCTGGCGGTGGTGCTCACCGAGCTCGGCCGGCGTCGAGCGGCGAGGCCCAGACGCTCGGGGCGGCGGGGACGGCGCGGCGGGCGACTCGCCCCCGCGAGCGTCAGCCGCTGAACGGGATCGAGCCGGGGGCGGCCGGCTCGTCCAGCTCGATCTCGAGCGTGGCCATCACGCGCGCGAGACCCATGTACTGCCCGATCACGAGCAGCAGCTCGACGATCTCGCGCGGGGACAAGAGCTCGGCGAGTTCCGCGAACGTCTCGTCCGAGGCGCGCGCGTCGCGCACCACCTCGGTGGTGAAGCGCAGGGTCGCGAGCTGGGTCCTGTCGAAGCAGTCCGCGTCCGGCTCGTCGCGCTCGAGCGCCGCGATCTGCTCGTCGCGGGCGCCCACCGCCTTCGCGATCGGCACGTGCTGCACCCACTCGTACTCGGCGTGGGGGGTGAGCCGCGACACCTGCAGGATTGCCAGCTCGCGCAGCAGCGGATCGAGTGCGAGGTGAGCTAGCAGCGTGTTGCCGTAGCGCAGGAACGGCCGCAGCGCCGTGTCGGCGTTGGCGATCATCCGGAAGATGTTGAGCGGCGGCAGGCCCTCGAGCGCGGTGCGCACGGGCTCCGGGGCGTCGCTCGGGTCGACGTAGGGGAGGCGCGCCATGGCTAGGCCAGCGCGCTCCGCTGCCGGCGGCTGCGCGGCGAGTGCGGCTCGATGATCGCGCCCCAGTCGGCATCCTCGATCACGCCCGGCTCGGTGCTCTCGATGAACTCCTGGAGCACGGCCGCGAGCGCGTCCGGGTCCTCGATGTGGGGGAAGTGGGCTGCCCCGGGGAGCACCTCGAAGCGGCTGTTCGGGGCCGCGCGGTGCGCCTCCAGGCCGTGCTCGAGCGGGATCGTGTGATCGTGCTCACCCCAGACGATCAGGGTGGGCATCGCGCTGAGCAGGTAGAGACGATCCTGGGCGCTGACCCTCTGGCCGTGGACGTCGATCACCGCCCGCAGCGTATGCACGAACGCCTTGCGCGCGCCGGGATCCTCCAGCGGGCGGAGCGCCCGCGCGACGGCCTGCAGCGCCAGTCCCTTGCCGTGCCCGCGGGCCCGCATCCGCTTGCCGGTCTCCCAGAGGGCGTCCAGCACGCGCGGATGGGCGGCCACCCACAGCGCGGCCGTCACGCCGGGCAGCGCCGCGCTGCGCAGCAGCGGGCTGACCTCGCGGCCCAGGCCGCCGCTCGACACGAGCACGAGCCGCTCGACCCGCTGGGGGAACTGGTAGAAGAACTGCATCGCCACCCCGCCGCCGAGCGAGTGGCCGACGATCGTCGCGCGGTCGATCCCGATCACCGCGAGCAGGTCGCGGATGCTGGCGGCGTGGGCGCCCAGCGAGTAGTCGCCGCGCACCGCCGCCGAGTCGCCGTGTCCCAGCAGGTCCGGGGCGATCACCGTGTGGTGCTCGGCCAGCTGCAGCGCGACTCGCTCCCAGTGGCGCGAGGAGTTCACCATCCCGTGGATCAGCACGACGGGCGGCCCGCTGCCGGCCACGCGGTAGATCACGCGATGGCCGTGCAGCTCGATCTGCCACGCGTCGAATTCGCGCGCGACGTGCTCGGACGGCTGGGCAGGGCTCAGCGTCTCACCTCGCGCGGGACCTTAGCGACCGCGCCGTAGGGGCCCTGGGGCGAGGGTGTTCCTAACCGGCCTTAAAGATCCCGTTTGGGTGAACCGATAGGCCCCGTAGACCCAAGACATTCCCTCCAAAGGAGTCAAGGATGCTGCGGAGGACCCGCGCACACATGCAGTCAGAGGAGAGCGGTTTCACGCTGATCGAGCTCCTCGTCGTGATTCTCATAATCGGCGTGCTGGCCGCGATCGCCCTGCCGAACTTCCTCGGCCAGCGCACCAAGGCTCAGGACTCGAGCGCCAAGTCTGATGCTCGCAACATGGTCAGCCAGTTGGAGTCCTGCTCCACGGACAACAACACCTACGTCGGCGGCACGTCGTCCGGCACGAGCGTCAGCACCTGCCTGTCGTCGAACACCGGTCTCACGATCGGGACGACGGCCGGGAAGGTGGACGTGACGGCCGCGACCGCCTCGAGCTACACGGTCGTCGCCCATTCCAACTCGGGCACGAACTTCACGATCGCCAAGAGCACGGCGGGCGTGATCAGCCGCTCCTGCACGCCCGTCGGCGGCGGCTGCCCCAGCGGCGGCGTCTGGTAGCCGCCCAGTCGCGGCGCTCGCGCCGCAATGGACTCGCGAAGTGCCCGGCCGAGCCGGGCATTTCGTGCTTTTGGGGCCGGCGCAGGGCGGTCATCTGGATGACATCAAGGGCCCCTTTATTACGCCGATAAGAAGGGGGAACAGGCCCCGAATGAGGACGCTCACCGTCGTTGATCGAGCTCCTTGTCGTCATCCTGATCATCGGCATCCTGGCCGCGATCGCTCTGCCGAACTTCCTCGGTCAGCGCACCAAGGCTCAGGACTCGAGCGCCAAGTCGGACGCTCGCAACATGGTCAGCCAGCTGGAGTCCTGCTACACGGACAGCAACACGTACAGCGGCAGCACGGCGTCGGGCACCACGGCGAGCACCTGCCTCTCGTCCAACACCGGGCTCTCGATCGGGACCGGGCAGGGCAAGGTCAACGTGACGTCCGCGGACGCCAACGGCTACGTCGTCACCGCGACGTCGAACTCCAGCAACACCTTCACGATCACCAAGACGGCCAGCGGGATCACCCGCAGCTGCTCGGGCTCGGGCGGTGGCTGCACGAACAACACCTGGTAGGGAGGCGCTTCACAGACGGGAAATGGGCGGGCGGGCCTCGTGCCCGCCCCGTCCAGTTTCCCGATCAACTCTCAAGGTCACCAGGATGACGGCCGATACGCGCCGGGACCCAACGTTTCCTTCAAGGAGGACAACATGCTGCGGAAGCTCCGCGCGCGTATTCAGTCAGAGGAGAGCGGTTTCACGTTGATCGAGCTCCTTGTCGTCATCCTGATCATCGGCATCCTGGCCGCGATCGCTCTGCCGAACTTCCTCGGTCAGCGCACCAAGGCTCAGGACTCGAGCGCCAAGTCTGACGCTCGCAACATGGTCAGCCAGCTGGAGTCCTGCTACACGGACAGCAACACGTACGTGGGCAGCGGCAGCGGCGGCACCTGCCTGAGCTCGAACACCGGTCTGACGTACGGCACCGGTCAGGGCCAGGTCCAGGTGTCTGCGGTTGGCGCCGGCACCTACACGGTCGATGCCAAGTCGCAGTCCGGCAACGACTTCATCATCACGAAGAACGCTCCGGCGTTCTGGCCCGTAGCTGCACCACCACCGGGAGCGGCGGTTGCCCCTCGGCCGGTACCTGGTAAGCACGTTCAGCACCTAGCAGCGTCGGATCGGGCGGGCCTTGCGGCCCGCCCGTCCGCTTTTCAGGGGCGGTCGTAAAGGTTTCCCCTGCTTATGGGCGATAAGGGCGCAAAGCCAGGGGCCGCGCAGGAAGCGCGGCCGGCTGGCGCCCAAGACCCAACAACCCTCCGAGAGGAGGACGCAGAATGCTGCGCCTAACCCACGCGCGTATTCAATCCGAGGAGACCGGCTTCACGCTGATCGAGCTCCTCGTGGTGATCCTTATCATCGGGATCCTCGCCGCCATCGCTCTGCCGAACTTCCTCGGCCAGCGGAGCAAGGGCCAGGATGCGAGCGCGAAGTCCGACGCTCGCAACATGGTCAGCCAGATGGAGTCCTGCTACACGGACGCCAACACCTACACCGGCACGGGCAGCGGCGGCAGCTGCCTGGGCTCCACGACCGGCCTCAACATCGGCAACAGGCTCGGGCAAGGTCGAGGTGGCTGGCCGACACGCCCAGCGGCGGCTACACGGTGACCGCCCATTCGCAGTCGGGGAACTCCTTCCTGATGGTGAAGGGCAGCTCCGGCGTGGTCACGCGCACGTGCACGCCCACGGGCAACGGCGGTTGCCCCGCAAGCGGCAACTGGTAGCCGGACAGCCTCTGGGCCATCGGGCGGGGCGGGCCTCCGGGCTCGCCCCGCTCAAGCCCGGCGCCCAGCGCGCCGAAGAGGTCCAAGGAACGATGGAAACGGCTTTCGTAGGCATCTCAGGCGCCCTGATCGGCAGCTTCCTCAACGTGGTGGTCTACCGGCTGCCCCTCGGGCAGTCGCTCGTGAAGCCGCGCTCGCACTGTCCGAACTGCGAGCAGCCGGTCTCCCCGCGCGACAACGTGCCGGTGCTCTCGTGGCTCTGGCTGCGGGGACACTGCCGCCATTGCGGCGAGTCGATCCCGGCGCGCTATCCGGCGGTCGAGCTGCTCACGGCGATCGCCTTCGTGGCGGTCGTGCTCGCGCGCGGGATCCACATCGAGCTCGTCGCGCTGATCCCGTTCACGGCGATGCTGATCGCGGTCGCGTTCATCGACCTCCAGTACAAGATCGTGCCCAACAAGATCATGCTGCCGCGCGGCCATCTGGGGGCTGGTCACGGCGCTGGCCCTCCGCACCGACATCGCGCCCGAGCTGCTCATCGCGGGCGCGGGCGCGTTCGCCTTCTTCCTGCTCGCCGCGCTCATCCACCCGAAGGGCATGGGCATGGGCGACGTGAAGCTCGCCGGAGTGATGGGCCTCTACCTTGGACGTTTGATCGTCCCTGCACTGCTGATTGCATTTCTGGTCGGGACGGTGGTCGGGCTCGGCCTGATCGCGCGCCACGGCGCCCGCTCGCGCAAGGTCGGAGTGCCCTTCGCACCCTTCCTGGCACTGGGCGGGCTGGTCGCGCTCCTGGCCGGTCAGCAGCTGATCGATCTGTATCTCGACGGGCTCCACTAATCGGCTCTAAAGGCCGACGGGGCAACGGTCGATACGGGAAAGGCAGGCTCCTCCCATGGCTCTCACCCTCTCCAAGAAGAACCCCCGCGGAACCGTCGGTCTTGACCTCGACGGTGCCTTCCTGGCGGCCGTTCAGGCCGGCGGCGGGCGCATCTCGCGCGCGGCCAGCACCGAGCTGCCCGACGGCGTGATCACCGACGGCGAGGTCACGGACGTCGAGGGCCTGAGCCAGAGCCTCAAGACCTTCTTCAAGCAGAACGCGCTTCCGACCCGCGTCCGCCTCGGCGTGTCGAACCAGCAGATCGTCGTGCGCCACCTCGAGCTGCCGCTGATCGAGGACGCCTCGGAGCTCGCCGCCGCGGTGCGCTTCCAGGCGGCCGAGGCGATCGCGATGCCGCTCGACGAGGCGGTGCTCGACTACCAGGTCGTCGGCCAGCACCCGGGCCGCGAGGGCGGCCCCCGCCTGCGCGTGGTCGTGGTTGCCGCCCGCAAGGCGATGATCGAGCGCTTCGTGGAGAGCGTCCGCGGCGCCGGCCTCAAGCCCGAGGGCATCGACCTGAACGCCTTCGCGCTCGTGCGCGCGCTCGCCAAGCCGGCCATCGAGTCGATCGACGGCATGCCGGCTCCCGACGAGGCCGCCTGCGTCTACTGCCACCTCGGCGGAGTGACGAACCTCGCCGTCGCGGTCGGCACCAACTGCCTCTTCACCCGCCCGCTCTCGACCGACTGGCGCGAGGAGGGCGACCTCGTCGCCTCCGCGCTCGCCGAGGAGATCCGGCTCTCGATCGACTTCTACATGGCGCAGCCCGACGTGCGCCCGGTCGGCGAGGTGCAGCTCTCCGGTCCCGGCTCGACCATCGAGGGGCTCGCCGAGGAGCTGTCCGGCCTCATCCATCTTCCCGTCAGCGTCGCCGACCCGCTCGGTGGCCTCGACACCAACGGCGCCCTCGTGGGCGAGGACCCGCACCGCCACACCGTCGCGACCGGGCTTGCGCTGGGAGCAGCGGCATGAGGCCCGTCAACCTTCTTCCGTCGAGCGCCCGCCCCTACGTGGCGTCGGGCGCAAGAGCAACAGCTCCTACATCGTGCTCGGCGTGCTTGCCGCGCTGGTGATCGCCGTGGCGGCATACGTGCTCACCACGAACCAGATCTCCTCGCGCAACGACCAGATCCAGACCGCCAAGGCCGAGCAGACCCAGGCCGAGGCGAAGGTCTCCGCCCTGCAGAGCTACGGCACCTTCAGCACGGTCGCCCAGACCCGCATCGCCACGGTGGGCACGCTTGCCATCGGCCGCATCGACTACGAGCGCCTGATGCGCGAGACCGCCAAGGTGCTCCCCACGGACGTCTGGCTGACAGGCTTCGACGCCGAGGCCGGCAGCGGCCTGGACGCGGCGGCCCCCACCGCGGCCGCGGCCTCCACCGGTGCGACCAACGCGGCCCCGACCGTGCACCTGCTCGGCTGCGCCAAGACGCAGGACCAGGTGGCGACCACGCTGGTCCGGCTGCGCGCGATCCACGGCTCCGACGAGGTCGACCTGGCCTCCTCGAGCAAGACGCTCGGCCAGGCCTCAGGCGGCGACGCCAGCTCCGGCTGCGGCACGGGCTATGCCTTTGACATCACGGTGAACCTCGCCCCGGTCACCGTCACCGGTCTCGGTGACGCCGGCCAGAAGGTCCCGGTCGCGCTCGGAGGTGGCTCATGAGCCTTACCGATCGCGACAGGAAGATCGTGTTCCTGCTGCTGCCGGTGGTCGTCATCCTGGCCTACTGGTTCCTGCTCCTCTCGCCCAAGCGGCATGAGGCGAAGACCCTGTCCACCCAGGTGACCGCGGCCGAGCAGTCGCGCGACGCCGCGGTGGCGCAGGCCGCGCAGCTCGAGCAGGCCAAGTCGCGCTTCGCGAGCGAGTACGCCCAGATGGTCAAGCTCGGCAAGGCGCTGCCGACCAACGTCGACATGGCCAGCCTCCTCGTGCAGCTGAACCAGTCCGCCAAGGGCACTCACATCGAGTTCGGCGACATCCACGTGGGCCCGCGCGCGACCGCCCCCGCGGTCACGCCGATCACGCTGCCGAACGCCAAGGCGCAGACGAGCTTCGGCCAGGCCGTGCAGAACGCGAACACCGCTCAGGCCGCTCAGACGGCCGCGGCCAACCAGTCGAACACCGCAGCGACCGCCGCGGGCGCTACCGGCGCGACCGGCGCGACCGGCCCGACGGGCGCCGCCGGGACGACTGCCTCCACGGCTCCGGGCCTGGACGAGGTGCCGCTGACCTTCAAGTTCGGCGGCGAGTTCTTCGACCTCGCCGACTTCTTCCACCACCTCAAGCGCTTCGTGCACGTCGCGAACAGCCGGATCAACGTCCAGGGGCGTCTGATCACGATCGACAGCCTCAAGTTCGCGAGCACCACCTACCCGAGCCTCGAGGCCGACGTCACGGCCACGGTCTACCTCTCGCCCAGGAGCGAGGGCACGACCGCCGGCGCGACTTCGTCCGGGCCTCAGGGCGCCCAGAGTGCCGCGATCGCCGCGGTCACCACGCCCACCACGACCGGTAGCAACAGCGGAACGCAATGAACAAGTTCATCCGAGATCTCTGGCACGACCTGCGCAGCCGCCGGCTGTGGCCGGTGGCCCTCGTCCTCGTCGTCGCGCTCGTCGCGGTGCCCGTGGTGCTGAAGAAGTCCCCGCACTCGGACGCCGCCCCGCTCCCGACGAATACGAGCACGCCCGCCGACCAGAAGTCGGTCGTCGTGGCCGCCACCGACACGGTGACGGGCTCGTCGAACCTGCGCGTCTTCAGCTCCAAGAACCCCTTCAAGCCGAACCTGCCCAAGGCCACGTCGGCGAGCACCGGCACGACCGGCCCGACCACGAGCTCCCCGAGCAGCTCCAGCGGTTCAAGTGGCTCGAGCGGCTCGAGCGGCTCGAGCGGCAGCTCCGACAGCGGCTCCGGCAGCGGCGGCTCGAACACGGGCGGCAGCGCGCCGAAGACCGAGCCGAAGAAGACCGCCTACGTCTACACGGTGAGCGTGAAGTTCGGCAAGCGCGACGCCACGCGCACCCACCACGTCGTGCAGAAGCTCGACGTGCTGCCGAATACGCTCAACCCGCTCGTCGTCTTCATGGGCGTGACCAGCGATGGCAAGACGGCCGTCTTCCTCGTCGACACGAGCCTCAAGGCCAGCGGCGAGGGCGACTGCAAGCCGAGCCCGGACGTTTGCTCCTTCCTCTACCTGAAGGTCGACCCGCAGAGCGACACCGAGGATCTGCTGGCGGAGAACGCGGACGGCGACCGGCACCGAGTACACGCTGAAGCTGCTCGCCATCAACAAGCTGGCGGTGAGCAAGGCCGACGACGCCTCGGCAAAGCAGTCGAAGCAGCAGGCCGCGCGACGCCCGCCGCCTGCGCAACAAGCCCGGGCACGCCGTTCCACTTCCTCTTCAAGCTTCCGCAGCCGCCTGACGAGACCGACGGCTAGCCCCGTCAGCCTCGCTCCGCGGGACGGCCAGTAGGGTTTCGGCCCTACATGGCGCTGCGGTTCACAACCGCCGGCGAGTCGCACGGCCCCGGTTTGACCGCGGTGGTTGAGGGACTCCCAGCCGGCCTCGAGCTCACCCCGGACGACATCGACCGCGACCTCGCGCGGCGCCAGCTCGGGCACGGCCGCGGCGGCCGGATGAAGATCGAGAAGGACCGCGCGGAGGTCACCGCCGGCCTACGGCACGGCCGCACGCTCGGCAGCCCGATCGCGCTCACGGTGGTGAACCGCGACTTCGCCAACTGGGAGGAGCGGATGAACCCGTGGCCGGTCGAGGCCGCCGTGGACGAGGTCCACCTGCCCCGGCCGGGGCACGCCGACCTGGCGGGCGTACAGAAGTACGGCTTCACCGACGTCCGCAACGTCCTCGAGCGGGCGAGCGCCCGTGAGACCGCCGCACGGGTGGCCTGCGGCGCGCTCGCGAAGGTCTACCTGCGCGCGCTCGGCGTGACGGTCTTCAGCCACGTGATCCAGATCGGCAGCGTGCACGCGCCGGCGCCGGACGACCTGGACGCCGGGCGCCTTCGACGGGCGTCGACGAGTCGCCGGTGCGCTGCCTCGACCCCGACGCGAGCGCCGCGATGGTGGCCGAGATCGATCAGGCGCGAAAGGCCAACGAGTCGCTCGGCGGAGTATTCGAGGTGATGGCGTTCGGGCTGGTCCCGGGCATCGGCTCGCACATCTCCTGGGACACGCGGCTCGACGGGCGGCTGGGCCAGGCGATCATGTCGATCCAGGCCATGAAGGGCGTCTCGATCGGCAACGGCTTCGATGTCGCCGGGAAGGTCGGCTCACAGGCTCACGACGAGATCTTCTGGACCGAGGAGCGCGGCTACTACCGCGAGACCAACCGCGCGGGCGGGCTCGAGGGCGGCATGACCACGGGCGAGCCGCTGGTGGTGCGCGGGGCGATGAAGCCGCTGCCGACCCTCACGAAGCCGCTGCGCTCGGTCGACATCGACAGCCACGAGCCGGCCCAGGCGCTGCGCGAGCGCACCGACTCCTGCACGGTGCCCGCCGCGGGCGTGGTGGGGGAGGCGATGGTGGCCCTCACGCTCGCCCAGGCCTACGGCGAGAAGCTGGGCGGCGACCACATCGACGACGCCCTGTCCGCGCTCGACTTCTACAAGCGGAGGATCGGGTGGAAGCGCTAGGTCGCGCCAGCGGCGAGGCGGCCGCCGCCCCCGGCTCCGGCGAGCGCGGGGCGCTCGTGCTGGTGGGCTTCATGGGCGCCGGCAAGTCCACCACCGCGCGCATGCTCGCGGCCGAGCTGGGGGTGGAGTCGATCGACTCCGACCGCGAGCTGGAGCGCGAGCTGGGCGAGCCGATCGACTCGTTCTACGACCGCCAGGGCGAGCAGGCGTTCCGCGCGCGGGAGGAGGAGGTCGTGCTGCGGCTCCTCTCCGATGACCACGAGCGGGTGGTGGCGCTCGGCGGCGGCTCGCTCGGGTCCGAGCGCGTGCGCGAGGCCCTGGGCCGCCACCTGGTCGTTCATCTCGAGGTCGAGCCCGACGAGGCCTGGCGGCGCGCCTCCAACCGCGCCCGCCCGCTGGCCCGCGACCGCGGGCGCTTCGAGCAGCTCCACCGCGAGCGGCTCGCCGTGTACGAGTCGATGGCCGACGCCTCGCTGCCCGCGGGCGACCGCAACCTGCCGCGGCGGGCGCTCGACGCGCTGCGAGCACTGCGCTCGGCGCCGCAGGGCACGCGCCTGGTCTGGGCCTCGGCGGCGTCGGCGGAGTACCCGGTCTTCTTCGGCCACGGCCTGGTGGCGGAGGGCTTCTTCTATCCCTCAGGTCCGAGGCGCTTCGTGGTCACCGACCCGAACGTGGCCGCCCACCACTCGCTGCAGGGCGAGGCGACGATCGAGATCCCGCCCGGCGAGTCCGAGAAGACGCTCGCCCGCGCCGAGCAGGTGCTGCGGGAGCTGGCGCGGGCCGGCGCCACGCGGGCCGACCTGGTGGTGGCGGTGGGCGGTGGCGTGGTGGGCGACGTGGCCGGCTTCTGCGCGGCGGTCTATCAGCGCGGCATGCCCCACGTCCAGGTGCCGACCACGCTGGTGGCTCAGGTGGACTCCGCGTTCGGCGGCAAGACCGGCGTGGACCTGCCGGAGGGCAAGAACTACGCGGGCGCCTACCACCAGCCCTCGGCGGTGATCGTGGATCCGGACACGCTCGGCACGCTGCCCGCCGAGGAGGCCTCGGCCGGCTACGTCGAGGTGGTGAAGACCGCGCTGATCGCCGGCGGGAGGCTGTGGGCGCACGTGCGGGCCGGCGGCGAGCCGGACGACGACGCCATCCTCGGCTGCCTGCGCACGAAGCTGCGGATCGTGGCCGAGGACGAGCGCGACGGGGGGCGCCGTCAGGTGCTGAACCTGGGACATACGGTCGGCCATGCGATCGAGGCCGCCACCGGCTACTCCCGTTACCGCCACGGCGAGGCGGTCGGCCTCGGCCTGCTCGCCGCCCTGCGCCTCTCCGGCCGCGAGACGCTGCGCGCCGAGGTGGCCGAGCTGCTCGCCGCCCGCGGGCTGCCCGGCCGCTTCGAGGGCGCCAGCGTGGACGAGGTGGTGGCGCTGATCGGGCGCGACAAGAAGCGCGTGGGGGAGCGGGTGCCGTTCGTGCTGCTGGAGGCGCCGGGCGAGGTCACGCCGGGCCACGACGTGGACGAGGCGGCGCTGCGCGTGGCGCTGGAGGAGCTCGCGGCGTGAACGAGAACCGGATCGAGATCATGCACGGGGTGAACTTCGACGTGCTCGAGGTGCGCGACGCGTCTGTCTACGGCGGTCTGACGCTGATGGAGCTCGAGACGCGCGTGAAGGGCTTTGCGCAGGACCTCGGGCTCGAGGCGAGCTTCTCGCAGACCAACCACGAGGGCCAGTTCTGCGAGAACCTGCACCGCGCACGCGAGACCGCCGACGGGCTGGTGCTCAATCCCGGCGCGTGGACGCACTACTCCTACGCGATCCGCGACGCCATCGAGCTCACCGCCCTACCCGCGGTGGAGGTGCACCTCTCCGAGATCGACTCCCGCGAGGACTGGCGGCGCCACTCCGTGATCCGTGACGTCTGTATCGGGAACGTGCAGGGCAAGGGCGTGGACGGCTACCGTGAGGCCCTCGAGATGCTGAAGGGAGCCTTCGAGAGTTGAGCGCCGCCCGCGCCGATCGGCTGGTGGAGCGGTTCGCCGAGCGCGAGCTCGACCTGCTGCTCGTCACGAACCTCGTGAACGTCCGCTACCTGAGCGGCTTCACCGGCACCAACGGGCTCTGCCTCGTCGGCCCGGACGAGCGCCTCTTCCTGACCGACTTCCGCTACGTCGAGCGCGCGCAGATCGAGGTGCCGGACTTCGAGCGGCTGCGCGGCAAGCAGGACCTGTTCGGCGACGTCGTCGAGCGGATCAAGGCGGGCCGCGTCGGCTTCGAGGACCAGCACCTCACCGTCCGCCAGCACAAGCGCCTGCAGGAGCTGGTGGGCGACCAGATCGAGCTGGTCCCCGCGGGCGGCCTGGTGGAGGACCTGCGCGCGGTGAAGGAGCCGAGCGAGCTGGAGTCGATCAGGGAGGCCGCCGACCTCGCCGACGACATGTACGAGTACATCCAGTCCCGCGGCCTCGTGGGGCGCACCGAGCGCGAGGTGGCGCTCGACGTGGAGCGCGAGATGCGCGAGCGCGGGGCCGAGGACCCGTCGTTCCCCTCGATCGTCGCGAGCGGGGCGCATGGAGCGCTTCCCCACGCCACCCCCCGTGACGAGGGCATCGCCGCCAACACGCTTGTGATCGTCGACATGGGCTGCCGGGTGGACGGCTACTGCTCGGACTGCACCCGCACCTTCGCCACGGGCGACCTGGAGGACGAGGCGGTCGAGGTGTACGAGCTGGTGCTCGCGGCGCAGCAGGAGTCGCTGGCCGCGATCCGCGCCGGCGTGGAGGGCCGCGCGGTGGACGAGGTGGCGCGGGGCCGGATCGACGCCGCCGGGCACGGCGAGCACTTCGGCCACGGGCTGGGACACGGCGTGGGCCTCGAGATACACGAGGCGCCCCGCCTGGCGCAGACCGCGGAGGCCCGCGCTGGTCAGCGGGAACGTGGTGACCGTGGAGCCGGGCGTCTACCTGCCGGGCGCGTTCGGCGTGCGGATCGAGGACCTCGTCATCGTCAGGGACGACGGCGCCGAGGTACTGAGCCACTTCCCCAAGCCGCTGATCACGCTCGGCGCGTAGAGCTTCCCGCCGAGGTAGGCCAGCAGCGGGACCATCCAGGCCAGGTAGATCGTCATCACGGTCTGCGGCTGGATCACCCAGACCACCTTCACGGTGAGGTACCAGAGCACCAGGGCGCCGACCATGGAGAGCAGCGGCGGCCCGCGCTTGTAGAAGCGCCTCGTAGGCGATCAGGGCGAAGATCAGGGGCGCGTGGTAGTAGGCCACGGAGATCGGGTCGAGCGCGCAGCGCAGCGCGAACAGGAGCGCCAGGAGCAGCAGCGCCTCCTCGGGGCGCGCGGGCCGGTAGCGGCGGCGCACGTAGACGGCGAGCGGCAAGAGCAGCCCGAGCAACACCACGAACGGCTTGGCGTGGGTTGAGATCGAGCGCGGCAGGTAGCGCTTCTCGATCACCCTCGGGGCCACGCCGTCGAAGATCCGCACGTGGCGCACGTGCGCCACCGGGTACCAGATGTTGTCGGGCATCAGCGCGACCGAGGCGTCGGCAGCCGCGCGGGTCTTCGTGGTGAACCCGCCGGGATTGCCCAGCGCGAGCGGCACCGTGAGCAGCACCGCGATGCCCACTCCCAAGAGGCCGATCCGGAGCTGCCCTCGCGGGGCGGCGAGCAGCACGGGGCCGATGGCCAGCAGGGCCCACTGCTTGGTGCCCACCGCCAGGCCGAGCAGCGTGCCGGTGACGAGCAGCGAGCGGTCCTCGCTCGCCGAGATCAGCGCCGCGACGCAGAGCGCCGCGCCGAGGATCTCCTCGGGGTGCCCGTCGCCGATCGCATGCAGGTTGGCGGGGTTGAGGATGCTGAAGGCAACGATGCCGGCGCCGAGCCAGAAGGAGCGGCCCTGGGCACGCATGCGGCGCGCCAGGTAGACGGCGACGGCGCCGGCCACGAGCAGGCAGGGGAACGCGCCCGCGCTGAACTGGCTCAGCTGGCCGTCTCCGCGCACGAGCCACGCGAACGGCAGGCGCAGCAGGATCGACACCGGGCCCATCGCGGGCTGGTTGGCGAGGGCCGTGTGGAAGTCCCCGTGGATCAGCGCCGCGATCGTCGGGCCGCCGTCGACGGCGTAGTCGCCCACGAACGACGGGAGGAGGGCGAGGTAGGCGCTGGCCGCCACGGCGACCAGGCACAGGCAAGCGGTCTCTAGTTTGGCCCTCACTCCTGCTTGATCGGCATTACACCGCGCGAAGTTGAGGGGAAAAGAGGGGCCGCCCGCGACCCGGAAGGAGGCCATATCCGAGCCGCGGGCGGGAGGAGAGAACGAGGGCAGCTTTACGGTCTTTGTTAAAGCTGGCTTAAGAAGTTTGAGAAACGCCGAACTGCGGGCTGCGCCCGCAGTTCGGCGCACAGTCGACGGTCGACAGTCGACGAGCGGAAGACCAACCGGCCTTGCTTTCTATGCGAACATATGTTCGCCATGATCGTTTGCGTGCTTCTCTCCCGCTTCGCCCTCGTCGCCGCCCTCGGCGACAGGCGGGCGCTCTTGGCCGAGCCGGTGGCCCTCGCGCCCGAGGCGGGGGGATTGCAGGTGGTGGGAGAGGTGTCCGCGGCGGCGGAGGCGTTCGGGGTGCTGGCCGGCATGAGGCTGGGGGAGGCGCTCACGCGCTGTCCCGGGTTGAGGCTCGTCCCGCCCGACCCCGACGGCGTGCGCGAGCTCTGGAACGTGCTGCTCGACCGGCTCGAGGGCATCGGCGCGGCCGTCGAGTCGGACCGGCCGGGGCAGGCCTTCTTCGAGGCGGGCGGGTTGATGGGCATCCACGGCGGCCACCTGGAGGGCGTGCTCACCGCCGCCAGGCGGGCGCTCGCGGGACGTGACGGCGGCGGCGCCGGGCGCGGCTCGCGGATCGGCGCCGCGCCCAGCCGCTTCAGCTCCTACGCGGCGGCCCTGCGGGCGCGCCCGCGGCGGCCGGCCGAGGTGGTCGGCGCCGGGACGGTGAGGGCGTTCCTTGCGCCGCTGCCGGTCAGGCTGCTGCGCTCGCGGGCGGAGCTCGCCGGGCTGCCCGAGACGCTCGAGCGGCTCGGCATCCGCACGCTGGGCGAGCTCGCCGCGCTGCCCGTCTCCGCGATGGCCGAGCGTTTCGGACACCCCGGCCTGCTCGCCCTCGACCTCGCGCGCGGGCGCGACACCCCGCTCGAGCCGCGCCGGCCCGCCGAGCCGGTGGTGGAGCGGCTGGCGCTGCCCGAGGCCACGTCCGGCCCACAGCTCGAGCACGCGCTCGAGCTCCTGATCGCGCGCCTCCTGGCTCGGCCCGAGCGGCGCGGGCGCTCGCTGCGCTCGCTGGCGTTGTCGGCGCGCTTCGTGGAGGGCGGCACCTGGCGCACCGCGATCACGCTGCGACAGGCGAGCGCCGACCCGGGCCGCCTCAAGCTCGTGCTCGTGCCCAAGCTGAGCGAGCTCCCGGCGCCCGCCGAGACGCTCGGAGTGGAGGTGGAGGCGTTCGGTCCACCCGCGCGCGAGCAGGCGCGGCTCGTGGACGAGCGAGGCTCGCCGGAGGACCGCCGCACGCGCATCGGGGAGGCGGTGCGCCAGGCACGCCAGGCCGCGGGCGCCGATGCCGCGCTGCGCGTGCTGCCGATCGACCCGGACTCGCGGCTGCCCGAGCGCCGCGCCGTGCTCGCTCCCTTCCCGGCCGAGCCCGGCGAGCGGGAGAGGAAGCGCTGATGGCCGGCGTGCGCCGCCTGGGCGTCCCGCGCCGTGCCGCCGTGGAGGCAGGGCCGGGCGGCGTGCCCACGGCCGTGGCGCGCAAGGACGTGGACGCGGTCAACGAGGACTGGGTGGTGGAGGACCGCTGGTGGACCGGGAGGCCGCTGCGCCGGCGCTACTTCGAGCTGGTGCTCGTGGACGGGCGCAACACGGTCGTCTACTTCGACCTGAGCACGAGGCGCTGGTTCGTCCAGCGAGGGTGAAACCGGTCGGTACGCTCACAGGACTCGCCCTCCCGAGCAGGAAAGGACTCACATGAGCGACTCGCCGAACATCGTCCTCGTCCACGGCGCGTGGGCCGACGGCTCCAGTTGGAGCGCCGTCATCGAGCGACTCCAGGCGGACGGCTACAACGTCACGGCGCCGCAGTTCGGGCTCACCAAGCTCGCCGATGACACCGCACGGCTGCGCCACGTCCTCAGCCGCCAGGACGGTCCCACCGTCGTGGCCGGCCACTCCTACGGCGGCCAGATCATGACCTCGCTCGGTACCGACGCGCCGAACGTCGTCGGCCTCGCCTACATCGCGGCCTTCGGGCTCGACGAGGGCGAGTCGATCGGCGCGCTGCTCGCGCAGGGGCCGCCCACCCCGGCCCTGGCGCACCTCGACATCGACGACCTGGGCTTCGCCTGGCTGCCGGAGGACGACTTCGTGAACCACTTCGCGGCGGACGTCGAGCCGGCGAAGGCGAGGGTCATGTACGCCGCGCAGCAGCCATTGCACGCGTCATCCCTCGAAGAGGTGATGGGCGTTCCCGCCTGGAAGTCGCTGCCGTCGTGGTTCCTGGTGGCCGACGGCGACCAGGCGATCCCACCCGACGCCGAGCGCCAGTTCGCCGCGCGCATGGGCGCAACCACCGTGGAGGTGGCGTCGAACCACGTCGCGATGGTGTCGCACCCGGACGACGTGCTGCAGCTGATCGAGACCGCCGCGGCCGCAGTGCTGGTCGCGAGCGCCGAGGGAACGATCGCGAGCCCGCCGGCGTCCTAGGTTGAAAGGGCTGGGAGGCGCTGGTCCCATGGGGGAGGCTCCCATGTCTGCTCGTCGTTCGTCCCGCGTCCGCTGGTTCGGAGAGGGTGATGGGCTCGGCAGGGTGGCTCGCCGCGCCGCTCTGATCGCCGCGCTCGCCGCGCTCGCGCTTCCCGCGGCCGCGCAGGCGGGCGGTAAACAGAGCCACTCCCCGGGCACCTACAAGCAGATCAACCTCGTGTCGGACATCGCCGGCGTCGCCGACATCACCGACCCGAACCTGGTCAACCCGTGGGGGCTCGCCGCGGGGCCGCAGACCCCGCTCTGGGTAGCGGACAACGGCACCGACCAGGCCACCCTCTATCCGGGCGGCACCAAGAGCACGCTGATCTCGATCGCGCCGCTCGTGGTCGCGATCCCCGGTGGCGAGCCCACCGGTCAGGTGTTCAACCCGACCTCGGACTTCGTCGTGAACGACGGCGCCGGGCACTCCGGGGCGGCTCTGTTCCTGTTTTCCTCGGAGTCCGGGAACATCACCGGCTGGAGCCCCGCGGTGCCGCCGCCGGCACCGTCGCCGAGCGCCCAGAACGGGTTCTCGAGCCCCGACGGCGCGGTCTACAAGGGCCTGGCGATGGCGTCCGTGAAGGGCCAGCCGTTCCTGTACGCGACCGATTTCCACAACGGCAAGGTCGACGTGTTCGACTCGACGTTCACGCCGGCGGCGATGCCGGGCGGGTTCACCGATCCGAACATCCCGGCGGGGTTCGCCCCCTTCGGGATCCAGGAGATCGACGGCTTCCTGGTGGTCACCTACGCCATGCAGGACGCCGCCAAGCACGACGACGTGGCGGGGCCGGGCAACGGCTTCGTGGACGTCTACACCCCGAGCGGCTCGCTGGTGAAGCGGCTGATCTCAAACGGCGCGCTGAACTCGCCGTGGGGCCTCGTCGTGGCGCCGAAGGGCTTCGGGGCGTTCAGCCACGCGCTGCTCGTCGGCAACTTCGGCGACGGGCGCATCAACGCCTACAACCCGAAGACGGGGAACTTCCTGGGCGCGCTCCAGAGCAAGTTCGGCCCGATCACCATCAACGGTCTGTGGGGCCTGCGCTTCGGCAACGGCGTCACCGGCACTCCCCAGACGCTGCTGTTCAGCGCGGGGATCGACGCTGAGAATCACGGCCTGCTGGGTGAGATAAAGGCCAGGCGGCACTAGGCACGCGCAGCACGGAGGTACGGAGTACGGAGACCAATCCGTACTTCCGTACCCCCGTGCGGGACTATGCGAACATACGTTCGCATGTCCTACGTCGAGCTCCACTGCCATTCCGCCTACTCCTTCCTCGACGGCGCCTCGCTGCCGGTGGAGCTGGCGCGGTGGCGCGTGAGCAGGGCTATCCGGCGCTGGCGCTCACCGATCACGACGGGCTGCACGGGGCGATGGAGTTCGCCCAGGCGGCGAAGCCGCTCGGCCTGCAGGGCGATCACCGGCGCCGAGCTGACGCTCGACGACGGCTCGCACCTCACGCTGCTGTGTGAGGACCGCGAGGGCTATCGCAACCTCTGCCGCCTGATCACGCGCGCGCACGAGGGCACGCGCGAGCGCCCGGCCGAGCCGCTGCCGCCATCGGTCTCGCTCGATGACGTGGAGCGCCACGCCGACGGGCTCGTCTGCCTCTCGGGCTGCGCGCGCGACGGCGCGCTGGCCGGCCGGATCGAGCGGCGCGAGCACGCCGCGGCCGCCGAGCTGGGACGGCGGCTCCTGCGCGCCTTCGGGCCCGAGCGGCTTTCGGGTCGAGCTGCAGCGCCCGTTCGCCCGGCACGACCGGCGGCGCAACCGCCTGCTGACCGAGCTGGCCGAGCGGCTGGGGGTGGCGTGCGTGGCCACCGGCAACGTCCACGCGCACGCTCGCTCGCGCATCCCGCTGCAGGACGCGTTCGTGGCCGCGCGGCTCGGCCGCACGCTCGACGAGTCGGAGCCGCAGCGGCGCGGCAACACCTCGCACGTGCTCGCCCCGCCGCAGGCCCTCGCCGAGCGCTTCCCCGAGTATCCGGAGGCGGTGCACGAGTCGGGCCGGCTGGCGGAGCGGCTCGAGTTCGACCTCACCCGCGACCTCGGCTACCGCTACCCCGGCTCCGACGACGGCACGGCGGACCGCCGCCTGGCGGAGATCTGCCGGGAGCGGCTCGTGGAGCGCTACCCGAACGGCCGCCGGTCCGAGTCGGAGTCGCGGCTCGAGGAGGAGCTGCGGATCATCCGCAAGCTCGGGCTGTCCGGCTTCTTCCTGCTTCACCGCGACATGCTCGAGCTGGCGCGCGAGGTGGCCGCCGAGGTGCGCGGGAACGAGTCGGCGCGCGCGCTGCTGCCGCCTGGCCGCGGGCGCGGCTCGAGCGTCTCCTCGATCGTCTGCTACCTCACCGGCCTCTCTCACATCGACCCGATCGAGAACCGCCTCCTGATGGGCCGCTTCCTCAACGAGGAGATCTCGGCCATGCCGGACATCGACCTCGACTTCCCGCGCGACATCCGCGAGGTGCTGATCCCGCGCGTGATCGAGCGCTACGGCGAGGATCGCGCGGCGCTCGTCTCCACCTTCGCCTGCTACCGGACGCGCGGTGCGGTGCGGGACTTCGCCAAGGCGCTGGGGCTGCCGCCCGGGGAGGTGGAGCGGGCCGCGCGCTCGGTGGATCCGTGGAGCTCGGACGAGATCGAGCGCGACATGGAGAAGGCGATCGGCGGCGGCGTCGGCAAGCGGCGGATCGAGAGCTCGCCGCGCTGGCAGGCGCTCGTCGCGCTGGTGCAGGAGGCGCACGGGCTGCCGCGGCACGTCTCGCAGCACCCGGGCGGGATGGTCATCTCCACCGAGCCGCTCTGCGAGATCTGCCCGATCCAGCCCGCGGCGATGACGGGTCGCCAGCTGGTGCAGTGGGACAAGGACTCGTGCTCGGACGCCGGCTTCCTGAAGATCGACCTGCTCGGGCTGGGGATGCTCTCGGCGGTCGAGCGCTGCGTGGTGGAGATCGCGCACATGCGCGGGGAGCGGATCGACCTCTCGCGCATCCCCTTCGACGACCCGGCCGTGTACCGCTCGATCCAGCGCGCGGAGACCACCGGCGTGTTCCAGATCGAGAGCCGCGCGCAGATGCAGATGCTCAGGCAGACGCTGCCCGCCTCGCTCGACGACCTCACCGTTCAGGTCGCGCTGGTGCGTCCCGGGCCGATCCTCGGCGGAGCGGTGCACCCCTACATCGAGCGGCGCAAGAAGCTGCGCGCCGACCCGGACTACCAGGTGCCCTACGAGCACCCGTCGCTCGAGCCGGTGCTGCGCGACACGCTCGGCACGATCGTCTTCCAGGACCAGGTGATCCAGACCGCGATGGCGTTCGCCGGCTTCTCGGCGGGCGAGGCGGAGGGGCTGCGGCGGGCGATGAGCCGGCGCCGCTCGGAGGAGGCGATGCGGGCCTATGAGCGCAAGTTCGTGGAGGGAGCGGTGGAGCGCGGGGCCTCGCGCGAGTCGGCCGAGCGGGTGTACGCGCAGATCGTGGGCTTCTCGGGCTTCGGCTTCCCCAAGGCCCACTCGGCGGCGTTCGGCCTGCTCGCCTACCAGTCCACCTGGCTGCGCGAGCACTACGGGCCGGAGTTCCTCTGCGGCCTGCTCAACGAGCAGCCGATGGGCTTCTACCCGCCCGACTCGCTGGTGCACGAGGCGCAGCGGCGCGGGATCGAGGTGCTGCCACCCGACGTCCTGGCGAGCGGCGTGCTGTGCGCGGCGGAGCGCCACGGGGACGACCTCGCCGTTCGCATGGGCCTCGGCTACGTGCTCGGCGTGCGCGAGGCGGACGTGCGCGGGATCGTGGAGGAGCGCGAGCGGGGCGGCCCGTTCAAGTCGCCGGCGGATCTCGCGGCGCGCTGCGGCGCGCAGGGCGACGCGCTCGAGAAGCTGGCCTGGGCCGGGGCGTGCGACTCGCTCTGCTCGGGGCGGCGGGAGGCGCTGTGGCTGTTGGGCGTCTCGGTGCCCGGCGTGCCGGTGCGCGGCGGCACCCAGCTGGCGCTGCCGCTCGAGACCGGCGACGCGCCCGAGCTGGCCCAGCTCACGCCGTGGGAGCGGATGCTGGCCGACTACGGCTCCACGCACGTGACCCTGAAGGAGCATCCGCTCGAGCTGCTGCGCCCGCGCCTGCCGGAGGACATGCTCACGAGCGTCGAGCTGGAGCGGGGGCGGTCGGGCAGCCGGGTGCGGCTCGCCGGGCTCGTGGTGGCGCGCCAGCGGCCGTCCACCGCGAACGGCATCACGTTCATGCTGCTCGAGGACGAGTTCGGCACGATCAACCTGATCGTGCCGCCGCCGGTCTACGACCGCTTCCGGCTGATCATCCGCAGCGAGCCGCTGATCACCGCCGAGGGCCGCCTCGAGCTGCGCGGGGGGAACACCAACGTGCTGGTGGACGTGGTGGGCAGGCTCGAGCGCCCCGACCTGCCGGAGGCCGAGGTCCGCCACATCGAGCCGCGCCGCACCTGGAGCACCGACGACACCGACGAGCTGCGCGCCGTGGCTCCGGTCGCGCACAGCTTCGGGCGCAGGGGGCGCTAGCGCGGGCGCGCCCACGGCGTCGGTGAGCGAGCGAAACGCCGCCTCGAGCCAGCGCTGGAAGTACATGCGGCCCACCGTGGCGTCGAACATGCGGTTGCCGAGCCCGATCGGATTCATCCCGAACTCGGCTTCGACGAACGTGTCGTCCTGCGCAGCGGTGAGCGGCCCAGTTCGAGTACATGCCCGTGGCCGTGCAGTGGAACTGGAGCGCGTGCAGCTCCTCCAGCGCGTCGATCTGGAGCGACTGTGGTCTTACTGCCGAGCGGGCCGCGCGTGACCTGCATGAACACGTCGCCGGTGTCGAAGCGATCGCCGCGCACCTCGATCACACGCGGGAACCAGTCCGGATGGCGCGCCGGGTTGCCCACGAGCTCCCAGATCTGCTCGATCGGGGCCTGGATCAGCGCATGGCGGCGACATTCCGACACTGCCGACGATCCTCTCAGATGGGCCGTGCGGAAGCCAAGCGGCCCGGCTCCTCCTACCCGGACTCCCTCCCGGCGTCGTTCCTCAGGTCGAGGAACCACTTGGCCAGGCGCGGGTTGCGCTCGATCGCCGGCGCCCACCACTCCACCGCGCACTCCATGCGCACGGAGGGCACGCGGTGGAAGAGGCACCCTTCTCGCTGACATGGCACCTCGCGTCCGAGCGCCCGCTCGAGCAGGCAGACGGCGGTGCCCCGAGAACCCGGCGCTCGTCCGACCTCGCTGCGGCGACTTCCCCAGGCCTCAGCGCCCAGCGCGGATAGCTGGGCCGGGCAGCACCACTGGGCCGGGCAGCACCACCCGGTCGCGCTGCCTCTTTGGCCCGGTGCTGGGCGATCCTCTCCATCAGGCGGCGTTGCCGTGCTGCGTCGAATCCGGGCCCGATCATCAATTGCGCTCCTCGGGAGCAACGCTAGATCCGGGCCGGAGCGCGCACATCCGAAGGTAGGGCCGGTTTGGTATCGGTAGTGACTACTGACTCGGACCCAGACCCGCTACCGTCGCGCCGATGGCCGGAAAGATCCTGATCGGCACCTCGTCCTGGGCGGACCCGGGCTTCGTCGAGGAGTGGTACCCGAAGGGCCTGCCGGCGCGCGACCGCCTGCCTGGTACTCGGAGCGCTTCCCGATCGTGGAGGTGAACTCGAGCTTCTACGCGGTGCCGGAGCGCAGCACCGTCGGCCGCTGGGTGGGCCAGACGCCGGACCATTTCGTCTTCGACGTGAAGCTGCACCGGCTGCTCTCGCGCCACGCGGCCAAGCTGCAGGAGCTGCCGCCCGACCTGCGCGACGGCGTGGAGGTGAGCCCGCGCGGGCGCGTGAAGCTCACCGACGAGCTCGAGGCCGCCGTGATCGACGAGCTGAAGCACGCCGTGGAGCCGCTCGACCAGGCCGGCAAGCTGCGCGCGTTCCTGCTCCAGCTCACGCCCGCGTTCGCCCCCGGCAAGAACGAGCTGGGCGAGCTCGACGCGTTGCTGGAGCGCCTGGCGCCGCACCCGGTGGCCGTGGAGTTCCGCCACCGGGGCTGGGTGCGCGGCGACCGCGCCGAGCAGACGCTGTCGTACCTGTCGGAGCACCGCGCCGCGTTCGTCGGCGTGGACGCCCCGCAGGAGGACCACATCCCGATCATGCCCGCGATCGACGCGGTCACACGCGACGACCTGGCGTACCTGCGCCTCCACGGCCGCAACGCCGAGGGCTACCTGCACGGGAAGAGCGTGGCCGAGCGCTTCGGCTGGCGCTACTCGGACGAGGAGCTCGATCAGGTGGCCGAGCGCGTGCGCGGCCTGGCCGAGCAGGCGGGGGAGGTGCACGTCCTGTTCAACAACAACCGCGGCGACGACGCGCCCACCGCGGCCCGCCGGTTCGCGGCGCTGATGGGGCAGGACCCGGGCCCGCCGGCGGAGGAATCGCAGCTGCGGCTGGTCTGAGCGCGCGGTTACGGGAACATACGCGGATGGACTCCGTCATCGCCACCGGGCTCGCCACCCAAGACGCCGGGGTGGACTCGTTCGCCGAGGCCGCGTCCCGCGCCGCGCTCGGCCTCGGGGGCGCGCCCGTGGACCTCGCGCTCGTGTTCGCGGGCATGGACAACCTCGACCACGTCGAGGACGGGCTTGCGGCGGTGCAGGAGCGGCTGCAGGCCGCAGGCGCTCGTGGGCTGCGGCGCCCAGGGAGTGGTCGGCGAGGGCCGCGAGCTCGAGCACGGGGGAGTGGTGGTCTGGGCGGCGTCGCTCCCCGGAGGCGAGCTGGAGGCGTTCCACCTGGAGGCGTTGTCCACGTCCGACACGCGTGGCCGTTACGGGGATGCCCGAGCTGGACGACGCGGACGCGGCGATCATGCTCGTGGACCCGTACTCGTTCCCCGCCGAGGCGCTGCTCGACCAGCTCGCGCAGGACCATCCCGGACTGCCCGTCCTGGGCGGCCTCGCAAGCGCGGGCACCGGCCCGGGCGGCGGGGTGCTGATGTGCGACGAGGAGCTCTGCGAAGCGGGCGCCGTCGGCGTGACGCTCACCGGCGTGGACGTGCGCCCGTGCGTGTCGCAGGGCGCCCGGCCGATCGGGGCCGAGATGACGATCACCGCCGCCGAGGGCAACGTGATCCACGAGCTGGCGAGCCGCCCCGCGCTCGAGCGCCTGAAGACGGCGATCGTCGATCTCGACGAGCTGGAGCGGGCGCTGGCCGTCCAGGGCCTCCTGATCGGCATCGTGATCGACGAGAACCGGCCCGAGTACCTGCGCGGCGACTTCCTGGTGCGCGGCCTGCTCGGCGCGGACGAGGAGACCGGCTCGATCAGCGTCGGCGAGCACGTGCGCGTGGGCCAGACCGTGCGCATGCACGTGCGCGACGGCGCCTCGGCCGACGAGGACCTGCGGGAGGTGCTGGCCGGCCTCATGGGCGACCTGCCCGGGCCGCCCGCCGGCGCGCTGCTGTTCACCTGCAACGGCCGCGGCTCGAACATGTTCGCCGCCCCGAACCACGACGCCGCCGCGCTCCAGCACGCGTTCGGCGAGGTGCCCACGGCCGGCTTCTTCTGCGCGGGCGAGATCGGCCCCGTCGGCCAGCGCAGCTTCGTGCACGGCTTCACCGCCACGCTGGCGGTCTTCGCGAACTAGGCCATTGCAAGCGCGGGCCGGCGGTCCGCCCAGGGCCGCGCCTGCTCGAGCTGCGCCGACAGCGACAGCAGCAGCTCCTCGCCCGCCGGCGGCCCAACCAGCTGCACGCCGATCGGCAGGCCGCCCTCGGAGTGGTGCAGCGGCAGCGAGATCGCCGGCTGGCCGGTCACGTTCCAGACCGGCGTGAACGGCACGAAGTTCGCGGCGTTCATCAGCATCTGGATCGGCGGCTCGCCCTCGGCCGGCCGCAGCGCCCCGATCTCGATCGGCGGCAGCGCCAGCGTGGGGGTCAGCAGCACGTCGATGCCGGACCACATCGAGACGATCTCGCGCGCGTACTGGTGGAGCCACTCCAGCGCGCCGAGGTAGTCGGTGGCGGTCAGCGTCTTCGCGACGTCGTACATCTGGCGGCTGAGCGGCTCGAGCCGGTCGGGATCGATCTGGATGCCGGTGATCCTGGTGATCGTGTTCAGCTCGCTCTCGATGCCCCCGATCCAGACCTTCACGAAGTTCTCGATGTAGCCCTCGTCCGCCTCGATCGCCACCTCCTGCACCTGGTGGCCCATCGACTCGAGCAGCTCGGCCGTCTCGCGCGTGGCCGTCACGCAGTCCGGATCGACCGGAACGCCGTTGGGCGAGGCGGTGGTGAACGCGATCCGCAGCGTGCCCGGCTCCCGCTCGAGGGCATCCACGAACGGGGCGGAGGGAGCGGGAGCCCAGTAGGGGTCGCCCGGCTCGTACCCGGCCAGGATGTCGAGGCCGAGCGCCGTGTCGTAGAGGTCGCGCGTCACCACGCCCTCGATCACGAAGCCCGAGACCAGCTCGGCCAGCTCCGGGCCGAGCGAGATGCGGCCGCGCGAGGGCTTCAGCCCCACCAGCCCGCAGCAGGAGGCGGGGATGCGGATCGAGCCGCCGCCGTCGTTGGCGTGCGCGAACGCCACCATGCCCGCGGCCACCGCGGCGGCGCTGCCGCCGGACGAGCCGCCGGGAGTGCGCGTGGTGTCCCACGGGTTGCGCGCCGGGCCGAAGCGGTCGGGCTCGCTGACGGGAAGGATGCCGAGCTCGGGGAGGTTGGTCTTGCCGACGATGATCGCCCCCGCGCCGCGCAGCCTTCGCACCAGGGCGGAGTCGAACGAGGGCACCCAGTCGTCGAGCGCGGCCATGCCCCACGTGGTGCGGATGCCCTCGGTGAACGCCACCAGGTCCTTCACGAGGATCGGCACGCCGGCGAGCGGGCGATCGTCGCCGGGCCCCACCGCGTCGGCCTCGGCGAGGGCGCGCTCGGCGAGAGCGTCACGACGGCGTTCAGCTCGCCGTTCAGGCGCTCGATCGAGGCGAGCGACGCCTCCACGAGCTCGCGCGCGGACAGCTCGCCGGAGCGAACCAGCTCGGCCTGCTGGGCGGCGGACTTGAACATCAGGTCGTTCGGCATCGCGCCAGCCTACCCGCCGGAGGCAAGTCCGAGAAGATGCCGGAGTGAACGCGGACGACCGCGCACCCGAGGGCGTGATCCGCGTGCGCGCGGACAACCCCTCGGCGATGACGCTCGACGGCACGAACACCTACATCGTCGGGCGCTGGGTGATCGACCCCGGCCCGGAGGACGATGCTCATCTCGTCGCCGTGCTCGATGCGGCGAGCGGCGACATCGAGGGCATCGTGATCACCCACTCGCACGCCGACCACGACGCGGGGGCGCGCCGCGCTGGCCGAGCGCGCGGGCGGGGTACCGATCGTGCGCCCGGCCGACGGCGACGAGGTCGGCCCACTGGTGGCGATCGCCACCCCGGGCCACTCGCCGGACCACATGGCGCTGCTGTTCGGGAAGGTCTGCTTCACGGGCGACGCGGTGGCGGGCAGGGGCAGCAGCTTCATCGCCGCCGACGGCGGCGGCCTGGCGGCCTACCTCGATGGGCTGCGGCGCCTGCGCGATCTCGACCTCGACGTGCTGTGCCCGGGTCACGGCCCCTTCGTGCACGACCCGCGCGCCAAGCTCGACGAGTACATCGAGCACCGGCTCGAGCGCGAGCGCAAGCTGGTGGCGGCCCTCGACAGCGGCATCCGCGACCGCGACGGGCTGCTCGACGCCGCCTGGGACGACGTCGACTGGAGCGCGGGGCCATACCTGCGCCATGCCGCGGGCCTCACGCTCGACGCCTACCTCGACAAGCTCCGCGACGAGGGCCGCCTACCCGACGGCGTGCCCTCGTCCCAGTAGCGCGACCTGCGCTAGCGCTCCTCGCCGCCCGAGCGCTCCACGCCGTCGAGCAGCCGCCAGTTGGCCTCGAGCACGCGCTCGGCCTCGGCGATCAGCTCGTCCACGTCGGCGCCATCGAGCGAGCGCTCGATCATCGCGCGGCCGGCCTCGGCGTGCTCGACGTCGCGCACCATGTGCACGTCGAAGTACTCCGTGCCCGCTCCGGGGCTGAAGCCGTAGTGCTCGATCAGGCCGCTGCGCTTGGTCTCCGAGATGGCCGGCTGGGCGGACTCGATCGCGTACAGCGCGACGAGCGAGGGCAGGAACTCACGGTCGGGGTCGGACCAGGCGAAGCTGCAGTCGGCGGTCTCGGGGAGCGGGGCGCCGTTGGCCTCGCCGCCGGCGGTCTCGGCGAAGCTCCGCCAGAGGCCCCTGTGAGCCTCCTCCTCGGCCGCGTGCTCGCCGAGCTCGCCGGCGAACGCCGGAGGGGCGATGTCGGCGGCGTGCCGCGAGGCCGACGCGAGCGCGTCCACCGCGTGCCCGTACTGGCCCGCGTAGAAGGCCAGCTCGGAGGGCGTGAGGTCGCCCTCGGACCAGCGCTGGTAGAAGGGATGGCGCAGCACGTTCCAGCGGTCGGCGACGTCGTCGAGTCTCTGCCACAAGTCCATTTGAAGGGTCCCCTTGGTCGGCGATTGGAGAGGGCGGCAGAGTACCGCGTCAGGACGGCGGATCGATGCCATGGAGCCGCATGGCTTTCTCGATCTCCTTGTTGACCGTCTCGACGACCTTCACGCGCGCGTAGTGCTTTGAATCTCCGGCCACGATGTGCCAGGGCGCGTGCTTCGAGTCGGTGTGCTCGAACATCGCCTCGATCGCCTCGGCGTAGTCGTCGCGGCGCTTGCGGTTCTCCCAGTCGTCGTCGGTCAGCTTCCAGCGCTTCAGAGGCGTCGCGGCACGTTCCTCGAAGCGCTTCAGCTGCTCGTCGCTCGAGACGTGCATCCAGAACTTGATGAGCAGCGTGCCCTCCTCCACGAGCATCTGCTCGAACTCGTTGATCTCGCCGTAGGCGCGCATCCACTCGTCCTTGGTGGCGAAGCCCTCCACGCGCTCCACGAGCACGCGCCCGTACCAGGAGCGGTCGAACACGGTCACGCCACCCCAGCCCGGAAGCGCGGGCCAGAAGCGCCAGAGGAAGTGGTGGCGCTTCTCCGTCGGGTCGGGAGCGGCGAACTGCGCGACGCGCACGTGACGCGGATCGAGCGGGGCCACCAGGCGCTTGATCGCGCCGCCCTTTCCGGAGGCGTCCCAGCCCTCGAACATCACGGCCACAGGCGGCCCGAGCCGGCCGTCTCCCAGCAGGCCCCCGAGCATCAGCCGCAGCGCGAGCAGCCGGTTCTGGGCCTTCGCGAGCTGCGCTTCGCCCTCCTCCTTGGAGAGCTTCTTGCTGAGATCGACGTCGTCGAGGCGGCCCACGACCGGTCATGGTGCCACGCCGCGTCGGCCAGCTCCTCGCCGGGTTGCACCGAAGGCCCCCGACGGGCGTACTGTTCAGCGATGGCCTCGCTCGATTCAGACACGACGCTCGTCACGCCCGAGTCGATCCGCGAGTTCGCTGACCGCTACCTCGAAGCCTGGAACGAGCGCGACCCGAACCGGATGGCGCCGCTCGTCACCGACGACATCGTCTGGACCGACCCGGCCCTGCCCGAGCCGGCGCGCGGAGTCCCCGCGGTTCAGGAGTTCATGCGCGCGAGCTGGCAGGCGTTCCCGGACCTCCACTTCGAGGAGCCGGACCCGCCGCACATGTCGATCAACGGCGCGAACGTGGCGTGGGCCTGGCGCATGCACGGCACGATGACCGGTCCGATCGAGCCGCCGGGCTTCGCGCCCACCGGCCGCGAGATGACGGTCGACGGCGTGGACCTCTGGATCATGCGCGACGGCCGGATCGCGATCTACCGCGCCTTCTACGACCTGACGGACCTCACCCGGCAGCTCGGCATCCTGCCCGCGGCGGGCAGCCGTGCCGAGCAGGCGACGGTCGCCCTTCAGAAGCTCCAGGCCCGCCTCCAGCGCCGCTGATGGCGGACGACTACGACGTCGTCGTCGTGGGCGGCAGCACCGCCGGCTGCACGGCCGCGCGCCTGCTCGGCCTCGGGGGTGCGCGTGTGGCGATGGTCGAGCGCAGGCCGGACCCGGACGCCTACAAGACCGTCTGCACCCACTACATCCAGTCCAGCGCGACGCCGACGATCGTGCGGCTCGGCCTCGCCCCGCTGATCGAGGAGCGCGGCGCCGTCCGCAACGGCATCGACGTCTGGACCCCGTACGGCGGCTGGATCAAGACGCTCGACGACGCGCCCTACGGCTACAACGTCACCCGCCGCACGCTCGACCCGATCCTGCGCGATCTCGCGGCGAGCACGCCCGGAGTGGACTACCTGCCGGGCCAGACGGTGGTCGGGCTGATCCACAACGGGCGCGTCGGCGGCGTGGAGGTCGAGGATTCCTCGCGCGCGAGGCGGCGGCTCACGGCCCGCGTGGTGGTCGCCGCCGACGGCCGCGATTCCAGCGTGGCGCAGATGGCGGGCGTGCCCGGCCGGGTGCGGCCCCACAACCGCTTCTTCTACTGGGCCTACTGGCGCGGCGTGCGGCCGGCCGGCACGCGCTCGCGCATGTGGTTCATGGAGCCCGACTGCGCCTACACGTTCCCGAACGAGGACGGGCTGACGATCGTCCTGGTCGCGCCGCACGTGAACCGGCTGCCGGAGTTCAAGGCCGACCTCGAGGGCGCCTACGAGCGGATGGTCGCCGTGCTGCCCGACGCGCCGGATCTCAGCGAGGCCACCCGCGAGTCGAAGCTGATCGGCAAGCTCAAGCTCCCGAACGTGCAGCGCCCGGCCGCACGGCCAGGGCTGGCGTTCGTCGGCGACGCCGCGCTCGCAAGCGACCCGCTCTGGGGCGTCGGCTGCGGCTGGGCCTTCCAGAGCGCGGAGTGGCTGGCGGAACAGCTCGGCCCCGCGCTGCGGGGTGCCGACCATGTGGACGGCGCGCTCGAGCGCTACCACCGCATCCACCGCCGCCGGCTCGGGCCGCACCACTTCGTGATTGCCGACCTGGCGAGCGCCCGGCCGGCCAACCCGATCGAGCGCGCGATGTACCGCGGCGCGACTCACGACGAGACGATCCTGCGCGTGTTCGAGGGCGTCGGCAGCCGGCGCAAGTCGCCGGCCAACCTGTTCAGGCCGGACGTCTTCGCGCACGTGGCGTTGTCCGGAATCCGCCGGTGAGCGAGGCGATCGGGGAGGTCCTGCGCGTCCGCTCCGCGGACGGCAGCGAGATCGGCTGCGAGGTGCTGGGCGAGGGGCCGCCGCTGCTCGTGATCCACGGCACCATCTCCGACCGCGGGCGCTGGTTCTCGGTCCGCGACGAGCTGGGCGCCCGCTTCCGGGTCCACCTGATGGACCGACGCGGCCGCGGGCTCAGCGCGGCGGAGGTCCTGCCCTACGCGCTGGAGCGCGAGGGCGAGGACATCCAGGCGCTGATCGAGGGGATCGGCGAGCCGACGCTCGTGCTCTCGCACTCCTACGGCGGCACCTGCTCGCTGGAGGCGGCGGTGGCGTTCGACGGCATCGCGCGCCTGCTCGTCTACGAGCCCGCGTTCGCCACGGGCGGCGACCCGGTCTTCCCGCGCGCGGCCCTCGCGGAAGTGATCGAGGCGCTGGGCCGCGACGACCGCGAGGCCGCGGTCACACTCTTCTACCGCCACGCCCTCGAGCTCGACGAGGACACGATCGACCGCCTGCGCGCCAGCCCGATCTGGAAGGCGCGCCTGGCCGCGGCGGACACGCTGGGCCGCGAGGCCACGGCCGCGAACGCCTACCGCCTCGACCGCGAGCGCCTGGCGACGATCTCCGCCCCGACCCGCTTCCTGCTCGGCACCGAGACCGCACCGCCCCTCCAGCGCTCGACCCGCGCCGCCCACGAGGCCACGCCAGGCAGCGAGCTCGTGGACCTCCCCGGCCACGGCCACACCGCGATGGAGGCCGACCCGGCGATGTTCGTGGCGCAGGTGGAGGACTGGCTGGCGCCGGGACGATGATCCGCGTTCGGTCCGTCTAGCCTTCACAGCCGTGCTCAGCACCAACCAGTTCTGAATCGACGAAGCTGATCATCCGCCAGCCCTGTCGCCCCTGGTGCTTGCGATCGCGCGGCGGGAACGGACCCTTCCGCTCCTTGGTGTCGGCCCCCGCGGACCCCTTGTTTGGGGGTTCCCGCTCGCTGTAGAGTCGGCCCGCAATGCGCTGGACTCGCACACTGGCGGTTGTGATGGCTGCGGCAGCTCTCGCATTCCCGGCGCTTGCGAGCGGTTCGACCACGATCGGGCTGTCGCTCCCCGCGCAGGGCCAAGTGATGACCACCATCGCCGGACCCGCCGCCCTTGCCCAGCTGTCCACGTCGGACCCTGCACTGAGCTATCGGGTGCCGGCGGGCGGCGGCGTGATCACGTCGTGGACCGTTTGGACCAAGAAGAGCGAGGTGCAGACGACCGCCCCCTACACGCTTGAGCTGCTCACCCCGACACCCGGCGGCGACTACTCCGTCAGCGGACGGGATACGCAACAGATCACGACTTCGGCTGATGACTCGGCCGTGGGCAGCACGGTGCCCACGCGCATCGGCGCGTTGGGCGGGGAGCTGCTCGGCATATGGACCGGGGACAACGGCTCGCTGGCTGTGCCGGTGATGACGAGCGATGACGACGCTGTTGGCCTGGATCTAAACGCGGCCACCGATCCCGCGATCCAATCGACGGTCCACTTCCCCAATCACCTGACCAAGGAGCGCCTGCTCCTGTCCGCCGTTCTCGAGCCGGACGCGGACCGGGACGTCTACGGCGACCAGTCGCAGGACGCCTGCCCCGCCGATGCCACAGCGCACGTGGCGCCCTGCCCGATCGTGCCGCCCAATCTCAGCCCAGGGACCACGCCCGGCACCAGCACCACGTCTGACAAGACGTCGCCCACGCTCTCGGCAACCGCCCACAGTTCGAAGTTCTCTAGGAGCGGCGCTATCGCGTTCCGGCTGACCTCCACCGAGAACGCCACAGGCACCGCGACGGGCACGATCAACCTGCCGAAGGGCGCCAAGGTGGTCCGCTTCAAGCGTGCCAAGGTGAGGTTGACGGCTAACCGGGCCGCGACAATCAAGCTGAAGCTCTCCAAGAAGGACGCGGCGAGGGTGCGCCGCGCGCTCAGGCGGCATTCTCAGCTGAAGGCGAAGGTCACGCTGGCGGCCCACGACGCAGCGGGCAACCCCACCACCAAGCGGCTCACCCTGAAGCTCGCTCGCTGACCGCCAGATGCGCGCACGCCTCGCTGCGACGAGCGGTGAACGCGACGGCGAGCGTCGCTAGCCTTGGCCTGCCAAGCCCGTGCTTGGATGGGGTTCGCCGTACAGTCGAAAAAAGGCATGTGGTGATCAGCACCAACCAGTTCAAGAACGGCACCCATATCGAGGTGGAGGGGACGATCTTCAAGATCGTCGAGTTCCAGCACGTGAAGCCCGGCAAGGGCGGCGCCTTCGTGCGCACCAAGCTGAAGCGCGCCTCCGACGGCGCGGTGATCGACAAGACCTTCCGGGCGGGCGAGAAGTTCCGCCCGATCCGCACCGAGAACCGCAAGATGCAGTTCCTGTACTCGGACGGCAGCGACGCCCACCTGATGGATCTCGAGACCTTCGAGCAGATCACGGTCCCCGAGGCGTCGGTGAGCGAGGCGCTCCAGTGGATCCTCCCGAACGAGAACGTGGACGTGCTCTACGTGGACCAGGAGCCGGCCGACCTGCAGGTGCCGACGGCCGTCGAGATGGCCGTGACCGAGACCGAGCCGGGCCTGCGCGGCGACACCGCCTCGGGCGGCGGCGACAAGCCCGCGGTGCTCGAGTCGGGCGTCGCGGTGCGCGTGCCGCTGTTCGTCAACGTCGGCGATCGAGTGCGCGTGGACACCCGCACCGGCGAGTACGTGTCGAGGGCCTGAGATCCGACGTCGAGGCGCACCGATCAGCGGCGGGCGGCCGTCGTGGCGCTCTACCAGCGCGACGTCACGGGGCGTCCGCTGTCGCTGTCTGATCGACCCGCGCGCCACCTCCTTCACGCGCGAGCTGGTCGAGGGGGTCGACGCCGAGCAGCCGGCGCTCGACGCCCTGATCGAGCGCCATTCGGTGGGCTGGACCCTCGACCGCATCGCCCCGCTCGAGCGCAACATCCTGCGGGTGGCGCTCTACGAGCTGACGCGGCGCGAGGACGTGCCCACGGAGGTGGCGATCGACGAGGCGGTCGAGGCCGCCAAGGAGCTCTGCGGCGCGGACGCGCCCGGGTTCATCAACGGCATCCTGGGCGCGGTCCAGCGCGAGGGCAGCGTGGCGTCGCGATGACCAGCGAGCCCACAGCGGCCGCCCGCCTCGAAACCCTCGTGGACGAGCTCGAGGAGACCGCGGTGCGGCTGCGCTCCGGCGAGCTCGACGGGGACGAGGCCGCGCTCTGCCGTCGAGCGCTGCGCCGAGCTGGCCTCCCGCCTCGGCAGCGAGCTCGACATGCAGGCACGGAGCGCCTCGGCGGACACGCCCCCGGGACAGGAGAAGCTCCTCTGAGCGCACCGGCGCGCGAGGTCGGATACCCGGTCGCGCTTCAGCGCAAGGTCGACGCCTACCTGGCCGAGCTGCGCTTCTCCGGAGAGCCCACCACGGTCGGCCTCGAGGAGGCGATGCGGTATTCCCTGCTCGCCGGCGGGCAAGCGCATCCGGCCGGTCCTCGCCCTGGCGACCGCCGAGGCCCTCGAGCACGACACCGACGACGTGATGCCGCTCGCCGGCGCGCTCGAGCTGATCCACACCTATTCGCTGATCCACGACGACCTGCCCGCGATGGACGACGACGATCTGCGTCGCGGCCGGCCCACCTGCCACGTGGCCTACGGGGAGGACGTCGCGATCCTCGCCGGCGACGGCCTGTTCGCCGAGGCCGTGCGGCTGGTGCTCGACAGCCAGCAGGGCGAGCCGGCGCGCGTGCTCGCTTCGCTGCGCCACCTGGTGGCGGCGATATCGGTCAGCGGGATGGTCGGCGGGCAGTACGTGGACGTGACCGCGACCGGCGACTTCGACGAGGGCGGACTGCGCCATCTGCACGCGCTCAAGACCGGCGCGCTGATAGCCGCCTCCATCGAGTGTCCAATCTTGCTTCTGGGGGCCGACGAAGCTGACACAATGGGCTTTCGCCGCTTCGCGGCAGAGCTGGGCGTGCTCTTTCAGATAGTGGATGACATACTTGACGTGACGGGTGACGATGCCGCCCTTGGCAAGCCTCAGGGCTCGGACCAACGGCACGGCAAGAGCACCTATGTGAGCGTTTTCGGATTGGAGAGGGCCCGAGAGCTCGCTCGCGAATCCCACGGGAAGGCGCGGGGAGCGCTCGCCGAAGTAGGCGGCCCCACGGGCACGCTCGAGCAGATCGCCGATTACATCCTCACCAGAGACACATGAGCCTCCTCGACGAGATAAACGGTCCGCAGGACCTCCACCGGCTGAACGACGACCAGCTCCAGCAGCTCGCCCAAGAGGTCCGCGAGCAGATCATCGACACGATCGGCGAGATCGGCGGCCACTTCGGCGCCAACCTCGGTGCCTGCGAGATCGCCGTCGCGCTCCACAGCCTGCTCGACTCGCCTAAGGACAAGGTGATCTGGGACGTGGGCCACCAGGCCTACCCGCACAAGGTGCTCACCGGCCGGCGCGACCAGCTCCACACGATCCGCCAGTACGGCGGCCTCGCCCCGTTCTGCTCGATCTTCGAGTCAGAGCACGACATCATGGGCGCCGGGCACGCCTCCACGTCGGTCTCGTACGCGGTCGGCATCAAGGAGGCGATGCGCCGCGGCATCGGCGAGGACGGCAAGGTGGTCGCGGTGATCGGCGACGGCGCGCTGACCGGCGGCGTCGCCTTCGAGGCGCTCCACAACGCCGGCGGCCTGGACATCCCGATCGTGATCGTCGTGAACGACAACGGCATGTCGATCGCGCCGAACGTGGGCGCCCTGTCGCGCTACTTCAACCGCGTGCGCCTCAACCCGAAGCTGCACCGCGCCCGCGAGGGCGTCGAGACCGGCCTCACGCGCATCCCGGGGGGCATCGGCGATCGCATCGAGCGCCTCGGCCCGCAGCTCAAGGAGTCGATCAAGGCGCTCTGGGCGCCGGGCCTCTTCTTCGAGGAGCTCGACCTCGCCTACGTCGGGGTGATCGACGGGCACGACGTGCGCGCCCTGCGCGAGGCCATCGGCGAGGCGCTCGAGGCCGACCGCCCGGTCGTCGTCCACGCCAAGACCGTGAAGGGCAAGGGCTTCGCCCCCGCGGAGGACGGCGGGCTCGAGGGCATGGAGAAGTGGCACGCCGCCAAGCCGGCCTCGATCGTGAACGGCGCCGCGGCCCCGGCCAAGCCAAAGACCAACGGCGCGCGCTTCAACGGCCCGAAGCCCGCGCCCCAGTACACCACCGTGTTCGGCGAGGCGATGGTGGACGAGTGCAAGCGCGACGAGCGCATCTGCGGCATCACCGCCGCGATGAACTCGGGCACCGGCCTGAACATCCTCCAGAAGGAGATGCCGGAGCGCTACTACGACGTGGGCATCGCCGAGCAGCACGCGGTGCTGTTCGCGGCCGGGCTCGCGCTCCAGGGCATGAAGCCGGTTGCCGCGATCTACTCGACCTTCCTCCAGCGCGGCTTCGACCAGATCGTCCACGACGTCTGCCTCCAGAACCTGAACGTGGTGTTCGCGATGGACCGCGCCGGGCTCGTCGGCGACGACGGGCCCACGCACCACGGCGCGTTCGACATCGCGTACCTGCGGCCGCTGCCGCACATCGTGCTGATGGCGCCGCGCGACGAGGCGATGCTCGTTCGCATGCTGCGCACCGCCACGCTCCACGACGGCCCGATCGCGCTTCGTTACCCGCGCGGCGAGGGCGAGGGAGTCCCGATCCCGGCGCGGCCCAAGCCGGTCGAGATCGGCCGCGGCGAAGTGCTGCGCGAGGGCGAGCGGGTGGCCCTGCTCGGCTACGGGTTCGGCGTCTCGCTGGCGCTCGGCGCCGCCGCACACCTGGGGGGCCACGACCTCGACGTGACAGTGGCGGATGCCTGCTTCGCCAAGCCGATCGACACCGAGCTGGTGGAGCGCCTCGCCGCCGAGCACGACCTGCTCGTCACGATCGAGGACGGCGTGCTTCCGGGAGGCTTCGGCTCCGCCGTGGGCGAGCACCTGCTCGACCATGGGCTCACCGGCGATGTGCGGCTGCTGCGGCTGGGGTTGCCTGACCGCTATGTGACCCACGGAAACCGGCGCTTCTTCGCGAGGAGATCGGGCTGACCCCCGAGGCCATCGCAGAACGAGTGCTGCGCACGGTGCTGGACCCGCGCGACGTGCTGCTGGGCGCTTAGTTTCAGGCGGCTCCGCCCGTCTCGCGCATTGCTCATTCAGGCCGGCGGCTTACGCCGCCGGGAGCTCCTGAATGGCAACGCGCGAGCCGGTCGCCCCGAGGAGCGTTTACGACCTCGATCTCGAGGGGGTGGCTGCACTTTGTTCATCTATGTGATGGGGAAGTGCAGCCAGGTCGCCTCGCTGCCTTCAGCGCCCAGCTAGCTCACCCTCATTGCTGCTGTAAGCGCCGTCGCACCGCACCACCCCCAAAGGGAACGACCCGCTCGGGGAAGCGGGCCGTTCAGGGAGGAGTGATGCGTATGTGATCGTTGGGAGAGGTCTTAGATGCGGCTCGGGGTGTAGCGGGTGGTCAGCGCGAGCAGCAAGCTCGAGCGCGCCGGCGATGAGGAAGAAGACGAGCGAGCCGAGGCCGTCGACCACGCCGAAGGCGATGCCTGCGGCGATGAGGCCGACGCCGAAGCCGCGGTCGTAGGCCGCGTGCGCGCTCAGCGGGACGCTGCCGCGCGCGCCGGGCTCGGAGGCGGTGAGCGCCAGCCCGAGGATGAGGGCCCCGACGGGGATCGAGAACGCTACGGCCGCGGTCGGGAGGCCGATCGCGAAGGGCACGGCGATGAGTACCGCCCCGATCATCAGCTCGATCGCGCTGTGGAGGTCGATCGAGAGCTGTCTGCCACGGGTCATGCTTTGACGGTAAGAGGCGAACGCGTGTGCGTGTGTGAGCAACTTCACGTTTGCAGGGCCGAGGCGACTCGCCGTATACGCTCCGCCTGATGGCGAGGACCAGGCTCGACGCGCTTCTGGTTGAGCGCGGCCTATTCGAATCGCGCTCCAGAGCGGCCGCGGCGGTGATGGCGGGCGACGTCAGGCTGGGCGAGGACGGCCCGCGGGCGGACAAGCCGGGCCGGCTGGTGCAGAGCGACGCCCCCCTGGTCGTGAAGGCCAGCCCGGGGTTCGTCTCCCGGGGCGGCCAGAAGCTCGCAAACGCGCTCGACAAGCTCGGGATCGACCCGCAGGGGCGCAGTTGCCTCGACGTCGGCGCTTCCACCGGCGGCTTCACCGACTGTCTGCTCCAGCGCGGCGCCGAGCACGTGGTGGCGCTTGACGTGGCCTACGGCGAGCTCCATTGGCGGATTCGCACCGACCCGCGCGTGACCGTCGTCGAGCGGACGAACGCACGCGCTCTCGCGCCGTCGCTGCTGCCCTTCCGGCCCGACCTGATCGTGGTGGACGTGTCGTTCATCTCGCTCGCCAAGGTGCTTCCTGCCGTGCTCGACTGCGCGGCCGAGCGCTTCGACTGCCTGGCGCTCGTGAAGCCCCAGTTCGAGGTCGGCCGCGAGCGGGTGGGGAAGGGCGGCGTGGTGCGCTCTCCCGATGACCGCCGTTCGGCGCTGGTGGCCGTGGGCGAGCTGGCCGGAGAGCTCGGCATGTCGCTCCTCGGCGTACGCGTCGTCGGGGCTGCCCGGCCCGGCCGGCAACCGCGAGAGCTTCGCGTGGATCGCGGAGCCGGGCAGGGCCGGAGCACTCGCCGACGTCGAGGCCGCCGCGCGCGAGGTGGAGCCGTGAATCCCCCGCGGGCCGTCACGATCCTCACCCACCAGACCCCCGGGGAGACGACCGAGGGCCTGCACGTGGCGATCGACCGGCTGGTGGACGCCGGGGTGGAGGTCCGGCTGCCGCCCGACGAGGTCGAGAAGCACGGCATTGAGCCGCGCGACGGCGTTGTCCTCGGCTCTCACCCGGAGGACAACGGCAGCGATCTCGCCGTGGTGCTGGGCGGCGACGGCACGGCGCTGGCCGCGATGCGCATCTTCGCTGGGCGCGACGTGCCCGTCTTCTCCTTCAACTTCGGGACGATCGGCTTCCTGTCCACGGTTGAGATGAGCGAGCTCGAGGACGGCATCCAGCGGGTGATCGAGGGCAACTTCGACGTGCTGAGGCTGCCCGCGCTCGCGGTCGCGGTGAACGGGACCACGCACCTGGCCGTGAACGACGTGTCATTCCACCGGCGCGCCAACAACCGCGTGGCGGAGCTCGCGTACTCGGTGGAGGGGGACGAGCTCGGCGAGGTGCGCTGCGACGGTCTCGTGGCATCGACCCCGGTGGGCTCGACGGGCTACAACCTCGCCAACAGCGGTCCCGTGCTCGCGTGGGGGGTGGAGGGCTACGTCGTGTCGTTCATAGCGCCCCACACGCTCACCGCCCGCACGCTGGTCGTGGCCACCAACGCCGTCCTGAGCGTGCAGAACCGCTCGGACAACGAGCCCGTGGACGTGATGATCGACGGCCGGATCCTGTGCGCGCTCGCGCCCGGCAGCGAGATGCCGATCCGCTTCGAGCACGACAAGGTCCAGCTGGCGCAGAAGCCCGGCTCGAGCTATTACCACCGGCTGCGGGAGAAGTTCGGCAAGCTGGCGTACTGAAGGGCCCCGTGAATTCTTCGGGCGCCCGCGACACAAGCTCGCAACAGAAGGCGCGTCACGGCCCGGCTCCGTCGGACCCCGCTGCTAGACAGGGCACATGCTCCTTGAGCTGCGAGTCGAGAACCTTCTGCTGATTGAGCGCGCCGAGCTCAGGCTCGGGCCGGGCCTGAACGCGATCACGGGCGAGACCGGGGCCGGCAAGACCATGCTCGCGCACGCTCTCGACCTTCTGCTGGGGGGCAAGCCGCGGCCCGGGATCGTGCGCCCCGGGCGCGTCCGAGGCGTACGTGGAGGGGGTGTTCGCGCTTCCGCCCGGGCTGCTCGACGATCCGGGGCTCGACGAGCTGCGCGAGCGCCTGCCGGAGGGCGACGAGGAGATCGTGCTCGCCCGCCGAGTGGCCGCCGAGGGGCCGTCGCGTGCATACGTTCAGGGGCGCTCCGCCAGCGCCGCGGACCTGCGCGAGCTCGGCGGCCGGCTCCTGTCCTTCTACGGGCAGCACGAGCACCGGCGGCTCGCGGTGTCCTCCACCCAGCTCGAGACGCTCGACGGCTTCTGCGGGCCGAAGCACCTCGCCGCGCGCGAGGAGTTCGGCGCGGCGCACGCGCAGGTGCTGGCGCTCGAGCGCCGTCTGGAGGAACTGCGCGCGCGGGCGGGGGCGAGCGAGCGCGAGCGCGACTTGCTCGCCTACGAGCTGCAGGAGATCGAGGCGCTCGGGCCGAGCGTCGAGGAAAAGGATGAGCTGCTCGCCGTGCGCGAGCGCCTGCGCGCGCTCGAGGGGCTGCGCGCGGCGGCGGGCGCCGGGGCCGAGGCGGTGGCGCCGGACGGCGGCGAACCCGGCGTGTCCGCCCTGCTGGCCGACGCCGAGCGCCTGGCCGAGGCGGTCCAGGGGGCCGATCCCCAGCTCGACGCGCTCGCGGATCGGATGCGCACGCTGCGCATCGACGCCGAGGAGCTCGGCGTGGAGCTGCGCCGCTACGAGTCCGGGCTCGAAGCGGAGCCGGGCCGGCTCGAGGAGGCGGAGGAGCGGCTCGACCTGTACGACCGTCTCGAGCGCAAGCACGGCGGCAGCGTGCAGCAGGTGCTGGCGCACGCCGAGCACTGCCGCGCCGAGCTCGCGCTGCTGGAGGACACCGGCGCGGCGCTGGGCCGGATCGAGGCCGAGCTGGCAGCGGCGAGGGCGGACGCGGACTCGCGGGCAAAGGCGCTCAGCGCCGCCCGGGCGAAGGCAGCGCCACGCCTCGCCAAGGCGGTGCTCGCGGAGCTCGACGAGCTGGCGATGGAGGGCGCCGCGTTCGAGGTCAGGCTGGAGCCGCGGGAAAGCCGCTCGCGCTCGGGCGACGAGCGCGTGGAGTTCCTGATCTCCCCGAACGCCGGCGTGGCCCCTCAGCCGCTGCGCGAGACCGCCTCGGGGGGCGAGAGCTCGCGCGTGATGCTCGCGCTCATGAGCGTGGCCAACGCCGGTGGGCAGGCCACGCTGGTCTTCGACGAGGTCGACGCCGGCATCGGGGGTCAGACGGCGCGGGTGGTGGGGGAGAAGCTGCGGGACCTCGCCGACAGCCGCCAGCTGCTCTGCATCACCCATCTGCCGCAGATCGCGTCGCTCGCCGAGCGCCACTTCTCGATCGAGAAGGAACAGGAAGGGAAGGTCGCGCGGGCGCTCGTGGAGCGGCTCGAGGGTGAGGGCGTGATCGAGGAGCTGTGCCGCATGCTCGGTGCAGACACCTCGGACAGCGGCGCGAGGAGGCACGCGGAGGAATTGCTCGCGGCGGCCTAAAACGGCCCGCATAGCCTCGGTTACCACCGGGCTGGCGTAGACTGCGGGCGAGCGCCGCCTGCCCTCTTCATGGCCGCCCCACGCATCACACGCCGTGCGCCGAGAGCCGGCGCGTCACGGGTGTCCGGCAATGGACGCCATCTTGCCGCGCCGGAATACGAGGGCACAGCGCGCCTCGGGAAGCGCACCAAGCGCCTCGTGAAGCGACTCGAGGCGGGCGACATCGCGATCGTCGATCACGAGGGCATCGACCGCGTCTCGGCCGACGATCTGGTGGAGACCGGCGTGCGCTGCGTGATCAACGTCGCGCAGTCCTGCTCGCCGAGCTACCCGAACAGCGGGCCGCTGATCCTCGCGGAGGCCGGCGTGCACCTCGTCGACGTGCCCGGCTCGCCCCTGTTCGAGACGGTGAAGGACGGCGACCACATCCGCGTGCGGGCCGGCCGGGTGCTGACCGGCGACGGCCTGTTGCTGGCGGAGGGCGAGGTGCAGGACCTCGAGACGGTCGGCCGCGCCCACGAGCAGGGGCGGCGGCAGATCGGCGAGGCGATCGAGGCGTTCGCCGAGAACACGATGACCCACATCCGCGAGGAGCGCGACCTGCTCGCCGGGCGGATGGAGATGCCCGACTTCGACACGCGCTTCCGCGACCGCCCGGCGCTCGTGGTGGTCCGCGGGGTGGACCACCAGAAGGACCTGAGGATGCTGCGACCGTACGTGCGCGACGTGCGGCCGGTGCTGGTCGCGGTGGACGGCGGCGCGGACGCAATCCTCGAGGCGGGCTTCAAGCCGGCGATGATCGTCGGCGACATGGACTCGGCCACCGACGCCGCGCTGCGCTGCGGCGCCGAGCTGGTGGTGCACGCCTTCCCGGACGGCAGGGCGCCCGGCCGCGAGCGCCTCGACAAGCTGGGCCTCAAGTACAAGCTCGTGCCGGCGCCGGCCACGAGCGAGGACGTGGCGATGCTGATCGCCGCCGAGAAGGGCGCCGAGCTGATCGTCACGGTGGGATCGCACTTCAACCTCATGGAGTTCCTCGAGAAGAACCGGGCGGGGATGTCGTCCACCTTCCTCACCCGCATGCGGATCGGGGAGATCCTGGTGGACGCCAAGGGCGTGAGCCGGCTCTACCGCCCGTCGGCTGGGCGCGGGCCGATGTTGTTCGTCTCGCTGGCCGCGCTGTTCACGCTGATCGTGATCGTCATCTTCTCGCCGAGCCTCGGGCCGCTGCTCGACCTGCTCTGGTTGAAGCTCCAGATCCTGCTCGGACTCAAGTAGCGCCATGTTCGACTTCCGCTACCACGCGCTGTCGCTCGTGGCAGTCTTCCTTGCGCTGGCGATCGGGATCCTGCTCGGGGCCACGATCGGCGACTCGCTCGTCTCCGAGGCGGGCAAGGGACTCAGCTCCTCGCTCCACAGCGACGTCGTCCATGCCCGCCAGGACGCCCGCGACGCCCAGGCACAGCTCAGCCAGCGGGACAAGATCATCTCCGAGGAGTTCCCGACGGTGGTTCAGAACGTGCTGGCGGGCCAGCGGATCGCGCTCGTGGGCACCGGCTCGGTGCCGAACAGCGTGGAATCCGAGGTGCGCCAGTCGGTCGAGGTCGCGGGCGGCGCGGTCGACTCGGTGTCGAGCTTCGACGTCCCCAGCCAGCTGAGCGCCCTCGAGGCGGCCGCGGGGGGCCGGGCCCAGCTCGCCGGCAACGACCCCGTGCTCGTGAAGCAGTTCGCGCGGCGCATCGGACGCTCGCTCGTGGACGCCGGGCCGCTGACCGCGCAGCTCCACAAGGCCTTCCCGGATGCCCTGCGCGGCGACTTCCAGGGGGCCTCGGCGGTGGCCTACTACCGGACGCCCGCCTCCCGACAACGAGAGCGCGCAGGACAAGACGCTCCGGGAGGCGTTCGAGGAGGGGCTGATCGGCGGGCTCCAGTCGGCCGGCGTCACCACGGTGGGCGTCGAGGAGCAGAGCACCGACCCCTCGCAGGTCCCCTGGTACAAGGACAAGCAGATGTCGAGCGTGGACAGCGTCGATCTCCCGGGCGGCCAGGTCGCTCTCGTGTTCACGCTCGACGGGCAGAAGGGGAGCTACGGAATCAAGGACAGCGCCGACGCCCCCCTGCCCAAGCTGCCGGTCGGCGCCGGCGGCTCGCTCGGCGGCTGAATCGTCCGCGCGCGGCGGTAGGGTGCATCAGTGCAGTCCTTGCCGCTCCTGGTCTCTCTGGGCGTGGCGGCCGCGGTAGTACCGGCCGCCGTGAGGGGCCTCCTCAGCAGGGGTTCGTGCGGCAGAACTACCGCGGGCGGTCGGTGGCGTTCCCGGCGGGCATCGCCGTGATCGCGGCGGCGCTGGTCGCGCTCGTGCCGCTCGCGCTGATCGACCAGCTCGACGATGGGAAGGTCTTCCGGCCGGAGACCGGCGCGGTGGTCACCTACGTCCTCGGGGTCGCGCTGCTGGGCCTGATCGACGACGTGGTGGGGAGCGGTGCGCTGGGGATCTCGGAGCAGGACGGGCCGGGCCCGCCGAGGGGCTGGCGGGGACATGCTCGCGCCACCCTCCACGGCAGGTTCTCCACGGGCACGCTGAAGGCCGCCGGCTCGCTCGGCATCGCGCTCTTCGTGCTGCGTGGGCGGGGAGTCGACACGGGCGAGTACCTGCTCGCCGTCGCGCTGCTGGTGCTCGCCACCAACCTGTTCAACCTGCTGGATCTGCGCCCGGGTCGCTCGGCAAAGGCGCTGATCCTGCTCGGGGCTGGGCTCACGATCGGGTCGAGGGACGTGCAGCCGCTCTGGACCCTGGGCCTGTTCATCGGCCCCGTGCTGGTCCTGCTGCCGCTCGACCTGCGCGAGCGGGCGATGCTCGGGGACACCGGCTCGAACGTGATCGGCGCGATCGCGGGCCTGTGGCTCGTGCTCGCGCTGTCCACGCTGGCACAGGGGATCGCGCTGGGAGTGATCGCCGTCGTAACCGTCTACGGGGAGTTCCGCTCGCTGTCCGAGCTGATCGAGCGGACCCCTCTTCTTCGCCAACTAGACTCACTTGGGAGAGCAACGCATGCCTGATCGCCTGCGGGAGACCCGCTTCATCTTTGTCACAGGGGGCGTCGTTTCGGCGCTCGGAAAGGGCATCGCCGCAGCCTCGATAGGCCGGCTGCTCGTCTCGCGTGGCCTCCGGGTCACGATCCAGAAGTTCGACCCCTACATCAACGTGGATCCGGGCACGATGAGCCCGTTCCAGCACGGCGAGGTGTTCGTCACCGAGGACGGCGCCGAGACCGACCTCGACCTGGGCCACTACGAGCGCTTCACGGACGTGAACACCACGCGCGGCTCGAACGTGACCACCGGCGCGATCTACCACACGGTCATCCGCCGGGAGCGCCGCGGCGACTACCTGGGCGGCACCGTCCAGGTGATCCCGCACATCACCGACGAGATCAAGCAGCGCATCCGCCTCGTGGCCGAGGCCGAGGACGTGGACATCGTGATCACGGAGATCGGCGGCACGGTGGGCGACATCGAGTCGCTGCCGTTCCTCGAGGCGCTGCGCCAGTTCCAGGTGGACCAGGGCCGCGACCGTTGCATGTTCATCCACCTCACGCTCGTGCCGTTCCTGGGCCACGCGGGCGAGCTGAAGACCAAGCCCACGCAGCACTCGGTGCAGGAGCTGCGCCGCATCGGCATCCAGCCGGACATGATCATGTGCCGCTCCGAGGGCCCGCTCGACCGCGACATCCGGGAGAAGATCTCCCTGTTCGCGAACCTGCCGGTGGAGGCCATCATCTCCGCTCGCGACGTCGACTCGATCTACAAGGTGCCGCTCTACTTCCGCGCCGAGGGCGTGGACCACCAGATCCTCGAGCACTTCAAGATCGAGGCCGAGCCGCCGGACATGTCCGACTGGGAGGCGCTCGTCAAGCGCGGGGACCAGCTGAACGAGATCGTGCGCATCGGCCTGGTCGGCAAGTACATCCAGCTCGAGGACGCCTACCTGTCGGTGATCGAGGCGCTGAAGCACGGCGGCTACCACCACGGCGCGAACATCGAGGTGCGCTGGGTCGACGCCGAGGGGCTCGACAAGCTCGAGGCCCAGCGCCAGCTCGAGGAGTGCGACGGGATCCTGATCCCAGGCGGCTTCGGCGTGCGCGGCGTGGAGGGCAAGATCCGGGCCGCCCGCTTCGCTCGCGAGGAGGAGGTCCCGTATCTCGGCATCTGCCTCGGGATGCAGGTGGCCGTGTCCGAGTTCGCGCGTCACGTGGTGGACATGGACGGAGCGAACTCCACCGAGTTCGACCCCGAGACCCCGTACCCGGTGATCGACCTCCTGCCCGAGCAGAAGGAGGTCCGTGACATGGGCGGCACGATGCGCCTCGGCGCCGACCCGGTGAAGCTCCACGAGGGCACGCGGGCGCGGGAGATCTACGGCGAGCCCGTGATCTACGAGCGCCACCGGCACCGCTACGAGGTCAACAACCACCTGCGCAAGCATCTGGAGCAGGCGGGCCTCGTCTGCAGCGGCACCTCACCCGACGACCGCCTGGTGGAGATCGTCGAGCTGCCGCAGCATCCGTTCTTCGTCGCCTCCCAGTTCCACCCCGAGTTCAAGTCGCGCCCGCTGCGCCCGCAGCCGCTGTTCCGCGACTTCGTCGGGGCGGCGCTGGAGCGCGCCCGCGGCCGACAGGGCGAACCCGAGGCCAGCGCGCCGGCGGACGGCGAGCCGACGGTGGAGCAGACGGGCCGCTTCAGCTCCAGGCACTAGGTACTAGCGAAGCTTGCACGGCATCCGCTTGATGCCGTTGATGAAGTTCCCCGTGAGCAGCTCGGGCTCGCCCGCCTGGAGCTCGGGCACGCGCGAGAGCAGCTCGGAGAAGATGCAGCGCAGCTGCGTGCGCGCGAGCGAGGCGCCCAGGCAGTAGTGCGGCCCGCCGCCGCCGAACCCGACGTGGTGGTTCGGGGAGCGCAGGACGTCGAAGCGCTCGGGGTGGTCGAAGGCCGCCTCGTCGCGGTTCGCGGAGCCGTAGAACATCACCACCTTCTCGCCGGCCGCGATCGGCTGGCCGGAGAGCTCGGTGTCCCGCGTGGCGGTGCGGCGGAACGTCATCACCGCGCTCGCCCAGCGCACGAACTCCTCGACCGCCGACCGGCAGCCGCCCGTCGATGTCGTCGAGCAGGAGCCGGCGCTGGTCGGGGAACTCGGTCAGCGCGCGCATCGTGTGGCTCGTGGTGTGGCGCGTCGTGTCGTTGCCCGCCACCGACAGCAGCACGAAGAAGGCGCCGATCTCCTCGGGCAGCAGCCGCTCGCCGTCCACCTCCGCCTGCACCAGCGCGGTCATCAGGTCCTCGGCGGGGTGCTCGGCGCGGTGGTCCGCCATGTCCAGCGCGATGCCGGTGAGCGTGAGGAGCGCGGCGAAGTTCATCTCGAGTGGCTCGCGTCCGGCGAGAACGTCCGGGTCGTTCCAGCCCACCAGCTCGTCGGCCGCCGCCGTGACCGTCTCGCGGTCCGCCTCGGAGACGCCCATCAGCGCGGCGATCGTCGTCATCGGCAGGCGGCGGGACACGTGCTCGACGAAGTCGCAGTCGCCTGTCTCGAGCAGCTCGTCCACGACCTGGCGGGCCAGCTCCCGGATCGTCTCCTCGATGCGTGCCATCTGACGCGGGGTGAATGCGGCACTCACCAGGCCGCGGAGCTTGGTGTGTCGCGGGGCGTCGAGGGCGAGGAACGACATCGAGGCCTCGAGCAGCTCCGGCTCGGCGTCCTCGAACATCACGCCCTCGCCCGAGCAGAAGGTCTTCGGATCGCGGCTGATCGTGCGCACGTCGCCGTAGCGGACCACGGCCCAGTAGCCGGGGTCCTCGGGGTCGGTGGGCAGCAGGACGCTCTCGGGCGGCCGCTGCCAGGAGAGTGGGTGCTCCCGGCGCAGCAACGCGAACGCGGCGTCACGCTCCTGCTCGGGTCGCCGCCAGAAGTCCTGCGTGGACAGGTCGACGGCCTCCAGGTGTGGGCGAGCGACCTGAGTCATGAGGGCGAAGCGAATCAGACCTCGGCCCACGGAGTCAACCGGCGCCCCGCATGCCCGTGGCTACCCTAGGTCCGTGACCGTCGCCGCCCCGCCGCGCGCATCGCGCGAGGAGAAGGACCGCATGCTCGAGGAGTTCGTGCGCCTGTGCGAGATCGAGAGCCCCTCGCGGCGGGAGCGGCCGATGGCCGACGCGGTGGCCGCCGAGCTGCGCGCCTGCGGCCTCGAGCCGATCGAGGACGACAGCGGGTCGCAGACCGGGTCGGACGCCGGCAACGTCTTCGCCCGCGTGGAGGGCCCCGAGGGCGCGCGCACCGTGCTCATGTGCGCGCATCTGGACACCGTGCCGCACGACGTGCCGGTGGAGGTGGTGTGCGAGGACGGCATCTTCCAGAACCGCAACGACGCGATCCTCGGCGCCGACAACAAGGCGGCCGTGGTCGTGATGCTCGCGCTTGCCAGGCGGCTGGCCGCCGAGGGCTCGCCGGTGGGGGTGGAGCTCGCGTTCACCACCTGCGAGGAGATCTCCCTCCGCGGGGCCAAGGCCTTCGATCGCGAGCTGCTGCGCTCCGAGTACGGGTTCGTGTTCGACCACGCGTCGCCCATCGGCGAGCTCGTGGTGGCCGCGCCGACCTACTACCGGGTCGCGGCTAACTTCCGCGGCAAGGCCGCGCACGCCGGGATCCGGCCGGAGGACGGGCGCAACGCGATCGCGGCGGCCGCGGCGGCGATCGCGCGGCTCGAGCTCGGCCGCCTCGACGCGGAGACCACGGCCAACGTGGGCACGATCGCGGGCGGCACGGCGCCGAACGTGGTGGCGGAGCGCTGCGACGTCGAGCTCGAGGCGCGCAGCCTCGACCACGAGCGGGCGGCGCTGGTCGTCACGGGGATGGTCGACACCCTCACCGAGGCGGCGAGCGACGCCGAGTGCGACGTGGAGACCACCGTCCAGCAGCAGTTCCGGGGCTACCGGCTGCAGCGCAGCTCGCCGCCGGTGGCCGTGGCCGCCGGGGCGCTCGAGGCGCTCGGCTTCGAGCCGCGCTACATCACCACCGGCGGCGCGAGCGACGCGCACATCTTCCAGGCGGCGGGCATCCCCTGCGTGAACATGGCGAACGGCACCGAGCGCAACCATCAGCCCGACGAGAGCGTCACCGTCGACGCGCTCGAGTCGATGCTCGATGTGGCGCTCGGCCTCGTCGCGCTGAGCGCGTGACGCGCCTGGTGCTCAGGCGCGGGGTCGTGGCCTCCGTCGATCGCCCCGGCCCGCTGGCTCGCGTCCAGGTGGAGATCGATGGCGAGCTGCGTCCCGCGATCGCCTACACCGGTCTCACCGGGCCGATCGAGCCGGGCGACGAGGTGGTGGTGAACTGCGCGGCGCTCGACCTCGGGCTCGGGAGCGGCGGCTTCGACGTGGTGCACGTGAACCTGACGCCGCGGGCTGGACGCCGAGGGAGAGCCCGGCGCGCACGTGATGAAGCTGAACTACACGCCGCTCCAGCACGCGGTGCGGCCGTTCGAGGAGCGCGCCCCGGAGGGCGCGCCGCTGCGGGGCGGGGGGCCGGTGGCGGTGATCGGGCTCCACGGGCAGCTCCCGTGCGTGGCCTGGGCCGCGTCGCGCGCGCACGAGGACGTGCGGATCGGCTACGTGCAGACCAGCGGCGGGGCGCTGCCGGGGCCGCTCTCAGATGTCGTGCGCGAGCTGCGCGCGCGCGGCCTCCTGGCAGGACACGTCACGGCCGGGCAGGCGTTCGGGGGCGAGGAGGACGCGATCACGGTCGCCGGGGCCCTGCACGCCGGCTTCGCCGGCGAGGGCTGGGATGCCGCGATCGCCGGGCCCGGGCCGGGGATCGTCGGCTCGGCCACCACGCTCGGCCACGGCGGGCTCGCGGCGCTCGACTCTGCCCACGCGGCGCTCGCGCTCAGCTCGCGCACCCTGCTCGTCCCGCGCATGTCCGAGGGGGACCCGCGGCCGCGCCACCGCGGCCTCTCGCACCACACCGCCTGCGTGCTCGAGCTGCTGCTCGCGCCGGTGCTCGTGCCGCTCCCGAGGGGCGCCGACAGCGAGCTCGCGCCCGTGCCCGAGCCGCACGAGAGCGCGGAATATGACGTCGACCTGCCTGGCTACGCTGCCTCGGGTCTGCCAATCCGGACGATGGGCCGCTCGAGCGAGGAGGACGAGCTCTTCTTCAGGGCCGCGCTCGCGGGCGGGGAGGCCCTCGCGAGGGAGATCAATGGGCTTTGAGCGCATAGCCGTGGATCGGGTCTGGAAGGGCCGCATCCTCGACGCGCGCGTGGAGCGCTGGCGGACGGAGGACGGCGAGGAGGTCGAGCGCGAGGTGGTCGGCCACCCCGGCGCCGTCGGAGTGGTGGCCCACGACGGCGAGCGGCTCTACCTCGTCACCCAGCCGCGCGAGGCGGTGGGCGAGCCGAGGCTGCTCGAGCTGCCGGCAGGCAAGCTCGACGAGGAAGGCGAGAGCGTCCTCGACACTGCCAAGCGCGAGCTGGCCGAGGAGATCGGCAAGGGCGCGCGCTCCTGGCGGCACCTCACAACTTTCTACGCCTCGCCGGGTTTCTCGGACGAGGAGATCCACGTGTACCTGGCCACAGATCTGTACGAACAGCACGCCGAGAGCCACGAGAACGAGCGCATCGAGATCGAGACGGTGCCGCTCTCCGAGCTCGATGACCTGATCGGGCGCTGCCGCGACTCGAAGACCCTCGTCGGGCTGCTCTGGCTGAAGGCGTTCGGGGACGGCGCTTGACGCGCGCCGCCCTCGTGCTCGCCGCCGCGGCGGCGTTCGCAGCTGCGCCCGGGACGGCGCTGGCGGCGGGAGTGGTATCGACGCCCAACGACTCGGGTGCGGGCTCGCTGCGCCAGGCGCTGGCGGGCGGCGGCACCGTGACCTTCGCGCCCGGCGTCGGGCCCATCGCGCTGGACAGCACGATCGCCGTGACCAGCAAGGTCACGATCTTCGATCCCGAGGGTGACGTCACGGTCGGGCGCTCCGGGGCGTTCGCCGGGGCTGGGCCGCTACTCGACTTCCAGGGCGGCTCGGACACCTCGACCGTGGGCGGAGTGAACTTCACCAACCCCGGCGGGGAGGGCGTGAAGGTGGAGACCGGCCAGCACGTCGCGATTCAGCGCAGCCCGATCTACGACGTCACGCAGCCGATCGACCTGGTGACCCCGCTCGCGTCCTCCCCGACGCTGCTCAGCATCGGCCACCGCCAGGCGAACGGCACGCTGCCGCTCAGCGGCAGCGGCAGCGCCGCGGGCACGATCGACGCCTACGACGGGGACCCAAGCGGCAGCACGCCCACCACGTTCGTCGGCGGCGGCGCCGTCTCGGCCGGCTCGTTCACCGTCCCGCTGTCCGGGAACCCGACGGGGGGCGGCACCGTCCGCGCGACCCTGACGGCCGCGAACGGCGCCACCTCCGAGTACTCCGCGCCCGTCGCGGTGCCGAGCGACGTGACCTCGCCCACCCTGCTGGCGGCGCGCGCGATGTCCACCAACGAGCTGGTGGTCACCCCGAGCGAGCCGCTCGTGGGGAGCAGCGTCGGCGTCAGCGACTTCGCGCTCACGATGGCGGGCACGCCTCGCAAGCTCGTGCAGGGAGGCATCGAGCCGGACGGCTCCCGCATCTACCTGATCTCCTCGCAGCCCTGGCGGCCGGGGGAGGCGGGCTCGATCGCCTTCGCCGCGCCCGGCGCGGTGAGCGACGCCGCGGGCAACCTCAGCAGCTCCACCACGCCGATCCCGGTGGGAGCCGCGCCCGGCGACTTCGAGCCGCCGCTGCTCACCGGGCTGTCCGTCAAGCCCAGCAGGTTCTGCCTGGTGAAGACGCGCAGCTGCCGCCACCCCGGCGTGACCATCACCTTCACCACCAGCGAGCCCGGCAGGGCCGTGTTCTCGATCTACTCGAGCAGCAGCCGCCGGGCCGGCACGTTCGTGAAGCGGCTCAGGACAGGCGGGGTCCAGCACGTCAAGTGGAGTGGCGTCCTGAACAGGAAGCGGCTGCGCGCTGGACGCTACGTCGTCGAGATCGTGGAGACCGACGCCGTCGGCAACGCGACCGACGACGCGCCCTACCGAACCTTCAGGGTGCTCAGCACGCGCTGACGGCAGGCTTGCAGCGCCAAGGGAAGCGAGGCGGGCGGGCGAATCCTGCTTCGTGGCCACAATCGAGACACCCACGGAGCTGCAGCCGTTCGAGCACCTGATGCTCGACTTCCTCGCCTATCTGGAGTTCGAGCGGGGCCTGTCGCGCAACACGCTGGAGGCCTACCGCTCGGACCTGCTCCAGTACGGGCGCTTCCTCGACGCGCGCTCGGTGTCCGCCCTGGCCGCCAGCGGGGCCGACGTCGCCGACTTCCTCGCCGACCTGGCGCAGGACAACGAGCGGCCCGCCGCCTCCACGGCCACGATCCACCGCAAGGCCGCCTGCCTGCGCTCGTTCTACCGCCACCTGCGCCGCGAGGGCATGCTCGACTCGGACCCCACGGCCGCGCTCACCGCGCCGCGCAGGGGACGCAAGCTTCCGCACGTGCTCACGCGCGACGAGGTGATGAGGCTCCTGAGCCAGCCGCAGGGCACCGACCCGCCGCCGCTGCGCGACCGCGCACTGCTCGAGACGATGTACGCCTGCGGCCTGAGGGCGTCGGAGACGATCGGGCTCGAGCTGGCGGACGTCGACCTGGACGAGCAGGTGCTGCGGGCGCGCGGCAAGGGCTCGAAGGAGCGCGTGGTGCCGATCGGCCGTCAGGCCGTGGAGGCGCTGAGGCTCTACCTCACGCGCGGGCGCCCCGTGCTGGTCAGCGGCGGGGTGGAGCCGCACGTGTTCGTGAACTTCCGCGGCGGCCAGCTCACGCGCCAGGGCCTCTACAAGATCGTGCGCCGCCACGCCCTGCGCGCGGGGCTCGAGGACCGCATGAGCCCGCACACCCTGCGCCACACCTTCGCCACGCACCTGCTGGCCGGCGGCTGCGACCTGCGCTCGGTCCAGGAGATGCTCGGCCACGCCGACGTGGCCACCACCCAGCTCTACACGCACCTCACGAGCCAGCGGCTGAAGGACGTCTACTTCAAGGCTCACCCGCGGGCGACGGCGTAGAGCCGAGCACCCGCTCGTAACAAAGCGAGATGGCGGAGGCGGCGTAGGCGCCGTAACAGGGGATCGGGCGGTAGCCGTTGCTCTCGTACAGGCCGACCGCCTCGTGCTGTGCCGCGCCCGTCTCCAGCACCACGCGCTGGGCCCCGAGGGCGCGCGCCTCGTCCTCCAGCGCGGCCAGCAGCAGCTTCCCGATGCCGCTGCCGCGGTGGGCCGGCAGCACGTACATGCGCTTGATCTCCACAAGGCCCGGTTCGATCGGCCGCAGCCCGCCGCAGCCCACCGCATCGCCGCCGTCGTCGCGGGCCACGAGGAAGACCGGCACGTCCGCGGCCGTGGGCTTGTGGCCAGGCTCGGTGTCCCAGCCGTAGCGCTCGATCAGCTCGGCCTGGTGACGCTCGCGGAGGGCCGTCGCGGCGGGGCTTTCGAAGGGCTCCGCCGCGATTCGGATCACGGCCGAATACTAAGCTCGGAGCATGCCGGAGCTACCCGAGGTCGAGACGATCCGCCGCCAGCTCGCCCCCGCCGTGGAGGGGCGCACGCTGGAGCGCCTCGAGGTGCTCGACGCGCGCTGGTGCGAGCCCGCCCCGCCCGCGGAGGTGGCCGACGCGGTGGCCGGGCGACGCGTGGAGCGGCTGTCGCGGCGCGGCAAGTACCTGATCTGGGAGCTCGAGGACGAGGTGCATCTGGTGATGCACCTGCGCATGACCGGCAACCTGCTGGTGGTGCCCGCCGACGAGGACGTGGACGAGCGCAAGCACCTGCGCGCCCGCCTCGTGTTCGACTCCGGCCAGCGCGTGCTGTTCGTGGATGTGCGCCGCTTCGGCACGGGCATCGTGCTGCTGGGCGACGACGCCCTGCACGACTACTTCGACGAGCGCCTGGGCGTGGAGCCGCTCAGCCCGGAGTTCACCGCCGACGCCCTCAGGGCCCTCGCCGCCGGGCGGCGCGCCCCGGTGAAGGCGTTCCTCCTCTCCCAGGAGCGGATTGCCGGCGTGGGCAACATCTACGCCGACGAGGCGCTGTGGCGCGCGAAGATCCATCCGCTGCGGCCCGTGGGCACGCTCAAGCGCCCCCAGATCGAGGCGCTGCGCGACGCCGTGGTGGAGTCCCTCGAGGCGGGGATCGACGCCCGGGGGGCGACGATCGACGACTTCCGCCATCCCGACGGCGCCTCGGGCTCGTTTCAGGACCGCTTCCAGGTGCATCTGCGCGCCGGCGAGCCGTGCCCGCGCTGCGGCCACACGATCATCAAGATCCGCGCGGCTGGCCGGGGCACGTACCTCTGCCCCAACGATCAGCGCAAGCCTCGCGCCAGGGTCGCCGGTCGCAGGTCGCGAGTCGCGACCGGCTGAGGCTCAGCGGCCGATCTGGTCGCGGTAGAAGCGGATCTTGTAGTCGATCGCCTCGAGGTTCCGGGTGACCTCGTTGAGTTGCTCGAGCACCTCCCGGCGATGTGTCTCGAGCAGCTCGAGCCGCTCCGGCTCGTTGCCCTCGCCCTCCCGCACGAGCTCCGCGTACTCGCGCATCAGACGGATCGGCATCCCCGTGCCCCGCATCTTCGTGAGCAGGACGATCCAGCGGATGTCGTCCTCCGTGTAGCGGCGGTGGGTGGACTCGGCGCGGCTCACGCGGTCGAGCATCAGCCCGGTGCGCTCGTAGTAGCGCAGCGTGTGCGCGCTGAGGCCCGTCACGCGGGCGGCGTCGGAGATGCTGAGCGTCTCCGCCTGGGTGCGCTCGACCGTTGCCACGCCCCGCACGTTAGTACTTGGAGCGCGCTCTAAGTCAAGCGCGGCGCCGCTACAGCTCGATCAGCGAGCCGAGGATCACCGTGCGATCGCGCGGAAGGTGGAAGAACTCCGCCGCGTCGGCCGTGATGCGGGAGGTGGCCAGGAACAGTCGCTTGCGCCAGCGGCTCATCTCCGTGGAGTCGCCGAGCACGAGATCGATCGTGGAGAGGAAGTAGGAGGCATCGTCGACCTCCAGCGGGCATTCGATCTCGGCCTTCTCGACCAGGCGGAGCACCTCGGGCACGTCGGACGCGTCCATGTAGCCGAAGCGGGCGCTCACGTGGGTGATGCCGTCGTCGGTGTAGCCCAGGTCGTCGATCAGGAGCCGATCCGCCAGCGGCACGTGTGGGACGGGCAGCGTCTCGATCGTGAGAAGCACCACGTGCTCGTGCAGCGCGTGCAGGTGGTCCACGCAGGCGCGCATCGCGAGCGGCGCGGTGAGGTTGTTGCGGTTGAGGAAGACCGCGGTGCCGGAGACGCGCTGCACCGGGGGCTTGTGCTCGTGGAGCCCGTCGATGAACCGGCGCAGCGGTCCCTCCTGGCGCTCGCGCCGCGCCGTGACGATCTGGCGGCCGCGCTGCCAGGTCGTCAGAACCGTGAACGCGAGCAGCGCGATCACGAGCGGCAGCCACGCGCCGTGGGTGATCTTGGTCAGGTTCGCGGCCAGGAACAGGAGATCGAACGCGAGCAGGAAGCCCCCGCCGATGCCGACGAGCCAGAGCGGCCTCCCCCACTGGTGGCGGGCGATGTACAGGAACAGGAGCGTCGTGATCGTGATCGTGCCGGTCACCGCCAGGCCGAAGGCGAACGCCAGGGCGGTCGAGCTCTTGAAGGTGATGACGAGCGTGACCACGGAGATCATCAAGAGCCAGTTGATCCACGGCACGTAGATCTGCCCGACCGTCTCGTCCGAGGTGTGGTGGATGCGCAGGCGCGGGAGGTAGCCGAGCTGGACCGCCTGGTACGCGACCGAGAACGCGCCGGTGATCACGGCCTGGGAGGCGATCACCGTGGCCGCGGTGGCCAGGATGACGATCGGCCAGCGTCCCCAGTGCGGCGCGAGCAGGAAGAACGGGCTGTGGATGCTGGCGGGGTGGGCGACCACGAGCGCGCCCTGGCCCAGGTAGCTCAAGGTGCACGCCGGGAACACGAGGAACAGCCAGGCGCGGGTGATCGGGGCGCGGCCGAAGTGACCCATGTCGGCGTAGAGGGCCTCCGCCCCGGTCACGGCGAGCACGATGGCCGCCAGCGCGAAGAACGCGATCCCGAAGTGGCCGAACAGGAACTCGACCGCGTAGCTCGGCGACAGCGCCTTGAGGATCTCCGGGTGGTCGCTGATCCCGTTCACGCCGCAGGCGCCGATCGTGACGAACCAGACGATCATCACCGGGCCGAACAGGCGCCCGACGGCGCCCGTTCCCAGGCTCTGGAGCATGAACAGCACGATGATGATCACCACGGTGATCGGGACGACCAGGTGTCCCAGCGACGGCGCCGCCACCTTCACGCCCTCGACCGCCGAGAGCACGGAGATCGCCGGCGTGATCATGCTGTCGCCCAGGAACAGCGAGGCCCCGAAGATCCCCAGCCCCGCCAGCCACAGCTTGGTCCGGCGCCCACCCGTGGTCCGCGCGCGCCGCAGCAGCGTGATCAGGGCCATGATCCCGCCCTCCCCGTCGTTGTCGGCGCGCATGACGAGCAGCACGTAGGTCACCGTCACGATGATCATCACCGACCAGAAGATCAGCGAGGTGACTCCGAAGACGTTGGCCCTGGTCGCCTCAACCGGATGGGGGTCGCTCGGGTTGAAGACCGTCTGAACCGTGTACAGCGGGCTCGTGCCGATGTCGCCGAAGACCACGCCGAGGGCGCCGACGACGGCCGTGCCCATGACGGTGTTGCGCGCTCTATGTGTGTCCGCGCTCATGCGGACCGCCGCCGTCAGGCAGCGAGCAGGTCTTCGAGCACACCGTCGCGGTCCGCTTCGAGCAACTCGCGGAAGCCGCCCAGCGGGAGGTCGCCGATCAACACCTGTGGGAAGGTCATCTGACCGGTGAGGGCGACGAGGTCGGCGCGGCCCTCAGGGTCCTTCGCGAGGTTGATTTCCTCGTAGACGATCCCACGGCTTTGCAGCAGGGCCTTGGCCTGCCTGCAGAAGCCGCAGGGCTCAGTGGTGTAGAGGACGACCCTCTTCACGTCCGCCATCGAAGCCAGAGTCTAGGAAGTGTCGGGACTAATCAAGGTTGAGGCCATCGTTCTGCGCTCGATTCGCTACGGCGAGGCCGATCGCGTACTGCACCTGTATACCCGTGAGAGGGGACGCGTGGGCGCCATGGCGAAGGGCGTGAGGCGGGTCCGCTCGCGCTTCGGCGGGCGTCTCGAGCCGCTCTTCCGGGTCGACCTCGTGATGCACGAGGGGAGGGGGGAGTTGTGCACGGTCACCTCCGCCTCCACGGTCAACGCCCACGCGACCCTGCGCGACCGCCGCGACTCGCTGCAGCGCGCCACCCAGGCCTGCGACGCCGTGCTGCGCCTGTTCGACTCGCAGGAGCCGAACCCGGCCGCCTACAACCTGCTCTGCCACGAGCTGATGCTGCTCGACACGGAGCCGGCGGCCGCCAACCGCGCCCAGGCGCTCGCCTTCCGGCTCAAGCTGCTGCTGGCGGCGGGCTTCCTGCCCGAGCTGGCGGCCTGCGCGAGCTGCGGCGAGCGGGAGGACCTCGGCGCGTTCTCGGCCAGCGCCGGCGGCGTGGTGTGCGCCGGCTGCGAGGCCGGCTCCTTCCCGCTCGACCCCGAGGCGCACGCGTTCCTGGTGGGCGCCCTGGCACGCCCGCTGGCGGAGGCGCCGGCGGCTCCGGAGGGGGCGCTCAGGCAGGCGGACCGGGCCATCGCGGAGACCCTCGAGCATCACGCTCATGTGAAGCTCGCCCGGGTCGCGTAGCGGCGTCTTCAGAAACTCTTCATTTGTTCTAAGACGAAGTTTCTGTTCGGACGGTAGGACCGTGGTGGATGCGCCACGAGGGGATCTCCAGTCTGCGCTGGTCATGGGTCGTGCTGGCCCTTCTCTGCGTGGGCGCCATCGTCGCGGCTGTGCTCGTGGTGGGCCCGACGAGCTCCTCGCAGGCCAGCCGCTCGCGCACCGTCACGGCCGAGAAGGGAGTGGTCCAGTCCACCGTCTCCGGCAGCGGGAGCCTCCAGGTGCAGGAGACCGACGTGAACTTCGCCGACAGCGGCCAGCTCGTCGAGGTCAAGGTGAAGCCCGGCCAGCACGTTGTGGAGGGCCAGGTGCTGGCCCGGATCAAGTCGAACGATCAGCGGCTCGCGCTCGACCAGGCGGAGGCGAACCTCACCTCCGCCGAGGCGAAGCTGAGGCAGGCGGAGGCCTCGGCGTCGGCGTCCACCACCGCGCCGACGAGCGCCGTGGCCACCGCCGCCGCCAAGCAGGGCCCCACGGGTACGAGCGGGCCCTCGGGCTCGGGCGGAGGCGGCAACTCGGGCAGCGGTAACTCCGACAGTGGGAACTCCGGGAGCAACAACTCCAGCAGCGGCCAGAACCAGCCCTCCGCGGCGAACTCCGCCGCCACCCAGGCCTCCAACGAGGCGAACATCGCCTCGGCGCAGGCGGGCGTGGACAGCGCTCAGGCGGCCGTGGACAGCGCCCAGCAGGCGCTCTCGGCCACCGAGCTGACCGCACCCGTGACCGGTACCGTGGCCTCGGTCAACGCCGGCGTGGGCGACTTCGTGTCGGGCGGCGGTTCGAGCGGCACGGGATCGAGCGGCTCCTCATCCGGTTCGGGCTCGAACAGCGGGAGCGGCCGGCGGTGGGAGCGGCGGCGGCAACGGCTCCTCCAGCAGCAGCTCCAGCTCCAGCTC
>CAVSNA010000030.1:0-110730 GCA_963729205.1 uncultured Thermoleophilaceae bacterium
CCCGCACGCCTGCAGATCTCGCGTGCCTGCTCCACGTCGAGCTTCATCTGCTCGATGAGGGCGTCGGCCGAGTCGAAGCGCCGCTCGCCGCGCAGGCGCTCGACGAACGCCACGCGCAGGGTCTGGCCGTAGAGGTCGCCCTCGAAGTCGATCAGGAAGGCCTCGATCAGCGCGCCACGCCCCGTGACGAAGGTGGGCCGCACGCCCACGTTCACGGCCGCGGGCTTGCCGTGCGCCCACGCCGCGTAGACGCCGTGGCCCGGGTAGGCGAGCCGGTCGTCGGGCACGATGTTGGCGGTCGGGAAGCCGAGCTCGCGGCCGCGCTGGTCGCCCTTCACCACCTCGCCCTCGTACAGGAACGGCCCGCCCAGGAACTGCGTGGCCAGCCCGATCTCGCCGGCCGCCACCAGGCCGCGGATGTGGCTCGAGGAGACCGTCTCCCCGGCGACCTCCACCAGGGGCACGACGCGCGTCTCGAACTCGGGGCGCGAGCGCAGCAGCTCGATGTTGCCCCCGGCCGCATGGCCGAAGCGGAAGTTCTCGCCCACGGAGACGTGGGTGGCACCCAGGCGATCGATCAGCACCGAGTCCACGAACTCGCTCGGCGGACTTCGCCGAGAACTCGTGGTCGAACGGGATCACCACCAGCTCCTCCACCCCGAGGCCGGCGATCAGGTCGCGCTTGATCGGGAACGACTGGAGCAGCTTCGGCTGGGCGTCCGGCTTCAGGACGGCGAGCGGATGCGGATCGAACGTGAGCACCGTGTCATTGTCCGCGAATGACCTCGCGATGCCCGAGGTGCACACCGTCGAACGTGCCGACCGCCACGCGCCGCGGCCGCGGCTCGACGTCATGTAGAGAGGTGACCTTCACTCTGAACACAACTATCGGTTTGAGCTGATCCGTCGCGCGGTTCGGCGATGGCGACAAGGCGATCGTCGTACATGAGGCGCACATGATCAAAGCCCTGTGGTCTGTCGTCTGTGGACTGTGGACTGTGCCACGGCCACGCCATTCAATGCCAACCGCGCCTCGTCGTCCTCCAGGAGCCGTTCCGGCAGGAACTCCAGCGCCTCCTCGAGGCAGATCAGCCGCTCCTCGGAAGCCTCGATCCAGCCGGAACGGCCCGATCGCCGTCCTCTGAAGCTCCTCACAGTACGCGTCTCCCAGATCGGCGATCAGCTGGCGGACGTAGGTGCCGGACGAGCATTCGATCTCGAGCTCGGCGCGGTCGCCGTCGCGCCGCATCAGGTCGAAGCGGTAGACGCTGACGGGCCGGGCGTCCACGTGCACGAACTCGCCGCGGCGGGCCTTCGCGTAGAGGCGCTCCCCGCCCACCTTCACCGCCGAGTAGGCGGGCGGCGTCTGGAGCATCTCGCCGGTGGGCAGCTCGAGCTCCTCCGGCACGCGGCCGGTGTGGATCAGCTCGCCCTCGGGGTCGCCCGTGTCGGAGGTCCAGCCCAGCCGCGCGACGGTCCGGTAGGTCTTCGGCAGCGCCATCAGGAAGCGCTGCGCGCGCGTGGCGGCGCCCACCAGCACCAGCAGCAGGCCGGTGGCGAACGGGTCGAGCGTGCCCGCGTGGCCGACCTTCACCCGCTGCCCCGACTCCTCGCTGAGGCGGCGGCGGACAACCGCGACGACATCGTGCGACGTGACTCCCGCCGGCTTCGGATAGAGCAAGACGCCCGACTGGGCCACGGTCGCTCCTCAGAGCTGTTCGCGGACCTCCGCGCGGAGCCGCTCCACGAGCTCCTCGAGCGGGAGCTCCGTGGAGAAGCCGGCGGCCTGGCGGTGCCCGCCGCCGCCGTGCGCGCGCGCGATCCTCGAGACGTCCACGCGGCCGTCGGTGGCGCGCAGGCTGACCTTGCGGACGCCCACCCGATCGGCGGAGAGCAGCTCCCGGACGAGCGCGGCGACCTTGGTGCCCTCGACGGCGCGGATGTGGTCCACCACGCCCTCGGAGTCGGTCTCCAGCGTGTCCGTCTCCTCGTAGTCGGCGCGCGTGAGGTTGGTGACCGTGAGCGCGCCGTCGTCGTAGCGGCTGACGCGAGCCAGCGCCCGCGCAAGAAGCTCGAGCCGGCCGAACGGCAGGTCCTCGTAGAGGCGCCGGTAGACGTCGTGGACGTCCACGCCGAGCTCGATCAGCTCGGCCGCCATCCGGTGGGCCGCGGCGGTGGTGTTCTCGTACATGAAGCGCCCGGTGTCGGTGACCAGCGCGACGTAGAGCGCGTCGGCGATCTCGGGGCTGATCTCGACGCCCAGCTCCTTCGCGATCCCGAAGACGATCTCGGCCGTGCAGGAGGCATCGGGCACCACGAGGTTGACCGTGCCGAAGCGCGTGTTGTCGTGGTGGTGATCGATGTTGAGGATGTGCAGGTCCGCCTGCTGCAGGAAGTCGACCGGCATGCGGTCGATGTTGCCGCAGTCGAGGAAGACGACCGTGCGCTCGCTGAAGTCGTCGGGCGGCGCGTTCAGCACGCCGTTGAAGTCCATGTGGCGGTACTCGTGCGGCAGCGGGAACTCGTCGGCCGCCATGAACATCACCGAGTCCTTGCCGAGCTCCATGAGCATCTGGTGCGTGGCCAGCAGCGAGCCGAGCGCGTCGCCGTCGGGGTTCTCGTGGGTGGTGAGCAGGAGCTTGTCGGCGTGCCGCAGCTCCTCGATCACCTCGTCGAGGTCGGTGGCTACTCCCACCCGCCCGACTCCTCCTTGTCGAGCAGCTCGCGTGATCCTCATCCCGTGGTCGATCGACTCGTCGTAACGGAACTCGAGCGTGGGCGTGTTCTTCATGTGCAGCTCGCGGCCGACCTGGGCCTGCAGGAAGCCCGCGGCGGACTGCAGCCCGACGAGCGCCTCCTGGCGCTCGTCGTCTGGGAGCCGAGCACGCTCACGTACACGCGCGCATGGCGAAGGTCTGGACTTGTGTCTACCCCGGTCACTGTCACAAAGCCGATCCGCGGGTCCTTGAGATCGTCCGCGATATGGCCCGACAGGACCTCCCGCACGGCCTCGTTGACCCGCCGCATCCTCGACGCAGCCATCCTAACCTAGGACCTCCTCCGCGGAAACCGTCCCGCGCTCGATCCACACACCGTCCGGGCACTGCGACTCCACGTAGCGGCTGAGCTTCGCGGCCGCCTCCTCGAGGCTGTGCACGTCGCGCCCCACGAGCGCGGCCGACAGCGTGGAGCGCTGCCAGAGCTCCTGATGATCGGTCTCCGCCACGCTCGCCCCGAAGCGCCGCTGCAGCTGAGCCTTCAGCGACAGCAGCTCCTTGCGCTTGCCTTTCAGGCTCGCGTTGTCCGGGAAGTGCAGGTGGATCTCGAGGAGGCAGACGAAGCTCATCGGAGTACGGAGTACGCAGGTACGGAGTTACGGAATTTCGGCCCGAGCCTGTCCGCTCTCCGACTTCCGTACTTCCGTACTTCCATGCGTCTAGAGCTCGCGCTCGACCTGCCGCGTCTCGTACACCTCGAGCACATCCTCTTCCTTCACGTCCGCGAAGTTCTCCAGCACGATGCCGCACTCGAAGCCGGTTTCGACCTCGCGCACGTCCTCCTGGAAGCGCTTCAGGGAGCCGATGCGGCCGTCGTAGATGATCGTGCCGCCGCGCACCAGGCGCACCTTGGCGCCGCGCCGGATCACGCCGTCGCGGACGTAGCAGCCGGCGATCGTGCCCACGCGCGAGGCGCGGAAGGTCTGACGCACCTCGGCGACGCCGATCGTGGTCTCGACCTCCTCGGGCTCGAGCAGGCCCTCCATCGCGGCGCGCAGCTCCTCGATCACGCGGTAGATCACCGTGTAGGTGCGGATCTCGACGCCCTCGCGGTCGGCGATCCGGGCCGCGTCCTGGACGGGGCGCACGTTGAAGCCGATCACGATCGCGTCGGAGGCCGAGGCGAGCATCACGTCGGACTCGTTGATGCCGCCGACGCCGTCGTGGATCACGCTGGCGGTGACCTGGTCGTGCGGCAGCTTCGCGATCTCGTCCTCGATCGCCTCGAGCGAGCCGGCGACGTCGGCCTTCACGATCAGGTTCAGCTCCTTGAGCTCGCCCTTCTGCGCGCGGGCGAAGACGTCCTCGAGCGAGAGCTTCACGCCCTGGCGGCGGGCGAGCTGCTCGGTCTTCAGGCGGTTGGCGCGGTCGCCGGCGAGCTGGCGGGCCTTGCGGTCGTTCTCGACCACGCGGAAGTGCTCGCCGGCCTCGGGCACGCCGTCGAAGCCGAGGATCTCGACCGGGTCGCCCGGGCGCGCAAGCTTGAGCCGCTCGCCGCGATAGTCGTGCATCGCGCGCACGCGCGCCCAGTGGGCGCCGGCCACGAGGGCGTCGCCCACCTTGAGGGTGCCGCGCTGGATCAGCAGCGTCACGACCGGCCCGCGGCCGGGATCGAGCTGAGACTCGATCACGGTGCCGGAGGCATCGGTGTTCGGGTTGGACTTCAGCTCCTCGAGCTCGGCGATCGTGACGATGTTCTCGAGCAGCTCGTCGAGGCCGACCTTGGTCTTGGCCGAGACGTCCACGAACTCGGTGTCGCCGCCCCAGTCCGCCGGGGTGAGGCGCAAGCTGCGCCAGCTCGCCGCGCACGCGATTGGGATCGGCTCCCTCGAGGTCGATCTTGTTGACCGCGATCATGATCGGGCACGTCGGCGGCCTTGGCGTGGTCGATCGCCTCTTCGGTCTGGGGCATCACGCCGTCGTCGGCGGCCACGACGATCACCGCGATGTCGGTGACCTGGGCGCCGCGCGCGCGCATGGCGGTGAAGGCCTGGTGGCCGGGGGTGTCGAGGAAGGTGATCGACTTGCCGTTGTGGCGGCACCTGGTAGGCGCCGATGTGCTGCGTGATGCCGCCGGCCTCGCCCGCGACCACCTCGGTCTCGCGGATCGCGTCGAGCAGCGAGGTCTTCCCGTGGTCGACGTGGCCCATGATCGTGACGACCGGCGGGCGCTCCACGAGCTCGCCCTCGTCGTCGTCGTACTCCGGCGACTCCCCCACGTCGTCGGCCGCGTGGACGATCTCGATCTTCTTGTCGAACTCGTCGGCCAGCACCTGGATCGCGTCGTCGGACAGCGTCTGGGTGAGCGTGGCCATCTCGCCGAGCTCCATCAGCTTCTTGATCACCTCGGGTGCGCCAAGGCCGAGCGACTCGCCGACCTCCTTCACGGTGGCGCCGGAGTTGATCTGCGTTGCCGGCTCCTCGCCCTGCGGCTCGGGCGCCGCCGTGAGGTCGGGCTCGACCCAGGGCGTGCGGCGCCTGCGCCCGCGTCCGCGGCGGGGCGGCTGCTGCTGGACCGGCGGGCCGCCCTGCTGGCGGCGGGATGCCTGCGAGTCGATCACGACGCGCCGGCGGCGTCCGCCGCCGCCTCCACCGCCGCCGCCCTGATCGGGGCGGCGCTGGGGACGCTGCGCGCGCTGCTCGCCCTGTCCCGACTCCTGGTCCTGCTGCTGATCCGGCTTCTGCTCCGCGGCGGGCTGCTGCTGCGCGCTGGGCTGGCTGGCTGCCTCGGCTTCTTCTGGCCGTCGCCGGCGGCCGCCTTCGGCTGCGCCTGCGCCTTGGCGGCGCCATCGTCGGCATTCGCGGCGTCGGCGCCGTTCGAGAAGGCGCGCTGGACGTCGCCCTCGTCGACGCTCGAGGCCGCGGCCTTCACGTCGAGGCCGGCCTTCTGAAGGATCGCGAGCACCTCCTTGCTGGAGATTCCGCGTTCCTTGGCTATCTCATGAACTCTCTTCTTTGCCATCAGCGAGTGAAGTCTATGGTCTCTTTCGGTACCCGGATCGGCCCTCGGAAGGACCGCTGGAATCCATTGGTGCCGAGCGCCTTCTCGGCGCACGGCGGGCGCGGACAAAGATAGGCGCCTCGGCCGGGACGCAGCGCCTCAGCGTCCCGCTCGATCCCGCTCGGCCCGAGCACGAAGCGAACCAGCTCCGGCTTCGGGAGCGAACGCCCGCAGCCGACGCAGCGCCTGTGCGGGACCGCCCCTACGACGCCCGTTCCTCCGCCGTCTCGCGGTCGCCGTCGGCCTCGGCCTCGGGCTCGTCGTCCGTCTCGGCCGCAGGCTCCTCGTCGGCCAGGCTCGGCCACGGGCTCCTCGCTCACGCCACCTCGGCCACGGGCTCCTCGGCCTGCGGCTCCTCGGTCACCTGCTCCTCTGCGACCTGCTCTTCTGCGACCTGTCGCTCCTGCCTCGGGCGCGTCGCCGTTCGCCTCGGCCACCTTGTCGGTGCCGGCGTCGGCCAGCGCCTGATGCGCCGGCAGGCCGCAGTAGCGCGAGCCCGGAAGCGCGGCGTTCGGGCAGCGGCGGCCGGTGGACATGATCGCCGCGCAGCGCCCGGCGACCTCCTCCTCCTGGTAGCCGTGCTCGGCCTCTTCCTTCGCGAACTCGGTCTCGGAGCGAATGTCCACCCGCCAGCCCGTCAGCCGCGCGGCGAGGCGGGCGTTCTGGCCCTCCTTGCCGATCGCGAGCGACAGCTGGTCGTCGGGGACGATCACCGTGGCCTGCTTGTTCTCGTCGTCGACGAGCACCTCGCGCACGCGCGCGGGCGAGAGGGCCTTGGCCACGAAGCGGGCCGGCTCCTCGTTGAAGGGGATGATGTCGATCTTCTCGCCGCGCAGCTCGGACACGACCATGCGCACGCGCGATCCGCGCGGGCCCGACGCAGGCGCCGACCGGATCGACGCCGCCGGCGTGCGAGACCACCGCGATCTTCGAGCGGTAGCCGGGCTCGCGGGCCACGTTCTGGATCTCGACCAGGCCGTCGGCGATCTCCGGCACCTCGAGCTCGAACAGCTTCCGGATCAGCTCCGGCGAGCGGCGCGAGACGATGATGCTCGGGCCCTTGGCCTGGGCGGAGACGTCGGTGATGATCGCCTTGATCGCGCTGACCGTGGTCGTAGCGCTCGTTGTCGACCTGCTCGGACTTGGGCAGCAGCGCCTCGACGCGCTCGCGCAGCTGCACGAGCGTGTAGCGGGAGTCGGACTGCTGGACGATGCCCGTGATGAGCTCGCCGACGCGGTCCTGGTACTCCTCGAACATCATGTCGCGCTCGGCCTCGCGGATCCGCTGCAGGATCACCTGCTTGGCGGTCTGCGCGGCGATGCGGCCGAAGTCCTCGGGCGTGACGTCGCGCTCCTCGATCTGATCGCGGTACTGGGCGAGCATCTCGGGGTCGAGCTCCGGCTCCGGGGGCTCGCGCATCTCGCCCGTCTCGGGATCGACGGTGGGCTCCTCCGTCTCGACCTCGGAGAGCAGCCGCTCCTCGAGATCGGCCGGGATCAGCAGCTCGTAGACCTTGAAGTCGCCGCTCTCGCGCGCCATGTCCACACGCGCGTACCTGGCCGCGCCGGGGGTCTTCTTGTAGGCGGACAGCAGAGCGTCCTCCAGAGCAGCCATCAGGCGCTCCGACGAGATCCCCTTCTCGCGCTCGAGGACGCGCACCGCCTCCAGAATCTCCTTGCTCATGCGCTCAGCCCTCCAGCAGGTTGCTTCTGTTGATGTCCGAGTACGGGATCGAGACGATCCCGTCGTCGGCCGCCACCGTCACCTCGCTGTCGCTCGCTCCCACGAGCTCGCCGGTGAAGGTCCTGCGCCCGCCATGCGCCTCTCGCGTGCGCACCCGCGCGCGCTTCCCCACGAAGCGGCGGAAGTGCTGCGGCTTGGTCAGCGGGCGCTCCGGCCCGGGCGAGGACACCTCGAGGGAATACTCGGAAAGCAGGTCGCGCAAGTGGTTCGTCACGCGCTCGCAGAGCGCCAGATCGACCCCTGTCGGGCTGTCGATCACGAGCGCCAGCTTGCCGCCGGGAATCTCCTCGGCGAGCAGCACTTCGACGTCCGGCTCGGCGCTGGCGAGCCTGCTCTCGATGTACTCCTGAGTGGGTGCGGTCAAGTCTCTCTCCGGGCGTAAAAAAGGTGGGCCTCCAAAGCCCACCCCAGGTGCGGCTCGAGGCCGCAGATGAAGTTCCAACGAAATCGAGTATAGCCCCGGTCAGCTGGTGGGCAACGCCCGATCAGGTGTCCAAGATCACGGTTACGGGGCCGTCGTTCACGAGCTCGACGGCCATGTGCGCGCCGAAGCGGCCGCCCTTCGCAGCGAGCCCTTCGAGGACCCGTTCATAGAGCCGCTCGGCCTCCTCCGGAGGCGCCGCGGCGACGAAACTGGGCCGGTTTCCCTTGCTCGCGTCGCCGTAGACGGTGAAGTTCGAGACGCACAGGAGCTCGCCGCCGGCCTGCTCCAGCGAGAGGTTCATGCGCCCGTCTGCGTCCTCGAACACGCGCAGCGCGCGAGCTTGCGGACGAGCCGGTCCGCCTCCGCCTCGCCGTCGCCGACGCGCACCCCGAGCAGCACCAGCAGGCCGCGCCCGATGGCCGCGACGGTCTCGCCGTCCACGCTCACGGACGCGGAGCTGACCCTCTGCACCACCGCTCGCACGCCCGGCACCCTCCCATACAGTCCAGCGCGATGGCGGCCGTGGACGTGGTGGACGACTACATCGCCGGGCTCCCCGGCGAGACGCGGCGGCTCGGGCACGGCGAGTGGGGCATCACGGTGGCCGGCGAGGAGGCGGGCGGCTGGCCGCTCGAGGTTGGCGTGAGGGTGGCGGACGGGCTGCTGCGGGTCCAGGCGTTCGCGCTCGCGGCCTCGGACGACCTCGACCCCTGGCAGCTCCTGCACTGGAACCGCCAGACCCGCCACGTGCGCTTCGCGTGCGCGCGCTCGGGCGACATCTGGGTGCACGGCGACCTGCCCGTGGCGGGACTCGACGAGCAGGCTCGTGGACCGGCTGCTCGGCCTGGTGGTGGAGGGCGCGCTGGCCGCGCGCGACTACGCGGCCTCGATCCGGGCGCGGTAGACCCGGTAGTCGGCCCGGTCGGGCCGCAGGCTCGTGGCCAGCGCGAGGTGGCGGCGGGCCTCCGTGATGCGGCCCGTCTTCTCCAGCGAGCGGCCAAGGCAGAAGTGCGCGAAGTCGTTCACCGGGTGGCGCTCCACCACCGCGGCGAACTCCTCGCCGGCCTGGGCGTAGCGGCCGGCGTGGAAGTAGGCGCGGCCCAGCGCCTCGCGGATCGAGCTCTTGTCCGGCTCGAGCGAGCGGGCCTGCTCCAGCGGGATGGCGGCTGCGTTGAAGTCGCCCGACTCGAGCAGCGCGCTGCCGCGGGTGAACAGGTCGTAGACCTTCTCCCCGCGCTCCTCCGGGGTCTGCTCGCGCTCGCTCACGTCGCCTTCACCTCTCGATTCGCCTGCGAGTGGATCTTCTCCACCACCTCGATGATCGCCCGCGCCACGTCCGTCTTGAGGGCCCGCGGCACCTGCTGGACGCCTTCCCGGGTGACGATCGAGACCTCGTTCTCGGGCGAGTCGAAGCCGATTCCCGGCTGCGACACGTCGTTCAGGACGATAGCGTCGAGGCCCTTGCGCTCGAGCTTGTCGCGGGCGCGCTCCGGGCCCGCCCTCGCCGTGCTCGGCGGCGAAGCCGACGACGGTCTGCCCGGGGCGTCGCTCCGAGGCCAGCGCGGCAGCACGTCCGCGGTCGGCTCGAGCTCCACCGTGAGCCCGTCGCGCCCGCTCTTCGAGATCTTCGAGCTCTCCGGGTGCGCGGGCCTGAAGTCCGCCACGGCGGCGGCCATGAGCAGCACGTCGACGTCCTTGAATGCCTCGCGGGCCGCGCGCTCGAGCTCCGCGGCCGTCTCCACTTCCACGTAGCGAACGCCGTCGCTGCGCGGCAGCGCCACGTTGGCGGCCACCACCGTGACCTCCGCGCCCCGGCGGGCCGCCTCGTCGGCCAGGGCGAAGCCCATGCGGCCCGACGAGCGGTTGCCCACGTAGCGGACGGCGTCGATCGGCTCGCGGGTGCCACCGGCTGTGACGAGCACGCGCAGGCCGTCGAGCGATCGCGGCGCGTAGTCGGCGCCGCTCAGCGCCTGCTCGATCACAGCGGCGATCTCAGCCGGCTCGGCCAGGCGACCGACGCCCCACTCCCCCTTCGAGGCCAGCGCGCCCGTGCCGGGCGCCACGATCTGCACCCCGCGCTCGGCCAGCTTGGCCAGGTTCGCGCGCGTGGCGGGGTGCTCGTACATCTTGTCGTTCATCGCCGGCGCGACGATCAGCGGCGCGGTACAGGCCAGCGCCGCGCTGGTGAGCATGTTGTCCGCCAGGCCGGCGGCGAGCTTGGCGAGCGTGTTGGCGGTGGCCGGCACGATCGCGTAGGCGTCCGCCCGGCGCACCAGCTCCAGATGGGAGATCGGCGCGTGCTCGGGTTGCGGGTCGCCCGGGTAGGCGCCGCGGGCGGGGTCGGGCTCGAACTCGTCGACCAGCACGGGCGCGCCGGTGATGCCCTCGAAGGTGGCCCGGCCCACGAAGTTCAGGCTGCCGGGCGTCTGGACCACGCGGACGGCGTGGCCCGCCTTCGTGAGCAGCCGTACGAGCTCGACCGCCTTGTAGGCGGCGATGCCCCCGGAGACGCCTACGAGGATGCGCGCCATGCGCACATGGTGCCGATAAGAGCGCCCGAAAGCGACCGCTGCAACGCTAGGTGCGGTAGCGGTACTTCAGCTTCCCGGCTGCGATCTCCTCGAGGGAGATCTTGAGGTAGTTCTTCGAGCCCGTCTCGACCATCGGCGGCGGGTACTCGTCGAAGGTTCCCTCCCCGAGGTTGTGGTAGTACGAGTTGATCTGCCGGGCGCGCTTGGCGGCCACCAGAACACATGCGTAATGGGAGTCGACACGGTCAAGAAGCGTGTCGAGGCGGGGCTTGATCACTAAGAGTCTCCTCGGGTTGGCTCACTCCAAAGGGTAGCGACGAGCTCGGCGAGCTGGTCCACGGCGGCCTCGAGCCTGTCGTTCACGATCACGTGCTTCCACTCCGGCTCGGCCGCCAGCTCCTGCTCGGCCACCTGCAGGCGGCGGTCGATCTGGTCCTGATCCTCGGCCCCGCGGCCGATCAGGCGGGTGCGCAGCGCGTCGAGCGAGGGCGGCTTGATGAACACCTGGAGGGCCTCGGGCAGGGCCTTTCGCACCTGGCGTGCGCCCTGCAGCTCGATCTCCAGCACGAGGCCCCGCGGCCCCTGCCCGTTCGCGGCGGGAACGCGCTCGAGCTCGGAGCGCAGCGTGCCGTAGCGGTTGCCGGCGTAGGTGGCGTGCTCGAGGAACTCGCCGTCCTCGAGCCGTCGCTCGAACTCCTCGGGGGACAGGAACCAGTAGTCGCGTCCCTCCTCCTCGCCCGGGCGCGGCGCGCGCGTGGTGGCCGACACCGACAGCTCGAGGCCCGGGAAGCGCTCCAGCAGGGCGCGGATCAGCGTGCCCTTTCCGACTCCGGAGGGACCGGTGATGACGAGGACGTGAGCCGGAGTGCCTATCGGCGCAGGTACGAGACGAGCTCGTTCCGCTGGCGCTCGGACAGCCCGCCGATGGTCTTGCTCGGCGAGATGCGGCACTGCGTGAGGATTCGATTCACCTTCACGCGGCCGTACTTCGGCACCGCCAGCAGGAGGTCGAAGACCTTGGCGGTTTGCAGGTATTCCGGGGGATCGAGCAGCAGCCCGTGGATCTTCGTCGCGGCCCGCCTTGAGATCGCGCTTGAGCCGCGCACGGCGGGTTCGGATCTCGTTGGCGCGCTTGAGCGCGTCCATTCGCTGGGTCAGGGAGCGCTCGGGCGCTACCCCCGACGGCGCTTTCGGGGGCGACTGGGCGGCGGGCGGCATGGGCGGCGATGTTACACAGAAATGACCATGCCGCGCGGCTGAGATCCCGAATTTCGCGCGAATTCAGCTAGACCTCAAGTTGAGCTTCAACTAGCTTCGGGGAGGTTGAGCGTTTTGGCCAGGTTTGCAGGGGGTTTGCCCCGTCAAGCCTGCCTAGGCCCGGGAAAAACCCCGCTCTTTACGAGAAATGAGATCCAGCTCCGCGGACACCCTGGCGCCCGCCGCCGGATCGCGGAAGCTCTCGGTGCCCACCGCGACGCATTTCGCGCCCGCCGCGAGGAAGTCGGCGGCGTCGCGACCGCTCGCGATCCCGCCCATGCCGATCACCGGCAGCCCGACCTCGCCGCGCGACGGCGTAGACCTGCTCGAGGGCCACCGCCCGGACCGCCGGGCCCGACAGCCCGCCCGTGCCGCCGCCCAGCCAGGGCTCGAGCGTGCGCGGATCGAGCGCCATCCCCTTGAGCGTGTTGATCAGCGAGACCGCGTCGGCGCCGGCGGCCTCGGCGGCCGCCGCCACGGCCGCCGGCTCCGTGGCGTTCGGCGTGAGCTTCACGATCAGCGGCTTCTCGGTGAGCGGGCGAAGGACCTCCACGGCGCGGGCGGTCTCGGCCGGCGTCCGCGCCCATGATGAGCCCGGTCTCGACGTTCGGGCAGGAGAAGTTCAGCTCGATCAGCGCCACCTCGTCGCGCGCTCCCACCTCGCCGACCAGCCGCGCGAGCTCGGCGTGGTCAAAGCCCATCACCGACACGATCAGCGGCACCGGCAGCTGCGCGAGCTGGGGCAGGTCCTCGGCCAGGAAGCCCTCGAGGCCCTTGTTCGGCAGCCCGATCGAGTTGATCAGCCCGGCGGGGGTCTCCCACAGGCGCGGTGGCGGGTTGCCCTGGCGCGGCGCGAGGGTGATCGTCTTGGACACGAAGGCGTCGAAGGGGAAGCTCTCGAGCAGGGCGTCGCCGAAGGTGCGCCTGGCCGCGATCGCGTCGTAGGTGCCCGAGCCGTTCAGCACCGGCCCGCGCAGCGACACGCCGCAGAGCTCCAGCGGGCCGCTCAATGTCCCGCCCCTGCCACGAGCGCGGTCTCGAGCTCGGCGGCGTCCAGCACCGGACCGTCCACGCAGAGGCGCACGTAGCCGTTCCGGGTCGGGATCACGCATCCGTAGCAGGCGCCGAAGCCGCAGGCCATGCCGGACTCGAGCGCGAGCTGGGCCGGCACGTCGCGCTCGGCGCACAGCGCCCGCACCGCCTCGAGCATCTGCGGCGGGCCGCAGGCGTACACAGTCGACAGTCGACAGTCCACAGTCGACAGGTCGAGCGCTTCGCGCAGCAGCTCAGTCACGAGCCCTTCGCGTCCCAGCCGAGCCATCGTCGGTCGTCACGTCGGGCTCGCCGGCGAACAGGCGCGTGGCCTCGGCGTGGGCCGCCGAGCGGAAGCCGAGCAGCACCTCGGTTCCGGGGCCGAGCTCGTCCTGCCAGCACAGCAGCGGCGCCGCGCCGATCCCGCCGCCGACGAGCAGCGGCCTGGTGCCGTCCTCGGGCGGCGCGAAGCCGATGCCGAGCGGCCCGGTGAGCCACAGCTCCTCGCCGGGCTCGAGCCGCGCCAGGCGCTCGGTGCCCGGGCCCACGTCCTCGAGCAGGAAGGCCAGCCGGGCGCCGCCGCCCTCGCGCGCGCTCGCGCGCGCGAACGAGAAGGCACGCGGCAGGTAGGGCCGCTCGCCCTCCCCCGCGCCCCAGCCCTCGGCCGCGGCGAGCATGTAGAACTGGCCCGGGCGGGGATCGGCGGGGCCGTCGGCATCGTCGGTCGAGATCAGCCGGTAGGCGCCCAGCTGCTCGTTCGCCACGACGTTCGAGAGACGCCTGCCGAAGGGCGCCAGCGTGCGGCGCCCGCCGCTCACGCCGGGGTCCTCCCGACCGTGCGGCGCGCCGCGTGCAGCTCCTGGAGCGAGCGCACCTCGGGCTCGCCCTGGCGCAGCGCCCCGATCGCGCGCTGCGCGGCGGTGGCGCCCGTCATCGTGGTGATGCAGGGGATGCCGCGCGCCACGGCGGCGCGGCGGATCTCGTAGCCGTCGCTGCGGGCGCCCGAGCCGGTGGGCGTGTTGATCACGAGGTCGACCTCGCCCGACTCGATCCGGTCCACCACGTTCGGCGAGCCCTCGGAGATCTTCATCAGCCGCTCCACCGGCACGCCCATGCGGCGGATCGCCTGGGCCGTGCCGCCGGTGGCCACGATGTCGAAGCCGAGGTCGTGCAGGGAGGCGGCGAGCTGGGTGGCGGCGGGCTTGTCGCTGTCGGTGACCGTGATGAAGACCGTGCCCTCGGTGGGCAGCTCCGCCCCGGCGGCCGCCTGGGCCTTGCCGAACGCGGTCGGGTAGTCGGAGGCGATTCCCATCACCTCGCCGGTGGACTTCATCTCCGGGCCGAGCAGGGCGTCGGCGCTCGGGAAGCGGTCGAACGGCAGCACCGCCTCCTTGACCGAGACGTGGCCGCTGGCGTGGCCGGCGACCGGCGGCAGGTCGAGCTCGAGATCGGCGAGCTTCTCCCCGAGCATCAGGCGGCAGGCCATCTTCGCGAGCGGCACGCCGACGGCCTTCGACACGAACGGCACGGTGCGCGAGGCGCGCGGGTTGGCCTCGATCACGTACAGGTCCTCGTCGCCGTGCACGGCGAACTGGATGTTGATCAGGCCGATCACGCCCAGCGCAAGCGCCAGCTTCCGCGTGGCCGCCTCCACCTGGGCGAGCATCTCCGGCCCGAGCGACATGGCGGGGATCACGCAGGCCGAGTCGCCGGAGTGGATGCCGGCCTCCTCCACGTGCTGCATCACGCCGCCGATCGCGACCTGCTCGCCGTCGCAGAGCGCGTCCACGTCGATCTCGATCGCGTTCTCGAGGAAGCGGTCGAGGTAGATCGTGCCGTCGCCGTTGCGCTCGGTGCGCTCGCAGGTAGTCGGCGAGCTGCTCGCGCGAGTAGCAGAGCTCCATCGCCCGGCCGCCGAGCACGTAGGAGGGGCGGACGAGCAGCGGGTAGCCCACCTGCTCGGCAGCCTCGAGCGCGCCCTCCTCGGAGCCGGCGGTGGCGAACGGCGGGCTCTTCAGCCCGAGATCGCGCATCAGGCCGCCGAAGCGGGCGCGGTCCTCGGCCAGGTCGATCGAGTCGACGGGGGTGCCGAGCAGCGGCACGCCCGCGTCCACCAGGCCGCGCGCCAGCTTGAGCGGGGTCTGGCCGCCGAACTGGACGATCACGCCCTCCGGCTGCTCGACCTCGATCACGCCGAGCACGTCCTCCAGCGTCAGCGGCTCGAAGTAGAGGCGGTCGCTGGTGTCGTAGTCGGTGGAGACCGTCTCGGGGTTGCAGTTGATCATCACCGCGTCGCGGCCCGAGGCGCGCACGGTCATCGCGGCGTGCACGCAGCAGTAGTCGAACTCGATGCCCTGCCCGATGCGGTTCGGGCCGGCGCCGAGGATCACGACCGACGGCCGCTCGCCGCGGCGCACCTCGTGGCGGGCGCGGCCGTCCGGGCCCGGGCGCTCGTAGCCCGAGTAGTAGTAGGGCGTGGCGGCGGCGAACTCGGCCGCGCAGGTGTCCACCGACTTGAAGCTGCGCACCAGGCCGGCCTCGGGATCCTCCCCGCGGGCGAGGGCCGCAAGCTCGGCCACGAACCAGGGGTCGATGTGCGTGAGCCGCTCGATCTCGGCCTCGCTGACCCCGCGGCGGACGGCCTCGAACAGCAGCTCGAAGCGGTCGTAGGAGGGCACCTGCAGCCGCGCCTTCAGCTCCTCGGTGTCCTCGGGCAGCCGCACCCTCACGTCGATCTCGCGCGAGCGCATCGCCTTGACCAGCGCCTGCTTGAACGTGCGCCCGATCGCCATCGCCTCGCCGACCGACTGCATGTGGGTGGAGAGGTGGCCGTCGGTGCCGGGGAACTTCTCGAAGGCGAAGCGCGGCCACTTCACCACCACGTAGTCGATGGTCGGCTCGAAGCTGGCCGGGGTGACCTTCGTGATGTCGTTGTCGATCTCGTCGAGCGCGTAGCCCACCGCCAGGCGCGCCGCGATCTTGGCGATCGGGAAGCCGGTGGCCTTGGACGCGAGCGCGGACGAGCGCGAGACGCGCGGGTTCATCTCGATCACCACGATCTCGTCGGTCTGCGGGTTCACCGCGAACTGGATGTTCGAGCCGCCGGTCTCGACGCCGACCGCGCGGATGACCGCGATCGCCTGGTCGCGCAGCTTCTGGTACTGGCGGTCGGTGAGCGTCTGCTGCGGCGCCACGGTGACGCTGTCCCCGGTGTGGACGCCCATCGGGTCGACGTTCTCGATCGAGCAGACGATCACCACGTTGTCGTTCAGGTCGCGCATCACCTCGAGCTCGAACTCGCCCCAGCCGATCACGGACTCCTCCACCAGCACCTGGCCGATCGGGCTGGCGGCGAGACCCTCGCCGATGCGCTCGGCGTACTCGGCCTCGGTCCAGGCCACTCCGCCGCCCTGGCCGCCCATCGTGAAGCCCGGGCCGGATGATGGCCGGCAGGCCGATGTCGGGCAGCGCGCGGTCGGCCTCCGCGATGCTGGAGACGATCGCCGAGCGCGGCACCCGCAGGCCCGCCTTCTCCATCGTCTGGCGGAACAGGTCGCGGTCCTCGGCGCGGCGGATCGCGTCGTAGTCGGCCCCGATCAGCTCCACGCCGAAGCGCTCCAGCGTGCCGTCCTCGCTCAGCGCGCGCGCCAGGTTCAGCGCGGTGCCGCCGCCGAGGGTGGGCAGCAGCGCGTCGGGCCGCTCGCGCTCGATCACGCGCGCCACCGAGTCCGGCGTGAGCGGCTCGATGTAGGTGGCCGTGGCGAACTCCGGGTCGGTCATGATCGTGGCCGGGTTGGAGTTGACGAGCACGACCTCGTAGCCCTCCTCGAGCAGGACCTTGCAGGCCTGGGCGCCGGAGTAGTCGAACTCGGCGGCCTGGCCGATCACGATTGGGCCGCTGCCGAGGACGAGGATGCGGTCTATGTCGTTGCGCCGCGGCATCAGTCCACAGTCGACAGTCCACAGTCGACAGAGCTGTTCATGAAACGAGCTCCAGGAAGCGGTCGAAGAGGTAGAGGCTGTCGTGGGGCCCGGGGCCTGCTTCGGGGTGGTACTGGACGGTTGCGCCGGGGACGTCCTTCAGGTTCAGGCCTTCGACGGTGCGGTCGTAGAGGTTCAGGAGGCTCAGCTCTGCGGTGCCGAAGTCGGTCTCCCAGCGGACGGGCTCGTCGGTGTCGATCGTCTGCTCGCCGCCGGGGCCGAGGACGGCGAAGCCGTGGTTCTGGCTGGTGATGTCGATGCGGCCGGTCTCCAGGTCCTTGACCGGGTGGTTGGCGCCGCGGTGGCCGAAGGGGAGCTTGAAGGTCTCGAGGCCCACCGCCCGGCACAGCAGCTGGTGCCCCAGGCAGATCCCCCACACGGGCGTCTTGCCCACCAGCTCGCGCACGGTGTCCACCACGTAGCCGAGCGCGGCGGGGTCGCCGGGACCGTTCGCGAGGAAGACGGCGTCCGGGGAGCGCGCGAGCAGGTCCTCCGCGCTGGTCGTGCAGGGATGGAGCTCCAGGCGGGCGCCGCGCTCGCGCAGGTTGCGCACGATCGAGGTCTTGATGCCGGTGTCGATCGCGACGATCAGCGGGCCGGGGTTGTCCGGGTCGAGGATCAGCGGCTCGGCTGGGGTGACCTCCCGCGCCAGGTCGCAGCCCGCCATCGGCGGCTCGGCCCTGACGATCTCCATCGCCTCGGACTCGGCCAGCTCGGCCGGGAAGACCCCGCCGCGCATCGCGCCCTTGTCGCGGATGTGCAGCACCAGCGCGCGCGTGTCGATGCCGCTCAGCGCCGGCACGCCGCAGTCGCTGAGCCAGGTGAGCCAGCCGCCCTCGGCGCTGGGAGCGTCCTCGCGGTCGATCCCCTCGCGCATCACCACCGCGCGCGCGTGGATGCGATCCGACTCCATCGCCTCCTCGGACACGCCGTAGTTCCCGATCAGCGGGTAGGTGAAGACGATGATCTGGCCGCGGTAGCTCGGGTCGCTGACCGACTCCTGGTAGCCCGACATCGAGGTGTTGAAGACGACCTCGCCCGTGGCCGGCACCGGAGCGCCGACCGAATCGCCGTCGAAGCGCGTGCCGTCCTCGAGCAGCAGGTAGGCGCCGCTCACTTCACCAACCTCTGGACCGCCTTGAACTCATCGGAGCCGGCGGCGCCCAGCAGCTCGAAAAGCGCCATCTCGACCTGACGTCATGATCGCGCCGGAGCTCTCCATCTTCGTGAGGCCGAGCTCGTAGTTCTCCTTCGTGCGCGAGCTGACGGCGTCGCGGGCCACGTGGACCTCCACGCCCTGGTCGAGCAGGTCGTGCGCCGTCTGCGACACGCAGACGTGCGACTCGATGCCGCAGATCAGGGCCTGGTCGCGCCCGCCGAGGTCGAAGCCGTCGGCCTGGGCGGCCGAGAAGGCGAGCTTCTCGATCGCCTCGTCGCCCTCCGGCAGGTGCTCGGCCACCTCGGGCACGGTGACGCCGAGGCCGCGCGGGTACTGCTCGGTGACCACGATCGGCACCCCGAGCGCCTTGGCGCCCTCCACCAGCGTGGCCACGTTGGCGGTGACCCTGTCGAACTCGTTCACCGCCGGGCGAAAGGCCTCCTGCACGTCCACCACGATCAGCGCGGTGCGCTCCGGGTCGAGGAGGCGGCGGGCGCGCGGCACGGCTACACCGCCCCGATCGCGAACGAGCGCTCGCGGTAGGCCACCGAGCCGCCGGCCACCGTCATGCGCACGCGCCCGGTGAGCGTGCGCCCGGCGAAGCAGCAGTTGGCGGAGCGGCTCTCGTAGCCCGCCTCCCCCACCTCCCACTCGGCGTCGAGGTCCACGAGCACCACGTTCGCGGGCGAGCCGGGCTGCGAGCGTGGGGATCGCGAGCCCCGAACGCGCGCGCCGCCCGCGGTCATGCGCTCGACCAGCAGCTCCAGCGCGATCACGCCCGGCAGCACCAGGTCGGTGTGGACGGCGGCGAAGGCGGTCTCGAGCCCGGTGACGCCCATCGGGGCCAGCTCGAACGGCTGCTCCTTCTCCTCGCGCGAGTGGGGAGCGTGATCGGTGGCCACGCAGTCGAGCACGCCCGCTGCGCAGCGCCTCGATGATCGCCTGGCGGTCGTCCTCCGAGCGCAGCGGCGGGTTCATCTTGAAGTTCGAGTCGAGGCCGAGCACGGCCTGGTCGGTGAGCGTGAGGTGGTGGGGCGTGGCCTCGGCGGTGATCTTCACGCCCGCGGCCTTGGCCTGCTCGATCGCGGTGACCGTCTCGCGCGCGGACACGTGCTGGATGTGCAGGCGCGCGTCCTCGTAGAGGGCGATCGCGGCGTCGCGCGCCACCATCGTGGACTCGCTTATCGACGGGATGCCGGCCAGCCCGAGCAGCGCCGAGGCGGCGCCCTCGTGCATCACGCCGGCGCCCGAGAGCGTGGGGTCCTCCTCGTGCAGCGCGAGCACGCGGCCGGCGAGGCGCTGGTAGCTGAGCGCGTGGCGCAGCACGCCGGCGGAGCGCACCGGCAGGCCGTCGTCGGTGAAGCCCACGGCGCCCTCGTCGGCGAGCTCGGCCATCTCGGTGAGCTCCTCGCCGTCCATCCCGCGCGTGATCGTGGCGAGGAAGCCGACCGGCACGCGCGCCTGCTCGCGGGCGCGCTGGCGCAGCGAGCGGAGCACCGGGGCGCTGTCCACCACCGGGTCGGTGTTCGGCATGGCGAGGATCGCGCAGAAGCCGCCGGCGGCGGCGGCGCGGGTGCCGGAGTCGATGTCCTCCTCGTCCTCGCGGCCGGGCGTGCGCAGGTGCACGTGCGGGTCGACGAAGGCCGGGAAGGCGTGGAGCCCGGCGGCGTCCACCACCTCGGCGCCCTGCGGCGCGCTGAGCGAGCCGGCCTCCCCCACCTCGGCGATCTCGCCGTCGCGCAGCAGCAGGTCGCCCTCGCGGTCGAGCCCGGCGCGCGGGTCGAGCAGGCGCGCGCCGCGCAGGAGCACGTCGCCCGCGGGGGCGTGGGCGCGATCGAGCCGCGCGCTCACGCCGGCTGGGGCTCCGTCTCCATGCCCGGCAGGCGAGGGAGCCCCCGCCGCCGCCCGGCCCGGTCCGCCCGCGAGCAGCTCGTAGAGCACCGCCATGCGCACCACCACGCCGGACTCCACCTGGTCGACGATCAGCGCCTGGGGCGAGTCGATCACCTCGGCCGACAGCTCCACCCCGCGGTTCACCGGACCCGGGTGCATCAGCAGCTGGTGCGGCGAGAGCCGGCGCGAGTCGATCTGGTAGCGCGCCGCGTACTCGCGCAGCGACGGCACGTAGGAGCCCGTCATGCGCTCGTGCTGCATGCGCAGGGCGTAGACCACGTCGGCCTCGCTCGAGGCCGTCGAGCGTGTAGCGCACGTCGCAGTGGAGCGACTCGACCTCGCGCGGGATCAGCGTGGGCGGCCCGCAGACCGTGACCTCGCAGCCCATGCGGGTGAAGGCGAGGATGTTCGAGCGGGCCACGCGGCTGTGGAGCACGTCGCCCACGATCCAGACCTTCAGCCCCTCGAGCGCGCCGCGCCGGCGCTGCAGCGTGTAGAGGTCGAGCAGCGCCTGGGTGGGGTGCTCGTGCTTGCCGTCGCCCGCGTTGATCACCGAGGCCGTGGTCCAGCGCGCCACCAGCGCGGCGGCGCCCGCGTTCGGCGAGCGGATGACGATCGCGGCCGGGTCGTAGGCCGAGAGCGTCTGGATCGTGTCCTTGAGCGACTCGCCCTTGTCCACCGATGAGCCCAGCGACTTGATGTTCACGAGGTCCGCGGAGAGGCGCTTGGCGGCAAGCTCGAACGATGAGCTGGTGCGCGTGGACGCCTCGTAGAAGAGGTTGATCACGGTGCGGCCGCGCAGCGTCGGCACCTTCTTGATCTCACGGCCCGGAGACCTCGGCGAAGCTCTGCGCGCGGCGCAGGATGCGCTCGATGTCCTCGCGCGAGAGGTCGTCGATGGAGAGCAGGTTCCTGATCGTCACGCCGCTACCTCCGCGTGCTCGCTGATGGTGACCTCGTCCACGCCGTCGATCTCCTCGACGCGTACGTTCACGCGCTCCGCGCGTGCGGTTGGCAGGTTCTTGCCCACGTAGTCGGGGCGGATCGGGAGCTCGCGGTGGCCGCGGTCGGCGAGCACGGCCAGCTGCACGCGGTCGGGGCGGCCGTAGTCGAACAGGGCGTCGATCGCGGCGCGCACCGTGCGGCCGGTGTAGAGCACGTCGTCCACCAGCACGACGGTCATGCCGTCGAGGGGGAACTCGATGTGCGAGTCGAGGACCACCGGCTGGCGCTCGGGCCCGCGGGTCGAGACGTCGTCGCGGTAGAAGGAGATGTCGAGGTCGCCGAGCGGCACCGGGGCGTCGACGAGGCCCTCCACGCGCTTTCGCAGGCGTGCCGCGATGCACCGCTCCTCGCCGGTGGATGCCCACCACGGCGATGCGCTCGCCACCCGTCTTCTCGACGATCTCGTGTGCGATGCGCACGAGCGTGCGGCGAATGTCCTCGCGGTCGAGTACGACCTTCTCGTTCAAAACTGCCCTTCCTGGGCTCACTGGCCCGGGTTAAAGGAGCGTCTGCGCGACCGTAGCAAGCGCTATGTACGGAAGACAGGAGTACGGATGTACGGAAGTACGGAGTTACGGATTTTTCTGCTCCGTACTCCGTACTTCCGTACTTCAGCGAAGCTTCTCCGGCAGCAGGTTGACTGCCCAAGGCTCTTTCACCTCGGGCAAATTCATCGCCGCGGCCACGTTCAGCAGCATCCCGAAGGCGAAGAACTGCTGGACGCGCTCGGCGTCCGCGCCCGACTTGGCGGCCACGAACTTGACCAGCTCGCCGAAGCGCTTCTGCACCGCCGCGCGGATGTCCGGGTCGTCGCAGGCCGTGTAGGCCTGCATCTGCGAGAGCAGGATCGAGCGGTCGCTCAGCAGCTCCACGTAGGCCTCGCCCATCGCCTGCAGGCAGTCCTCCCCCGGCTCCATCCCCTCGGACGCCTTCTTGAAGGCGGCGAGGGTGCGGTCGAAGCAGCCCTCGGTGGCCGCGATGAAGAGCTCCGTCTTGGTGGGGAAGAGCCGGAACAGGTAGGCGTGCGAGATGCCCGCCTTGCGGGCTATCTCGCTCGTCGGCGTGCCGTGCAGACCGCGGGCGGCGAACTCCTCCAAGGCGATCTTCGCGATCGCCTCGCGCCGCTCGTCCGCGGTCTGCCGTGTCTTGGTGGCGGTGGCCATGTCCATCGGAAGCTAGCGCTCACTCATTCGGCGGTCAACGCCTGCGCACCTGCCGGCACCGAGGCCGTCGCCGCCTGCCGGCGCTTGCTCGGCACGAGCAACGCCACCAGCGCTCCGGCGAACAGCACCGCCGCCCCGACCCGCACGGCCGGCACGAGCCCGTCCACGTAGTTCTGCGGCGAGACGCGTAGCCGCCGTGGGCCGTGAACACCGTGGCGAGCACGCTCACGCCCAGCACTCCGCCGAGCTCGCGGATCGCGTTCGTGGCACCCGAGGCCTGGCCGGCCTGCTTCGGTCGCACGGCGCTCAGCACCGTGTTGGCGGCCGGTGCGAACACCAGAGCCATCCCCGCGCCCGCCATCGCGAAGGCCGGGACCAGCTGCGTGTAGGCCACCGTCGGGCTCGTGACCGCTGACAGCCAGGTCAGCGCGCCGCCCTGAAGGGCGAGGCCGACGGCCATCAGCGGGCGGCCGCCGATGCGGTCGGACAGGATGCCCGCGATCGGGGCGATGAAGATCGGCATGACGGTCCAGGGCAGGATCCGCAGACCGGACTGCAGCGCCGTGTAGTGCTGTGCGACCTGGAAGAACTGCGCCAGCAGGAACACCGATCCGAAGCTGCCGAAGTACATCGCGAGCGACACGCCGTTGGTGGCCGTGAAGGCCCGGTTGCGGAAGAAGCTCATCGGCAGCATCGGCTCGGGGGTACGGAGCTCCCAGGCGACGAAGGCCGCCAGCAGCACCGCGCCGACCGCGAGCGGAACGAGCACCGTCGATGCCGTCCAGCCCGCCGACTGGGCGTGCACGATGCCGTAGACCAGCCCGCCGAGGCCGCCGCTGACGAGGGTGAGGCCGCGAACGTCGAACCCGCGCGACTCGCCGTGGCTCTCGGTCAGGCGCGACATGGCCAGCGGGATGGTGACCAAGCCGATCGGCACGTTCAGCCAGAAGATCCAGTGCCAGGAGATGCCGGTGACCACCGCGCCGCCCACCACGGGGCCGAGCGCGACCGCGAGGCCGCTGATGCCGGACCAGGCTCCGAGGGCCAGCCCGCGCTTCTGCGGGGGGAAGGCCTCGCTGAGCAAGGTGAGCGTGAGCGGGGTGACGATGGCGGCGCCGAGGCCCTGAGCCGCGCGCGCCGCGATCAGGAAGCCGGTGCTCGGCGCCACCGCGGCGGCTGCCGATGCGAGCGTGAATATCCCCAGGCCGAGCGAGAACATGCGCTTGCGGCCGAAGCGGTCGCCCAGCGCCGCGCCGGTGAGCAGCAGGACCGCGTAGGTCAGCGTGTACGCGTTCACCGTCCACTCGAGCTGCTGGATGGTGGCGCCGAGGTCCTGGCGGATGCTGGGCAGCGCGTTGGTGACGACGAGGTTGTCGAGCACCACCATGAAGAGTGCGACCGAGACGATCGCGAAGGTCCAACCGGAGCTTGCTGCGCGCTTCATGACTTCTCCTTTCACCGTTGTGAGTGGTCACTCACTCACTTGATGATGGGAAGTTAGCGCTCACTCACTTAGTTGTCAACTCCGGCTCTGTGATGGATCGGCTCGCCCCGCTCCGGGAAGGGAATCTCGACGCGATCGAAGTCCCTCGGGACGATCGTGCGCTCGAACACCGCGCGCGCCTCGTCGCGCAGCTCGGGGCCGGCGTAGCGCTGCGAGACGTGGTTGAGCGCGAGCAGCTGCACCTCGGCGCGAGCCGCCAGCTCGGCGGCGGCGCGCGCGGTGGAGTGGCCCGTCTCCCTCGCCCGCGCCTCCTCCTCCTCGGCGAAGGTGGCCTCGTGCACCAGCAGGTCGGCGCCGTGGGCCACCACGGCCGTCATCTCGCAGGGCGCGGTGTCGCCGGCCAGCACGATCTTGCGGCCGCGGCGGGCCTCCCCCAGCACCTGCTCCGGCAGGACCTCCCCGGACGCGCCGCTCACCGCCTCGCCCGCCTGGAGACGCCCGAAGTCGGGGCCGGGCGCGACGCCCAGCTCGCGCGCGCGGGCCTCGTCGAAGCGCCCCGGCCGCTCCTGCTCGATCAGCGCGTAGCCGTAGGCGGTCACGCGATGGTCCACCGCGAAGGCGGCCACGGAGTAGCCGTCGCGCGCGAGCTCCTCGTTCGGCTCGAGCTCCACGATCCTCACCTCGAAGCTCGTCCTCCCCATCACCGGGCGCATCGCCTCGAACAGGGCGCCAAGGCGCGGCGGCCCGTAGACGGTCAGCGGGATCTCGCGCCCGCGCAGGCTGAACGTCTTCAACAGGCCAGGCAGCCCGAGGAAGTGGTCCGCGTGGAAGTGGCTGATGAAGATCTCCTCGAGGTCGAGCAGGCCCACCGAGCGCAGGAGCTGGCGCTGCGTGCCCTCGCCGCAGTCGAACAGCAGGCGATCGCCCCCGCGGCGAACGAGGGTGGCGGGCAGACCGCGCCGGGCCGTCGGCGCGGAACCTGCGGTGCCGACGAACAGCACGTCGAGATCCATGGCCAGAGCAGGTTACGGCGCGGCTCAGTCGAGCGGAACGAGCTCGAAGCGCACCTGTCCGTCCTCCACCCGCGCGAGGCCCATCGTGTGCCGCGGCTGGCGGCGGCGGTCGGTGGGGCTGCCCGGGTTGAAGATCTGGAAGCCCTCGGACGACTCGTGAAGCGGAATGTGCGAGTGGCCGAAGACCACCGCGCCGGCCTCCGGGAAGCGCTTCCGCATCCGCTCGAGCCTGCCGAGCGCGGGACCGGCGTCGTGAACCATCCCGATGCGCGCGCCCGCGGCCTCGACCACCCGCGCGGCGGGCAGGCGCCGCCGCAGCGCCGCGGTGTCCACGTTGCCGCTGACGCCGGCCAGCGGCGGGCCGATCCGCTCGCAGCTCGTCGAGCACCTCCACCGCCACGAAGTCGCCCGCGTGAAGGATCAGGTCGGCGCCGGCGAGCCGCTCCAGGCAGGCGTCCGGCAGCCGGCGCGCTCCGCGCGGCAGGTGGGTGTCCGAGATCACCGCGATCAGCACGCGGCGCAGGTTACGACCGCTGCGCGCGCTGCGGTGCTTGCGGCGATGGTGTCGGTGCGTTCGCCGCTTCTTCATGGCGGACCGGAGCTTGGCGTTCCAGCTCCGCATCACGCTCTCGGCGGGCTTGTCGGTGGGCGTGTAGTCGCCGTTCCAGCCGTTCGCGGGCAGCGTGGCGGGCCAGCTCCACCAGTACATGCCGGCGAACCAGCTGCGGCCGGAGAAGGCCTGGAAGGCCGCCTCGTAGGCGTTCGCCTCCTCGTTCATGTCGTAGGTCCCGCCCGAGTTCCAGAGGTTCGGGCTGCGCGGTGGACCCGGCGATCGAGCGATAGCCGATCTCCGTGAACAGCACCTGCTTGCCGAACGCCTTCGACTCGCTCGCGAGCGCGCCCACGTAGCCGCGCGACGTCCAGGCGGCCAGCAGGCTCGCGGCCGTCGGCGAGCCCGAGCCGGACAGCGGGTAGTAGGCGTCGACGCCGATGTAGTCGAGGTCGCCCCAGAAGCGCACCTGCTGGTACTCGTTCCAGTTGGCCGCGTAGGTGAGCCGGCCGCGAAGCGGCGGCGCACGCTCGCGACGATCTGCTCCCAGCGCGAGGTGTAGGCGGAGCCCGACATCGTCTTCAGCTCGGTGCCGATCACCAGCATCGTGGCGCCGCCCTGCCTGGCGAGGTCCGCGTAGTGGTCGATCATCGCCTCGTAGCTCGTGAACCAGGCGCTCGGGTTCGACGGCGAGATGGTGCCGCGCCAGTCACCGCTGTTCAGATCGATCTGCGGCTTGAGCGTCACGCGCAGGCCGAGCGAGCGAGCGGTCTGCATCGCGTGGAGGATCGACGCGTCCGTGGGCGTGGCGCCGTTCGGGGCGACCGAGGACGAGCGCGTGTTCTGCATGTACTGGGTGGCCACGATCGAGACGCTGCCGTTGCCGTCGCCGGCCACGCGCGCGAGCGAGCTGTCGGAGGCGGTGCTGGCGTAGCTGCCGGCGTCGTAGGTGGTGTAGTCCACGCCCCGCTGCCACTCGGCGTTGGCGGCGGCCGGGGCGAGCAGCGCGATGAGCGCGAACAGGCATGCCTTGCGCGGGAGGCCCATCCGTTCAACCTCGGAGCGCCAGGCCCAAGCTTTAGCGTTCTGAGCCGAATGTTGCCTACGTCCAAGAGCCAGGCTACGGTGGTCCGAGTGAAGCTCGAGCAACCGCTCGGCCGGCGGCCGTCCCCGCCGACCGCCGTATGACCGAAAACGCCGTCCGCAGCGCACGGCTGCTCCTCGCGAACCCCTCCCCCGCCGACTCGGCGGTGCAGGCGTTCTCGGACGGCCGCGTGCCGCCCCTGCCCGTGCGCGTGGCGCAGCGGGTGGCGATGAAGGCCGGGCGGATCACCTACGAGCAGAACGTGGTGGCGCCGCTGATGCGGGTGCGGCAGGAGGCCCTCGGCGACGCTGCGCCCGCCCCGCCGCGCTTCCTCGTGCGCGTGGACGAGTTCCCCCACTACCTCGCCTGGGACGAGCCCGAGCGCTACGGCACCGAGCCCTACCGGCGCTTCCACTCGATCATGGCCGAGGCCGGCGTGCCGTACCTGATCGCCGTCCCGCCGCGGGTGAGCCGCCGCCCGCTCGACCCCGAGACGCGCGACTGGCGGCCCCTCGACGACAGCGAGCGGGCGATGCTCGAGGAGCTGCGCGCCGACCCGATCGTCGCCTTCGGGCTGCACGGCCGCGACCACCGTACGCGCCACGTCTCCCCGCGCCGGCACAGCGAGCTCTGCGGGCTCTCGCTCGACGCGACCGAGGAGCTGCTCGACGGCGCGCTGGCGGAGCTGCGCGAGGCCGGGATCGACACCGGGGTCTTCGTCCCGCCCTACAACCGCTTCGACGCGCGCCAGTACGAGCCGCTGGCACGGCGCTTCGCGGTGGTTGGCGGCGGCCCCGAGTCGGTGCCGCTGATCGGCTTCCACCGCACTCCGGTGTGGCGCGGCGACGCCGTCTATCTCCCCTCCTACTTCCCGCTCTACGGGCGCGCCGCCGAGGTGCTGCCCGCGGCCCAGAGCCTGATCGAGCGCCAGGCGGGGCTGTGGACCCCGATCGTCCTCCACTGGGGCTGGGAGGCGGACGCCGACTGGGCCGACCTCGAGCGCCTTGCCGCGCTGATCGCCCCCTTCACGCCCCGCTGGGAAGAGTTCCTCGACGCGGTGCAGGCGAGCGCCGCCTGATGCTGACCGCCGACCTGATCGACGATCCCGCCGGGCTCGAGCCCTGGAGCGAGGCGTGGGACCGCCTGGCGGTGGAGCTGAGCCAGCCCTGCAGCTCGCCCAAGTGGATGCTGCCCTGGTGGCGGCACGCGGTGACCGGCCACGCCGAGCTGCGCACGGTGGTGGTGCGCGACGGTGACGAGCTGGTCGGGCTCGCGCCCTACTTCGTCCAGCTCGGCCCGCTCGGCCTGGCCGAGTACAGGGTGCTGAGCGCGGGCGCCGCGCACCGCATCGGCCCGCTCGCCAAGCCGGGGCGCGAGGACGAGGTGGCCGGCCTGGTGGCCGAGACGACCGCCGCCGCGTCGCCGCAGCCCTCGAGCTTCATCTTCGAGGGGATCAACGCCTCGTCGGACTGGCCGCAGCGCATCCGCAGTGCCTGGCCGGGCGCGCTCGGCTCGCGCATCTACACGCAGGTGACGATGGAGGCCCCCACCCTCAACCTGGACGATCCCGACTTCGACACCTGGTTCGCCGGGCGCAGCTCGAACTTCCGCCAGCAGATGCGACGGAAGGGGCGCCAGATGGCCGAGCGCGGCGGGACGATCCGCATGGCGGCGACGCCCGAGGAGGCCAGTGCCGACCTCGAGGCGATGTTCGTCTACCACCGCGACCGCTGGGAGAAGCGCGGCGAGCAGGGCTCGATCAAGCACGGCACCGAGGACCATCTGCGCGAGGCGGTGAGCCTGCTCCTGCCGGACGAGCGCGCGCGGCTGTGGACGATCGAGGCGGACGGCAAGCCGGTCTGCGTCCAGTACTTCACGGTGGCCGGCGGCGAGCTCACCTACTGGGGCGGCGGCTTCGACCCGGACTGGGACGATCTGCAGCCCGCCCAGCTCACGATCCTCGCGGCCGTGGAGAACGCGTTCGAGCGCGGCGACCGCCGCGTGGACTTCGGCGGCGGCGAGCAGCGTTACAAGGGGCGCTTCGCAAACGACGGCGACCCGATCGCCTGGACCACGATCTTCCCCCGCAACAAGCGCTACCCGCTCACGCGCGCGCAGCTGTTCCCCAAGCAGGTCCGCTTCACGGCGCGGCGCCTGGCTCGGGGGCTTCCGGAGCCCTGGCAGGAGCGCGTGAAGGGACTACGGAACCGCGTTCGCCGCGGGTAGACTCGGCGGTTCCGCGCCCGTAGCTCAGTGGATAGAGCGCTGCCCTCCGGAGGCAGAAGTCGCTGGTTCGAATCCAGCCGGGCGCGCTACTCAGGTTCCGCTGTCTAGAGCGGAATCGAACTTCGAGCCGTCGGCGTCAAGCCGGCGGCTTGTGTGCTTCTGCGCCAGAAGTGGCGTTTTTGCGACTGAATTGCGACCGGAATTCCGTCCGTCCCGGTCCTGATGCGGGCTGCGGCCGACTTCTGCCCCCGAAAGAGCCTCGTCGAGACGCTCCGCCACTCCCTCGCGCCGGTGCTTCATCACATGCGTGTAGACGCGCAGGGTCGTGGTGATGTCGGCGTGCCGCATCTGCGCGGCCACCGTCGGTAGCTCCTCGCCCTGAGCGATCAGCAGCGAGCAGTAGGTGTGCCGCAGCGAATGCGGCGTCACCCCGGCCGGGATCAGCGGCCGCTTCTCCAGCGTCAGCCGGGCGTTGGCCCGGACGATCGCCGGCTGCAGCACCCGCGTCCTCATGTTGGCCGGGTTCGCGTGCTCCCCCGTCGACGAGGGGAACACCAGGTCGTCGTCGCCGTCGAACGGTGACGCCGCCTTGTGGTCGAGCAGCGCCTCGAGCAGCCGCTGGCCGATCGTGACGATGCCCTCCTCCCCGTTCTTCACCGGACCCTCCAGGCCCCGGCGCTCGGATCCCGCCGCCTTGCTGGCTGGATCCCAGGTGTGCCTCACGCTGATGCGCGGCGGGTCGGCCAGCAGCTCGATGTCGCGCCAGCGCAATGCCAGCGCCTCACCGATCCTCAGGCCTGCCAGCAGCAGGGTCAGCACGAACGGGCGGTACCTTCTTCCGCTTCCCGCCTTTGCTGCCCCTCCAGGTTTACCTAGACGGTCGAGGAAGCGCCGTCCGGCACGCAGTGGCGGACGGCGCTTCCTCGAAACCAAAGGCGGGAAGCGGCCCACACCCCCACGGGGCGGCGAAGGGGTGGTCCGCTCAGGGAAAGACCACATGGAACAGACCACCCCGATGGCCCTAGTCGGGGGCGCGCGCCAAGCGGATCGGGTGGAGCGGACACCAGCGACAGAGCGCGGACTTGGTCGACATCGGGCATCGACCGCCGGCCCCTAGGTCCTTGCCGAGCGCCTGAAGGATTACGCCGAGTTGCTTCGTGAAGCTGTCGGCAAGCTCTAGTCGTGAGCGGCTTTCGCTCCGCTTCTGCCGAAGATTCCAGTGATGGCGCGTCGGGCTGGCGATCGCCCTTTTGTCGTACCTCACGCGTCTCCCTTTCGGTCCACCACCAGACCTTCGCCGGCGGTCAGACTCGCTCTGGGCTCGAATACTGTCTCGCCGGTGGATCTGATCCGCCGAATCGACGCCGGCCACGGCGAGTTCCTGCTCTTTGCGCTCACGCCGCCAAGCCTCGCGACGGACCACGAGCGCGCTCAAGAGATCGCCGACGCGACAGTCGCGCGTCTGAGTCCGCTGAGTCTGGATGGTCTGATCCTCTACGACATCGACGACGAGAGCGATCGGAATCCGGCGGAGCGTCCGTTTCCGTTCATGCCGACGATGGATCCCTGCGGACTACCTGGCCGATCACCTGCGGACCTGGCCGACGCCGGTGATCGTCTATCGCGCGGTCAGCAAGTACGCGCCCGATGAACTTCGCGCGTGGCTGTCGGCTCAGGATCCCGCACGGTCGATGACGGTGCTCGTCGGAGCTTCGCTCGAGCACCAGCGAGCGGCGAACCTCACTCGCCGACGCTCAGGCGCTGCGCGCGAAGGCACAACCCGACCTGCGGCTCGGGTGGCGTCGCGATTCCTGAGCGTCATAGCCGGCGCGAGCGAAGAGCACCTGCGTCTGCTCGCCAAGCAGGAAGCGGGTTGCTCGGTTCTTCGTGACCCAGGTCGTCTACGACGTCAACGCAGCGAAGAACCTCGTATCCGACTACCACTACGAGTGTCCGCGCGAGGCGTCACCGGTGCCGATCGTCTTCACGTTCTCGGTGTGCGGGTCCATGAAGACGCTGGAGTTTCTGCGGTGGCTCGGTGTCGATGTGCCGCGGTGGATCGAAAACGACCTCGCGCACGCCGACGACCCGCTTCGAGGCCTCGTATCAGCAGGCGCTGACGACGCCGCCGCGAACTGATCGAATACTGCCGCACGCTCGGCGTGCCCTTCGGAATCAACGTCGAAAGCGTGTCGATTCGGCGGGTCGAGATCGAAGCCTCGGTGCGACTCGCAGAACAACTGCGAACACAGTTGAAGACCTAGTAGCGGGATGAGCGAATGTGGCCGCTGCGGGTAGCGTCCGGCCTATTGAGCTCGAGGCCTGGAAGCGCTGGTGGAAGACCCGCGGCCAACGAGAGCTACTGCCCCTCACCCCTCGCGCCCAAGAGAAAACCCCGCCGTAGCCGGGCTTTGGCCGACATGGGCGGTACTCGGGCTCAACCAGTGACCCCCAGCTTGTCGACCTTGTGACACCGACCCACCGGGATCCCGCTCCTCCACGTGCCGATATCGACCTGACGGCGGTGTGCCCCATTCTGGTCCTGATGCGGGTTGCGCCCGACTTCTGCCCCTGCAAGAGCCTCGTCGAGCCGCTCCGCAACTCCCTCGGGCCGGTGCTTCATCACGTGCGTGTAGACGCGCAGGGTCGTGGTGATGTCGGCGTGCCGCATCTGCGCGGCCACCGTCGGCAGCCCTCGCCCTGAGCGATCAGCAACGAGCAGGCGGGATGGCGGATCTGGGGCGAGACCTGCAAACCACCTACGAGGCACCGGCCTCGGCCGCGTCCTCCCAGCCGACGATATATCCGTGGAGGTGATCAGACAGCTTGTCTAGGCGTTGCCCGGCGGGCTCACCGCGCTCGATCAGCCGGGCGGCGCCGAAGAGCAGCGCCTCGATCGACGGATACGCTGCCGAGCTAGCCGACAGCTCATCCAGGCCGCGAATCACGGTCGCCACGTCGTGGTCGACCTCCCAGTGGTCGGTTAACTCATCGATGCGACGTCGAATCCCGGCGAGCTGGTCGAGGATTTCCTGTGTCTGCTTTGACGCCACTGCGTTACCTCGGTTTCCGCTCTCATGCCTCAGCCGTTAGTCCCGGCGTCGGGGTCGTCTTGCGTGATGCCCTCCGCCCTTTCGCGGAAGACGCGCAACCGGCGCTCGGGTTCTCCACGCTACCCGTTTGGTCGAGCAGCGGCACTCAGCGCCAGGCTGCTGTCTTTGAGGACAGGTAGCACTCTGAGCTCCCGCTCCCTGCGCTCCCGCTTCATACCGAAGCGGGCTGTCGACCGACCCGGCCCCGTCGCTCACTGGACGGCTATGGCGGGCGACGGTTGAGGCGATCCCTTGCCACTGCTTCCTCGGGAAGCGGTCGCTCAGAGGGCTGCCCGGTGCGGCCACGTCGCCTTCGCGGCACGACTGCCCCCATATCTCGCGCCGGCGCCTCCGGAAGACGGTTCAGTTCCGCTCTGGAACAGCATAAGGAGGTTGTGGGCCGCCGGTGTCCAAGACGCGCACAGTGCTCGACCCCCTCCGGGAGATTCAAGCCCGGCACCCGAGGCTGCGGTGATTGGCGCCGTGAGCCTCGCGACCGCGGCGATCCCGGATGAGAGCGGGCGCGCTCCATCGGCGGCGCGGTCGGCCGAGGAACGAGAGATGCGGCGGCGACCTGGTCTCAGTCCTGCGCGGCCGGCTCAGGCTTGGCTGGCTCCCCCTCTGAGAGTGCGGCCGCAGCTCCGGGGGTGAAACCACTCAGATTCAGCGCGAACAGCGACAGCAGGCCACCGCAGATGGCCGTCGCTGCGATGGTCAGGTTCGGTCGCGCGAGCTCGAAGAAGTCGCGCAGGGATGGCGTGGCCAGCACGATTATGTACAGCGCCGCGAGCGCGGCGACCGCCAGCGACACGATGGTCCGGCGGCGGAGTCCGGTTGCCTCGAGCACGATGATCAGGTACAGGCCGAGAATGATCACGACGGTGACCGCCACGGTGCGGGCCTCGATCAGCGGCAGCCTGAGCGGATGGACGGCGAACAGGTAACTCGCGAGCACGCCGACGCCAACCAGGGTTCCTGCCGGCACGGCGAAGCGCGCGACCTCGCGCGTGAAATCAGGCGAACGCCACGGGCCGCTGCTGGGCGCCAGCGCGAGGAAGAAGGTCGGGATCCCGATCGTGATCGTGGCGGCGAGGCTGAAGTGGCGGGGCAGCAGCGGGTATGCCGTCGAGGTGGTGCCTATGAGCAGGATCAGGAACGCCGCGAACGACGACTTGGTGACGTACAGCTTGGCGACCCGTTGAAGGTTGCGCAGCGCCTGGCGTCCCTGCTCCACCATCGGCGGCACGACGGCGAACGTGCCCCGCACGAGCACGAGGTCGGCCACGCTCCTCGCCATCTGGACTCCGGTGCCCTGTGCGATCGCGAGCCGAGACGCCTTGAGCGCGGGTACATCGTTCACGCCGTCGCCCACCATCGCCACATAGCGGCCCGCATCCGCGAGCGCTTGCACGAATCGGCGCTTGTCGTCGGGGGAGATCCGCCCCACGACGGCCGTGCCAAGCGCCACATCTCGCAGCTCGACCGGGTCGGCAGGCAGTTCCGTCACCGGTCAGCGCGCGGTCGACCGGGATGCCCGCGTCATGGGCGATCGCCGCAACCGTACCGGGCGCATCGCCCGAGAGCACCTTCAGCTCGACGTTCTCCCGCAGCAAGTACTGGACCATCTCGCGCGTCTCCGGACGCAGCCGCTCGCCGAGAACGACGATCCCGATCAGCGCGCAGCCCCGGCGGAGGCAGCGCGTCCGTGCTCGCTCGGTCGAGCGGCGCCTCGCCGCGCGCCAGCGCGAGCACGCGCCGGCCCTCGGACGCGTACCGCTCGGCCACCGCGCTCAGCGGCCCGAGCTCGAAGAGCTCCGGGGCTCCCAGCACGAGCGTCTCGCCCGACAGCTCGAGGGCGCTCCAGCGCCGCAGCGAGGAGAACGGCACGCGACGGGCCAGCGGCTCGGGCTCCGCACGGGAACTCCTCGGCGATCGCCGCCAGCGTGCTGTTGAGCTCGGGCGTGCTCGCGGCGTAGCGGGCCAGCGTGCCGACGAGCGCGTCGCGCTCCACAGACGGGCTGGGCGTCACCTCCACGACTCGCAGCGCCGCCTCCGTGAGCGTGCCCGTCTTGTCCATGCAGATCACGTCGACCGTCGCCAGTGACTCGATCGCGTTCAGCTGCTGCGCGAGCGCCCCACGGCGCGCCATTCGCAACGAAGCCACCGCGTAGGTGAGGCTCACGAGGAGCACGAGTCCCTCGGGCACCATGCTCAGCACCGCGGCGGTCGAGGTCGAGACCGCTTCCGAGAGCCCGGCCTCGCGCCGCCAGAGCGCATAGCCAAGGATGCCCCCCAGCACCACCATCAGCCCGACAAGCCAGAACAGCAGCCGGTTCACCGCCAGCTCCAGCGGTGAGCGCGGGTGGCGGAACGCCCGTGCCTCGCCGGCGACCCTCTCGGCATAGCTGTCGGGACCGACGGCATCGACCACGTAAGCGCCTCCACCTTCGACCGCGAACGAGCCGGAGCGCACCTCGTCGCCGGCCTCGACCGGGACCGCCTCGGACTCACCGGTCAGGATCGAGGCATCGATGCCCAGTCCCTCCGCCTCCAACAGCCGCCCGTCGGCCACCACCTGGTCGCCCGCCTTCAGACGCACCAGGTCGCCGGTCACCAGCTCGCTCACACTGGCCGCGCGCGGACGTCCGTCGCGCACAACCGTGGCGGTCGGCGCGACGAGCGCCGCGAGCCGGTCCAGCGCGTGCTTCGCGCGGACCTCCTGCACGATCCCGATCCCAGTGTTCGCAACCAGGATGCTGAGAAAGAGCGCATCCCGCCAGTCCGCGAACGCGAGCGTCAGAACGCCGAACACCACCAAGATCAGGTTGAACACCGTCAGCGTGTTGGCGCGAACGATGCTCGCATAGGAGCGGCTGCTCGCGGGCGGTGGCAGCTCCCCGCGCTCGGCCAGCCGCCGGGCCGCCTCGGCCTCGCTCAACCCGGCGGCAGCCGACCGGCCCCAGTTTCGGATCGAGGCGGGAGGCAGCCGCCGGCGGCTGCCGCGAGGGACTCATCGTCAGATCCTACGGCGCGTCCCGCCGACCGATTCGGGCTACGGGGAACACGGAATCGGGGCGCGAGGCCCCACGTAGCCCGCGACGCTCGGCAGCTGCAGCGGCCGCGGCACCCGAAGGAGCGCGAAGATCGCCGCCAGGGACCGTCGCCGGGGCTTCCAACAGACATTCGCCCGGGCATGGCGTGAGGCGCTCGCAATGCACTACGCTCGACAAGCCTTGGAGCGCACCGGCGCATCCGAAACACCGATGGCGCCTGAGCTCGCGTTCCGGACGGTGCTCAGCGGCATCGACGGCTCTCCCGAGGGCCTCGAGGCGGCCAGGCAGGCGCTTGCGCTCGGAGCGGACGGCGCCGGCCTATTGGGGTCTCGCGGCGTGGGATCCGCGACTCGCATTTCACGCGCGCCTGCGCGCGCCTGACTTCACCCAATCCTTGCGCGATGAGAGCCGGGCGGCTCTGCAGGCGGCGCACGAGGCGATCCCCGAGCTCAGGCCGATGCTGATCAGCGGCAGAGACGTGGCTTCGCTGCTTGCGGGGATCGCCAAGCTGCAGGCGGATCTCGTCTGCGTCGGGTCTCACGGGACCTCCCGCGCCGCGGGTGTGCTGTTCGGAAGCGTGGCATCGGCGATGGCGCATTTCGCTCCGTGTTCTGTGCTGGTGGCACGGACGCCGCGCTCGGAGTCGTTCCCCGGGCTGCTGCTGCATGCCAACGACGGCTCACCCGAGTCGCTCGACGCCGCGCGAGTCGCCGGCCGTCTCGCAGCGCGCTACGACTCGACGGTGGTCACCCTGCACGTCGGCGAGACGGACGACCGGAGCGTGGCCGAGGACGCCGTGGCGATGATCGAGAGCTGTGGCCGCGAGCCCGTGATCAGGGTGGAGCAAGGCTCTCCCTATCGACGCATCGTCGAGGTCGCTAACGAAACGGATGCCGGCCTAATCGTCATGGGAAGCCGAGGTCGAACCGGCCTCGCCGCGCTCGGGAGCGTCAGCGAGAGAGTGACGCACCGGGCCGACTGCTCGGTTCTGCTCGTGCGACGCTCCGCTCATCCTGTCGAGGACGACGCTGAGTCAAGCTAGGCCCTGTCCGCTCAGGGCGTGAAGGGCGGCCTGTGGCGAGACGCGACGTGATGATCGCGATGGCGACGAGCAGGCGCTCTCTGGACACGTTGCGTCGTCGTCCTGGGTTGGACGTGGGCAGAAGTCACGCGAAGCCGACTTCTGCCCTGTCGGTTTGGAAGTCAGTTTCTGCGACTGAATTGCGACCAGACGCCCGCCAAACGCCCGCAAAATGCGCCAAAACCGCCCAAAGCCGGATTCCGCCCCAACAGCGGAATCCGGCTTGTTATCGGGCCTGCCGGGCGTAACTCCGGAGGCAGAAGTCGCTGGTTCGAATCCAGCCGGGCGCGCTACTCGGGTTTCGCTGTCTAGAGCGGAATCGAACTTCGAGCCGTCGGCGTCAAGCCGGCGGCTTGTGTGTTTCTGCGCCAGAAGTGGCGTTTTTGCGACCGGCAGATCCCATAGAGAAGTAATGGCGTGTTGCATGGACGTGTTTGGCACGGACGGAAACGTGAGCAGTGAGGTCGAGACCCATCCCAACCGAAGGATCGACATTGAAACTTCCCCAGCCTGATAGCGACACCGGGTCCTGGTTCCCGGTTCCAACCGACGACGAACTGCCGGAAAACCTCCGCAAGCTGTTTACCAAGGCTCGCGAGCAGCTCGGGTTCGTGCCCAACGTGTTCCGAGTGTGGGCCTACCGGCCGGAACGCGTCAGCGCCTGGTTCGCGCACTACCGCCAGCTGCACGAGCCGACCACGCATCTCGACGCCGCTGACCGGGAGATGATCGCGGTCGTCGTCAGCTCCGCCAACGGCTGCCTGTACTGCCTGATCGCCCACGGCGCCGCGCTGCGCGAGGCGCTCGGCGACCCGATCCTCGGCGAGCGGATCTCCTACGACTGGCGCCGCGCCGGCCTGGACCCTCGCCGCCACGCGATCTGCGCCTACGCCGACAAGCTCACCCGACGCCCGCGCGAGGTCACACGCGAGGACCTGCAGACCCTGCTCGACGCCGGACTCACGCTCGAAGAAGCTTGGGACGTGGCCGAGATCGCGTCGATGTACAACCTCACCAACCGCATGGCCATGGCCACCAACATGCTCCCCAACGAGGACTACAGCAGTCAAGCCCGACCAGCCTGAGGACTGCCGCCTCGCGGATCGGGTGAACGGACACCAGCGACAGAGCGCGGACCTGGTGGTGGACCGAAAGGGAGACGCGTGAGGTACGACGAAAGGGCGATCACCAGCCCGACGCGCAGCGTAATCCTTCAGGCGCTCGGCAAGGACCTGAGGGGTGTCGGCGGTCGATGCCCGATGTCCACCTTCGCCGGCGGTCAGACTCGCTCTGGGCTCGAATACTGTCTCGCCGTGGATCTGATCCGCCGAATCGACGCCGCCCACGGCGAGTTCCTGCTCTTTGCCATCACCCCGCCACGCCTCGCGACGGACCACGAGCGCGCTCAAGAGATCGCCGACGCGACAGTCGCTCGTCTTCGTCCGCTGAGCCTGGACGGTCTGATCCTCTACGACATCGACGACGAAACTGACCGGAATCCGGCCGAGCGTCCGTTTCCGTTCATTCCGACGCTGGATCCCTCTGACTACCTGGTCAATCACCTCGGGACCTGGCCAACGCCGGTGATCGTCTATCGCGCGGTCAGCAAATACGCTCCCGCCGAGCTTCGCGCCTGGCTGTCGGCGCAGGATCCCGCACGGTTGATGACGGTCCTCGTCGGAGCATCCTCGAGCGCCACGAGAGGGCGGACGTCACTAGCTGACGCTCAAGCACTCCGCCGCGAAGCCAACCCGGCCTTGTCTTCGGGTGGGGTCGCGATACCTGAGCGCCATACTCGGCGCGAGGATGAGCACCTACGTCTCCTTGCCAAGCAGGACGCAGGCTGTCGGTTCTTCGTGACCCAGGTGGTCTACGACGTCAACGCAGCCAAGAACCTCGTCTCCGAGTACCACTACGAGTGTCAGGCCCGAGGCGTGTCACAGGCGCCGTTCGTCTTCACGTTCTCGGTGTGCGGGTCGATGAAGACCTTGGAGTTTCTCCGGTGGTTGGGCGTCGATGTACCGAGGTGGATCGAAAACGACCTCAAGCACGCCACTGACCCGCTCGAGGCCTCGTACCAGCAAGCCCTCGCGACCGCCAGCGAACTGATCGCCTACTGCCGCAGGCTCGGCGCCCCCTTCGGAATCAACGTCGAAAGCGTCTCGATCAGACGGGTCGAAATCGAAGCCGCGGTGCGACTCGCAGAACAGCTTCGAACACAGTTGAGGACCTAGTAGCGGGGCTCGAGGCCTGGAAGCGCTGGTAGAAGACCCGCGGCCAACCCGCCCAAAGCCGGATTCCGCCCCAACAACGGAATCCGGCTTGTAACCGGGGCGCGCTACTCGGGTTGCCGATACGGCTCGATCAGGGATGCGCCGTGAAGACGTGGGCGACGGCTCCGCCGCTGAAGACGGTGGTGCTCATCGGCTCGATGGTGAGCGGTGCGAGGAAGAGCGGCTCGCCCGCGCCCAGGACGACCGGGTGGATGACAAGGCGGTACTCGTCGATCAAGCCGCTCTCGACCAGCGAGCGGGCGAACCGTACCCCGCCCTGAGCGAGCAGGTATCCGTCTGAGCGCTCCTGCTTGAGCCGCGCGACGGCTGCGGCCAGGTCTCCGCCGGCGATCGTCGTCTCGCCCCAGTCGGCGGACGCGAGCGAGTTCGAGAACACGACCTTGGGGATCTCGTTCATCGCCTTGGCGATCGGCCCGGAGGCGCCGGGCCAGTAGGTGGCCCACCCCGCATAGGTCGTCGCACCCATGAGGTGCGCGCCGGCGTTGCTCAAGGTCTCGACAGTCCAACTGGCGCCGTCATCGGAGCGTCCCGCAGCGGCCCAGTCGCTGCTCCCGTCGATTGGCGCCACGAAGCCGTCGAGCGAGACGGACATCTTCAGGACCAGTGAGGCCATGCGGCTTATGCGACCGCGGGGACCGCGGTGGGCGGGCGGCGTTCGTGCCAGGGGGTGCGCTGTTGATACGCGTGGCCGATCCGCAGCACGGTGGCCTCGCGGAACGGTCGCCCGCAGATTTGCAGCCCCGCGGGAAGCCCGGCGGACGTGAAGCCGCACGGAACCGTCAGCGCGGGCAGCCCCGTGAGGTTCGCCGGGAACGTATACGGAATCAACTTCGCCCAATACGGCTCCTCGCCCGGAACGATCCGATCAAGGGGAAATGTTGTCTCGGGCAAGGTCGGCCCGATGATCGCGTCCAGGCGATGCTCCGCGAAGGCCTGACCAATCTCACTGCAGATCAGCGCGCGGGCGCGCCCGGCAGCATTGACGGTCACCCAAGGGAGAAGTGCCCCCAGCTCCAGCGACTGCCGGGTTTCCGGGAAGTAGTCCGACGGCCGCTCACGCAGCCAGTGAAGGTGCGCGGCGGCGCCCTCCGCGAGTAGGAGCGTGACCCCCGCCGTCATCGTGAGACTCAACGAGGGTACGTCGACGGGGACCGTGGTCACGCCGAGGCTTGTCAGCGCCGATATGGCGTCTTCGACGAGGCCTCGCACCTCGGGGTCGAGCTCCGGACCAAAGAAGTAAGGCACGATGCCGACCCGCATCCCGTCGATGCCGGCCGACAGTGACCCGAAGTAGTCATCTACGGGGTGACGGATAACCGTAGGGTCGCTGGGCGGTGAGCCGCTCTCGCCCGGGTCCGCAAGGCAGCCAAGGACGAGGGCACAATCCTCGACCGTGCGAGTGACGATGCCGACGTGATCAAGGGATCCGCTGGGCGGAATGATCCCGTATCGGCTGATCCGTCCCTGGGTGGGCTTGAGACCGACCACGCCGTTCAGGGAGGCCGGTTTGCGTACCGACCCGCCCGCGTCGGTGCCCAGCGCCGCCAGGCACGATCCGACCGCGACGGATGCGCCGGCACCGGCGCTGGACCCTCCTGCGAAGTGCCCGGGTTTCCATGCATTTTCGGTCGGCGGATCGCCGTAGCCCATGGCGAACTCGTGGGTGTGGTGCTTGCCCACGAGGATCGCACCGGCATCTCGCATGCGCCGCACCGCCGTGGCGTCCTCCGCGGGGCGAAATCCCTTGAGAATGCGGGATCCTGCCTCGGACGGGCTGTCCTTCGTCCAGAAGACGTCCTTGACCCCGAAGGGGATTCCGTGGAGCGGTCCGCGGCTCCGTCCAGCCGTCAGCTCTTCGTCGGCCTTCGCTGCGGCCAACCGCGCTTCCTCTTCGAGCACGCACGCATAGGCGTGGACGCTCGCCTCGGTGCCTGCCACCTGCGCGAGCACGCGCTCCAATAACTCGGTCGCCGTCAGCCCGCCGCTGCTGAGCAGGTCCCCCGCCGCCGTCAACGTGAGGTCGTCAAGACTCGACATAGCGGCGCGGATCGCATGCTGGAGCCGCCACATCGCGGTCCAGAGCTGGGTCGATCAGATCGCTGACGAGCGCTATCTGAGCCTGAAGGCCGGCCGTCACCACAGGCTTGTCCGCGCTCGGCACGGTCAGGCCGGCCAAACTGGCCAAGAGATCGAGGTCCTCGGTAGTGAGCGCCTCTGGCAAGGTGACTCCCCCAGATAGATGGACCGCAACACAGTACAGAGCGCGATATCGAGCGTTCGGGACGAGCGTTCCGGGTGCGCCGGGAAGACGTGGGCGACGGCTCCGCCGCTGAAGACGGTGGTGCTCATCGTCTCGATGGTGAGAGGGCGTGAAGAGCTGCTCGCCGGCGCCCAGCGACCGGGTGGATGACAAGGCGGTACTCGTCGATCAAGCCGATCTCGACCAGCGATCGGGCGAACCGCGCCCCGCCGTGGGCGAGCAGGTATCCGCGGAGCGCTCCTGCTTGAGCCGCGTGATGGCTCCGGCCAGGTCTCCGGTGGCGATCGTCGTCTCGCCCCAGTCGGCGGACGCGAGCGAGTCCGAGAACACGACCTTGGGGATCTCGTTCATCGGCTTGGCGAACGGCCCGGAGGCGCCGGGCCGGTCGCCGGCCCACTCCGCATAGGTCGTGGCACCCATGAGGTGCGCGCGGGCGTTGCTCAAGGTCTCGAGCAGTCCAACTGGCGCCGTCATCGGAGCGTCCCGCAGCGACCCAGTCGGTGCTCCCTCGATTGGTGCGACGAAGCCGTCGAGCGAGACGGACATCTTGAGGACCAGTGAGGCCATCGCCGGCCACGCGTACTGTCGAACCGTCACCGAGGAGGACTTCTGATGCGCAGCGTGACCTATTCGATGGGCGTCTCACTTGACGGCTACATCGTCGGGCCGGACGGCGACTTCGACTGGACGGCGCCCGACGAGGAGGTCTTTCGCTTCGTCACCGACGAGATACGAGAGGTCGGCGTCCACCTGTTGGGACGACGGCTGTACGAGACGATGCTGTACTGGGAGACCGCCGACCAGGATCCATCGCTCGACGACTCAAGGCTCGAGTGGGCCGCGATCTGGAAGCCGCTCCCAAAGGTGGTGTTCTCCACCACGCTGTCGGCGGTGCAGGGCAATGCCCGCCTGGCCTCCGGCGGCCTGGCGGAGGAGATCGAGCGGTTGCGAGCCGAGCCGGGGGAGGGCGACATCGCGATCGGCGGCGCGACTCTCGCCGCCGAGGCGGCCGCGTTGGGTCTGATCGACGAGTACCGGGCCAGGGTCTACCCGGTGCTGGTTGGCGGTGGCATTCCGTTCTTTCCCCAGCGCGAGCGCCGGGTGGATCTCGAACTCGTCGAGACCCGCACCTTCAGCTCGAGAGTCGTCTACCTCCGCTACCGCGTGGCGCGCTAGCCGCGGGTTCTGGGGCTCAGGCGACGTCGACCGTGGTCCCGGCCGCGAACCGCGCTGCTGAGCCGGGGTCGTGGGAGGGCAGGTAGACCGTCGGGTGCTGCGCGCAGTGCGCCAGGATCGTCTCCGAGCGTGGCGACGTGAACCTTGGGGTCCGGTCCGATTGCGTCAGCGCGTCGGGCGTGAAGCTGTTCGAGCGTGTAGGTCGCGTCACCGGCGAGCATCACGTGGCGGCCTGAGTCGTCGACGCAGATCACCGAAACGTGACCCGGCGTGTGCCCGGGGGTCTCGACGGCAACGATCCGTCCGTCACCGCTGAGGTCCCGGCTTCGAGGGAACGCCCCGAATGGCCCGCCGTCGAGCAGGACGGATTCCGGAGCGAAGCCAGGCGGCAGCGGCTGACGCAAGACACGACGCATCACCCGCGCCATCGGCGACCCGAGGAACCGCAGCTCGGGCTCGTTGATCAGTACCCGCCCGCGCACGTGGACCAGCCCGTCGATGTGGTCGCCATGGGCATGGGTGAGCACCACCTCGGAGACATCGTCGAGCTTGAGACCTGCCCCGGCCATCGCGGCTGGGAGCTCCTGCTCGCGGGTGAGCTCCATCCGCGCGAATGGCACGTTCCGCGCCGACGCGGTCTCACCGGTGTCGACGAGTCGCAGCACTCCCGCGTGCTCGATCGCCCAGCAGTGGATCGGCAGCGGGTCCGAGAACGCGCCCGGCATGAACAGGTCCAGCTGACGCCGCGGGCCGGGGCTGGGGAACAGGAAGCTGTGCTTGACGCGCACTGCTCCGGTGGTGAGGGCGTGGAGTTTCAATGTCACACCCAAGACGCCGACCGAGACCGTTTCCTTCCAGGCGGGCGCGCTTCCGCGGGGACAGATAATTGGACACGACCAACCGCGAAGGGAGCACCAGTGTCGAGCGAGACCTCTGCCAACGGAGGCGGCCGGAAGGGGCCTGCCCACGCCCTCTTTCACCGGATCGGGCCCGTGCTGGTGCCCAACAGGCTTCCGCCCCCCGTGAACCCGGCGCTCTTGAAGCATGCCGAGAAGCGGGCCGAGAACGCGCAGAACCGGGTCGCGGACCGAATCACGATGTTCTCGGGCTCGATGCTGTTCGTCTACATCCACATCGTCTGGTTCGGATGCTGGATCGGCTTCGGCGTCGAGAAGTACCCGTTCGGCTTGTTGACGATGATCGTCTCGCTCGAGGCGATCTTCCTGTCGACGTTCGTGATGATCAGCCAGAACCGCGCGGACGCGAAACGCCAGGTGATCGCCGACGCGCAGTGGAAGACGGTGAAGGAGGAGGACTCCCAGAACAAGGAACTGCTGGATCTCTCGCAGCAGATCCTGAAGCTCACGCAGGAGATCCGGTCGCTGAGCGACGCCAAGGGAGCTTCGTAGATGCCGCTCAACCACGTGGCCTTGACGGTCGCCGATCGGGAGCGGTCGGCCGCGTTCTACGGCGAGCACTTCGGCCTGACCGAGCGCGTCCATGAGGACGACGAGCGGCTGATCCTGGGGTCGGGCGACGGATCGGAGCTGGCGCTCTCGCAGGGCGAGCCGGCGGCAGCCGCGCTTCCCCACACGAACCACTTCGGGTTTCGGGTTGCGGAGGAGGCGGTGCGGGCCGCGCGTGAGCGCTTCCGCGCGGCCGGCGTGACCGAGATCGAGTGGCAGGACGACGGCCGCTTCGTGCGCGTCCAGGTCGCCGATCCCGACGGCTATCTCGTCGAGTTCTACGCCCACTGAGACTTCTGGAAAGCTTCACGCGTGCCCTGGGTTCCCGAGCTGTTCTCCGCCCCCGTGCTGGCACGGCTGGAGGAAGAGCAGCAGCGCGAACGAGCGAGACCCCATCCCCTACTTCGCCGGCCTGATGACCGGGGAGACCGGCGCGCTGATCGAGTCGTTCGCCGGCGAGCCTGAGCTGCACCACCCGGTACGAGGACGGATCAAGGGCGCGCGGGCGTTCGAGGCCTTTGTCGCCGAAACCAACCACTGGCTCGCGCAACAGAACGTCTCGGTCGAGGACGTCGAGCGCGTCGTCACCGACCCGCGCGGCTTCGAGGAGGTGGTCCTGCATCTCGACGGCAAGGACGGGCGGGTGGATCTGCCCGTCGCGGTCGTCGCCGACCGCCTGCCCGACGGACTGGTCGGCGAGGTGAGGATCTACTTCAGCGGCTGGCCGCTGAACGGTCGCCATGCGAACCGCCCGCCGCTGCTGCAGCCGGATCCGGAGCTGCGCGAGCCGGGGATCGTGGCCGAGTACCAGCGCGCGCTCGCGGCCGGCGACCTCGAGGCGATCGTGTCGGCGTTCGAGCCCGGCGGCTATGCCCGGGAGCCCGCCGGTGGCGAGCACATCCACCGAGGCCCAGAGGGCCTGCGCGCGTTCTACGAGCACCTGTTCTCGAACGACGGCGGCATCCCGCTGGAGCACTGCTCCGTGACGGACGACGGCCGCGCGTGCGCGCTCGAGTACAACGTGGTGCGCTGGGGCAAGACCGAGCTGCCGCCGGAAGCCGGGATGGCCGTCTACGTGCGTGGCGAGAGCGGCAAGCTCGCCGCCGCCCGGATCTACGACGACGCCGACCCGCCGCTCTGAACCCGCCCCGGCGTCAGTGCCCGGCGGCCTGACCGCCGTCGATGTGCAGGATCTCGCCGGTGACGAAGGTGGCGCCTTCCAGGTAGAGGATCCCGTCCACCACGTCGCTGACCTCGCCCAGCCGGCCGAGTGGGTGAAGAGCGGCCATGTCCCCGTAGGAGGCGGCGTCGTGCTCCGGGGTCTTGATGACCCCGAGCGCCACCGCGTTGACGCGCACGCCGCGCGACGCGTACTCGATGGCCAGCGAGCGCGTGACGGCGGCCAGCCCGCCCTTCGTCAGCGATGTGAGCGCCGACGGCGACTGGCTGCTCGGCGTGGTCCACGAGGCTGGTGCTGATGTTCACCACGTGGCCCCCGCCCTGGTCCACCATCTGCCGGATCGCGAGCTGGGTGATGTGGAAGAAGCCGGCCAGATTGACCGCTGCGATCGCGGCGAAGTCGTCGGGCGTGTAGTCGGTGAACGGCTTGCCGATGAAGATGCCGGCGTTGTTGACCAGGCTGTCGATCCGCCCGAAGCGGTCGAGCGCCTGCCCCACCACGCGCTGCGCGGTCTCGACCTGGGCGATGTCGCCCGGCACCGTGAGGAGGTCGGGGTCATCGGAGGCGGCGATCGAGCGCGAGGTGGCCACGACCGCGTACCCGGCACGCGCGGAATCCGGCCGCCAGGCCCGCGCCGATGCCCTGCGAGGCGCCGGTCACGATCGCGACCTTCCGCGGCGCCGGGGTCATGTCACCTGGCCAGCCCTCTACCAGGAGACGAGCTGCTGGCCGCCGTCGATGTCGTAGGTCGCGCCCGTCAGCGCGGTGTTGCTCATCAGGTGCACGGCGAGCGCGGCCACGTCCTCCGGTCCCACCACGCGCCCGATGGGAAGCTTGGTGCGCAGCTCGTCGCGGCGCTCGTCGAGTTGATCGCCGAGGAGCGACGCCGACAGCGGCGTGTCCACGAAGCCGGGCGCGATCAGGTTGACTCGGATCGGCGCGAGCTCGACCGCCAGGCTGGCCACCATCGCGGGAAGGGCGATGGTCACGGTCGACGCGATCACGCCGACGCTGGGGCGGCGCCCGCCGTGCCGCCGATGAAGATCAGCGACCCGCCGGGTCGCACGTTGCCGTCGGCGTTGCGGGCGACCTCGAGCGCGAGCATGAGATGCCCGTTGAGGGCGTCGCGCGTCTGCGCGTAGCTCATGTCCGCCAGGCGGTCATAGGTCGGGCGGCCGGCCGTGACCATCACGTGGTCGACCGGCTGCGGCAGCTCCTCGAAGAACCTCTCCAGCGCGTCCGGATCGCCGGCGTCGAACGCCGCGCTGCTGCGGGCGCCGACGTCGCGCGCGGCATTCTCGAGCCGCTCGGGATCGCGGCCGGTGACGACCACCTCGGCCCCCTCGCGCGCGGGCTCGCCGGGCCGTTTCGAGCCCGATGCCCGCGCTGCCTCCGAGCACCACCACGGTCTGGCCGAGCAGTTCCGGCTCGCGCGCGCTCAGGGGATCTCCGCTCCCGCGCCGACCGGGCGGCGCGTCGCGATCTCCCGTCGGAGGGTCTTGAGCGCCTCCACGTAGATCTCGGAGAAGGTGGGGAACGGCTGGATCGTGTCCCGCAGCACGTCGATCGGCACGCGCGCGCGGATGGCGAGCGTGGCCTGCTGCAGCCACTCGCCGGCCTCCGGCCCGAGCGCGTAGGCGCCGGTCAGACGCTCGCCGTCGCTGACCAGGGTCAGGAAGCCGTTCTGGTCGGCGTAGGCGCGCGTGTAGGTCTCCGTCTTGGCCACGCCGGAGATCCCCACCATCGCGGTGAAGCGCCCGGCGGCAGCGCCGACCGCAGCCGCCTGCGGGTCGGTGTAGACCACGCGCGGCACGGCGTCGTAGTTGGCCCTGCGTGGCTCCCCGAGGATGTTGGACGCCACCACCTCGCCCTGGTACTTGCCGACGTGGGTGAGCGGCCAGATGCCGTTCACGTCGCCGATCGCCCACAGGCCGTCGCCCGCGCGCAGGTGCGCGTCCACCGGAACGCCGTGCGCGTCTGGCTCGACGCCGACGCTCTCCAGGCCGATGCCGCTGACGCGCGGGCGCCGGCCGGTGGCCACGAGCAGCTTGTCGCCGCGCAACTCGCGCCCGTCGTCCAACTCGAGGACGAAATCCTCGCCATCGCGCCGCGCGGCGTTCACGTTGGCGGACAGAGACGAGCTCGATGCCCTCGCGGCGGAGAACCTCGCCGAGCGCCTCGCCGAGCGGAGCGGGCTCGCGCCCGAGCACGTGCTCGGACATGTCGATGACCACCGCCTCACCGCCCAGCCGGCGCACCGCCTGCGCCATCTCGACACCGACCGGCCCGCCACCGAGGATCAGCAGCCGCCGCGGGATGGCCTTCATGGAGGTCACGTCCCGGCTGCCCCAGACGCCGTCGAGCTCGCGCAGGCCCGGGACGGGCGGCACGATCGGATCCGCGCCGTTCGCCAGCACCACGTGGTCCGCGGTGTGGCGCACACCGTCGACCTCCACCACGCCGGGACCCGCAAGCCGGCCGCTGCCGCGCAGGAGGTCGATCCCGTGATCGGCGAGCCAGCGCTCCTGGCCGGCGTCCGAGTAGTCCGAGACCATGAAGTCCCGCCAGGCGAGCGCCGCCTCGACGTCCACGTCCGCGCTCGCCGCCGCCTCGCGCGCGCCGTGCACCGCCTCGCCTGGCCGCAGGAGCGTCTTGGACGGGATGCAGGCCCAGTAGGAGCACTCGCCCCCCACCAGCTCGCGCTCGACGATCGCGACCCGCAGGCCGCCCTCGGCAAGCGCGCCGGCGCAGTGCTCGCCCGGCGAGCCCCCGCCGAGCACGATCACGTCGTAGTCGCTGCTCGTACCGTCTCCTCTCGAGCGAAGTGCTGGTCAGCGTCCGGGCAGCCGCCGTCTTGATCTCCTGCAGCAGCCAGCCGTTGCCGTCCGGATCGCTGAACGAGACGAACGAGCCGTAGTCGGCGTGCTCCGGGGCCGGCCCGGGCTCCCGCCCGTCGTGCCCGCGTGGTGGAAGACGCCCGTCACGTCGTGGAAGGGCTCGCTCACGTCGACCCCGCGACCGACGAGGTCGGCACGCGCCGCGTCGATGTCGTAGACGATGAGCTGCAGTCCCTGGCACGAGCCGGGCGCGGTCGACGTGACCCCCTCGCCGAAGATGATCGAGCAGGTCGATCCGGGCGGCGTCAGCTGCACGACGCGGTAGCCGTCCTCGACGGCGAGGTCCGCGTCGAGCCGCCACCCCAGCCCCTCGTAGAAGCCCTTGGCCCGATCGACGTCGGCGACCGGCAGCACCACGACCTCGAGCCTGAACTCTCCGGGTTTCACCGGCGGGGTTCCGGTGTCGCTCTGGCCGCTGGTCTGGACGCTGCTCATCTCGGGCCTCCATCGGTTGGTGTCGGGCGCGGACACTTTGTAGCTGATCCGGCCCGCAGCCAAGGTCGCGCAGGTGCGACCCTGTTGGCCGCGACCCACCGACCACGAAGGAGCACAGGAATGCGCGCCGACATCGCGCCGGGCGGGATCTTCCCGGACTACGAGCTGACCGACCACACGAAGACCCGGCGCAAGCTGAGCGAGCTGCAGGGGAACGACCCGATGATCCTCGTGCTCGCGCGCGGGCACTACTGCCCGAAGGACCACCAGCAGCACCTCCAGCTCGCGGCCTTTCAATCACAGATCGCGGTCGCCTACACGCAGATCGTCACGATCTCGACCGACAGCATCATCGAGACCCGCGAGTTCCGCGCCGCCGTCGGCGCCAACTGGACCTTCCTCTCGGACGCCGGCCGCAAGATCCAGAAGGAGCTCGACATCCAGGAGTACACCGACCCCACCACGACCCGATGATCCCGCTACACGCTGGTGCTCAAGCCCGGGCTCGTGATCCACAGCGTCTACAACGGATACTGGTTCTGGGGCAGGCCCTCGAGCGAGGACCTCCGTCGCGATCTGCGCGATGCGACGAGCGAGATCCGCCCCGACTGGGACCTGGGCGCGCCGGGGCTCCGCGAGGCATGGGACGGCGGCGACCACTCGCAGTTCTACGACCCAGTGGCGGCGGCGTAGGATCGCCACATGAACTCTCCAACCCGCATCACCCCCGTAGCGGTCGAGAACGAGGAGGCCACCGAGGCCTGGAGCGGCGTCCTCTTCGATCGCTTCGTCCAGTATCGCGAGGTCGTGGTCCAGGGCCTGGCCGCCTTCGGCGACGTGGCGATGCAGCTCCATCCCCCGCGCCCTGGCGCCCGCGTGCTCGACATCGGCTGCGGCTTCGGCGACACGACCCAGCAGCTCGCCCGCCTCGTGGGTCCCGAGGGGAGTGCGGTGGGCGTGGACGTGTCGGAGCCGTTCGTGGCCGCCGCCGTGGAAGAGGCAAGGGAGGCGGGCGCGAAGAACGTCGAGTTCCTGGCCGGCGACGTGCAGGTGATGGAGCTGCCCGGCCCCTTCGATCACGCCTTCTCGCGGATGGGCGTGATGTTCTTCGCCAACCCGGTGGCCGCGTTTCGCAACATCCGTTCCGCGCTCGCGCCGGGCGCCCTGCTCTGCGCGGTGGTGTGGCGGCGCAAGCTCGACAACGAGTGGCTGTATCGCGCCGAGCAGGTGGTGGACCGCTACCTCGAGGAGCCGGAGGAGACGGACGAGCCTCGCTGCGGACCGGGGCCGTTCTCGATGGCCGACGCCGACACGGTGAGCGAGCAGCTGTTGATAGCCGGGTTCGAGGAGCCGACCTTCACACGCTGCGACCTGCCGCTGAAGGTCGGCAGCGACCTCGACCAGGCCGTGGCCGTGACCATGGCGCTCGGGCCCGCCGCCGAGCTGATCCGCCTGAGCGGCGAGAACGCCAACGAGATCAAGCCGACGCTCGAGCGCGAGATCCGCGAGGTGCTGGCGGACTTCGAGGGCGCCGACGGCGTCCGCGGTCCCGCCTCGACCTGGATCGTCACCGCTCGGAACCCTTAGACGGGCGCTGCCGGCCGGCAACCCGCGAGAGCGAGGTGCCGACCGGCAGCGGTAGTGCCCGCGTTTTCCCGTTGCGGCTACTGGATCATGTAGACCCGCTCCGCGCTGTGAACGTGGCGGCGCTCGTTGTGGTTGATCCGGATGATGTCGCGGCCGGATCCGCCCTGGATCACGGACGCGGGGCCGGCAGTCGCGGCGTTGACGAGGTCGTTGCCGGCTCCGGCCCAGACGCGGTCACGGCCGTAGCCGGTGTTGATCGCGTCGTTGCCGTTGTTGCCCCACATGCGGTCGCTGCCCGAGCTGCCGTAGAGGTGGTCGTTCCCGGCCTCGCCGTACAGGCGGTCGTTCCCCTCGCCGCCGGTGAGCAGGTCGGATCCCGAGCCGCCGTCCACGCAGTCGTTGCCGCGACCGGCATCGATCTGGTCCGCGGCGCCAAGGCCGAGGATGCGGTCGTTGTGGTTGGTCCCCGTGATGTGGTTGCGGTGGCTGGTCCCGAGGATCACGAACTTCGGGCCCTTCCCGTTGAGGCACGAGCTCTTCGGGAGCTTGCCGCTGCGAGCGAGCGCGCGGGCCTCGCCGAGAGACATCACGCTGCCGCCGCTCGGCCCGCTGTAGGGCCGGCCGACCACGATCAGCGACTCGCTGCCGCTGCCGCTACCACTACCCGAGCTGGAGACGATCACGCACTCGTTGGTCGGCACGTTGTAGGTCGAGCCGGGCGGACAGATCTGGGCGCCCCCGCCGTTCGAGCTGTCACCCAGCGTCGAGCACGCATCGCCGCTTGCCGTGGCCTCGCCGAGCACGACCTCGGTGTCGCCCACGTCGAGCACGAGCGCCTGGCGTGTGGCTCCACTCAGCTGGTTGGTGCGCACGCGCACGCCCGCGATCGTCATGTCCACGCTCCGGCCCGCGATCAGGTTCACCGCGTTGCCGGCGATCGTCAGCCCGTCCACGTTCGACGAGCCGGAGCTGACCGACTTGCCGCTCGCGCAGCTCACGGTCTGGCTGACGTCAACGTGGCCGACCGACACCGGCACGGCGCCGAGGTTGGCGCTGTCCACGCTGGAGCTCGCCGCGATCACGCCGGCTGCCGTTCGGGTGTCGGCCTTGGGATCGCTCAGCGTGATGCCTCCGGCCGGCTGAACGCCCGCGACCTGCTGGCTGCCGGTCGCACACGGCGAGCCCGGCGAGTTCGCGATGACGGGCTCGGAGACGAGCGACGAACCCACTGTGACCCTGGCGGCGGAGCCGCGGCACGCGTTCGTGGCGGCCTGCGCCCCCGACGCTCCGAGGACGGCCCACAGGGCCATGCAGCCCAGCGCGGCGGCCACGAACCTCCGGGCGATCGACTTGCTTCCTTGCAATCCGGCATGGACGCCGGGTGTGCCGATAGCACGCATCCTGATGCTCCCCCTGCCCCGCGACGACGCGTCGCTCAGGCCCACCGCCTCCCGCGGACCCCTTCAACCTGAGCTGCCCCCTGCCGGGCTATCTAGTGATTTGAAAATCGAGCCGCGGCGAAGCCGCGGCTTGGTTGGGATCTCGCCCACCACCCCGGCGGGCTTTCCCCTGGTTATGACGGCTCTTTCGCAATACCCAGCTGGGCGCGACGCCACCAGCGATTTCAGAACTGCAGCGGTTCTCCGGGGCGCGGCACCCGCGGGCGTGGAGGTTCAGGCGTGACGGCGGCGGAGCTCCGCGTCCAGCTCGTCCGTGGAGGTCACGTCTGCGTATTTCTGCGCCATGTCGAACAGGTTGACCTTGTGCACCGTGGGCGTGCGATCCCAGACGGCGTCGTGCGGCACCACCACGCGGAAGTTGTAGGCGAACCCATCCACCACGCTCGCGCGGATGCAGCCGCTGGTGGAGGTGCCGGTGACCACCAGCGTGTCAGCGCCGCTCTCGATCAGATAGCTGGCGAGCGGGGTGCCGAAGAAGGCGCTGGGATGGCGCTTCGGGAGCAGCACGTCCTGCGGGCGCGGCGCGATCGAGTCCGGGATCGCGTAGCCGCGCTCGGCCACCGTGAGGATCGACGGCACCTTCGCGCCGAGCGTGCCGCGGTCGAACTCGAGCTTCGGGGCCACGTGCGGGTACAGGATCGGCAGGTCGAGCTCCCTGAAGGTGGCCACCAGCCGCTCGATCTGCGGGAGCGCCGCCCAGGCCACCTCGCCGCCCGCCGTGGGGTAGTCCTTCACCGCCTCCTCGAACGGCTTGGGCGAGTCCCCGAGCGTGCGGTACTGCACGTCGATCACGAGCAGCGCGGGCCGCTCGCCGAAGCCCGACGGGCCGCCGAAGCCGGCGAGCTCGTACACGCGCTCGTCCTCCGGCCCGATCACGCCGGCCCAGGGCTTGTCGCTCATCGCGCCGCCCCCGGCGCCCCGGCGCCGCTCGACGGGCGCTCGAGGAACTGTCCGCGCGCGCCCGGCACGATGCTGCCGTCCCTGAAGGCGAACTCCCCGCGCACGAGCGTGTCGCGGATCGTGACGCCCACGGGGTGGCCGTCCCAGGGCGTGTACTCGGCGCCGCTGAGCTGCGTGGCCGCCTCGATGCGCGTCGGCGCCGCGAGGTCCACCACCACCAGGTCGGCGTCCGCGCCCGGCCTGATCGCCCCCTTGCGCTCGCCCAGGCCGAACAGCTCGGCGGGGCGCGTGGACACCAGGTCCACGATCCGCTCGAGCGCGATGCCGCGCTGGAGATGACCCTCGCTGAGCATCAGGGGCAGCAGGGTCTGAACGCCGGGGAAGCCGGCAGACGCCTTCATCAGCGGCTGCTCCTTGAACTGGCGGTGGCGCGGCACGTGATCCGAGCCGATCGTGTCCACGAGGCCCGAGCGAATCGCCTCCCAGAGCGCCTCGCGATCCGCCGGGCTGCGCAACGGCGGGTTCACCTTGCCGTGGGTGCCGATCTCGCTGTCGGTGCCGAGCGTGAGGTAGTGCGGACAGGTCTCCACGTACACCCGCGGATACCGCTCGCGCGCCTGCTCGAGCAGGCGCAGCGAGTCGGCGTTGGTCGTGTGGACCGCGTAGACGCTCGCTCCGGCCACCTGAGCGAGATAGGCCACGCGGCCGAGCGCCTCGGCCTCCACGTAGCCCGGACGCAGCCGGTCCCAGGCCTCGAGCGGCGCGGCGTCCGCGTCCACACCCGGCCCGCGGTCGCGCAGTCGCCAGACCAGCTCGATGTTCTCGGCATGCGGGTCCACCATCGCGCCCTCCGCGGCGGCGGACTCGAGCAGGTCGAGCAGGAAGCCGTCGTCGGTGCCCGGGAGCTTCAGGTACGCGCCCTCCTCCCCGCGGAAGTTCATGAAGTACTTGAACGAGCTCACGCCGTGGTCGCTCACGTACGCCGGCACCCGCTCGAGCTGCTCGCGCGTGGTGATGCAGTAGTGGAAGCCGTAGTCGATGGCCGCGTGGGCATCCATCGCCGCCTTCGAGGGCTCGAGCAGCTCGTCATAGGACCCGGGCGAGAGCAGGTAGACGAGCATCGTGGTGACGCCGCCGGCCGCGGCCGCCTGCGTCTCGGGCTCCACGTCCTCACGCGTCTTCGGCGTGCTGATGTCCGGGCTGAGGTGCACGTGCGGGTCCACGGCGCCGGGCAGCACGTGCAGGCCGCTGCAGTCCAGGGTCTCCCTGGCCTCCGCGGAGCTCGCCGGGGTCCACCACGGCGGCGATGAGCCCGTCTCTGACCAGCACGTCGGCGGCACGCGCGCCCTCGCCGGGCAGCACGGCGGTGCCGCCCGCGAGGCGGAGGTCGAACTCCTCGCTCACGACGAGTACCGCCGCTCCAGCTCGTCGTACTCGCTCTTGCCCACCGCGTCCTGGCGCTCCTGCCAGGTGGCCATGCGGTCGAGCAGCCCGGTGGTGGTGCCCTCGCGCAGCAGCTCCTCCAGCGTGGCGCTGACCGCCTTCTGAGCCGAGCGCAGCGCGGCGTTGGCGAACAGCGCGATCGCGAAGCCCAGCTCCCCCAGCTCGGCGGCGCTGAGGATCGGCGTGGCGCCGCCCTCCACCATGTTCGCCAGCTTGGGGCCGGGCACGCGCCGGCCCACCTCGCGCAGCTCGTCCACGCTGGTGGGGGCCTCGACGAAGGTCACGTCGGCGCCCGCGTCCCTGTACGCGAGCGCCCGCGCGATCGCCGCGTCGAGCCCCTCCGTGGCGCGGGCGTCGGTGCGTCCCACGATCAGCAGGTTCGGGTCGCGGCGGCTGTCGGCGGCGGCGCGGATCTTGCTCACCATCTCCTCGCTGGAGACGAACGCCTTCCCCTCGAAGTGGCCGCAGCGCTTGGGGAACACCTGGTCCTCGAGCTGGATCGCCGCCGCCCCGGCCCGCTCCAGCAGGCGCACGGTGCGGGTGACGCGTCACCGCGTTGCCGAAGCCCGTGTCGGCATCCACCACCAGCGGAACGTCCACGACGTCGGACAGCGCGGTGACGTGGTCGAGCAGCGTGTCGAAGCCCACCAGGCCGATGTCGGGCACGCCGAGGCGCGAGTTCGCCAGGCCGGCGCCGGTGACGTAGATCGCCTCGTAGCCCGCGTCCTGCGCCAGCCGGGCGCTGAGCGCGTCGTAGACGCCGGGCAGCAGGATCGCGCGACCATCGCGATCCGCGGCATCCACCGCCTGCCTGAGGCGCGCCCGTGCGCTGTCCCCGTCAGCCACCACGGGCCGCCACTTCAGCAGTGCCTCCGCGCGTTGTCAAAGCGTGCCCGGGGCCAGCAGGGCGTCGGTGGCCGCCGCCAGAACCTCGACCCCCGCCACGAGATCCTCGTCGGACGTGTTCTCGGTCACGTCGTGGCTGCGCCCGCCGATGCTCGGCACGAACAGCATGCCCACGGGGATCTGCCAGCCGAGCACGCGCGCGTCGTGGCCGGCGCCGCTGGGCATGCGCATCACGGGGGCGCCGCAGTCCACGGCCGCGCTCTCGATCGTCGACACCACGCGCGGGTCGGTCGGCGTGGAGTCGCGCGAGGCCACCGTGGCGCCCACCACCTCCAGGCCGGTCTCGCGCGCCACCTCGGCGTCCAGGTCCACCATCACCGCCTCGAGGCGCTCCATCACGGCGTTGTCGATGTCGCGCAGCTCCATCAAGAGCTCGCCGCGACCCGGCACCACGTTGCTCGCTCCGGGCTCCAGCGAGAGGCGCCCGATGTTCCACACCGTGTCGGGGCCGCCGTGCTCGCGCAGGCGCTCCACCGCCAGCGTGGCGTAGCGCACCAGCGCGGCGCCGGCGTCCAGGCGCAGCGCCATCGGCGTGGTGCCCGCGTGGTCGGCGCGCCCGATGAAGGACACCACGCGGCGGCGCATGCCCGTGATGCCGGTGACCGCGCCGATGCGCTTGCCCTCGTCCTCGAGGCGCGGCCCCTGCTCGATGTGCATCTCCACGAAGGCCAGGTGGCGCGCCGGATCGAGCCGCGCGAGCGGACGGCCGGCGTAGCCGGCGGCGGCGATGGCGTCCTCCAGGCCCTGCCCGGCTCGGCTCTGGGCGGCGCGGAACTCGTCGTCGGAGAGAACGCCGCAGAACGAGGAGCTGCCAAGCGTGGACAGGAACGTGCCCTCCTCGTCGGCGAACGAGATCACGTCCACCCCGCTCTCGGAGCTCGACGAGCGCTCCGCGTGCGAGCGCGCCACCTCCAGCGCGCCGATCACGCCGAGCGCGCCGTCGAGCCAGCCGCCGCGCGGCACGCTGTCGCTGTGCGAGCCCAGCAGCACGGTGCGCGTGGCGCCGGGGCGGCGCCCGTAGACGTTGCCGATCCCGTCGATCTCGGTGTCGAGGCCCGCATCGCGCATGCGGCCCGCGAGCCACTCCCGGGCGGCCTGGTCCGCGGCGCCGAAGGCCAGCCGCTCGACGCCCGGATCGAGCGCGCCGAACGTGGCCAGCTCGCGCAGATCGCGCAGGAACCTCTGGGGATCGATTCGGGTCGGTTCGGTCATCGGATCGGCAAGCGCCGGCCCAGCCGGCTATGCGAATCTACGCGTTGCATGGACGCGCAGGCTCTCTGGATACCCGAGGCAGGCCACGCCGAGCTTCGTCCGGACCAGGCTCCGGACCCCCGCCCGCACGAGATCCGCGTGAAGGCGATCGCCTCCGGCATCAGCAGCGGGACCGAGATGGTGCTCTACCACGGCCTGGGTCCCGCCGGCCAGGCGATGACCCCCTCGACCTGCGAGGGACGCTGGGACCTGCCGGTGAAGTACGGCTACCAGAGCGTCGGGCGGGTGATCGACGCGGGGAACGAATCGGGCTACGCCGAGGGCGAGCTGGTCTTCTGCCGCTACCCGCATCAGGACTACTACACGATCGACGCCACCGATCCCGAGCTGGTGTTCCGGATCCCGGAGTTCGACCCGCCCGAGATCGGGGTGCTGGGCAACAACGCCGACGTCGCCCTCACCGCGCTGCTCGACGTGCCGGTTCGCCTGGGCGACGTGGTTGCGGTCACCGGCCTCGGCCTCGTGGGGATGTTCTGCATGCTGCTGGCTCGCCACACCGCCGGCAAGCTGATCGCCATCGACCCGTACGAGTACCGGCGCGACATCGCGCTGAGGCTGGGCGCGGACGTGGCCGTCCACCCCGACGACGCCATCGCGGCCGTGCTCGAGGCCAGCGACGGCCGCGGCAGCGACGTGAGCATCGAGGCCAGCGGCGTGGCCTCCGGCCTCCAGCTCGCGATCGACTGCTGCGCGCTCGAGGCCACCGTGACGGTGGTGGGCTGGTACGGCGCGAAGCAGATCCCGCTCGTGCTCGCGCCTCAGTTCTACTCGCAGCGCCTGAAGCTGGTCAGCTCGAGCGTGCTCTACGCCGGCGGCGGCCTTCAGCCCCGCTGGGACCTGGGCCGCAAGCTGCGCACCGCGCTCGACCTGCTGCCGAGCATGCACCCGGAGGAGATGATCAGCCACCGGATCCCGTTCGCGAACGCGCCCGACGCGTTCAAGCTGCTCGACCAGACGCCCGAGCAGACCCTCGCCGTGATCCTGACGTACCCGTGATCGTCGACGCCCACAGCCACCTCGACGCCTTCAGCGACGAAGAGCTGCCCATCGTCCTGGCGGGCGCGAGGGAGGCCGGCGTGGAGCTGATCGTGACCGTGGGGATGGATCGCGACACCTCGGCCCGCGGGGTGGAGATCGCCCGGGCGGAGGAGATGGTGTTCGCGGCGGTGGGCCTGCACCCCTGGATGGCACAGGACCATCCGGACGGGGCGCCGCTGGAGGAGCTCGAGGCGCTCGCCGCCGACGGCAACGTGGTGGCGATCGGCGAGATCGGGCTCGACTACGTGGACAACCTCTGGCTGAAGCTCTCCTACGAGGACCCGGAGCTGCGCGCGATCCAGGAGCAGGTGTTCCGCGACCAGCTGCGGCTGGCGAGGAGGCTCGAGCTGCCGGTGATCCTGCACAGCCGCGGCGCGCACTCGGCGATCACCCGGATCCTGCGCGAGGAGGGGATGGAGGCGGTCGGCGGCCTGATCCAGTTCCAGGACGGCACTCGCCGCGACGTGGAGGACTACGCCGCGCTGGGCTTCGGCTTCACGGTCGGGGCGAGCGTGACCTACCCCGACCGTGCCGAGGACTGGCACGACACGGTGCGCGCGGTGCCGGACGGCGCGCTGCTGCTCGAGACCGACGCGCCGTGGCTGCCCTACTTCGGCCGCGAGCCCGCGCGCAGCACGCCCGCCGACCTCGTGCCGATCGGCGAGGCGGTGGCGCAGGTGCGCGGGATCGAGCTCGCCGAGCTGTTCTCCCTGACCACCGCCAATGCCCTGCGAGCGCTGCCGGGCGTCGGGGCGGCGCGCTGACCATGTCCTACGACCTGATCGTCAAGGGGAACCTGGTGCTGGCGGACCGGGTCGTGAGCGACGGGGCGATCGGCGTGCGGGACGGGAAGATCGCCGCCGTGCTCGAGCCCGGTGCACCCGCCGAGGGCGCCGAGGTGCGCGACTACTCCGGCCGCTACGTGATGCCGGGGCTGGTGGACACCCACGTGCACGCCGGCAGCGCCGACACCGAGAGCATCTGAGACCACCACGTCGGCCGCCGCGGCCGGAGGCGTGACGACCATCGTCGACATGCCCTACGACCTGGCCGCGCCGGTGATGGACGCGGCCCGCCTCGAGGCCAAGATCCAGGAGGTGAGGGAGCAGGCGGTGGTGGACGTCGGCCTCTACGGCACGATGCCGAAGACCGGTGGCGTCGGCGTGCTGGAGGAGCTGGTGGAGGGCGGCGTCTGCGCGTTCAAGTTCTCGCTCTTCGAGTACGACGCCCGGCGCTTCCCGCGCATCGCCGACGGCGACCTGCTCGACGCGTTCGGGAGGCTCAGCGACAGCGGCATCACGATCGTGCTCCACAGCGAGCTGCAGGAGGTCGTGGAGTACGAGCTGGCGCGGATCCTCGCGAGCTCCGACGGCAACGATCCCTACGAGCACGGGCGCTCGCACCCGCCCGTGTCCGAGACCGGCGCCACCGCGAAGGCGCTCGAGCTGGCGCTGCTGGTCGGGGGCGCGCCTGCACGTCGCGCACTGCACCCTCCCCCACACCTTCCGGCTGATCGCGCTCTATCGCGAGATGGGCGCCAACGTGTCGGGCGAGACCTGCGCCCACTACCTGGGGCTGAGCGAGACCGACGTGGCCCGGCTCGGCACGATCGCGAAGGTGAACCCGCCGATCCGCGACGAGGAGTCGCAGCGCGGCCTCTGGGAGCAGCTGCGGGAGGGCAACATCGCGAGCATCTCCACCGACCACATCTCGTGGCCGTTCGAGAGCAAGCAGCGCACCATGCTGGACGCCTCCGCCGGCGCGCCCGGGCTCGAGACGCTGCTGCCGGTGGTGTTCACCGGGGGCGCGCGGCACGAGGTCGCCGCTGCCCGAGCTGCTCGGATACGTCGACCTGGCGGCCGGCCGAGATCTTCGGCATCGGCGACCGCAAGGGCCGGCTGGCGGAGGGCTACGACGCCGACCTGACGATCTTCGACGCGCGCGAGAAGCACACGTTCCGGGGCGCCGACTCCGTGACGAACGCCAAGTGGAGCCCGTTCGACGGAGCCGAGTTCGACGGCCGCGTGGAGGCGACGTTCGTGCGCGGGCGGCCCGTCTACGAGGACGGCCGCGTCAGCGCCGCCCCCGGCAGCGGCTCGTGGCTGCCACGCAGCACCTGATGCGCCCTCCTCGCTAGCCTGGCGAGGCGTGCAGGCAATCGTCGTTCGCCAGCCCGGCGGTCCCGAGGTGTTGACGCTCGAGGAACGCCCGATCCCGGCCGTGCGGCCCGGCTGGGTGCTGGTTCGCGTGCGCGCCTTCGGCCTCAACCGCGCCGAGCTGATCACCCGCAGCGGCGGATCCGGCGACAACGTGAAGTTCCCGCGCGTGATCGGGATCGAGTGCGTGGGAGAGGTCGCGGACCCCGGCGACGGCGACCTGAGCGCCGGTCAGACGGTGGTGGCGGCGATGGGCGAGATGGGCCGCGCCTACGACGGCGGCTACCAGCAGTACGCGCTGCTGCCGGCCACGCACGTGATCCCGATCGAGACGACGCTCGACTGGGCCACGCTCGGGGCGATCCCGGAGACGTTCGGCACCGCCTGGGGCTCGCTCGAGGAGCTGCAGCTCGCCTCCGGCGACTCGCTGCTCGTCCACGGCGGCAGCTCGTCGGTGGGGATGGCCGCGATCACGATCGCCGAGCGACCGCGGCCAGACCGTGTTCGCGACCACGCGCCAGGAGGCAAAGCGCGCGGCGCTCGAGGCAAACGGCGCCGATCACGTGGTGATCGACGACGGCGGCGTGGCCGCCCAGGTGCGCGAGATCGCGCCCGGCGGCGTGACCGGGCTCTACGAGCTGGTGGGAGCGGCCGCGCTGCTCGACTCGCTGCAGGCCGTGGGCGCCGGTGGCCGTGCCTGCGTGGCCGGCTACCTGCAGGACGAGTGGGACCTCGAGCCGGCAAAGGCGGAGGCCGCGCGGCTCGGCGTGCCCCTGGCGGTCTACGGCAGCAACGTGATCAACCGCGCCGAGCTACGGCCGGGTGTTCCAGGACATCGTGGACGCCGTGGAGGCCGGGCGCTACCGCGTGAACCTCGACCGCACGTTCACGATGAGCGAGATCGCCGACGCCCATCGCTACATGGAGGCGAACCGCGCGGTGGGCAAGCTCGTGGTGCTGACGCCCGACGACTGAGGCGCCGCCGGGACGCACTGTACGCTCGCGCGGTGCTACTCGAGCCGCACGGGGCTTCCAGCGATCGCAGCGGCCGTGGCACTTGCGCTGCCCGCCGCCGCCGGCGCCGCCACCACGGTGGGCAGCGCCCTGACGGCGACTCCCGAGAGCAGCGCCACCTGCGGGCTCGCGACGTTCACGAACACCGCGCTCGCCACGGGCATCCTGCACGCGCCGTTCGACGGCGTGATCGTGCGCTGGCGCCTGAAGATGGCCGCCGCGCGGCGGAAGCTTCGCCTACAAGCTGCGCGTGCTGCGCCCGGCGGGCGGCTCGACCTACACGGGCGCCGGCACCGGCCCGGGGCAGACCGCGCCGTCGGTGGGCACGAACGTGATCACCCTCCCCACTCCGCTGCCGATCAAGAGCGGCGACATCGTCGGGGTCGACTGCCCGACCGGCGCTCCCGTCCCCTTCTCCAACACCGCGCCCGCAAGCTCCACCTTCGGCTTCTTCAGCGCGCCCGTCGCTGGCCGACGGCAGCACGCGCTCGCCAACCAACCAGATCTCGAACGACGAGGAGCTCGTGAACGCGGACGTGGTCGGCGTTCCGGTGGTCACCTCCGTGACCCCCTCCTCAGGACCGATCGCTGGCGGGACGACCGTGACGATCGCGGGATCGCGGCTGGCCGACGTGACCGGGGTGACGTTCGGCGGTACGGCGGCCAGCGCGCTCGCGGTCATCTCCGACTCCCAGGTCCAGGCCACCGCGCCCGCGCACGCGGCCGGTCCGCTGGACGTGCAGGCCACCGACGTGGCTGGCACGAGCCCGACCGTGCCGGGTGACGCGTTCACCTATCTGGCGCCGCCGGCGCCGGTGGTGACCGGCCTTGCCCAGTCCCATCGCAGCTGGCGCGCGGGCAAGAAGCTGGCGACGCCTGGCCCGCAAGCGCCGGGCGCCGGTGGGCACCACCTTCTCCTTCGCCCTCGACGGAGCGGCCAGCGTCGGCCTGACCTTCACCCAGAAGCTCGCCGGGCGCAGCGTGAAGGGCCGCTGCGTTAAGCCGACCAAGCGGAACCGCAAGCAGCCGGCCTGCAAGCGCACGGTCACGCGCGGCGCCCTGACGATGAGCGGGCATCCGGGCGCGAACAAGGTCTCCTTCCAGGGCCGCATCACGCGCTCGAAGAAGCTCGGGCCGGGTCGCTACTCGCTGACGATCGCCGCGACGAACGCCGCCGGGCTGCGCTCGGCTGCCCAGACGCTGAGCTTCACCATCGTCCGTTAGCGCGTCGGGCAGGCTCAGCCAGCCGACGCTCGAACACGCGCCGCTCGGCGTCGTCGTGGACCAGTGCCAGCGCACGGCGGTAGGCGTCGCGGGCCTCCGCCGTGCGACCCAGGCGGCGCAACAGCTCGGCGCGCGCGGAGTGCAGGTAGGGGTAGTCCTCGAGCGGCAGACGATCGACGATCTCGAGCCCCACGCCCGGCCCCTCCGCCTCCGCGATGGCCACGGCCCGGTTCAGCTCCACCACCGGCGAGTCCGTGAGCAGCGCGAGCTGCCCGTAGAGCGCCGCGATCTCCGCCCAGTCGCGCGGCTGGTCGGCGTGCAGGGAGGCGATCGCCGCCTGCACCACGTACGGCCCGTGGCCGTGCTGGGCCAGCGCGCGGTCGAGCACCGCCCGCCCCTCGGCGATCTGGTCGCCGTTCCACAGCGAGCGGTCCTGGTCGGCCAGCAGCACCATCTCGCCGTCGCGGAAGCGCGCCTCGCGGCGGGAGTCGTGCAACAGCATCAGCGCCAGCAGGCCGTGCACCTCCGCCTCGTCCGGCATCAGCTCGGCAAGCGCCCGGCCCAGCCGCAGCGCCTCGCCGGTCAGCTCGTTGCGGCCGCCCCAGCCCTCGTTGAAGATCAGGTAGACCACCGCGAGCACCGCGTCCGAGCCGGTCGGGCAGCAGATGGTCGGGCGGGACGCGGAAAGGGATCCCGGCCGCCTTGATCTTGCGCTTGGCCCGCACCAGCCGCTGGGCCATCGTCGGCTCCGCCACGAGGAAGGCGCGCGCGATCTCGTCCGTGGTCAGGCCTCCGAGCGTGCGCAGCGTCAGCGCCACCTGCGCGTCGGTGGCCAGCGCCGGATGGCAGCAGGTGAAGATCAGCTCGAGCCGCTCGTCTGGAAATGTCGTCTCTTCCACGGTGTCCTCGGCCGCCTCGCGCACGTCGAGCAGGCGGAGCTTCCCGGCGAGTGCGCGGTCGCGGCGAATGCGGTCTATGGCCCGGCGGCGGGCCGTGGTGATGAGCCAGGCGCCGGGGTTGTCCGGGGTGCCGTCCCGCGGCCAGCGCTCCGCGGCTATCGCGAAGGCCTCCTGCGCGGCTTCCTCGGCGAGCTCAAAGTCGCCGAGGAAGCCGATCAGCGCAGCGAGGACTCGGCCCCACTGGTCGCGGAAGGTCGAATCGAGGCTGGCTACCACTCCGCGATCGGACGGATCTCGATCGCACCGCCCATGCTGGCGGCGGGGATCCGCGACGCCATCTCGATCGCCGCGTCGAGGTCGTCGGCCTCGAAGATGCAGTAGCCGTCGAGCGCCTCCTTGGTCTCGACGAACGGGCCGTCCGTGGTCAGGGTCTTGCCGTCCTCGACCCGCACGGTGGTGGCCGTCTCCGGTGGCTGCAGCCGGTTGCCGGGGGTCAGGCCGGGCGTCTCGTTCACCGCCTGCCAGCCGGCGGCGACCTTCTGCTGCTCGTCCTCGGGCATGTTCGCCCAGTCGCGCGCCCTCGGACCCAGGTTGATCAGCATCATGTACTTCATCGCTTCCTCCTTGTCGGGATGGTCCCCTTGAAGACGAACGGGGAGCGACAAAATCGACAGCTCGGAAAAAGAAGGGGACCCAGGACGATAAACACGTCCCGGCATCAGCACTCGCGAAAGGAGCAGGTCATGACTGGCAAGGCCGATTTCACCGAGGAGGAGTGGGAGCTCGTACTGGGCGGACCGCCCAGCGCCGGCTTCATCGTGGTCACCGCGCAGCGCGGAGGGAGCTTCCGCGAGTCGATCGCGATGGCGAAGGCGTACACCGAGACGCGCAAGGAGGCCGGCGGCACGGAGCTGGTCGACCAGATCGTGAGCCTGAAGCCGGAGCGCGATCACACGCATTACCACTCGGTCGAGGAGCTGAAGGCGGCCGGCCTCCAGCACCTGCGCGACGCGGTGGCGGTGCTCCAGCAGAAGGCGACGCCCGAGGAGGTCGAGGACTACAAGGGCTTCGTGCTGAAGCTGGCCGAGAAGGTGGCGAACGCGCATCGGGAGCACGGCCAGAGCGTCAGCGACGCCGAGCAAGCCGCGATCGACGAGATCAGCGCGGCCCTGGGCGGGGCGGCCGCCTGAACGGGACTCGGTCGAATTTGCTCAACGGTTGACTTTTAGCTACCGTTGGCCGGGATGCAGCCCGCCGGCGATCCCTTCAGCGCCCTCGGCGATCCGCACCGGCGCGCGATCGTCGAGCTGCTGCACGGCGGCGAGCGCTCGGTGCGCGAGATCGCGGACGAGCTCCCGATCTCGCGCCCGTCGGTCTCTCGCCACCTGCGCCTGCTGACGGACGCGGGCCTCGTGGTGGCCGAGGCGCGTGGCACCCGCCGCCTCTACCGCCTGCACGACGAGGGCGCCGACGCCGTGCGCGCCTACCTCGAGCGGGTATGGGGCGAGGCGGCGGCGCGCTTCCGCCTGGCCGCCGAGAACACGAAGTGACGGAGCCGCTTCAGCTCTCGTTCGAGGTCGCCTGCCCCGCCGAGCACGCCTTCGACGTCTGGGCCCTCCGCACCTCGCTCTGGTGGCCGGCCGATCACACGGTCAGCGGCGACGACGGCCTCGAGGTGGTGATCGAGCCGCGCGTGGGCGGGCGCATCTTCGAGCGCAGCGCGTCCGGCCACGAGGAGGACTGGGGCGAGGTGCTCGTCTGGGAGCCGCCGCGCCGCCTGGCGTACCTCTGGCACCTGCGCGCCGACCGGGCCGACGCCACCGAGGTGGAGATCAGCTTCGTGCCGCGGGGCGACGACGCCACCGAGGTCCGCATCGACCACCGCGGCTGGGAGCGCCTGGGCGCCCGCGGCGAGGCCTGGCGGGAGCGCAACCGCGCGCGGCTGGGACACCCTCTTCCCCTGGTTTGTCAACGCCTGCGAAGGAGCAGCCAATGCCTGACGGAACGCCCGACAGCCCCTGGCACCTGAAGACCCCGAGCGGCCAGTCCGAGTACGAGGCCTGGCGGGACGAGTCGCTCGACCCGCCCGCGCTGGTGGTGCAGGTCGGCAAGACCCAGCTGCGCTACCACCTGGGCGCGCTGGACGACCTGCACGCGATGCTGGAGGCCGACGGCGACTGGGTCCCGCTCGGCAGCGCCGACGAGCAGAAGCCCGCGGCCGAGGGAACCGTGGAGGCGTGGGCTCGCAGCGAGAGCAACCCCGTCGGCGGCTGGTACGGCTTGAAGAAGGGCCTGCGTGGGCGCTTCGCCAACTACGTGCCCCCGGTGCTCGAGGAGCTGGGCCGCGCCGAGGTGGAGCACAACGCGCGCGGAAACCGGATGCGGGCGCTCTGAGGGCGCTAAGCTCAAACTCCTTGTCCCCTCAACGAAGGGCCCGCTCGTGCAAGTAGAGATCTGGTCTGACATCGCCTGCCCGTGGTGCTACGTCGGCAAGCGCCGCTTCGAGGCCGCCCTCGAGCGCTTCGAGCACCGCGACGAGGTCCAGGTGACCTGGCGGAGCTTCGAGCTCGATCCCACCGCGCCGCCCGAGCGCGAGGGCGAGCGGGCGCAGCACCTGGCGGACAAGTACGGCATGAGCCTCGAGCAGGCTCGCGAGCGCGAGCAGCAGATGACCGCCACCGCTGCCGGCGACGGCCTGGACTTCCGCTTCGACATCTCGCGCAGCGGCAACACCTTCGACGCCCACCGGATCATCCACCTGGCCGAGCAGCACGGGCTGCAGGACGCGATGAAGGAGCGACTGCTGCGCGGCTACCTCAGCGAGGGCGAGCTGATGAGCGACCACGATGCGCTGCGCCGGCTGGCCGTGGAGGTGGGACTCCCGGAGGACGAGGTGATCGACACGCTGGCGAGCGACCGCTTCGCAGAGCAGGTCCGCGACGACGAGCACACGGCCGGCCAGTTCGGAATCTCTGCCGTGCCCACCTTCGTGGTGGACCGCGCGCTGGGGGCGTCCGGCGCCCACCCGCCCGACGCGATGCTTGAGCTGCTGCGCCAGGGCTGGGCGGCCCGCACCCCGGTGCCGATCGCCATGGGCGGCGACACCTGCGGCGTAGACGGCTGCTAGCGGGCGCGGGGCCTGAGCACGGGCCCCACCCACTTGCCCACGAAGCGCAGGATGTACGCGTCGCGCAGGTAGTCGTAGCGGAAGAAGAAGAACAGGAGCCGAAGTAGCAGAGGACTCACCGGCCTGCGCGGCCGCGGAACGGCCCTCATGGTCTGCCTCCAGCCACCGGTCGCACCTCCGTTCGAGAGCGGCGGCCACCAGTCCCATCGCAGTGTACGCCCGGCGTGGCCTATTTCCGAAGCGCCGCTTCGGCGTCGGCGCGCTCGTCGTAGCCGTCCTGCCTGAGCAGCTTTCCGGCCTGGACGCTGAACACGTAGTGCCACTCGCGCGTCACCGCGATCCCGCTGCGGCGTCCCTGCAGGTGGAGCCGCGCGTGCAGATGCACGCGATCCCCGGCGGAGCTCAGCTCGAGCGGCTCCCAGCGGAACTCCGACCAGTGCGCGCCGAAGCGCTCCAGGTAGCGCCTGACCGCCTCCGGGCCGACGGCGGACACCGCTCCGGGCAGGGTGGTGGACTCGTGCAGCTCGAAATCGGGATCGAGCTGCGCGAGCACCTGCTCGACGTCGCCGGCGTTGCAGGCCGCGACGTAGGCTCGCACCACCGCTTCCGGGTCGTCTGCCACGGCCGATTGTCCACCCCGGCGCCCGGCGGCGCTACCCCGTCAGCGCTCCGGCCGCCGATCCGCCCAGGGACGCGCGCGCTCGAACGACGCCGCGGCCTGGAGCACCTCGCGATCGGCGTGCAGGCCGCCCGCGATCTGGAGGCCCACCGGCCGGCCGTCCTCGGTCACGCCCGCGGGGACGGTGATCGCGGGGGTGCCGGTCATGTTGAACGGATAGGTGAGGAGCCAGCCCAGCAGCCGGCTGCGCAGGGGCGCGTCCTTCAGCGCCGGCGGGCAGAACTCGTCCACCGGGAACGCCGCGTGGGAGAGCGTCGGGCTGAGCAGCAGGTCGTGATCGACCATGAAGGCGCTGAACTGGTCCCACATGCCGCCGCGCCAGTCGTTCGCGAGCGATGCGCGCAGCACCGGCAGCTCGGCGCCCTCGCGCAGCAGGTCGATCAGGTCGTCGTCCACCTGGCCGCGCCACTCCTCCCACTCGAACATCGGCCACTCGGACGCGAAGCCGGGCAGCCAGATGCCGTCCCACATCGCCTCCTCCGGGTCGTCCCAACCCGGGTTGGCCTCCACCACCGTGCAGCCCAGCTCCTCGAACGCCAAGGCGGCCCGCTCGCAGATCGCCGCCACCTCGGGGTCGGGATCGCCGAAGCCGAGGTCGGGAGACCAGGCGATCCTCAGGCCCGACACGTCCCGCTGGGTGGCGGCGTGGAAGCCGCCGCTCGAGTCCGGCAGCGTCATCGGATCCTCGCGGTCGGGGCCCGCCACCACGTCCATCATCAGCCCGGCCTCGGCCACGGTGCGCGTGATCGGACCGTGGAAGGCCCAGGTGTGGTGGCGGCCGGCAAGCACGGTCTGCGGGATCCGCCCGACGGACGGCTTCAGACCGACCACCCCGTTCAGCGAGGCCGGGATGCGCACGGATCCGGCGCCGTCGCTGCCCTCGGCCAGCGGACCGAGGCCGGAGGCCACCGCGGCCGCCGCCCCGCCGCTCGAGCCGCCGGCGGTGAGCCCCTGCGCCCAGGCGTTGTGCGTGGGCCCGAAGAGGTGGTTGTCGGTGCCGCCGTAGTAGCCGCTCTCGGGCGAGTTCGTCTTGCCGAGGAAGAGGCCGCCGGCCTCGCGCATGCGCCGCGCCACCGCGGCGTCGCGCGTGCCCACGTTGTCCTTCAGCGGGATCATGCAGAAGGTGAGCGGGAGCCCGTCCATCGACGTGAGCTCCTTGATCGAGTACGGCACCCCGTGGAGCGGGCCGAGCGGCTCGTCGCCGTCGAGCGCCGCGGTGAGGGCCTGGGCGTCGGCGCGGACCTTGTCGGCGTCGTGGTAGACGAACGCGTTCAGCTCCGGGTTCAGCCGGGCGATGCGGTCGAGGTGCGCCTCGGCGATCTCGAGCGGGGACACATCACGCGCCCGCACGCGCTCCGCCAGCTCGAGCGCACCCGCGTAGCAGAGCTCGTCGGCGGCGCTCATGAGCGCTCCGGCAGCGGGCAGGCCACCGTCTCGAGCTGCAGCACCGCGAGCATCCTGCCGAAGCCGATGTACTGGCCGGCCATCATCGCGAGCTCGAGGATCTGGGCGTCGTCGAAGTGCTCGCGCAGCGTGGCCATGTCGGCATCGCCGATCTGGTCGTGCTGGAGCGCGAGCATCTCGGCGAAGTGGATCGCGGCCTTCTCGTCCGGGCGTGTAGTCGGCCGAGCCCTCGTAGCCGTCGATCCCCAGCGCCTGGTCCTCCGGGATGTAGTCGGGCGCGAGGCGTGCCGCCTTGCAGGTCTTGCAGCCGTTGAGCGTCGCGATGCGCAGGCGCACCAGCTCCTTCAGCCGCGGCGAGAGCCGGGCCACTGCCTCGGCCTCCCCGGTACTCGTGTGCCAGGGGTAGTAGAAGCCCGTGAGGTACATCTCCAGCAGCTCCGGGGCTGGCGCGAACGCGCGGGCGACGTGCCGCGAGGACCAGTCCCGATCGAGAGCTCCGTCGTGTAGGTCGCTGAGGTATCCGCTCAGCTGCTCCGGCTCGGCCAACGGCAGACGCGACACATCGCTCCCTTCGCAGAGGTTCGCCGCCACGCTAGCCGGGCGCTCCCTCCCCCACCCCACGCCGCTGCGGCGGGCGTGTGGCTTTCCACAAGTGGGGCTGGTCAGCCCTTGATGTGGAGCAGGTGGGAGACCGTCTGCTGCTCCCCGTCGCTGCCCTTCACGTTGAGCCAGAGCGTCAGCGTGCCGGAGTGGAAGCGGCTGACGATCTTCCGGGCCTTGCGGTTCAGCTTGAGCGTCAGCGTGCGGCTTCCGCTCTTCGACAGGCGGGCGGTCATGTGGCCGAGCCTCACGCCGCCGCGGCCGGTCAGGCTGAGGCCCACGCGACACGCCTCCGAGCAATGGGCGCGTGCCCGCACGCCGCGGTCGACCAGGCTCTGGACGCTGACGAGCCGCAGCGCCTTCACCGCCGCCGTGAGCGCCGGCACCACCAGCTTCTTGCTCACGAGCTCGTCGAGCCGCCGGTGGACGTGGTGGTCGTGGTGGTGACGGTGCTGGTCGTCTTGCCCGTAGTCGTGTTGGAGCTGCTCGTGGTGGTGGTCGTCGTGGTGGTGCCCGAGCCGCCGGGCACGACAGAGGTGGCCTCGGAGTCCTGCGGGGTGCCCTGCTCGCTGCTGCCGATGAAGTCGCCCGTGACCCGCGCGCGGATGGTGTGACCGGCGTCGCTCGCGGTCGGGGCGTAGTTCTGTGCCGTCGCGCCGGGGATGTCGGCGCAGTTCCAGCCGGTCGCGTCGCAGCGGCGCCACTGGTAGGTGAACTCGTCCGCCATCCGGTCCAGCCAGGAGCCGGCGACCGTCGAGAGCATGCCGCCCACCTGGGCGCTGCCGCTCACCACCGGGCGCACCGTCTCTGCGGGCAGGCACTTCTGTGCGTTGCTGAGGCCGGCGTAGTAGTTGTTCCAGAGCGGCGTCTGGCTCGTGACCGTGACCGTCGGCGTCGCGGCGGTGGCGTTGATCTGCAGGACCGTGGCCCAGGTGTGGCCCGCGGGACCCATGTCGGACAGGCGGCAGTCCGCGTTCACCCACTGCACGAACTCGTAGGTGCCGTTCAGGCCCGTCACGTCGATGTACTGGCCGTCACGCGCCGGGTCGTAGATGTCGCTGAAGCCCGGGTTGATCGTCTCCGACACCGACAGCGCCGACGGGTTGTTGTGCTGGCAGTCGGTGGGGTTGATCGCCGAGCTCTGCACCAGGCAGAAGCCCGTCTTCTGATCGCGCGCCACCTCCGTCAGCGACGAGTCGTGCGAGCGCAGGTCGTAGCGATCCAGAGCCAGGTAGTGCCAGTGCTGATGGCTCGGGTCGAAGTTGTACTGAAGCGCCCCCACCACGCCGCTCACGCCCGCCTCGAAGGCATCCATCGTGTTCACCGTGGTGTCCTGGCGCGACCCCGTGATCGTCAGCGGACCCCCGTCGGTGGCGATGTCGATCTCGGCCGGGAACTGCAGCTGCACCTGGCTGCCGACCTTGACCATCGAGAAGCCGCCGTCCCACGTCGGCGCGGGGCCCTGCTTGATGTCGGGCACGGCGCCCAGCGCGGAGCCGGCGAAGCCGAGCGTCGCGGCAACGGTGACGAGAAGTGCGGGCACCCACTTGGGCGCGAGGCTGGAGGACATATCGGAGGGTGAGGGGTTGGAGGGGTACTGCTCGCGATCACCCTCGCACGGGTGGCCGTGTCGCGCCAGCGATTCTTAACTGCCTTTAAAACTCCCGCTCAGAGCAGGCTTCCGCCGGGCGGCACGATCCAGAGCTTCTCGGCCCGCTCCACCACCGCCGCGGGGTCGAGCTCGCCCACAGTTGCCGCGCCGTCGGCCTGCATCAGCCGCGCCAGCTCGTTCCAGGCCATCGCCACGGGGCCGACGCGGGCGGTGGGTCCCCAGCCGGCCGCCTGGCGCAGCTCGTCGCCGCGGGCCTTCACGTCCGTCGACCGTCAGCTCGGAGAACGGCTTGGAGCCGCCGTCCGCGTGCACCCGCGTGGCCAGCACCACATCGGCATCGGGGCGCGGCCTGGGCGCGGCGTCCGGGCTCATGCGCGCGCCTCCTCCGCCAGCCGTGCGGCCGCCACGGCCGCCTGGCCGTAGGCGATGCCGCCGTCGTTCGGGGGAAGCCGCTCCGGCACGAGCACGCGCAGGCCGGACTCCGTCAGGAGGCGGGCCATCGACTCGAGCAGCCGCCGGTTCTGGAACACGCCCCCCGACAGCACCACGTTCTCGACCCCGTGGCGCTCGGCGAGCAACACGCAGGCGTGCGCGCCCGCGGCGGCCATCGTGTTGTGGAAGCGCGCCGCCACCACGTCCGCCAGCGCGCCGGCGTGGAGCTCCTCCACGAGCGCCCGCAGCGCCGGCCGCGGATCGAGCACCAGCGGGCCCGCCCCGGCGCTGAGCGGCAGCGGATAGGCGGCGCGCTCGTCCGGGTCGCAGGCGGCCTCGAGCTCGATCGCCGCCTGCCCCTCGTAGTTCACCTCCGCGCGGATGCCGCAGAGCGCGGCGACGGCGTCGAACAGCCGCCCGGCGCTCGAGGTGAGCGGAGACGCCAGGCCGCTCTTCGCCAGCGCCGCAACCTGTCGCCATCGCATCGGGGTCGACGGAATCGGCCAGCGCCGGCGGGCGCTCGGGCGGGGAGTCGTACGCGGCGGCGAGCCACGAGCACGCCATCCGCCACGGCTGGCGGATCGCCGCCTCGCCGCCCGGCATCCGCACCTGGAGCAGGTGGCCCACGCGCTCGAAGCCGGCGAGATCGCCGAGCAGCAGCTCGCCGCCCCAGACGCTGCCGTCGCTGCCGAAGCCGGTGCCGTCGTAGATCGCCCCGAGGGCGGGGCCGCTCTCGCCGTGCTCCGCGAGACAGGCCGCGAGGTGCGCGTGGTGGTGCTGGACGCCGATCAGCCGCACGCCGTCGAGCTCCTGGGCGTACTTGGTGGAGAGGTACTCGGGGTGCAGGTCGTGCGCCACCACCGCCGGGTCCACCGCGAACAGGCGCTTGAAGTGCTCGATGCCCTCCGTGAAGGAGCGCAGCGTCTCGTAGTTGGCGAGGTCGCCCACGTGGTGTCCCACCCAGGCGCGCTCGCCCTTGCCACGCAGAAGGTGTTCTTCAGCTCTGCCCCGCAGGCCAGCAGGTGCTGCGCGGCGGGCACGGGCGAGCGGCATGCTCGCGGGCACGTGGCCGCGCGAGCGGCGCAGCATCAGCGGCCTGCGCGTGCCCCCCACCCTCACGGCGCGGACGAGCGAGTCGTCGGTGCGGGTCTCGATCTCGCGGTCGTGGAGCAGGAACAGGTCGGCGATCTCCGCCAGGCGCTCGCGGGCCTCGCCGTCGCGGTAGGCGATCGGCTCGTCGGAGACGTTGCCGCTCGTCATCACCAGCGTGCTGCCCGCGTCCGCGAGCAGCAGGTGGTGAAGCGGCGAGTAGGGCAGCATCACGCCGAGCTCGCGCGAGCGCGGCGCCACCGCCGCCGCCACGGCGGCGCCGGGGCGCCGGGCGCATCAGCACGATCGGGCGCTCGCGCGAGACCAGCAGCGCCTCCTCCTCCGGCCGCGCGTAGACGAGCTCGCGAGCGGCCTCGACGCTGGGCGCCATCAGCGCGAACGGCTTGTCCTCCCGGTGCTTGCGCGCGCGCAGCCGCGCCACCGCGTCCTCGTCATCCGCCCGGCAGGCCAGGTGGAAGCCGCCGAGCCCCTTCACGGCCACGATCGGCGCCCGCGAGCAGCGCGCGCGCGGCGGCCGCGATCGGATCCGGCTCGTCGCGTGCCGGCGAGCCACGCGCGCGGCCCGCACTCCGGACAGGCGTTCGGCTGGGCGTGGAAGCGGCGGTCGGCCGGGTCCTCGTACTCGGCGCGGCAGGCCGCGCACATCTCGAAGCCGGCCATCGTGGTGAACGGCCGGTCGTAGGGCACGCCGCGCACGATCGTGAAGCGCGGCCCGCAGTTGGTGCAGTTGATGAACGGGTAGCGGTGGCGGCGGTCGAGCGGGTCGAACAGCTCGGCCAGGCAGTCGTCGCAGGTCGCGCTGTCGGCGGACACGGGCGCGCTCGGCTCCCCGGAGCGCGGGCTCTCCACGATCTCGAAGCCACCGGCGCCGGTGGCCGGCAGCTCCTCCGCGGTGACGCGCTCCACGGCGGCGAGCGGAGGCGCCTCGGCCGGGAGGCGCTCGAGGAAGCTCTCGACCGCGGCGGCGTCGGCCTCCACCTCCACCACCACGCCGCGCGCGTCGTTCAGCACGTACCCGCTCAGGCCGAGCTCGGCGGCCAGGCGGTAGACGTAGGGGCGAAAGCCCACGCCCTGCACCGTGCCCTCCACGCGGGCGCGCACGCGGCGTGCGCCGGCCGGCCGCGGGTGGCTGGCCACGGTCACGACTCTCCCGGAGTCAGCTCCACCAGCTCGCGCAGCAGGTGGTAGGCGCTGGCCTGCGCCTCCTGGATGCGCGGAATGTGCTCCGAGCGCGTGACCACCACGTGGTCGGCCAGGCGCTCGGAGGCCACCCGGCCGCCGTCGTAGCCCACCATCGCGATCGTGCGCAGGCCGCGCCGGCGCGCCTCGGCCAGCGCCTCGATCACGTTGCGCGAGTTGCCGCTCGTGGACAGCGCCAGCAGCACGTCGCCGGCGCGCCCGTGGGCGATGATCTGGCGCGCGAAGATCGCGTCGGTGCCGATGTCGTTGGCGATCGCGGTGAGGATCGCCGGGTCCTCGGTGAGGTCGAGCGCGCGGCGCGGCGGCCAGCGCGCGTCCGGCGGCGAGCGGAAGTCCGCCACGGCGTCCATCGCGTCCGTGGCCGAGCCGCCGTTGCCGAGCGCCAGCAGCTTGCCGCCGCGGTCCAGGTCCAGCCGCAGCCCGGCGGCGGCCTCGGCGAGCTCCTCCCGGTTCTCCTCGAGCGTCTGGGCGCGCAGCTCGCCGATCTCCTCGGCCTTCGCCAGCACGGAGCGGCGCACGTCCTCCAGCACCGCCTCGAGGTCGTGCTCGGCCTCGGCGAGGAACGGATAGAGGAAGCTCGACGCGCCGGTGTCGTGCACGCGCTTCGCCTCGCGCCCCTCCAGCAGGCCGCGGTGCTCGAAGAACACGTGTACCAGCTCCCAGAGCAGGTGGTAGAGCGTCTCCGCCAGCTCCTGGCGCACGGACGGGTCGCCGGCGGGCGGCTGCGAACTCCCACTCCGCGCCGCCCGGCGCGAACGCGATCGTGAGGCAGCCGCGCCCGCGCGCGAGCGCCAGCGCCGCGGCCACCTCGCCCTCGTCCCCGAAGGCGATCGCGATGTCGTCCGGCTCGAGCGCCAGGTCCACCTGCCGCTCGAGCCCGCCGCCCTCCGCCGCCAGCCCGAGCGCGGGCAGCGCCCGCTTGCCGACGATCACCGGATGCACGAACTCCACCGCGATGTGGCGGACGTCGGAGCGCGCGGCGGGCGTCCGGCCGAACGCGATCAGCCGGCCGCCGCGCGCAAAGCGCTCCGCCATCAGGTGGCAGAGGCGGGCCAGCCGCTCGGCCTCGGCCTCGAAGAAGGCGCGATTCGCCTCGGTCCGCTCGGCCAGCGCCTCCTCGAGCCGGCGGCTCAGCGTGTCAGCGCCGAGGGCGCTCCTCACGCGTGGGCCTCCACCCGGGAGACGATCCCCGTGAGCCAGTCGCGCCACTCGTCCACGCCCTCGCCGGTGCGCGCGCTGACGAGGATGTGCTCCACGCCCGGGTGCACCACGTCGAGGTTGTAGAGCAGCTTGTCGAGGTCGAAGTCCAGGTGCGGCAGCAGGTCGATCTTGTTGACCAGCACCAGCTCGCAGGTGCGGAACATCAGCGGGTACTTCAGCGGCTTGTCCTCGCCCTCGGTCACCGAGCAGACCATCACCCGCACGTCCTCTCCGACCTTGAACTCGGCCGGGCAGACGAGGTTGCCCACGTTCTCGATCACCAGCAGGTCGATCTCGTCGAGCGGCAGCGACGGCACCGCCGAGCGCACCATGTTCGCGTCGAGATGGCACTCGCCGCCGAAGCTCGGGTCGGTGTTCAGCTGGGTGACCGGCACGTGCAGGCTGGCCAGCCGGTCGGCGTCCATGCTGCCCTGGACGTCGCCCTCGAGCACGCCCGGCGCGGATGCCGCCGAGCTCGGGGAGCACGCGCTCGAGCAGGGTCGTCTTGCCCGCCCCCGGCGCGCTCATGAAGTTCACGACCGTCACGCCGGCGCGGTCGAAGTCCGCGCGGTTGGCCTGCGCGATCGTGTTGTTGGCGTCCAGCGCGTCCTCGACGACCCTCACCTTGGTGCGGTGCATTCGGCCTCCTCGACCTCGATTGACTCAACCTCGAACTCGTTGCCGCTCACTACCTCCACGTCCGTGCCGCCGCAGGTGGGACAGCGAAACGAGGGGAAGTCGATCTCCCATTCGCGCTCGCAGCCGGCGCAGCTGAGGCGCGCCGGGATCAGCTCCTGCTCCAGCCGGGCGCCCTCGCAGACGGTGCCCTGGGCGACGAAGCCGAAGTAGAACTCCAGCGTGTCCGGCACCACCTGGCGCAGGTTGCCCACGCGCATGTTCACGACCGTCACCTGACGGCCCGCGGCGTGCTTCACCACGGTGTTCACGATCGCGCTGGAGAGCGACAGCTCGTGCACGCGTCACTCCAGCTGGTAGGCGGCATCGTGGCTGAGGTCTTCGATCGTGCTCAGCACGAGCTCGACCGCGCCGTCCAGCGCGCCGCGCACCTCGTCGCTCAGGCCGAACCCCATCTCCTCCACCACCGCCGGCTCGCAGGCGATCACCATCACCTTGCCCGGCCAGGCGCCCAGGGACTTGATGAAGCGCATCACCGTCTGGGGATCCATCCCGTGCGGGTCGATCACCTGGCCGTCCTCGATGCCGGCCTCCACGTCCTCCTCGGCGGCCTCCATCACGTAGAGCGTGCCCGGCTCGCCGCCCTGCCGGCTGATGTCCACGAGGATCAGGGCGTCGTAGCCGCGCATCACCTCGTAGGCGAGGTCGAGGCCGCCGGTGCCGAAGTCGAACACGGCCGCCTCCGGCGGCAGCTGCCGCTCGTTCAGCCGCTTGGCCACCTCCCCGCCGAAGCCGTCGTCCCTCATCCAGGCGTTCCCGATTCCCGCCACCAGGATCTGTTTCACGCGATCACCTCCACCTCGGGTGCGAAGAAGAACAGGAAGCGGCCGGTCTCCCGCATCAGGTCCTGGCCGGGGTCGTCGTCCACGGTCACCGCGAGGTGAACCTTCCCGTCGTACTCGATGAAGATCCGCTCGATCGTCGCGCTGCGCCCGTCGAGCATGCGGGCGTGGAGATCGGCGTCCGGGCCGGGCCGGATGACCACCTTCCCCCCGCGCCGGAAGATCCTGCCGTCCACCTCCGCCTCGCGCTCGCCCGCGCTCGGGTCGCGCACGTCTGCCGAGGGCGTAGGGGGCTCCGTGGTCACCGGATCGCGCACGGTCACGCGGCCGTGCAGGGACAGCAGCTCCTCCGGGGTGGTGGCCGCGGCGCGCTCGATCATCTCCTTCACCACCGGGTCGTCGTGCCTCGATCGACGCCCGCTCCTCGTCGGTCAGCGTCTGGACGTGGAGCAGCAGCGCCTCCTCGATCTCGGTCGAGTCGAACAGGTTGCCCAGGCTCTCCGGCGCGAGCTGGGGATGGTCTGGCAGCACGATCGCCGCGCCCAGCAGCACGTCGTCCTCGGCGCTGGCCAGCACCGGCCAGGTGTTCACGCTCGTGCAGGCGGCGCCCGCGTCGAGCGGAGAGATGAAGCGGCCTTGGGACACGCGCAGGATCGGGTGCGTGGACAGGAACGACCTGCGCAGCGCGCCCGCCCGGTCGAGGCCCTCGCCGGCGGCGCTCCGGTTCTCCGCCACCAGCGCCAGGCGCACGCGACCGTCGTCCAGGCGAACCGCGGACAGCCCCAGCCGCAGCTCGAGCGGCTCGTCGTCCTCGCAATCGAAGCGAGAAGCGCCGTTCCACTGCCCCCGCGAGCAGCGCCTCGAGCGACGCGGCCGGAAGGTCGGCACGCCGCGCGGCCGCCTGATGGCGCGGCCCGCTGGGCTGCAGGAAGCGCAGCTCGGCGCTCAGCTCCGCCGCGGGCGGGGCCTCGAGCAGGCACTCCATCCGCAGCTCGTCGAAGGTGCTGTCGCCGAGGCGCGCGTAGGCGGGCGGGTAGACGATCCCGAACGGCGTGGGCGTGGCGTTCTTCGTCGCCCCGGGCGTGTACGGGTAGAGCGCGTAACCCTCGTAGAGGAGCGACTCCACCAGGCGCTCGAGCGCGTCGCTCATCGCGCGCTCCTCCAGCAGCTGGGCCACGCAGGCGTCGAAGGTCGGCAGCCCGCGGCGCGCCTTCTCGGCTTGCAGCGCATCGAGCGTGCCGGTGCTGAGCGGCACCCAGCCGCTGCTCGGGTAGTAGTGGTCGATCAGCTCGTGCCAGACCCCGAGCGGCAGCCTGTACTCGGCCGAGCAGCTCCACGGGACGAGCGCCATCTGCAGCCGGCCGTCGTCGCCGCGGTAGTAGATCGTGCCGTTGAAGTTGAACGCCAGCGGCACCTCGCCGCCGCGCACGGCGTGGAAGTACTTGGCCGCCGCCAGCTCGAGCTCGTAGCTGCATGCGATCGGCACGCGGAACGTCGTGGAGCCGGTGAAGGTGGGCACGAGCACGTCCACCTGCGTCCAGAGCAGGCTGCGCGTGGTGGTGGCCCAGCGCTCGGGCGGGCCGAACAGCTCCACCAGCCGCTCGCGCGTCTCGGCGTCGTAGGAGCGCCGCGCGGCCTCGATCATCACCTGCACGCTGAGCGCGATCAGGTACACCTGCCGGCCGCCCGGCTCGGACACCTGCAGGTCGAAGTCCAGGATCGGGACCGCCGCGTAGCGGCGGGCCGACGCGCCGATCACCTCGATCTCCGGCTCGGGCGCCTCCGGCACGCCCGCGTCGGCGGGGATCTCGATCGCGTCCGTCATGCCGGCGCGGCCGCCGAGCGCAGCTCGTCGAAGTAGCCGGCCACCGCCTCGTCCACCCCGGCGCCGCCCGAGATGCCCTCCCAGCGCGATTTGACGAGCCCCACCAGCATGTAGGCGCGATCGATCGGAGCGATCGCATACGAGGGCGGGTCGGAAAGCCGGTTCACTATCAGCGCCTCGGCGTCCTGCTCCAGCTCGTCCAACACGGGGTTGAGCACGCGCAACTCGCGCCAGGTCTCGAAGTGCAGCTCGCTCTCCGTGGCGCCGGCCGGGCTCGGGTAGAGGGCGACCACGCAGTTGGTCACGCTGCTGTGCATGAAGAACGCGAGCCCGATCGGGATCCGGAACGAGGCCCACACCTCCTCCGGCAGCTCGAAGTCCTCGAGCCAGAGCGTGCGGCGCCCGACCGGGCGCAGGTCGGGATCGCCGGAGCGGATCGCGTAACAGCTCTCGCAGGCGCAGACGATCTGGCGCTCGACCAGGTTGAGCAGGTGGCGGTGGTCGTCCGGCATCACCCCTTCGCAGAGGTCGCAGCGCTCCCCGGAGGCGACCTCGCTCGGCTCCTCCGCCGGCCGTGGCGCCGGGGCGGTGCGGGCGAGCGTGCGCAGCCCCGACACCATCTCCGCGCGGCGGCGCCCGGCCGCCGCCTGCGACAGGTCCAGCCGGCGCGGGCTGTCGCCGTTCACGCTCACGCGGAGAGGGCCACCGTCACCGAGCCCTCGTCGCGCAGGAGCGGGACCGGCTCGAGCTGCAGCCGGTCGTCGTCCAGCGAGCGGCCCGCGCGCGGCAGGTAGTAGCTGCGCCCGCAGGACGGGCAGGCGAGCGCGCCGGCGGTGAGCACGGCCGCGTCGAGGCGCTCGCCGCAGCCGGCGCAGGCGTTGCGGTAGGCCAGCAGCGTGCCCTCCACGTTGGCCACGACGAGCGGCGTGCCCGCCACCTCGGTGGCCATCAGCTCCTCGGGCGGCAGCCCGCTCGCCCCGTCCAGGCTGAACCACGACGGCGCGGGCGCGGGCACGCCGTTCCCGGCCAGCGGCAGCGGGATGCCGAGCGGCTCCTCCGGCTCGAGCACGCCCTCCACGTCCATCCCGGCGAGATCCGGCGCGGCCTCCTCGAGCGCCTGCCTCACGGCCAGCTCGAGCGTGGCGGACGACGCCTTGCACGAGCTGCAGCTGCCCTCCAGGCGCAGCCGGGCGATGCCGCCCTCCACCCCCAGCAGCTCCACGTTGCCGCCGTGCGACTCCATGTAGGGCCGCACGGTGTCGAGCGCCGCGATCACCCGCTCCTCGAGCGGAACGGGATAGAGGTCGTGGATCAGCAGCAGGCTGGCCACAACCGGGTCGTCGGCGAGGGCGTCGCGGATGCCCTCGCCGGCCGGCCCGGCCTCGGCCACGGCCGCGACGATGCGCTCGAGCCCCGCGCCGTACATCTGCACGACGGCGGCGACCAGCTCCTCGGCAACCGACCGCGCCCCGTCCTCGGCAGGGACTCGAGCCGAGCACTCGAGCTCCTGCACCCGCTCGGTCAGCTCCTGACGCGGAACCGCCCTGCTTTCCGCTTCTCCGCTTTCCGCTGTCCGCATTACGCGAATGCCGTGGGCGTGTGCACGACCTTCCGCACCTTCCCGTCGCCGGTGTACATGTGCACCCCGCACGGCAGGCAGGGATCGAACGAGCGCACCGCCCGCATGATGTCGATCCCCTTGAAGTTCTCCGGCCCGTTCTCCTCGAAGATCGGCGTGTTCTGCACCGCGTCCTCGTAGGGGCCGGGCGTCCCGTAGACGTCCCGCGGGCTGGCGTTCCAGGGGGTCGGCGGATACGGCTGGTAGTTCGCGATCTTGCCGTCGCGGATCACCATGTGGTGGGAGAGCACGCCGCGGGCGGCCTCGTGGAAGCCCACGCTGACCGCGTCGTCCGGAACCTTGAACGAGTTCCAGCTCTTGGTGCGGCCGGCCTGCACCTCCTTCATCGCGCGCTCGAGGTTGTGCAGCGCGATCAGCGCCGAGTAGGCCTGGTGGTAGGTGCGGGCGCGATCGCGCTCGATCGCGTTCGACTTCTCCGGCACCATCCACTCCATCTCGGTCTCCGGCATGTTCGGCGACCGCGGCAGCACCATCTTGATGCTGTTCCCGGTGGCCTTGGCGTAGCCGAAGTCCACGAGCCCGGCCTTGGCGGTGCACCACTGGCGGGCGAACGGGCCGCCGCCGGTGTCGCAGCACACGTGCGTGTCGGTGCGCTTGTCGTAGATGCGCGGCGAGACCACCCAGGTGTACTTGTCCGTGAAGTCGCGCTTCTGCGGCTTCGGGAGCGTGACCTTGTTCCAGGGGTGGTTCTTGTCCACCGGGTTGCCGAGCGGGTCGTCGGTCACGAGCGTCTGCTCGTTCTCCCAGCCGTCGAAGTACGAGCTGCCGAGCAGGATGCGGATCGCCAGGTTGATCTCCACCAGGTCGGTGGTGATCAGCTCGCCGCCGATCGCGATGCCGGGCGTGATGTAGCGCTTCCGGCCCCACTCGGTCATGTTCCGGTAGCTGTAGTCGACGTAGTCCGGGTCGTCGAACGAGCCCCAGTTCACGAGGTTCGTCTCCCGGTAGCCGACCATGTCGTAGCCGGGCAGCGACTCCAGGAAGAAGTCGTACAGGTCGTCGTGCATCGGCACGCTGCGCTTGACGTAGTCGAAGTAGCGCATCAGCCGCACGTAGTAGTCCGTGCAGCGTCTGGTGCGTGATGTCGGCGCTGCAGCCGCCCGGCATGATCGTGGACGGGTGCGTGTGCCGGCCGCCGAAGAGGCAGTACATCTCGCGCGTGTAGCGCGCCACGTGCAGCGTCTCCAGGTAGAACTCGCCGGTGAACGGGTTCAGCGCCCGCATGATGTCGGCGATCGTCTTGTAGCCGTGGATGTCCGAGCTCGGCGCCGCCGTCGATCTCCGCCTTCGCCAGCAGTGACGGGATTGGTCTCCTTCACCATCTGCTCGCAGAAGTCCACGTTCGCCATGCAGTCGTTGAAGATCGCGTGGTCGAAGATGTAGTCGGCGGACTCGGCCAGGTTGAAGGCGAGGTCGCCGAGCGGCGGCGGCTTCACCCCGTAGGCCATGTTCTGGTTCAGGCACGAGCAGGTGCAGTGGTTGTCACCGCAGATGCCGCAGATCCGGCTCGTGATGAAGTGCGCGTCCCGCGGGTCGATGCCCTTCATGAAGATGTCGAATCCCCTGAACACCATCGAGGTGCTGTAGCACTTGAGCACCTGCTGGTTGGCGAAGTCGATCTCCGTGTGGATCCCGAGGCTCCCGACGATGCGGGTGATCGGGTCCCAGGACATCTCCTTGACCATGACCTTCTGGTCGCGGGGGCTCTCAACGGTCGCCATGTCGTTCTCCTCACTCGTTGTCTCGGGGCCCGCGCTACCAGCGCTTGGCGTAGCCGGTCGTCAGCTCGTTGCGGTTGTGGCGCCACTCGGGCTCCTTGTCGAACTCGTTCTTGATGTGGCGGTGGCGGAAGTAGCGGACGATCGGCCCGTAGCTGAACCTCATGATGTTCGCCGCGGCCCCGCCCCAGCGGTCCTCGTCCATGAACGGCATGTACTTGTCGGGGAAGCCGGGCATCGTGCAGGCCATGCAGATGCCGCCGACGTTCGGGCAGCCCCCGATGCCGTTCACCCAGCCGCGGAACGGCACGTTGCACTTCACCACCGGGCCCTTGCAGCCGAGCTTCACCAGGCAGCGGTGGTCGGAGCCGTACTCGGTGGCGAAGTCGCCCTGCTCGGCGAAGCCGGCGCGGTTGCAGCCCTCGCGCACGGTGCGGCCGAACAGCCACTTGGGACGCAGCTGCTCGTCGAGCTCGGGCGCGGGCGCCAGCCCGGCCAGGTGCAGCGCGAGGTAGAGCAGCGTCTCGGTCATGTTGTCCGGCTGCGCCGGGCAGCCCGGGATGCAGACCACCGGCAGGCCGGCCTTCGACTTCCAGTTCCAGCCGAGGTAGTCGGGCACGCCCATCGCGCCGGTGGGGTTGTTCTTCATCGCCGGGATGCCGCCGTAGGTGGCGCAGGTGCCGATCGCGACCACGGCGGCGGCCTTGGGCGCGAGCCGGTCGACCCACTCGTTGGTGGTGATCGGCTGGCCGTCGTCGGGGTTCACGCCGAAGCCGGTCCAGTGGCCCTCGCCGTTGATCTTCTCGTTGCCGAGCGAGCCCTCGATCACCAGCACGAACGGGTCGAGCTTGCCCTCCTCGGCGTCGTACCAGGCCTGGATGTACTCGTCGCCGACCTCGTAGGCGATGACCTGGTTGTGCACCACCACCTTGGGCATCCCGGGGATGCGCCTGGGTGATGATGTCCTCGAGGCTGGGGTTGGTCGCGGACGTCATCGCGACCGAGTCGCCCTCGCAGCTCAGACCCGTGGTCATCCACAGCACGTGGGCGGTGACCGCCTCGGTGCTCTTGTGTGCGTGCGTACGCGTCGGTCGTCATCCGCGCTGCTCCTTCCTCGCTCAACAGATCCGCGGCAGCGGATCGCCAACCAGCTGGTCCATCACCCGCTTGCCGCCGAAGCTCGTCTCCACCAGCACCATCCCGGGCGGCTCCGTCCGCACCTCACCGATCTCGGCCGCGTCCTCGCAGCCCGGCACCGAGCGCAGCGCGGCCAGCGCCGCGTCGGCCTCGTCCGGGGCCACGAAGGCCACCAGCTTGCCCTCGTTCGCCACGTACATCGGGTCGATCCCGAGGATCTCCGACGCCCCGGCCACGGCCGGGTGCACCGGCACCGCGGACTCGCGCACGATCATCGCCACGCCCGAGGCCCGCGCCAGCTCGTTCAGCACCGAGGCCACGCCGCCGCGGGTGGCGTCGCGCATGCAGTGAAGCGACGGGCCCGCCGCCTCGAGCAGCGCGTCCGCCGCCGGCCAGAGCGAGCGCGTGTCGGACTCGATCGCGGCATCCAGCTCGAACTCGCCGCGCGCGAGCATGATCGCCGTGCCGTGCTCGCCGATCGAGCCGGACAGCAGCACGCGATCCCCCGGGCGCAGCGCGTCCGGCGACAGGCTGGCGCGCGGGTCGCGCCGGCCCACGCCGGTGGTGCAGATGTACATCGAGTCGGCGTGGCCGCGCTCCACCACCTTCGTGTCGCCGGCGATGATCTGGACGCCCGCCGCCGCGGCGGCGGCGGCGATCGCCGCCACCTCGCGGCGCAGGTCCTCCGCCGCCAGCCCCTCCTCCAGGATCAGCGACAGGCTCAGCGCCAGCGGGCGCGCGCCGGCCACGGCGAGGTCGTTCACCGTGCCGTTCACGGCGAGGTCGCCGATCGAGCCGCCGGGGAAGACGATCGGCTTCACCACGAACGAGTCGGTGGTCAGCGCCAGCTCCAGCGCCGTCCACGGCGAACAGGCCGGCGTCGCCCATCGAGTCGAGGCCGGGCGACGCGAACGCGGGCACGAACAGGCCCTCGATCATGCCCTGCGTGGCCTTGCCGCCGGCCCCGTGGGCCATCGTGACGTGCTCGTCGCGGAACTTGGCCCGCTTGCCGCGGGCGGTCTCGATGATCCCGAGGATCCGCTCCTCGCGGTCGGGACGGCGGCGTCGGCCACGCTCACACCACCTCCCGCTCCCGCGCGAAGCGGCCGTAGTTGTAGTAGGCGGCGCAGGCGCCCTCCGAGGAGACCATGCAGGTGCCGATCGGGCGCTCGGGCGTGCAGGCGGTGCCGAACACCTTGCACTCCCACGGCTTGATCACGCCCTTCAGCACCTCGCCGCACTGGCACGCCTTCGGGTCGGCCACGCGCACGCCGGGCACGCTGAAGCGCAGCTCGGCGTCGAGGTCGGCGTAGGCCTCCGAGAGCTTCAGCCCGCTCTGCGAGATGAAGCCCAGGCCGCGCCACTCGAAGTGCGGCCGCAGCTCGAACACCTCGGCCATCACCTCGAGCGCGCGCAGGTTGCCCTCCTACGGCACCACGCGGCTGTACTGGTTCTCCACCTCGCAGCGGCCCTCGGCGAGCTGCGCCAGGATCATCCGGATCGCGTGGAGGATGTCCAGCGGCTCGAAGCCGGCCACCACGATCGGCTTGCCGTAGTCGGCGGGGATGAACTCGAACGGGCGCGCGCCCACCACGGTGGGCGACGTGACCCGGGCCCGACGAAGCCGTCGAGGCGCAGGTCCGGCGAGTCGAGCAGCGCGCGCAGCGGCGGCACGATCGTCACGTGGTTGCACATGCAGGAGAAGTTCCTCACGCCCTCGGCCTTCGCGCGCTTCAGCGTCAGCGCCGTGGACGGCGCGGTGGTCTCGAAGCCGATCGCGAAGAACACGACCTCGCTGTCCGGGTTCTCCTTCGCGATCCGCAGCGCGTCGAGCGGCGAGTAGACCATGCGGATGTCGGCGCCCTGCGCCTTCGCCTCCAGCAGGCTGCCGCGCGATCCGGGGACGCGCATCATGTCGCCGAAGCAGGTGAAGATCACGCCCGGCTCGTGGGCGATCGCGATGCCGTCGTCCACCCGCCCCATCGGGATCACGCAGACCGGGCAGCCGGGCCCGTGGACCAGCTCCACGTTCGCGGGCAGCAGGTCGTCGACCCCGTACTTGTAGATCGAGTGCGTGTGCCCGCCGCAGACCTCCATCACCTTGTAGTGGCGGCCGGGCTCCACCGCGGCGAGGATCTCGCCGGCCAGGGCGCGGCCGAGCTCCGGGTCCCGGAACTCGTCCACGAACCTCATAGGCGCACCAAGCGCGACGCCCGCGTGCACGAGCAGCCGAGTCGCCGGGCTCCACCGGCGCCACCAGCGCCACCTCCACCGAGCTCTTCGTGCCGTCCTCCGCCACGCACAGCGCCAGCCCGCGCGCGCCGTCCAGCCGCAGCACCTCCATCGGGATGCCCTCGTCGCTGCAGGTGATGCAGTGATCGGAGTGGCAGTCGAGCGTCATTCGATCGCGCTCGCCTTCAGCTCCTCGAGCTCCTGCTCGTAGTCGGCGCCCATGCGCTCGAGCTGCTCGCGGGTGGCCCTCGCCTCCTCCTCGTCGACCTTGGAGATCGCGAAGCCCACGTGTATGAGCACCCAGTCGCCGGGCGCCGCCCCGTCGCCCTCCGCATCCAGGAGGCCGACGTTGATCGTCCGGCGCACGCCCGCCACGTCCACCTGGGCCAGCCGGTTGGGCTCGTCGACGAACTCGATGATCTGACCGGGAATAGCCAGACACATGGTTCCTCCCTGAATGCAGGACAACAGAGGTCTGCGGCGGCGACCTTACGCCCGTCCGGAGTGCCGCTACGAGCGCCGGGGTTGATTTCCAACGTCGGGTTTCAACCTCCCCTGTTCGTGGTAACGCTGCGACCGAGGAGGAGGACACGTTTGGCCACAGCGCAGTTACCGTCGGTAAGGATCCTCGAGGTCGACACCGAGCTCGGCCGGCGGGTGCCCGTCGAGCGAGATCCGGCAGGCGCGCGCGGCGCTGGTCGCCCCCGTCCGCTGGCTCGACCGGGGCGTGTGGGAGGCCCCGGAGGAGATGGACGCTCGCCACCTCGGCTTCCTGATGCTCGAGGGCCTGCTCGCCCGCGACGTGGTGCTGGCCGGCACCACCTGCACCGAGCTGCTCGGCCCCGGCGACGTGATCCATCCCTTCGCGGCCGTGCGCGACGAGACGCTCGTCCGCTACCACGTGCTCTGGCACGTGCTCGAGCCGGCCCGGTTCGCCGTGCTCGACGAGGACTTCTCGCGCGCGCTGGGCCAGTGGCCGCAGGTCATGCGCGTCCTGCTCGAGCGGGCGCTCGGCCGCACGCTGCGCGTCTCGATCCACGCGGCCCTGCTCCAGCTCTCGCCGGTGGAGACCCGCCTGCTGATCCTGTTCTGGTTCCTCGCCGAGCGCTGGGGCCGGGTCACGCCCGCGGGCGTGGCGCTGCGGCTGCGCCTCTCACACCAGATGCTGGGTCAGCTCGTGGGCTGCCAGCGCGCGTCGGTCACCACCGCCCTGCACCGGATCGAGGAGAGCGGCCTGATCAGCCGCCGCACCGATCGCACCTGGGTGCTGCACGGCTCCCCGCCGGACGAGCTCGCTCACGTCCAGTGGAAGGCACGCGGGGACAACGGCGCCGAGGCTCGACCTGCCGCTGCCCAGCGGGCGAGCGGCCAGCCGGTCAGCGGACCCTGAACGAGACCCGCGTGGAGCTCGCGCCCGCTGGCCCCGCGGTGAGCCTGGCCTGGCCGCGGAGGAGCTTGGACAGGCGCAGCGAGTAGGTGTTGGAGCCGGGCTTCGCGACGAAGCTGACCTGCTTCAGCGTCGCCCAGCGGCAGCTCTTCCCCTTGCAGCGCTTGGTCGCCAGCACGAGCTTCACGCGCGCCTTGCGAGAGGCCGAGAGCGTGATCTTCAGCTTGTGGCAGCTGCGCAGGCAGGCGCGCGGCGACTTCGCCCACAGCTTCAGCCTGGTCAGCCTCAGCCTGCCCGCGGCGCTCACGCCCTTCGCCGCCTCGCAGGCGTCGCCCGTGCCGTCGCGATCGGTGTCCTTCTGGTCCTTGTTCGCCACGCCGGGGCAGTTGTCGTAGAGGTCGGGGATCGCCGTCGCCGTCCCTGTCGCTGTCGCAGGCGTCGCCGATGCCATCGTGATCGCCGTCGGCCTGCGTCGGGTTCGCCACGCTGGGGCAGTTGTCGTGGGAGTTCGCCACCCCGTCGCCATCGCCGTCGAGCTGGTCCGGGTCGCAGGCGTCGCCGATGCCGTCGTGGTCCACGTCCGACTGGCTCGGGTTCTTCACCGTCAGGCAGTCGTCGCTCGAGTTGGGCACGCCGTCCGCGTCGATGTCGCCGTTGGGGGCGCCGCTCGTCACGGCAGAGAGCGCGTTCAACCGTCCACCGCTCACCGACATCGCGGCGGCCCAGGGAAGATGGTCGGTGCTCGCGATCAGCACCTGCTTGAGCTGGGCCGTGGTCAGGCTCGGGTTCGCCGACAGCACCAGCGCCGCGGTGGCCGCCACCTCCGGGCTCGCCATCGACGTGCCATCTGCGATGCGGTAGGTCGAGTCGTTCCAGGTGGAGACGATCGTCACGCCCGGGGCGAACAGGTCCACCGACTGGTGGCCGTAGTTCGAGAACAGGGCCCGCTGGTCGACCTCGTCGCTGGCGCCCACGCAGAGCACGTTGGCCAGCGGCAAGACGCAGGGATAGGTGGGCGTCGTGTCGTTGTCGTCGCCCAGGTGATCGTTGCCGCCGTTGCCGGCAGCCACCACGTAGAGCGTGTTCGGATGGGAGGAGATCGCGTCGCTGATGGCCTGGGAGAAGCCGGGGCTCCCCAGGCTGGCGTTGACGATCGGGACGCCCTGGTCGCCGGCGTAGTCGAAGCCGTCCGCCACCTGCGCCTCGGTGCCGGAGCCGCTCGCGTCGAGCACCCGCACCTCGAGCAGCTTCGCGCTGGGCGCGATGCCCGCGATCCCCTGGCCGTTGTCCTTCACCGCGGCGACGATCCCGGAGACGTGGCTGCCGTGCCCGTTCTGGTCCTCGGGGGTGTTGTCGCCGCTCACGAAGTCCCAGCCCGCGGGGCTCGTGGACAGCTGCGGAGCGAGCTCCGGGGAGCTCAGGTTCACGCCGGTGTCGGCGATGCCCACGGTCTCCCCCGCTCCGGTGCTCTCGGGCCACGCGTCCAGCGCGTCGATCCCGCCCGTGGCAAGCGTCGGCGCGTCGAGCGACCACTGCGATGACAGCAGCGGATCGGCGGCGAAGGCGTGCACCGGCGCGTTCGGCTCGGCCCAGACCACCCGCGGGTCCGCGTTCAGCTCGTCGAGCGCCTCCACCAGCCTGCCGTCCGGCACGCGCAGGACCTCGGTGTCAGGCAGCCGCGTCATGTTCACGAGCTGGCCGCCGGCGTCGGCGCGGATGTCGGAGCGCTCGGATGCCGGCAGGCCCTCGTCGCGCTTCACGATCAGCTCCGTCACGCCCTGGTTCTCGAGCGTCTGAGCGCTCGGGCCGGGGTCGGCGAACGCCGTGGCGGGAAGCGCCAGGGCGAGCGCGGCGAGCAGCGCCACGCGAGATTTGCTCGCCATCCTTGGCATGCCTCCTAGGAGCATCGGCCGCGCTTCGCCCGGCCTTGATTTGCGGCCGCTAGATCCAGCCGCGGTCGGTGGCCACCAGCACGGCCTGCGCGCGGTCGGGCACGCCGAGCTTGCCGTAGGCCTTGTGCAGGTGCGAGCGGACGGTGCTGGTCGAAAGCCCCATCGCCTCGGCGATCTCCTTGTACATCTGCCCCTGGGCCAAACCGCGAAGAGCGAGCGTCTCCTGGTGCGTCAGGGGCGAGGGATCGACGCTGCGCCGGTCCTTGTCGCCGCCCCCAGCGGACAGCTCGTACATGAGCGATCGCAGCGTCACCTCGTCGAGGTCGACCGCCTTGGCTGCGTCCACCAGCGTGCGCGGCGTGATGCCCGCGCCGTGGGCGAAGTGGGCGAGCAGGTCGGCCAGGCGCAGCAGTGCAGCCATGCCCTCGGCCTCCGGCATGTGATGGGCCTCCACCGCCCGCGCCACCGTCTCCGGCGCGCCCCAGCGGCGCAGCGCGATCGCGCCCACCGCCGCGTGATCCAGGCCCAGCGCCCTGCGCTCGATGCGCACGCGCTCATCGGGCGCGTCGACCCCGGCGTGGTAGCGCTCGGGGTAGCCGTCGTGCGCGTCGGCGAGCACGAGCTTGCCGATGTCGTGCACCATCGCCGCGGCCACCAGCTCGTCGCGCTGACCGAAGCCGGTGGCGCGCTCGAGCGCGAGCACGCTGTCGCGCACCGAGAGAGCGTGCAGCCGGAAGCGGTTCGGCGGGATCTTCCAGCCGGCACGGCGCTCGAAGAAGTCGGTCACCCCCATGCCCGAGATCAGGATGTGCACGCCCTCGGGGCCGAGCGCGGCCACCGCCTGGGGCACACTGCCGATCCGCCCCTTGGAGTCGCCCGCAGACGCGTTCGCCATGCGCAGCACGGCGGCGGTGAGCGCCACGTCGGCCTCCGCCACCTCCACGATCCTGCCGCTGGCGGGCGTGGGCTCGCGCAGGAGCTCGAGCACGCGCTGGCGCGACTCGGCGAGCACCGGCAGCGAATCGAGCCGCCCGAGGGCGGCCCACAGCTTGCTGACCCCCTTGGACGTCTGATCCGCGCCGATCCTCGCCAGCGTCGCGCCGTCGCGCGCGCCGCGCACGGCGGTGACCCCTTCCGCGCCGAGCACGTCCACCAGGCAGTCCACCACTCCGGGATCGAACAGCGTGCCCGAGCCGGACTGGATCAGGGCGAGCGCGCGCCCCTGAGGGAGGGCGTGCCGGTAGGGCCGGTCGCTGGTCATCGCCCGGTAGGCGTCGCAGACCGCGATGATCCGGCTCTCGAGCGGGATCTCCTCGCCGCTCGCGCCGACGGGGTAGCCGAGGCCGTCCCAACGCTCGTGGTGCGAGCGCACGATCGCGGCCACCCGCTCGAGGCCCGGGAGCCGGGCCAGGGTCTGAGCACCCCAGAGTGCGTGGCGCTGCATCACGGTGCGCTCCTCGTCGTCGAGCGTGCCGCCCTTGTGAAGGATGTTGTCGGGCACGCCGATCTTGCCGATGTCGTGCACCCGCGCGGCGAAGGACAGCTCGTCCAGCAGCGCGTCCGAGATGCCCAGCCGCTCGCCGATCGCGGTGGCGAGGCGAGCCACCTCCTTGGCGTCCGCGGCCACGTAGCCGTCGCGCAGCTCCGCCAACTCGCTGAGCACGGTCACGGTCGCCTCCGCGGCGCCTGCGGCGCGGCGGTCGGCGGCCTCCTGGTCGAGGCTCGTGCCGGCCGCCTCGGCCGCGCACTCGAGCAGGGCCAGGTCGCGCTCCTCGAACTCGCGCTCTGGATCGCCCAGCACCACGCAGATCGCGCCGTCGATCGCCTCGCCGGAGCGGATCGGCACCGCGGCGGCGCGCAGCTGGTCGCGTGGCGCGTGCTCCACCACGAGATCGGCGTCCTCGTGGTCGGTCACCACCGGCGTCGCCGGTCGCGATCGCGCGTCCCGACACCCCGCCCTCGAGCGGGTACTGACGGCCGACGGCTCCCTTGCCAAGTCCCGCCTGGGCGATCAGCCGCGTCTTGCCGGCGTCCACGTCCACGAGCAGGATCGCCACGGAGGTGGCGTCCAGGCCGGAGTGGATGCGCGCCGCGAGCCCGTTCAGCCTGCCGTCGAGCGACGCGTGCCTGCCTACCGCCGCCGGCGTGTGCCGGCTTACCTCAACTGTCATCTGGCACCCCCACCGGCATTGGCCTCGAGCTCCCGACTCGAGGCTTCGGGTGAGGGGTTCCCCTCCTGGGGCACTCCCACCGGTGGGGTAGAGCAAATGCGCGGGTTCCGGCGGGGATTCCCGTGCCCACGCGCGGCCCGGCAGCGCCTGTATTACCGTTCACGCATGCGCGCGCCCAGGTTGCGGTCGAGGACGGTGCTGGCCACAGCCGCGGTGATAGTTGTCGCCGGCGCCGGGGCGATCGCCCTCGGAGCGGGCGCGGGCAGCCGTCCCGTCACCTACGACGGCGCGGGTGGGACCGTCCACCGGCGTGCGCCCCACCGCGGTGGGCCTGCCGGAGATCGGCGCGAGGGGCACCGTGGGCGCCGGCGACCTGTCCGCGCCACTGCGCAGCTACCACGACTCGGGCCTGTACGAGCGAGACCTTGCCGCCGTCGGAGGGGCCGCGCAGGCCTACCTCGACTCACGCCTGTCGAAGCGGGGCGCCACATCGGACTGCACGGTGAAGTTCCGCCGCGCGCGCGGCGGCCTCTACAAGCGGGTGAAGAGCTGCCCGGCGCACAAGGGCAAGCCCGCGATCGTGCTGGACATCGACGAGACCTCGCTGTCGAACTACACGGGGCTCGTGGCCAGCAACTTCGCAGCCTCGGGCACCACGGCGCCGGCGCTGACCGGCACGGGCACCGCGATCGCCCCGACGCTCTCGCTCTACCGCGACGCCCGCAGCCACAACGTCGCCGTCTTCTTCGTCACCGGGCGCCCGTCGGCGATCCAGTCGATCACCGAGACCAACCTGCGCTCGGTCGGCTACGACAAGAGCTGGAACGGGATCTTCTTCAAGCCGGATGGCGACGGCGTCGAGGCGTTCAAGTCCTCCACCCGCGCGCAGCTGGAGAAGAAGGGGTACGACATCGTGGTGAACCTCGGGGACCAGGAGTCGGACCTCGACGGCGGCCACGCGGACCGCGCCTTCAAGCTGCCCAACCCGTTCTACTTCATCGCCGACTGAGCGGTTAACGGAACCGACACAAGTCGGCGGTCTGTCTCGCTAATCTGCCCGCGCAGTGGGGGATCTGCGGGATCCGAATGAGGCCGAGCGGCTCGCGTTCGAGGAGCCGGACGAGTACCTGCGCCGGCGCGACTTCCTGGGCCGGATCGCCGTGCTGGGCGGGCTCGGCGCCGGGATGGGGCTGCTGCTCGACCCGGACACCCTGATCGGGCAGGCCGCCGCGGCGCAGCGGCGCGTACCGCTGCCCAGCCCGCGCAACATGCCGATCGACACCTTCGTGGTGCTGATGATGGAGAACCGCTCGTTCGACCACTACCTGGGCTGGCTGCCGGGGGCCGACGGCCGCCAGGCGGGCCTGACGTTCACCGACGCCTCGGGCACCCAGCACCCCACCCACCGCCTCACCCCGGACTTCCAGGGCTGCGCGTTCCTCGACCCCGACCACTCCTGGGAGGGCGGCCGCACCGAGATGGACGGCGGCAGGATGGACGGCTTCCTCAAGGCCCAGAGCGACGTCTTCTCGATCGGCTACTACACCGAGCCGGACCTGCCCTTCATCCCCAGCGCCGCCCGGGCGTTCACCGCCTACGACCGCTTCTTCTGCTCGCTGCTGGCGTCGACCTACCCGAACCGCGAGTACATGCACGCCGGCTCAGTCCTACGGGATGACCGACAACACGCTGCCGAAGACCGGCTTCCCGGACACGACGATCTTCAACGCGCTGAGCAAGAAGGGCGTGTCGAACCGCTACTTCTTCACCGACCTGCCGGTGGCGGCGCTGTGGGGCGCGCCGGGCGTGGCGCGCGCGGGCCACGTGCAGGAGTACTACCAGCGCTGCAAGGAGGGCAAGCTGCCCGCGCTCTCGTTCGTGGACCCCTCGTTCGAGGACGAGGACAGCGGCACCTCCGGCGACGAGCACCCGCACGGCGACGTCCGCACCGGCCAGGCGTTCATGGCCGACGTGGTGCACGCGTTCATGGAGTCGCCGCAGTGGAAGACCGGCGCGCTGTTCATCGTCTACGACGAGTGGGGCGGCTTCTTCGACCACGTGCGGCCGCCACGCGTGCCGGACGACCGCTCGAGCTCGGACCTCACGAAGGACTTCGGGCAGATGGGCTTCCGCATCCCCGCGGTCGCGGTCTCGCCGTGGGCGCGGCGCGGGCACGTGGACCACACGATCTACGGCTTCGAGTCGATCCTCAAGATGATCGAGTACCGCTACGGGCTCGCCCCGCTGACTCGGCGCGACAAGTACGCGCGCAACATCGCGCGCTCGTTCGACTTCGAGTCGAAGCCGCGGCTCGACCCGCCGCACCTGCCCACCCCGGCCCACGTGATGTCCCACGCCTGCGCCGTGCCCGGCCTCGCGCTGCCCAACCCCGGCGGAGCGCCTCAGGTGCAGGTGCCGCCGGTGACCCTCGCGCGCGCCCAGCCCCACGCCCTCACGGAGATGCGCACCAGCGGCTACCTCGACCGGCTCGGCTTCAGGTACCGGCCCGCCACCGCGGCCACCACCTTCCGCCAGCCGTCGGAAATCACCTCGAGGTTGCGCTAGTGCTGCGCCGCGCGGGCGTCGCGGCCGTGCTGCTGCTGGCCCTCAGCCAGACGGCCCACGCGTCGGACGAGCCGGTCACGCTCACGGTGGACGGGCCCTCCGTCGCCGCCGTCGGCGTCCCCTTCCGGCTGACCACCGAGGTGGCGGCGGACGCCGGCGCCCTCGACATCCGCACGGCTCCGCTGCGGATCCGGGTGCGGCTGGCCAGCGAATGCGGCGGCACGTTCGACACCACGCCGGGCACCACCGTGATCGATGCGGAGCTGCAGCCCGCCCCGGCCACCGGGAAGGCGTACGACCGGCGCTTCGCCCGCACGCTGACGCTGCCGAGCCTGGGCACGCTCACCGCCTGCGCGTTCCTCGAGGAGGAGGGCGACAACCGCATGTTCGCCTTCGACTCCTCCACCCAGATCGCGCTGACGAAGCGCTGCACCACGGCCGCCAGGCGCGTCTCCACGAGCTCGAAGCGCGTCACGAGCGACCGCCGCGCTCTCCGCCACGCCCACGGCGCCCGCGCCAAGCAGCGCGACGCGCCGGCGTCTGAGCCGCGCGCGGACCCAGCTCGCGCACGCCAGGGCCGGCGAGAAGACCGCCTGCGCCGGCTAGGGCTCGATCAGCCCGCGCCGGATCGCGTAGCGCGTGAGCTCCACGCGGTCGCGCATGCCCAGCTTCTCGAGGATGTTCGTGCGGTGCCGCTCCACGGTCTTCTCGCTCAGCACCAGCGTCTCGGCGATCTCGCGGCTGGTGTGGCCCTCCGCGATCAGCTTCACGATCTCGGTCTCGCGCGGGCTCAGCGGGTCGCCCACCGTGTCGCCGGCCCGCGCGCGCTCCAGGTGGTCGCGGATCAGCGCGGTGATCGCACCCGGGTAGAGGAACGGCTCGCCGCGCATGGTCGCGCGGCAGGCCTCCACCAGATCGCGGTCCGCCACCGACTTCAGGACGTATCCGGACGCGCCCGCCTTGAGCGCCTCGAACAGGTACTGCTCGTTGTCGTGCATCGAGAGGATCAGCACCCGCAGCTCGGGCCGCCGGCGGCCCAGCTCGGCCGCGGCGTGCAGCCCCGTCATCCGCGGCATCGTCACGTCGAGGATGGCCAGGTCCACGTCGTCGCTCAGCGCGCGCTCCACGGCCTCGGCGCCGTCGCCCACCTCGGCCACCACCTCCAGGTCGGGCTCCGACTCGAGCACCAGGCGCAGGCCGCGCCGGACCACCGCGTGGTCGTCGGCCAGCAGGATGCGCGTCTTCAGCGGCGTCATGCCGGCACCCCCGCCAGCGGCACCTCGAGCCTCACCTCGGTGCCGCCCTCGCGAGCGGGCGCGCACGCTCAGCTCGGCGCCCACCAGCACCGCCCGCTCGCGCATGCCGCGCAGGCCTCCGCCGTCCTCGGCGTGGATCCCGCGGCCCTCGTCCAGCACCTGCAGGATCACCGCGCCGTCGTCCACGCTCAGGGCCAGCTCCACCGCCTCGCTGCCGGAGTGCCTCGCCACGTTCGTCAGCGCCTCCTGGGCCACGCGGTAGATCACCAGCTCGGCCTCCTCGCCGAGCGCGGGCAGATCGCGGTCGAGGCGGCGCGTGACCGCCAGGCCCGTGCTCTGGGAGAAGCGCTCGCTCAGCGCCACCAGCGCGCTGCCCAGGCCGAGGTCGTCGAGCGCCTCCGGCCGCAGCTCGAGCGAGATGCGCCGCACCTCCTCCAGCGTCTCGCGCGCCGTCTCCTGGGCCTCGGCCAGCTCCTTCGCCAGCTCGGGCCCGGCGTGCTTCGCGGTGCGCCCGAGTTGGAGCAGCACGGCCGTGAGGGTCTGCCCCACCTCGTCGTGCAGCTCGCGGGCGATGCGCAGCCGCTCCGACTCCTGAGCGGCGAGCACCCGGCGCGTGGAGTCCCGCCGCTCGCTCTCCAGGCGCTCCAGCATCTCGTTGAACGTCTCGGCCAGCTCGCTGGCCTCCGACTCGTAGTCGCTCACCGGCACGCGCTGCCCGGGCCTCGTCAGATCCACCTTCCGCGCCACCGCCGTGAGCGCCTCCAGCGGGCGCGAGCGCGCGGCGCAGCAGGTAGAGGTTGATCGCCACCACCACGATCAGCGCGGCGAGCAGCACCACCGCCTCGTCGGCCGCGAACGAGCTCAGCTTGTGCGGCGAGACCACGAGGATCGTGACCACGCAGGCGCTCACGAGCACGATCGCGTTGGTGGCGGCAACCCGCTGGAAGAGGGGCGTGTAGCGCCTCGTCGCGCCGCTGCGGATGCTCATGGTCACCCTCAGCTAAGCAGGCAGGCCGCCACGAGCCGTGGCCGCGGCCTCGCGCCGTCCCGAGACGCGGCGCAGCCGCTCGACCATCGCCCAGCGCCTGGCGTCCAGCCAATCGGGCGGAACGCCCAGCACGTCGGCGATCTCGGCGGGATCGGTGCCCGCCACGAGCATGGCGAGAATCGGCAGATCCTCGGGCTCCAGGCACTCCGCCACCATCGCGTGGGACGCGGGGCTGATCGCCGGCACGGCCGAGCCTCCGGCCGCCACCACCCGGATCGCCTCGACAGAGGTGCTCGGCGAGCGCCGCCTTGTGCACCACGCCGTCGGCGCCCGCGATCACCGCGGCGAGCGCCAGCGGCCCGTCCGCGTAGGCGGAGTAGAGCAACACGCGGGTCGGTGCGACGAGCTGCTTGAGCTGGCGGCAGAGGGTCAGCCCGTCCCGGTCGCCCAGCTGGAAGTCGACGATCGCCACGTGCGGGTGGAGCCGGCGCGCCAGCTCGAGGGCCTCCCTCGCGCCCGCGGCGGATCCCACCGGCTCGAGGTCCGGCTCGCCGGCCAGCAGCGCGCTGAGGCCGCCGCGCACGGCAGCGTGGTCGTCCACCACGAGCAGCCTGTAGGGGCTCATGACGCACCCGCCAGCGACGCCGCCACCACGAGCAGCGCCGTGACCACCCCGGCCACAAGCGCGGCGAGCGCCACGGCCCGCGGCCGCTCGCGCACCGATCGGGCCTTGCCCGCCGCGGCCTCGCCGTGGTGCACCAGGCGCGCGACGAGGCGCTCGGCCCAGACGAACTCGAGCGCGAGCATGGCCACGCCCAGAAGAATCAGCAGCATGCCGGGGCCGGGCAGGACGAGCATCGCCAGCCCCGCGCACAGCACTCCCACCGCCAGCGCGCCGTAGCCCGCGCGCAGCAGGCGCGAGCGCTCCCTGTGGCGCGCCCGGCGATCCTCCAGCTCGTCCACGAACGCCCGGATGCGCGGCCCGAGCGGCGGGCCCTGGCGCTCCGCCGCCAGCGACACCGCGGTGCCCACCAGCAGCACCGCCACCACGGCGGCCACGCTCACGGCCGGGCCGATGTGGATGAGGTCCTCCGTCAGCAGCTTCACGGCCACGAGCGCGAGCAGCGCGGCCAGCGTCTCCTCGAGGTAGCGCAGGCGGCCGAGGAGGCCGTCCGCGAGCACGAACAGCGGGCGCAGGCCGAGCAGCGCCATCGCGTTCGCCAGCCAGATCAGCAGCGGGTCGCGGGTCACGGCCAGGGCCGCCGGCACCGAGTCGAGGGCGAAGGCGAGGTCGGCGAGCACGACCGCCGCCAGGCACAGCAGCAGCGGCGTGGCGTGCAGGCGGCCCGCGCGCCGGAGCATGAACACGCCCCGCGGCGCGTCGGTGGCCACGGGCACCACGCGCCGCACGGCCCGGACGGCCAGCGAGCGGTCGGGATCCACCTCGTGCGTGCCGCCCTTCAGCATCCGGTAGGCGAGCACCAGCAGGAGCACCCCGAGCAGGTACAGCAGCGGCTCGAAGCGCTCGACCAGCGCCACCCCGCCGAGGATCGCCAGGGCCCGCATCACGATCGCGGCCGCGATGCCCCACCACAACAGCCGCGCGCGCTCGGGCCCGCGCACGCCGAAGGCGGCGAACAGCATCAGGAACACCACCACGTTGTCCAGCGACAGCGCGCGCTCGATCAGGTACGCGCCGGCGTAGGAGCCGGCGTCGGCCGAGCCTCGCGCGAGCCAGATGATGGCCCCGACGAGCGCCGCGGCACCGAGCCAAGCCAGCGACCAGATCGCCGCCTTGCGTACGGTTGGCTCGCGCCGCGGCGCTTGGGATGCCGTGTCGGGGCCCTTCATCGCGCGACGGGGCTCGCGCGAAGGTCTGTGATCGAGCCGAGGGTGGCCAGCATCCCGCGGCGGCGCGAGTCGAGCGCCGCCGGCCCCAGCCCGAGCAGGCGTGAGATCTCATCCTCGTCGATGTCCTCCAGGAGCATTCCGAGGATTGCCTGATCGAGCGGGGCCAGCCGCTCCCTCAGGGAGCCGGCGACGGACGGCGCGATCCGAGGGAGGACACGGCGTCCGTGTGCGAGGGCACGGATCGCCCAGCTCACCTCGGTGCCGAGCGAGCCCTTGCTCATCACGCCGTCGGCGCCGGCAACCAGGGCCATGACGGCCAGGGACGAGTCCGCATACGCGGAGTAGATGAGGACGCTGGGCGGGCGAGGGAGCTGCCGCAGCTCGCGGCACAGCGCGAGCCCGTCAGCCTCTCCGTCGCCGAGCTGGTAGTCCACCACGGCCACGTCGGGGGCCGTTCGCGCGGCGTCTCTCAGCCCATCCCGCGCTCCCGCGGAGAGGCCCACCAGCTCGATGCCGTCCTCCTCATCGAGCAGGCCGGCAAGCCCCAGGCGGACCGCGAGGTGATCGTCCACCACGAGCACGCGGACGGCGCCGGCGACGGCGTAGGGACCGTGGGCGCGGCGCACCGCGCGCAGGTCGAAAGGGCGGATGGTCGAGTGCCTCCTCGCTCTCGATCATGTGCGGAGACTCGCGGCTGCGCGGCCGCGCGCCCATCCGGGGCGCCATGTATTCGGCTGCGGGGAGGACCCCATTCGCGAGCGGCGCGCGCGCCCGCCCGCGGCTAGATCGTCACGTGCCGCTCGTACCAGGCGTAGGTCTCGGCCAGGCCGCGATCGAGCTCCCAGCGCGGCTCCCAGCCGAGCTCGTCGCGAATCGCGGACGAGTCGAGCCACTGCCGATCGATCTCGCCGGCCTGCTTGCCCTCGCCGCGGATCTCCGGCTCGAGCTCACGCCCCGAGGCCGCGATCAGCCGCCGCACCAGCTCGAGCACCGACACCGGCTGGCCGTTGCCGGCGTTCCACGCCCGCCCGTGCAGCTCCGGCCGCTCGAGCGAGTCCGCCACGGTCAGGTACACCTCCACCGCGTCCTCCACGTACAGGAAGTCGCGCTGCGGCGTGCCGTCCGAGCGGATCACGGGGCGCTCCCCGCGCAGCAGGGCGTGGACCGTGTCCGGCACCACGCGCGAGAGGTTGAAGTCGCCGCCGCCGTAGACGTTCGCCAGCCGGGTGACCGCCACGGGCAGGCCGAAGTGGGTGGCGTAGGTGCGCGCGATGAAGTCCGCCGCCGCCTTCGAGACGTCGTACGGGTAGCGCGGCTGCAGCGCGAAGTCCTCGCGGTAGGGAAGCTCGTCGTGATCGCCGTAGGCCTTGTCGGAGGAGGCCACCACGATCCGCTCGACCGGGTCCCCCACCTCGCCCGTGGCCCGGCAGGCCTCGAGCAGGTTGTAGGTGCCGCGGATGTTCGTCTCGAAGGTGGACAGCGGCGAGCGGTTGGCGGTGCCGACGATCGTCTGGGCCGCGAGGTGGAACACCTCGCGCACGTCGTGCTCGTTGACGATCCGCAGCAGCGACTCGTAGTCGACCAGCTCGGCCTGCACGATCTCGCAGCGCTCCTCGAGCCCGGCCAGCCGGAAGTGCGACAGCGACGGCACGTCGCGCCGCAGCGCCACCACCCTGGCCCCCTCCCGCAGCAGCCGCTCGGCCAGCCAGGAGCCGATGAAGCCCTCGGCGCCGGTCACCAGCACCGAGCGGCCCCGGTAGCGCGCCCGCTCGCTCATGTCTCGACCAGCGGCCGCCAGGGCGCCTCGCCGCGCTCCCAGAGGTCGTTCAGCAGCAGGGTGTCCTTGTAGGTGTCCATGCAGTCCCAGAATCCCTCGTGCCGGAACGCGTACAGCTCCCCGGCCGCGGCCAGCTGCTCGAGCGGCCGGCGCTCCAGCACGTCGTCGGGGCCGATCGAGTCGAGCGCCCGCGGCTCCATCGCCATGAAGCCGCCGTTCACCCAGCTCTCGAGCCGCGGCTTCTCCTGGAAGCCCTCCACCCGGTCCGCCCTCGCCGAGCCGGGCGACGCCCCACGGGTTGGAGGGACGCACCACGGTGATCGTCGCCGCCCCGCCGCTCGCGGCGTGGAAGTCGAGCAGCGCCCGCAGGTCGATGTCGGCCACGCCGTCCGCGTAGGTCAGGCAGAAGGTGCCGCCCTGGAGCAGCTCCCGGGCGCGCTGAACGCGCCCGCCGGTGGGCGTGTCGGCCCCGGTGTCGAGGCAGGTCACGTCCCACTCGAGCCCGGCCGCGAACTGCTCCACCTGCCCGGCCCCGTTACCGGTGAGGAGCAGGAAGCGCTGGAAGCCCTGGGCGGCGTAGAGCGACATCACGTGCCACAGCACCGGGCGGCCGCCGATCTCCACGAGCGGCTTCGGCACCGTCTCGCCGCCCTCGCGCATGCGCAGCCCCTGGCCGCCGCACAGAATTGCGACTTGAGGAAGCGCGGTCACGGAGCAGCTCCGTACTCCGTACTTCCGTACTCCGTCAGCCGCCGGCGACGGCCGGGAGGATCGTGACCTCGTCGCCGTCCTCGACCGCGGTGTCGAGCCCGTCCAGGAAGCGGATGTCCTCGCCGCCCACGTAGACGTTCACGAAGCGGCGCAGGTCGCCGTCCTCGGCGATCCGCTCGCGCAGGCCGTCGTAGCGGTCGTAGAGCCCGTCGAGCACCTCGCCGACCGTGCGCGACGTCCTCGACGCCGTCTCGGAGTCGCCGCCCGTGACGCTGCGCAACTGCGTTGGGATCTTGACCGTCACCGCCATCGGGGCGCGTCAGCTTAGACAGCCGCTACGCCGACGGCGCCCCGCTCGCAGGTCCGCTCGAACGCCTCGACGCTCGGGTCGATCTCGAACGCCTCGAAGGTGCCGCGCACCGCGTCGAGCGTCTTCAGCCCGTCGCCGGTGATCACGAGCACCACCCGCTCGTCCGGGCCGATGTCGCCCCGCTCGGCCAGCTTGCGCAGCACCGCGGTGGTCACGCCGCCGGCGGTCTCGGTGAAGATGCCGGTGGTCTCGGCGAGCAGGCGGATGCCCGCGCGGATCTCGTCGTCGGTCACGGAGTCGATCGAGCCGCCGGAGCGGCGCGCCAGGTCGAGCGCGTACGGGCCGTCGGCCGGGTTGCCGATCGCGAGCGACTTGGCGATGCTGCGCGGCTTCACCGGCCGGCAGAAGTCCTGGCCCGCCTCGAAGGCCTGCGCCACCGGGCGAGCAGCCGGCGCGCCTGGGCGCCGTTGAACGCCGGCAGCGAGCCGTCGAGGAAGCCCGACCTCGAGCCACTCCTCGAACCCGCGCGCGATCTTCGTGAACAGCGAGCCGGAGGCGATCGGCGCCACGACCCGGTCGGGCAGCTCGAAGCCGAGCTGCTCGGCGATCTCGAAGGCCGAGCGTCTTCGACCCCTCCGCGTAGTACGGCCGCACGTTCACGTTCACGAACGCCCAGTCGCGCTCGGCGGAGAGCTCGGTGCAGAGCCGGTTCACGTCGTCGTAGGTGCCGCGCACCGCCACGAGGTTGCGTGCCGTACACGCCCGTGGCGAGCACCTTCTGCTCCTCCAGGTCGGACGGGATGAACACGTACGACTCGAGGCCGGCGGCCGCGGCGTGCGCCGCCACCGCGTTGGCCAGGTTGCCGGTGGAGGCGCAGGCCACCACCTCGTAGCCGAGCTCCTGCGCCTTGGCGAGCGCCACGGCCACCACGCGGTCCTTGAAGGAGTGCGTGGGGTTGGCGGTGTCGTTCTTCACGCACACCTCGCCGAGGCCGAGCCGCTCGGCCAGCCGCGGCGCGCGCTGGAAGCGGCGTCAGCCCGCCGGGAGGCCGGGCTGGCCGGCTGACCGCGAACGGCAGGAAGTCGGCGTAGCGCCAGATCGAGCTGCGGGCCGGCCTGGATCTTGCGCCGGGTGGCCTCGGCGTCGAGCTCCGAGAGGTCGTACGCGACCTCGAGCGGCCCGAAGCAGCTGCTCGCACACGTAGCGAGCGTCGAGCGGGTACGTGGTGATGCACATTCCTTGCACTGAAGCGCCTGGACCGGACATGGCGTCCGACCTCCTATGTAGAAAACCTCCGCCGCTGCTGTGACGGAGGCCTGTTCAGGCGCCCCTGCCACATCTCCCGGACCACGGCTTCGAGTCCGATGGAATTGGCACCTTTCCCTGCCGATCTGCTGGTCGGCGCGAGTGGTTGCCGGGGTTTCACAGGGCCATGTCCCTCCACCCCTCTCGATGCAACGGCTATGTCTGCGCGCGGCAGGATACCAGCACTGCGCGAAGTAGAATCACCTCTGTGAGTGCCCGCTGCCGACGACCCGCTTAGACGCCGATGCCGAGCCTGCCGAAGCCACGTCTCGGCGCTCGCGCCGCGCGCGGGTCGAGCGCCTTCACTCCAGCCCAGCGCTGAGCCCAACGTCGAGGTCCGTCGAGTACGGCGGCCTGCGCTGGATCAACATCGAGCGCCCGGGCCCCGCTCGACCGCGCCTGGCTCGAGGAGCACTTCGAGTTCCACCCGCTCGACTACGAGGACGTCGGCTCTCGCGCAACCAGCGCCCGAAGATCGACGAGTACGAGCGACTACCTGTTCATCGTCCTGTACTTCCCGGTGTTCGACAAGAAGGTCGGGCGCCTGAACGCGGGCGAGCTCGACATGTTCATCGGGCCGGACTTCCTGATCACGCTCCCGAACCGCCGATCCCGCCGGTCGAGTACCTGTTCGAGCGCTGCCGCTCCTCCGAGGAGGTGCGCGACGAGCCTGTTCTCCAAGGGCGCGGGCTACCTGCTCTACAAGATCGTCGACGACTCCTTCGACTACTGCTTCCCGATGCTGCGCAAGATGGGCAACAAGCTCGAGCGGCTCGAGGAGGAGATCTTCGAGGGCGCGCGCCGAGGAGGTCGTGCGCGACATCTCGAACGCCAAGCAGGAGATCATCAACTTCCGCAAGATCATCCGCCCGCAGCGCGCGCGTGCTGCGCGACCTCGAGCGCACCAAGCAGCGCTACCTGGCCGAGGACCTGGAGATCTACTTCGACGACATCGTCGACGCCTCCGAGCGCATCTGGGACATGCTCGAGAACTACAAGGAGGTCGTGGAGGCGCTCGAGGACACGAACGAGTCGGTGATCTCGCACCGGTGAACGACGTGCTGCGCGTGCTCACCGCCTTCAGCGTCGGTGATCCTGCCCGCTGACGCTGATCGCGAGCATCTGGGGCATGAACGTGGACGTGCCCGGCGAGGGCGAGCGTCGACCGCCTTCTGGATCATCATCGGCGTGATGGTCGCGGTGCTGGTCGGCATGGTCGGCTACTTCCGCCGGCGCGGCTGGCTGTAGGTGCACTAGAAGTTCGCGCGTTGCGCGCCGCGCGCACCGTCCTTGACGCGTACGACCTGCCGAGCGAGGACGCGGTTGCACTGGGCGGGGGCAGCAACGTGCTGGTGCACCTGAAGCCGACGCCGGTCGTCGCCCGCGTGATGACGGCGACAGCGCTCCTTCACGACGACCTGGAGACCTGGCTCACACGGGAGGTTGCGGTGGGGGCATTCCTTGGGGAACGTGGCTTGGCCGTCGCCCCGACTCGCCTGCTGCCGCCGGGGCCACATCAGCGCGATGGGCTCTGGATGACGCTCTGGGACTACGTGCCGCACGACGCCTCCGGCACTGCGCCCGACCCAACGGAGCTGGGTCAGTCGCTGCGCCGATTGCACGCAGCGCTCGCGGAGTTCGCGGGCGAGCTGGAGCCTCTCCTGGGAGTCCGACAGCGACCTCGAGCTCCTGCTCGACGAGCTGCAGCCGGCGCCGTCGCTCTCGCCCACCGACATCGAATCGCTTCGCGCCAGCCTGCACCGGCTGACCCCGCGGGTGTTCGATTCCCCACAACCCGTGCAGGCTCTCCACGGCGACACCGGCCTCAGCAACGTGCTCCGCACCGACAAGGGGCTGCTGTGGAACGACCTCGAGGACGTCTGCAGCGGGCCGGTCGCTTGGGACGTTGCGGGGCTCGTGTCCAGTGCTCGGGCACGTGGACAAGCTGAGGGGTTCGTCGAAGAGCTCCTTCAGGCCTACGGAGGCCCACACCTCGAGGACCTATCCGACTTCATCGCAGCGCATGAGCTCTACGCGACGATCTGGCATACGTACGCCGCGCAACGCCGCGGCGCACGGGGCTAGCTCGCCAGCGAGAAGATCCCAACCGCGCAGAGGAACACCAGCAGCAGCGAGCCGCCCGCCGCGTAGATGCGCAGGGCGACCCCGAGGTCGCCGCGCAGCATGGCCAGGTAGGGGTGCTCGTCGGTCACTTCTGGTTCGTTCCGTCGCGGATCGAGCGACATGTGGGGCCTCCAGGGAGATGGGGACGCGCGCCAGGGCCAGCTGGGCGCGTGGGGCGACTTTACCCGAGTTATGACCCGAAACAAAGCGGCGCCCGCTAGCCTGCCGGAGCCGTGGCCGAACAGAGGCTCTGGGCGCCCTGGCGCCTCGAGTACATAAAGGGGCCGAAGACCGGAGAGTGCATCTTCTGCTCGAAGCCCGAGCTGGGCGATGACGAGTCCGCGCTGATCGTCCATCGCGGCGAGCGCTGCTACGTGATCCTCAACGCCTACCCGTACAACAACGGGCACGTGATGGTCACGCCGTTCGAGCACAAGCCGTCGATCGAGGAGCTGGACGAGCCCACCCTGCTCGAGCTGATGACGCTGGCGAAGCGCTCGCTCGCGGTGCTGCGCGACGAGTACGCGCCCGAGGGCTTCAACCTCGGGATCAACCAGGGGAAGATCGCCGGGGCCGGCGTGGAAGATCACGTGCATCTCCACGTGGTGCCGCGCTGGGCGGCCGATAACAACTTCATGCCGGTGATCGCAGACACGAGGGTGCTCGCCCAGAGCCTCTCCGCCTCCTGGAAGGCGCTCAGCCCGAGGTTCGCCGATGGCGGTTGACGCAGGCATCTTCAAGGCCTACGACGTTCGCGGCCTGTACGGCGAGCAGATCGATGCGGACATCGCCTACCGGGTGGGGCGAGCCTTCGCCCAGGTGATCGCGGGCTTCGAGGGCGCACCCGCGTCGACCCTCCAGCTGGCGGTCGGGCGCGACATGCGGCTCACCGCCCCCGAGCTGGCCGCGCGCTACATCGAGGGCATTCGAGACGAGGGCGCGAGCGTGCTCGACGTCGGGATGGTGGGCACGGAGATGCTCTATTACACGGTCGGCTCGCGGGACCTGGCGGGCGGGCTGATGTGCACGGCGTCGCACAACCCGAAGCCCTACACGGGCGCGAAGCTCGTCAGGCGCGGAGCGCTCGCGCTCTCGGGCGACGAGGGCATCGGCGAGATCCGCGACATCGTGACGGCCGGCGAGCCCGGGCCGCCGGCCGCCGAGCGGGGCGAGCTGGCGCAGGAGGACGTCGCACCGGGCTTCCGCGAGGCAACCCTGCGCTTCATCGACCCGTCACGTGTGCGACCGATGAGCGTGGTGCTGGACGGGGGGAACGGCATGGCGGGCCCGATGGCCGGCCCGATCCTCGACACGCTGCCGATCGAGCAGCTGCAGACCTACTGGGTGCCGGACGGGAACTTCCCGGACCACGAGCCGAACCCGCTGCTGCCGGAGAACCGCCAGTTCATCGTGAAGCAGGTGCTGTCCGAGGGCGCGGAGCTGGGCATCGCCTGGGACGGCGACGCCGACCGCTGCTTCTTCATCGACGACACGGGCCAGTTCGTGGACGGCGACTTCCTCACCGCGCTGCTCGCCGAGTCGATCCTCGCCAAGGATCCCGGGGCCACGATCCTCTACGACGTGCGGGCCAGCAGGGCCGTGCGCGACGTCGTGGAGCGCGCCGGCGGGCAGGCCGAGGTGAACCGCGTGGGACACGCGTTCTTCAAGACCCGCATGCGCCGGGAGGGCGCTGCCTTCGGCGGCGAGGTCTCAGGCCACTATTACTTCAGGGACTTTTATTGCGCAGATTCGGGAACAATCCCTGCGCTGCTGATCCTCGAGCTCCTGTCGGTGAAGGAACGCCGCATGAGCGAGCTGCTCGCGCCGCTGCGCGAGCGCTACTTCATCTCGGGGGAGATCAACTCCGAAGTGCTTGACCAGGACGGGAAGATGAACGAGATCGCCGAGCGCCACTCGGACGGCCAGATCAGCTGGCTGGACGGGGTTTCGGTGGACTACGACGACTGGCATTTCAACGTGAGGCCCTCGAATACCGAGCCGCTCCTGCGGCTCAATCTCGAGTCTCTCGTGTCACGCGAACACATGGAGGTGAAGCGCGACGAGGTGCTGGGGTTCATTCGCAGTTAGCGGAACTCCTCACGCGCACAGCTGTTGACGGCACAGATGCCCCCCATCTCCGGGCCGGTGAGCCCGTGAAAGTTCGCCGTGCAGGCATCGCCGCGGCGCTGACGCTCGTCGTGGCCCTGGGCGGGGCGCAGGCCGCCGGCGCGGCCGTGTCCGACTCCTTCTACGGCGTGAACGTGCAGTACCTGTTCGACAGCAGCTCGAGCTCGAGCCTGGTCGCCGCAGCTCGCGGCGGTCTCGGGCGCCGGGATCTCGCTGGCACGCGAGGACGCCCGCTGGCAGAACGTCGAGCCGAGGGCGCCCTCCGGCGGGCATCACAGCTACAACTGGTCGCTGTACGACTCGCTTCGTCACGGTGATGGCGCAGAACCACGTGCGCTGGTACCCGATCGTGGACTACTCGACCTCGTGGTCCGGCGTGATCTCGGGCGACAGCAACTCGATGGTGGCGCCGTCGCACTACGGCGACTTCGCCACCTACGCCAACGTCTTCGCCCAGCGCTACGGCCGCGGCGGCAGCTTCTGGAAGGCGCACCCCAACCTGCCGCAGCTCCCGGTCACGACCTACGAGATCTGGAACGAGGAGAACTCGACCGCGTTCCTGCGCCCGCAGTCCAACGCGCCCGAGGCCTACGCGGATCTCTACATGGCCGCGCGGGCGGCGATCAAGCCGGTGGACCCGCAGGCCGCGCGTGGTGGTCGGCGGGCTGGCGCTCGGCAACAACGGCGGCGCCGACGAGATCCAGTTCATCCAGCGCATGTTCGCCCACCGCCCCGACCTGAAGGGCAACGTGGACGCGGTCGGCGCTGCATCCGTACCAGCTCGCCGTGGCGGACGTGTACCGGCGGATCGCGCTCTTCCGCGCGGCGCTCGACAAGCTGGCCGGCCCGAGCGTGCCGATCGAGCTCACCGAGCTCGGCTGGTCCACCACCGCCGTCTCGGACGCGCAGCGCGCCGCGAACCTCGCCGCCCTCGCCAGCCAGCTGCCGCGCAGCGACTGCAACATCAGCCGCCTGATCGTCTACAGCTGGACGAGCGGCGAGCAGAGCAGCTCGAGGGCCGACGACTGGTTCGGGATCTACAACCACAACGCCACCCCGAAGAGCTCCGGCAACGCGTTCGTCGGCACCGTGAGGACGATGCGCGGGCTGTCCACCGCCGCCGCTCCCAGCGGCGCGGTGAAGATCTGCCACCCGGGCAGCACGCCCGCGGACCAGAGCGGGCCTCCGCAGGTGCGCCTGCACACCGCGCTCGGGCGCGGGCACTCCCGCCTGAGGGTGGTTGCCCGCTGCCCGAACGGCTGCAGCTTCGCCCTCGTCCTGCTGGCGCCGCGACCCGGCGCCCCGTTGCGGGTGGCCCATCGCCACGCCCGCTTCTCGTCGAAGCGGAGGACGTTCAGGTTCCGCATCACCCATAAGTTGCGGCGCCGTCACCCGGTCGTTCAACTCCAGGTCGTGGCGCTCAGCCGCGGCGGCGCGCAGACCACCAGCACACGCTCGATCCGCATCCGCTGAGCCCCCACCCGCTCGGGTTACAACATCCGTCCAACTGGCTCTGGACGGGGCCTGAGAGAGCGCGCGTACTGCCGATGCACTACGTGTGTCGAGGCGGGCGAACAGGCAGCATGCGCGCGTTCTGCATCGCAGGGGCCGTCTGGCCGTGCTCGGGACCGCATTCGCCCTCGTGGCCGGCGGCGCCACCGCCGCCCAGGCATCGGCGAACGTGGGCGACGGCGTCTACGGCGTGAACGTGCAGCAGGTCTTCAGCGGCTCGAGCTCCTCCTGGCAGCCGCGGCTATCCGCGATGGCGGCCGGCGGCGTGCAGCTCGGCCGCATCGACGCCCGCTGGTCCAACGTCGAGCCGAACCCGCCCTCGAACGGCCAGCACAACTACAACTGGTCGATGTACGACTCGATCGTGCAGGCGATGGCGCAGCACAACATCCGCTGGTACCCGATCGTCGACTACTCGACGGGCTGGTCGGGCGTGACCCCCGGCGACAGCAACTCCGCCGTGGCGCCGAACCACATCGCGCGACTTCGCCGCCTACGCCACGGCCTTCGCCAGGCGCTACGGCCGCGGCGGGACCTTCTGGCAGTCGCACCAGAGCCTCCCCCAGCTCCCGGTCACGAGCTACGAGATCTGGAACGAGGAGAACTCGACGGTGTTCTGGCGCCCGCAGGACCAGGCGCCCGAGCAGTACGCCGACCTCTACATGGCCGCCCGCGGGGCGATCAAGACGGTCGACTCCGGCGCAGACGTCGTGGTCGGCGGGCTTGCCCTCGGCAACAACGGCGGCGCCGACGAGATCCAGTTCCTCCAGCGCATGTTCGCCCACCGCCCCGACCTCAAGGACCACATCGACGGCGTCGGCCTCCACCCCTACCAGGCCAACGTCGCGGACACCGAGATGCGCATCGCGCGCTTCCGCCAGGCGCTCGATCAGCTCGACGGGCCGGAGGTGCCGCTCGAGATCACCGAGGTGGGCTGGGCGACCACCGCCGTCTCCGACGCCGAGCGCGGCTCCGACCTCGCCACGCTGGCCGAGGACCTGCCGCGCTCGGATTGCAACATCGACCGCTTCCTCCCCTACACGTGGATGACCGAGGAGCAGGACCAGTCCGACTCCGAGGAGTGGTTCGGCATCGCCAACGCCGACGGCAGCGTGAAGGCGTCCGGCCAGGGCTACCTGAACGCGGTCAAGACCATGCGCGGGATGACCGCCGCCGCGGCGCCCACCACCCCGGTCACGATCTGCCACCCGCCGCAGCCGGTCAACCCGGCGCCGATCAGCAGCCTGCCGCCGAGCACGGGGCCGCACCCGCCGCGCGGCCCGCGCCTGCTCCTGAGCGTGCGCCACGATCCGGGTCACGCCCAGCTCGAGGTGCGCGGCAAGTGCCCGACCGGATGCCGCCTGCGCATCGAGCTGCTGCGGGGCCGCGTCCAGACCGCCAGCTTCAAGCTCGCCAGCAAGCGCACGCGCTTCTCGGCGCGCCGCCAGGTGGTCCGCATCCGGCTCCCCCGCAAGCTCGGCGCCACCGCCAAGCTCGTGGTGGTCGCCACCGGCCGGACCGGCGGCAGCACCACCCGCACGCGCGGCCTGCGCATCGCCTGAGCCGACCTCCGTTCCATGCCGACCGCTAGGCTCGGCGAAGTGGACGACCCGTTCGCTCCTGCGGCTGAGGCCGGCATCCACCGCCTCGCGATCCCGACTCCCTTCGCCGTGGGTCGCGTGAACGTCTACCTGATCGACGACGACCCGCTGACGCTCGTGGACGCGGGACCGAACTCGGGCAGCTCGCTCGACGCGCTCGAGCGCGGGTTCGCGCGCCCGGGGTCACAGCGCTCGACGACATCGGCCTGATCGTCCTCACCCACCAGCACATCGACCACCTCGGGCTGGTCGGCATCGTGGCGGACGCGCTCGGGCGCGGAGGTGGCCGCGATCGAGGCGGCCGTGCCGTTCGTCGAGAACTACTCGCGAGGAGGCCGCAGCGAACGACGAGTTCGCCGCCGACGCTGATGCTGCGCCACGGGATCCCGGAGGACGTGGTGCGGCGTGCTGCGGCTCGGTGTCGCCGCGTTCCGCGGCTGGGGCTGCGCGCGCGTCGGTGACGCGCGTGCTCCACGACGGCGACACGATCGAGCTGCGCGACCGCTCGCTGGAGGTGCTCTTCCGCCCCGGCCACAGCCCCACCGACACGATCTTCCTCGACCGCGACCGGCGCATGCTGCTGTCGCGCGCGATCACCTGATCAAGCACATCTCCTCGAACCCGCTGATCTCGCGCCCGCGCGACGGCTCGGGCGAGCGCCCGCACGCGCTGGTGACCTACCTCGAGTCGCTGCGCAAGACGCGCGAGATGGACCTCGACCTGGTGCTGCCCGGGCCACGGCGACCCGATCGACGGACCACCGCGCGCTGATCGACCAGCGCTTCGCCGGCCACGAACGCCGCGCGGACAAGATCCACCGGCTCTGTGGCAGAGCGGCCGCGAGCGCGTACGAGCTCGCGCAGTCGCTGTGGGGCAACATCGCCGTGACCCAGGCGTTCCTGACGCTGTCGGAGGTGCTCGGGCACATGGACATGCTCGTCGCCGACGGCCGCGTGCGCGAGGTCGAGCACGACGGCCTGGCGCGCTTCGAGTCGCTCAGGGCGCCGTCGTGACGAGCGGCTGAGCGCCTCCGGGGCATGATCGCCCATGGCCGCCACCGAGAGCGCCGTCCGGCGCGCCGAGGAGCTGGCCGAGCGCGTGCTCCCGGACCGCCGCCGAAGCGGCGCATGCTCGTGATCGTGAACCCGTACGCCACGACGGTGTCGGACCGGCTGAGGAACCTCGTGGTCTACGCGCTCCAGGGCGCGCTACGCGGTGGAGGCGGTCGACACCGAGGAGCGCGGCCACGCGACCGAGATCTGCCGCGAGGCGGCGAACGAGGGCTACGACGTGGTGGTGGCGTTCGGCGGCGACGGCACCGTGAACGAGGCGGCGAACGGGCTGGTGGGCTCGGACACGCCGCTCACCTGCCTGCCCGGCGGCTCCACCAACGTCTTCTGCCGCACGCTCGGGATCCCGAACGACGTGGTGGACGCCACCGAGCACCTGCTGCGCATGGCCGACGAGTTCGAGCCGCGCGCGCGTGGACCTCGGCCGGGTGAACGGCCGCCACTTCGTGTTCGCCTCGGGCGTCGGGCTCGACGCCAGCGTGGTGCGAGCGCGTGGACGCCCATCCGCGCCGCAAGGCGCGCTTCGGGGAGTACTACTTCACCTACGCGGCCGTCGCATCTTCAACCGCCGCTACCTGCGTGCACCCGCCGCGCGTGCGCGTCGACGGCGGACGGGCGCACGCTCGAGGCGGTGACGGTGATCGTCCAGAACTCGGACCCGTTCACGTACTTCGGCAAGCGCCCGATCCGGGTCTGCCGGGGCGCGGGGCTCGACACCGGCTCGCTCGGCTCACCGTGCTGCGAGCGCGCCACGCTGCTCGAGATGCCCACGCTGATCCCGCGCATCTTCTCCGGCCGCGCCGACACGCTCCACCGCCACCGCCAGGTCGTCGGCCTCGAGCCGGTGCGCGCGGCCGTGGTGTCGACGCGCGACGGCCGGCCGTTCCCGGTCGAGGTGGACGGCGACTACCTCGGCGAGTACGAGCGGGTGGACTACGGCATCGCGCCGCGTTCGCTCGCCGTGGTGGCCTGAGCGGCCACGGCCTTCGCGTCGGCGGGAGCGAGCTGGAGCGACTCGCCCGGCAGCTGCCGGGCGGCCAGCAGGTTCTCGTAGAGACGCTCGTGGCGCAGCGCGGCCTGCTCCCACGTGAACGCGGAGCGGGCGTGCTCGAGCACGGCCTGGGCGGCGTCGGCGCGCACCTCGCTGTCGCCCACCAGCGCCTCGAGCGTGCGCGCGATCGCGGCCGGCGCCGGCGGCACCAGGCGCACGCCGTTGCCCACGCCCTCGAGGTAGCGGGCGTACGAGGGGTCGTTCGTCATCACCACCGGCAGGCCGCTGGCCATGGCCTCCTGCACGGTGACTGGGAAGCCCTCGCCGCGCGAGGGCAGGAGCAGGGCGTCGGCGGCGCGGTAGAGCTGGGCCACGCGCTCCGACTCGAGCGGGCCGAGCACCCTCACGCCGGGGGACGACTCGGGCTGGAGCGGACCGGGTCCCGCGACCACCAGCTCGAACTTGCCGAGCGCCGCGGCGGCGGCGGCCAGGGCGGTGTCGAGGCCCTTCTTGGCCACCAGGCGCCCGACGAACAGGACGCGCGGCAGGTCGTCCCAGCCGAACTCCCGGCGCAGCGCCTCGCGCTCGCCGTTCTGGGCAGGGCGGAACAGCGACGGTGTCGATCCCGTTCGGGATCTGAAAGACGGGACCGTTCGGCCCAAGCGCCTCGACCTCGGCGCCGACCTGGCGGTTCAGGACGACCACCGACTCGGCCGCCTTCACGGACAGGCGGCCGATCGTGCCGATGGCCATGCTCTCCATCCGGTCGAGCACCCCGGACTCGTACGGCACGTGGCCGACGTGCTCGGTCAGCACGCGCACCGGGCCGTTCGGCCCGCGGTGGCGCAGCTTCGCGTAGCGCAGCGCCCAGAACGAGCTCTGGTAGAGCAGGCCGTGGGCGTGCACCACGTCGGCGCGCTTCAGCTCGCGGGCCAGGACCGCGTGCAGCTTGGGCGAGAAGATCGGGTACGGCACGCCGAGCCGGTTCTCCAGCACGTTGAGCGCCGGGACGCGGATCACGCCCTCGTCGGGCGGCAGGTCGTCGAGCGGGTAGTGGCTGGCGCTGCTCGCGACGTGGACCACTTCGTGGCCGCGGCTCTTCAGCTCGCGGCGCAGCCAGTGAATGACCGACTCGATGCCACCGATATGGGGCGTCGCGTAGTGGGAAACGAAAAGGATGCGCATGTCAGGCAGGGATGCGGCGACGATCCTGTCCGGCCTCGAGGATCCAGTGCTGGATCTTCAGAACGGCCAGCGCATCCATCCCATCTATAGCCGGGGGCAACGTCCCAGTCAAGACCGCCCGATGGAAGCGCCGGAAGACCTCATCGTTTCCGTATCGGAGCGTCCCCCTCAGGTGCTTTAGACCTGAGCCCGCATAACCGCGCCAGTGATGCCAGCTGCTGGAGGCCGAACTGCGCAGCACTTCGAGGGCCCCATGGTCGCCGTCGTTGGGGGTGTAGACGGCGATATCGCGGAACAGGTCCACGGTGCCGATGCCGCGATCGCCGATGGCCGCCACGTGCCATTCGGACACCGGCGCCTCGAAGTTCATCTGGATCGAGACGGGCACCTCCCCGGAGCGCATCTGGGCGTCGATCTGCGCCGGGGTGTTCTCCAGGCCGCGCGTGCTGGGGTGCACGGTGACGCTGACCGGCTCGAGGTCGCCGCCCGCGAGCGCCCGGGTCATGTAGATCAGGTGCGGCGACTCGTCGTAGAAGAGCCCGAACGGCAGCTCGTCGAACCACGTGGGCAGCCGGCGAGCCGGGTTCGAGAGCTGGATCGCCCAGACGGCGCGCAGCTTCCCGATGCGCCCCTGCTCCATCCAGCGCCGCAGCCGCAGCACCGAGCGGGCGAACTGGAAGTTGTGCACGACCGCAAGCACGCGCCCCTGCTCCCGGGCGAGGGCCACGAGCTCCTCGCCCTCCTCGACGGTCATCGTGAACGGCTTCTCGGTCAGCACGTGCTTCCCCGCGCTGAGCGCGCCCGAGATCACGCGGTGGTGCGCGAACGGCGCCGTGCCGCAGGTGACCGCGTCGATCTCGTCGTGGAAGGCCAGTTCCTCCACGCTCTCGGCCCCGGCGTGGCGCGGCACGTCGAGCCGCTCGGCGGCCTCCCGTGCGCGCTCCGGGCGCCGGTCGACGATCGCCGCGACCTCGAAGCCGCCGTGGCGGCGCATGGTCGGGATGTGGCGGTGGGTGGTGACCCAGCCCGCCCCGAAGCATGCGACCGCGATTCTCTTGTCCTCTGCCTTGGCCAGAGGAGAAACGCTAGCCGGACGGGCGGTCGAGCCTCATCACGACGAGCTTGGAGCTCACGAACAGGGGGGTGCCGAGCTGCGGCGGGCGCGTCAGCCGGCCGTTGTCGTGAACGCAGGTGGGGTTGACCACGAGGAAGCGCACGTTGAAGCGCTTGACCAGCGCCCGCCCGCGAGCGGTCCCCGCGAGTATCGAGCGAGCCTCGCCGGCCGGGCCCACCTCGGCCTTCGGCAGGATGTCCGCCGGGTCGAGCGCGGGCAGCGTCTGCGCGTGGAGCAGCCACTCCGCGAGGAAGCTCCAGCAGCGGTCGGTCACCACCACGT
>CAVSNA010000031.1:0-115488 GCA_963729205.1 uncultured Thermoleophilaceae bacterium
GCAGCCAGCGCGGCCGGCGCCTCAACGACGCACTCCGGCCGCGTTCCCCGTCGTCGGCGTCCCCGTGCCCTTCGGCACCGGGCCGAAGCCCTGCTTGCAGTTGTTCAGTCTGTAGATCCAGATCTCGGGTCCTGGCCGAGCGAAGGCGCTCGGGTAGTAGTTGTAGGAGAGGTCGAAGTTGAACTTCACCGGCTTGGCCCCCGCCTTGTAGGGGCTGCCGTGGTAGACCAGCTTCGACTCGCGCTCCAGCCGGTCGTAGTAGGCGAGCGCCGGCTTGAAGTGTGCATTCTGGGACCTGCCCCGGATGAGGCTCATCGTCATCACGAGGCAGAAGCCCGCACGACGGTACTGATCCACGGTCGCGGGGCTCAGCGTGCTGCCGTAGTCCTCGTGCGTGTCGGTGATGTCGCGGATGAAGCCGCGGATGAACTGCTTGCGCCCGGGCGCGTCCGCCACGCGGTAGAAGCGCGCCGGCACCGCGGGCTCGATCACGATCCGCAGGCGCTTGGGGTAGTGCGCCACCAGCCAGTCGCGCGCTGTCTGCCGCGTGTCGGTCCGGCCGAGCAGCCGCGCGGTGCGCACGTCGGCGTAGATCGGCACCGCCATCACCGCCAGGCCGACCAGCGCCAGGGCGACCGCCTGCGCCACCCGCCCGCGCGGCACGCGCCGTGCGACCCAGGCGATCGCCACGCCCGCGAGCAGCGCCAGCGACGGATAGGCCGGCAGCAGCCAGCGGCCGAACCAGCGCACCTGCAGGCTCAGGTAGATGAACAGCGCCACCGGGAAGACGATCAGGAGCACGGCGCGGTATGCGGCGCGGCGCGCCTCGACCACCAGGCCGACCAGCATCGCCACGGCCGGCGCCCAGCCGAGTCCCCAGGTGAGGCTCTGGAAGTAGTAGCCCGGCCCCGAGTACTGCTCCTGGCCGAGCTTCTTGAACTTGCCGGCCAGCTCCGCCTCGCCGTGCAGCTGGTGCCACGCGCTCGAGAGGTCGATGAACACGTAGGGGTTCGTGACGAAGAAGACGCCGATCGCGGCGACGAGGGCGAGCAGGCCGTCGCGGATCGCGGAGCGGTCCTTGCGCACGCGCGCCAGCCCTGCCAGGAGCAACGGCAGCAGCACGAGCCCGGCGGTGTACTTGAAGCCGATGGCGAGGCCCGCCATCGCCCCGCCGAGCAGCCAGGCTCTTCGGCCGGCGCCCTCGTACACCCGGATCGCCGCGTACAGGGCGAACGACACCGGCAGCAGCGTGCCGACGTCCGTCACCGCGATGCGGGAGTAGGCCACGGGCAGGAACGCGAACGACAGCACCCCCGCCGCCGCCAGCCCCTCGAACGTCCCCCACAGGCGCCGGCCGACCCAGAACACCGCGATCACGCCGAGCAGGCAGAGCACGGCGGCCAGCGTGCGGCCGGTGCGGTAGATCGTGGTGGGGTCGTGCCCGAACTGCTTGATCAGCCGGTCGTAGTTCGCGAACGGGATCAGGTGCGCGGGCCCGAACTGGAAGCGCAGCGCGAGATGCTCGAGGTAGGTGAACGCGGACGGGTTCTGGAAGTAGCCCGGATCGGCGCTGCCACCGAACATCCCGACGGCCCGATTCGTGAAGTGCGAGCCCTCGTCGACGTTGTAGACGTAGGGCAGCCCGTAGGTGTTGTGCAGCAGGCGCACGCCCAGCGCCGACGGCGAGGATCGCCGCGAGCGCGATGTAGGCAGGGGAAAGGAGTGCGCGCAGGCGACGCATGAGCGGCCGGAGCGTATAGAGAGGTCGTTAAGCGGAGTCGAGGGTGCACTAGGCACCCCAATTACCATTGACTACAAAGTCAACCCTCAAAGCCAATGACCGACACCACCACCGCCAACGACGAGCTTCACCTGTACCGAGCGATCGAGCTCGCCGAGCAGGCGCGCGGCAAGACGAGCCCGAATCCGCTCGTGGGCGCGCTGCTCGTGAAGGACGGGCGAGTGATCGGGGAGGGCTTTCACCGCGCGGCGGGTGAGCCGCACGCCGAGCGCGAGGCGCTCGCCGCCGCGACCGAGGATCCGGCCGGCGCGACGCTGTACGTCTCGCTCGAGCCCTGCTGCCACGAGGGGCGCACGCCGCCGTGCACCGAGGCGATCGTGGAGGCGGGCATCGCACGCGTGGTCGTGGCCTCCGACGACCCGACCGAGCACGCCTCCGGGCGCGGCCTCGGCATCCTGCGCGACGAGGGCGTGCGCGTGGACGTCGCCGCCGGCGCGGCGGCGCACGCGGCGCGCCTCATCAACCAGCCCTTCCGCAAGCACGCCAAGACCGGCCGCCCGCACGTGCTGTTCAAGTCCGCGATGACGCTCGACGGCAAGGTCGCCACCCAGAGCGGCGACTCGCAGTGGATCTCCGGCGAGGAGAGCCGGATGCTCTCGCACCACTGGCGGGCGGAGGTGGACGCCGTGGCGGTGGGGATCGGCACGGCGCTCTCGGACGACCCGCTGCTCACGGCGCGCGCGGAGGGCGTCACGCGCCAGCCCAGCCGCGTGGTGTTCGACTCCGAGGCGCGCCTGCCCGCATCGAGCCAGCTCGTGCGCACCGCCTCTCAGGTGCCGGTCTACCTCTGCTGCTCGCGTGCGGCCTCGCGCGCGTCGACCGACGCCCTCGAGGCCGCCGGCGTCGAGATCATCGTGGCCACGGGCGAGAACGAGGCGGCGCGCGTGCGCTCGGCTCTCACCGAGCTTGGCGCGCGCGGCGTCCAGTCGCTGCTGCTCGAGGGCGGCCCACATCTGGCCGGCGCGTTCCTCGACGCCGGGGAGATCGACGAGGTGCGCCTGTTCGTCGCGCCGATGCTGGCCGGCGGCCGCCACGCGCGCGCCCCGCTCGAGGGCCAGGGCGTCGAGGCGATCGACGCCGCGCGCGCGGGCCCTGTCCAGCGAGGTGGAGCGGATCGCCGACGACGTGCTGATCCGAGCCCGCATGACGGAGTGGTGATGTTCACGGGCCTCGTACAGGAGCTGGGCACCGTGCGCGCGATCGAGCGCGAGCCGGCCGGCGCGCGCCTCGAGGTGGAGACCGCGCTCGCTCGCGAGCTCTCAGAGGGCGACTCGATCGCCGTCAACGGCGTCTGCCTCACGGCGGTGAGCGTGGCCGACGGCGCCTTCCGCGCCGACGTGATGGCGGAGACCCTGCGCCGCAGCTCGCTCGGCCCGCTCGAGTCCGGCGCAGCAGGTGAACCTCGAGCTGCCGCTGCGGGCGGACGACCGCCTCGGCGGCCACTTCGTGCAGGGCCACGTGGACGGCACCGGCACGGTCGAGTCGGCCACCGTCGAGGGCTTCGCCAGCGTGGTGAGGATCCTCTGCGAGCCCGATCTGCTGCGCTACGTGGTGGAGAAGGGCTCGATCGCGGTCGACGGCGTGTCGCTCACCGTCGCCGACATCGACGACGAAGGCTTTAGCGTGTCGCTCATCCCCGAGACCCTGGAGCGGACGACCCTCGGGTCCGCAGCCCCGGGCCGGGTGGTCAACCTGGAGGTGGACGTGCTGGCGAAGTACGTGGAAAAGCTGACGCAGGGGGTGCGCTCATGAGCGCCGTGCGCACGCCGTTCGCGACGATCGAGGAGGCCATCGAGGACATCCGCGCCGGCAGGATGGTCGTGGTCTGCGACGCCGAGGACCGCGAGAACGAGGGCGACCTCACGCTCGCCGCGCAGTTCGCCACGCCGGAGGCGATCAACTTCATGGCGAAGGAGGCGCGCGGCCTGATCTGCCTCGCGCTGACTCCCGAGCGCTGCGACGAGCTCGGGCTCGACCTGATGGCGGCCAAGAACGAGTCGCCGTTCCAGACCGCGTTCACCGTCTCGGTGGAGGCGCGCGAGGGCGTGACCACCGGCATCTCCGCCCACGACCGCGCGCACACGATCCAGGTGGCGATCGACCCGAAGTCGCAGCCCGAGGACCTGGTCCAGCCCGGCCACATGTCTTCCCGCTGAAGGCCAAGGCGGGCGGCGTGCTCGAGCGCACCGGCCAGACCGAGGCCGCGGTGGACCTGGCCCGCCTGGCGGGGCTCACGCCGGCCGGGCGTGATCTGCGAGATCATGAACGACGACGGCACGATGGCGCGCGTGCCGGACCTCGTGGGCTACTGCGAGCGCCACGGCCTGAAGATGGTCACGGTCGCCGACCTGATCGCCTACCGGCGCCGCCACGACAAGCTGGTCGAGCGCGTGGTGGCAGCGCACATGCCCACCGACTTCGGCGAGTTCGACGTGGTCGGCTTCCGCTCGCTCGTGGACGGCAAGCACCACGTCGCGCTGGTCAAGGGCGAGGTGGACGGACGGGAGGACGTGCTGGTGCGCGTGCACTCCGAGTGCCTGACCGGCGACGTCTTCCACTCGACTGCGCTGCGACTGCGGCCAGCAGCTCGAGGACGCGCTGCGGCGGATCGAGGAGGAGGGGCAGGGCGTGCTGCTCTACCTCGCCCAGGAGGGCCGCGGCATCGGCCTGCTGAACAAGCTGCGCGCCTACAAGCTCCAGGAGGAGGGCCTCGACACGGTCGACGCCAACATCGAGCTGGGCCTGCCCGCCGACCTGCGCGACTACGGCATCGGCGCCCAGATCCTCGTGGACCTCGGCCTCAGCTCGATCCGCCTGCTGACCAACAACCCGAAGAAGATCGTCGGCCTCGAGGGCTACGGCCTGGCGGTCACCGACCAGATCCCGATCCAGCACCCGGCCACCGAGCACAACCGCGAGTACCTGCGCACCAAGCGCGACCGCATGGGCCACCTGCTGCACCACCAGGGCCTGGCGCTCGACGAGGAGATGATCCAGGAGGAGAAGCGCCAGGACCGCGAGCGCGCCGACTCGTCCGCCGAGCCGGAGCGGCCGGGTGGCTGACGTCTGGGCGATCGCCGCGGCGCGCTTCTACGAGGACCTCGCCGAGCGGCTCGTCGAGGGCGCGCGGCGGGTCTTCGAGGACGCCGGCGGGAGCGTGGAGGTGCACTACGTGCCGGGCGCGTTCGAGCTGCCGCTGGCGGCGAAGTACTGCGCCGAGTCGGGCCGCTACGCCGGCGTGGCCTGCGTCGGCGCGGTGATCCGCGGCGAGACCGACCACTACGACTACGTCTGCGGGCAGGCGTCCGCGGGCATCGCGCGGGTCGCGCTCGAAACCGGCGTGCCCTGCGGCTTCGGCGTGCTGACCGTGGACAACATGGAGCAGGCGCTCGCGCGGGCCGGCGGGGGCAAGAGGCATACGGGTGAGGACGCGGCTCGGGCCGTGCTGGCGCTGGCGAGCTGCGCTCCGAGTTGACAGCTGACAGTTGACAGACTGCAGCGCTCGCGAACTGTCAACTGTGACCTGCATGACGATCAACCTCTTCAGCGACACCCAGACGCAGCCCGAGCGCGGGCATGCGCAAGGCCATGGCCGAGGCCGAGGTCGGGCGACGAGCAGCGTTTCGCCGACCCGACCACGACGCGGCTGCAGGAGCGCGTGGCGGAGCTGCTCGGGCACGAGGCGGGGCTGTTCCTGCCCTCGGGCACGATGTGCAACGAGATCGCCTTCCGGCTGCACATCCGCCCGGGCGGCGACGAGATGATCATCGCCGGCAACGCCCACCCGCTCGTGGCGGAGGCGGGAGGGCCGGGCTCGCTGTCCGGAGCCCACCTCAGCCTGATCGCCGCCGACGCCGGGATCTTCACCGCCGAGCAGCTCGAGGCGGCGATCAGGCCGCCGGATCGCTACGCGCTGCGCTCGCGGCTCGTGTCGGTCGAGCAGACCACGAACCTCGGCGGCGGCCGCGTCTGGCCGCTCGAGAGCGTTCGCGCCGTGCTGAGGGTCGCCCGCGAGCGCGGCCTGCGCGCTCACATGGACGGCGCGCGCCTGATGAACGCGGTGGTGGCCTCGGGCGTGCCGGCCGCGGACTACGCGGGCGGCTTCGACACCGCCTGGGTGGACTTCACCAAGGGGCTCGGCGCGCCGATCGGCGCGGTGCTGGTGGGCTCGCGCGAGCTGATCGACGAGGCCTGGCGCTACAAGCAGATGTGGGGCGGCGCGATGCGCCAGTCCGGGCATCGTCGCGGCGGCCGGCCTCTACGCGCTCGACCACAACGTCGAGCGCCTCGCCGAGGATCACGAGAACGCGCGCCTGCTGGCCGAGGGGCTGGCCGGGCTGCCCGGCGTGAAGCTCGACGCGAGCACGGTCCAGACCAACATCGTGCTGTTCGAGCACGACGACGCTCCCAGGGTGGGCGAGGAGCTGCGCGACGCCGGCGTTCAGGTCTCGCGGATGGGCCCGAAGCAGCTGCGCGCGGTCACGCACCTCGACGTGGATCGCGGCGACATCGAGCGCGCCGCTGGAGATCATGCAGAGGGTGCTCACCGCCGCCTAGCCCGTCATCGCCGCGGACGGCTAAATTCCCGGCATGGCACTCATAACTGTTGAAGGAATAGAAGGCGTCAAGGGAATCGTCGGCCAGGAGGTCGGGCCGAGCGAGTGGCGCGAGGTCACTCAGGAGATGATCGATCAGTTCGCCGACCTCTCCGGCGACCACCAGTGGATCCACGTCGACGCGAGCGCGCCAAGACCGAGAGTCCCTACGGGACGACGATCGCTCACGGCAACCTCACGCTGGCGCTCGTGGACGGCCTGCGGAGCGGCTCGCGGAGCCCTCGGGCTTCAAGCTGGGCGTGAACTACGGCTGGAACAAGGTGCGCTTCCCCGCGCCGGTTCCCTCCGGCTCACGCATCCGCGCTCGCTCCGAGGTCATATCGGTCGACGACGTCGGCAACGGCTGGTGGCAGAGCGTCACCAAGTTCACGATCGAGGTCGACGGCACCGAGAAGCCGGCCTTCGTCGGCGAGAGCGTGGCCCGGGTTCTGCCTTGATCGAAGGCAGGGTCGAGGGCATCTTCATCGGGCCGGAGCACTCCGGCCCGCTGCACGAGGTGCACGAGGTCGTCGCCACCCCGGGCCGGGGGCTCGAGGGCGACCGCTACGAGCGCGACAGCCTGTCTCACCGGGATCGCGAGGAGCCGGGCCGCGAGCTCACGCTGATCGAGGCCGAGGCGCTCGAGAGGCTCACCGAGGAGACGGGGATCGTGCTCGGCCCGGGGGAGAGCCGCCGGCAGCTCGTGACCCGCGGGGTGCGGCTGCTGCCGCTCGTGGGCAAGCGCTTCCTGGTCGGGGAGGTGGAGTGCATCGCGATCGAGGACAACCCGTCCTGCGCCCACCTCCAGCGGCTCACCCAGCCCGGCGTGCTCAGGGGCCTGGCCCGGAGCGGTGGGATTCGCGCCGACATCCTCAGCGGCGGCACCATCCGTCCGGGGGACCCGATCCGCGAGATTCCGGACCGTGCCCCAGCTGCAGCGGCCTGACGGCGTAGCGATCAGCTGGGAGGCGACCGGCGAGGGGCCTGCCGTGATCATCGCGCCGCCCTGCTTCTCCCTGCCCGCGATCTTCAAGCCGCTGGTCGCGGAGCTCGAGGGCGATCACCGCGTGATCACCTACGACCCGCGCGGCACCGGCGACTCGACGCGCACCGGCCCCTACGACATGCTCAGCGACGCCGACGACCTGGCGGCGCTCGTGGAGGAGGCGGTGGGGGAGCCCACGGTGCTGGTGGCCGTGGGGGACGCGGTCCACCGCGCCGTCCACGCGGCGGCCATGCTCCCCGAGCTGGTGCCCGCGGTGATCTGCTCCGGGCGTGATGCCGCTCGGGTCGCAGGCCGACTACCCGCACGTGGGCGAGGGGCTGGCCTCCTCGACCGAGGTGGTGGGCGCGCTGGTGCAGCTGCTCGAGAGCGACTACCGCAGCGGCATGCGCAGCGCCGTGCAGGCCGCGAACCCGCAGCACAGCGAGGAGGAGCTCCGCGAGCGCCTCGCGGCGACCCTCGACTACGCCTCGCACGAGGCCACGCTGGGACGGCTGCGCGGCTGGATCGACGACGACGCGCGCGAGGCGGCTCGCATCATGGGCGACCGGCTGTGGGTGCTCTACTTCGCCGGCAACGCGTGGTTCCCGCCGGAGCTGGCGCAGACGGTGAAACGCGAGGCGCCGGAGGCGCATATCGCCGAGATCGAGAACGGCGTGATCAGCCGCCCGGACATCACCGCGGGATACGTGCGGAGGCATCACCCACTGCTAGCCTTCCCGCCGTGCCAAAGGTCTGTTACGTGTGCGCCAAGGGGCCCGGGATTCGGCAACAGCCGCAGCCACTCGATGGTCGCTACCAAGCGCCGTTTCGACCCGAACCTTCAGAAGGTGCGCATCCTCGTGAAGGGCGCTCCCCGTCGCGAGTACGTCTGCACGCGCTGCCTGAAGGCCGGCAAGGTCACCAAGGCGGTCTAGGGGCCCGCGCGGAAACCCGTCCGCCTGGACGGGGTATACATCCCTCGTGCCCGATCCCAGCTTGGTCCGGTTCCGCAGCGCCGTGGCCGCTGCGTATGCCGAGCTTGAGGCGCGCCGTCAGGAGGTCAACGACCTCAACGTCTTCCCGGTAGCCGACGGCGATACCGGGGACAACATGGCGATGACGATGCGCGCCGTGCTCGACGAGCTCGACCGCATGAACGGCGAGCCGATCGACGTGATCGGCCGCGACGCGATCGTGCACGCCGTGGCCCGCGCCGCGCTGCTCGGCGCCCGCGGCAACAGCGGCGTGATCCTGTCCCAGATCGTGCGCGGCGCGGCGGCCGAGCTGGTCTCCCGGCCCGGCGAGCTGGTGGACCCGGTGCTGGTGGCCGCGGCCTTCGCCCGCGCCGCCGACGCCGCCTACGAGTCGGTGCGCGAGCCCGCCGAGGGCACGATGCTCAGCGCCGTGCGGGCGATGGCACACCGCGTGGCCCAGGACCTCGCGCACATGGACACGCCGCGGCTCGGCCCCGACGCCGACCCGCGCGAGCAGGACGAGCTGCTGGCCGAGGTGCTCGAGCGGGCGCTCGAGGCCGGCAAGGAGGCGGTGCAGCGCGGCCCCGAGCAGCTGGCGGTGCTGCGCGAGGCAGGCGTCGTGGACGCGGGCGCCTACGGCCTCACCGTGGTGCTGGCGGGCGTGATCGGCGCGCTGCGCGGAGACGCGCCGCCCGAGATCGCGCACCAGCTGCCCACGCGCACCCTCCACCTGCCCCAGCACGAGTCGAGCAAGTACCGCTTCTGCACCAACTTCGCGGTCTCGGGCGAGGGGCTCGAGAGCGCCGACTACGTGCCGCGGCTCGAGCGGCTGGGCGACTCGGTGCTGGTCGTGGGCGACGACAAGACGCTGCGCGTGCACGTGCACACCGACGACCCCAGCGCCGCGGCCGCGCTGTTCGACGGCGCCGGCGAGGTGTCGCGCTTCGACGTCGCGGACATGCGCGAGCAGATCGCCGACCGCAGCGCCCGCCTCGAGGCCGCGGACGACGGCGCGGCCAGCCGCCGCCACGGCCCGCGCGGCCTGCGGCGTGGTGGCAGTGGCCAGCGGGGCGGGGCTCACGCGCCTCTACCGCGAGCTCGGCGCTCACGTCGTCGAGGGTGGCGCCACCCTCAACCCCTCCACCTACGAGCTGCTCGCCGGGATCCACGCGGTCGACGCCCACGAGGTGATCGTGCTGCCCAACAGCCCGAACGTGATCCTGGCGGCCGAGCGGGCGGCCGAGCTGTCCGAGCGCCCGGCGCGGGTGGTGCCCACGCGCGCCCAGCAGACCGGCCTCGCGGCGCTGCTCGCCTTCGACCCGGACGGCTCGATGGAGGAGAACGCCGAGGCCGTGGGCGCCGCCGCGGAGGAGCTCAGCACGGGCGGCGTGGCGCAGGCCGCCCGCGACGACGCGCAGGGGCGCTTCAGCGAGGGCGACGCGGTCGGCTACGCGGGCGAGGACCTGGTCGCGTGGGGCGAGCTCGAGCAAGGTGCTCGCGGAGACGATCGGCGCTCGTGGCCGACGGCTGCGAGGTGCTCACCTGCCTGGCGGGCGACGGCGCGCCGCTCGGCGAGGACGAGCTGCGAGAGCTGCTGCCCGACGGGCTGGAGCTCGACTACCACCGCGGCGATCAGCCGGCCTGGTGGTACCTGCTGGCCGCCGAGTAGCGTCCGCCTGACGCACTATCAAGCTCGCATCCCCACTCGCTTTGCCGACACCACCGAGCTGACGCTCGACGACGCTCTGGGGGCCGAGTTGCGCTCGCTGCCCCGCCCGAGCCGGCTCGCCGAGCCGCTTGATCTGCGCGAGCAGGCGCGCGAGGCGGCCGCCGCGCTCGGCGTGGAGACCGTGGGCGAGCTGCTCGAGCACCTGCCGCGCCGCCACACCGACCGCCAGGAGCGCCGGCCGATCGCCGGCGTGGGGGTGGAGGAGGACGCCACCATCGAGGTGCTCGTGAAGAGCGTCCGCGTTCAGCCGTCGCGCAACCGCCGCCAGCGGCCGCGCACCGAGGCGCGCGTGGCGGACGAGACGGGGCCACTCGTGGCGGTCTGGTTCAACCAGCCCTGGGTCGCGGACAAGCTCGCCCCGGGCATGCGGCTGCTGCTCCACGGGCGCATGAAGAAGGGGAACAAGTTCTGGGTCGACCAGTTCGAGCCGAGCGACGGCGGCGGGGGAGGGGTGCACACCCTCGGCCTCGTCCCGGTCTATCCGGGCACCAAGGGCCTGCCGCCGGAGCGGCTGCGCGAGCTGGCCTGGTCGGTGCGCGAGCGCGTGCACGACGTGCTGGAGCCGCTGCCCGCGTACATCCGGGCCTCGGAGCGGCTGGCGGACCGGCCGGCGGCCCTCGCGGCGGCCCACTTCCCCGAGCAGGAGAGCGACGACGACGGCGCGCGCCGCCGGCTCGCGTTCGAGGAGCTGTTCCTGCTCGAGCTGGCGCTGTCCGCCCGCCGGCGGGCTCGCCGCGAGGGCAGGCCCTCGCGCGTGCTGGAGCCCACCGGCGAGCTGGTCGACCCCTGGCGGGCCTCGCTTCCGTTCGAGCCCACGGGCGACCAGCAGGCCGCCTTCGAGCGGCTCGACTCGGAGCTCGCCGCTGCCCAGCCGATGCATCGCCTGCTGATGGGCGAGGTCGGCTCCGGCAAGACGGTGGTGGCGCTGCACGCGATGCTCCGGGCCGTCGAGAACGGCGCCCAGGCCACGCTGATGGCGCCCACCGAGACGCTGGCCGAGCAGCACCTCGCCACGCTCGACCGGCTGCTGGGCGGTCTGGTGCCGATCGCCCTGCTCACCGGCGCCACCCCAGCCGCCCGCCGGCGCGAGATCCTCGAGCGGCTTGCCACCGGCGAGCTGTCGCTGCTCGTGGGCACGCACGCGCTGATCGAGCCCGCGGTGGAGTTCCGCGACCTGGCCGTCTGCGTGATCGACGAGCAGCACCGCTTCGGCGTGCGCCAGCGCGCGGCGCTCGACGCCAAGGCCCCGGCCGGCGTGGCGCTGCACGCGCTCCACCTCACCGCCACGCCGATCCCGCGCACGCTCGCGCTGACCGTCTACGGGGACCTCGACACGAGCACCCTGCGCGAGCTGCCCGCCGGCCGCCAGCCGGTCGAGACGCACGTGGTGGACGGCGAGCGCGCCCGCACCCGCGCCTACGAGCGCATCCGCGAGGAGATCGCGAAGGGCCGCCAGTGCTTCGTGGTCTGCCCGCTCGTGGAGGAGTCGGAGACGCTGCAGGCGCGCGCCGCCACCGCCGAGGCGGAGCGGCTCGCGCGCACCGAGTTCCGCGACCACCGCGTGGAGCTGATCCACGGCCAGATGCCGTCGAAGCGCAAGGCCGAGGCGATGGCGGCGTTCGCCGCCGGCGACGCGGACGTGCTCGTGGCCACCAGCGTGATCGAGGTGGGCATCGACGTGCCGAACGCCACGGTGATGCTGATCGAGGCGGCCGAGCGCTACGGGCTCTCGCAGCTCCACCAGCTGCGCGGCCGCATCGGCCGCGGCGAGCACGCGTCGCTGTGCGTCCTGTTCGGCGATCCGCGCCTGCCGCGCCTCGAGGCGATCGCCCGCGAGCGCGACGGCTTCAAGCTCGCCGAGATCGACCTCGAGCTGCGCGGCGAGGGTCAGCTGCTCGGCACCCGCCAGCACGGGCTGCCGGTCTTCAAGGTCGCCCGCATCCCCGAGGACCTGGCGCTGCTCGAGCTGGCCCGCGACCGCGCCGCAGAGCTGCTGGAACGCGACCCGGAGCTTGTTGAGCCGGAGCACGTCTTGTTGCGGCAGGCGGTCGGGGCGGCCTTCGGTTCCGAGGCGGAGCCGATTCCCGCTTAGTCGACAGTCGACGGTCGACAGTCGACAGGAACGACTCGGGCCCGGCCCTGTGGACTGCGGACCTGGACCGTCGACTGACCTGCGACCTTTCCGTCGCATGAGAATCGTGGCCGGCACTCTGGGCGGCCGTCGCTTGAAAGCTCCGCCCGGGCGCGGTACCCGACCCACATCCGACCGCGTCCGCGAAGCGCTCTTCTCGATCCTCGGACCGCTCGAGGGGGTCGCGGTTCTGGACCTGTTCGCGGGCTCGGGAGCGCTCGGGATCGAGGCCCTCTCGCGCGGAGCGGCCAGCGCCGTGTTCGTGGACAGCGACCCGCGCGCGCTGGCCGTCGTGCGCGCCAACCTCGACGACCTGCAGCTCGATGCGAGCGTCCACCGGCGCGATGCGCTGGCCTACCTGCTGAGCGCCTCCGAGGCCCCGTTCGGGCTGGTTTTCCTCGACCCGCCATATAGTTCGGCCAGCGAGATGGCCGGCCCGCTGTCCGAGCGGCTGCCCTCCGTCCTCACCGACCCCGCCCGCATCGTGTCCGAGTCCGACAAGCGAAACCCCCTGCAACTGACCCTGCCGCTGCTCGACGAGCGCGTGTACGGCGACACCCGGATCGCGATCCACAGTGGCCGCTGAGAACTCCAAGGGAACGGCCGTCTGCCCGGGCTCCTACGACCCGGTCACGCTCGGCCACCTCGACATCATCAGCCGCACCGCGCAGGTGTTCAATCACGTGATCGTCGGGGTAGTGAACCAACCGGTGCGCAAGCAGAAGACGGTCTTCAGCGCCGAGGAGCGCGTCGCCTTTTTGGAGTCTCAGCTCTCAAAACTGTCCAATGTGCAGGTGAAAGCCTTTGATACGCTGCTCGTCCACTTCGCCCGGGACAACGGGGCCAGCGCGATCGTGAAGGGCCTGCGGGCGATTTCGGACTTCGAGTACGAGTTCGAGATGAACCAGCTCAACCGCAAGATGGCGCCGGATATCGAGAGCATCTACCTGTTCGCGTCACCCCAATACAGCTTTCTCAGCTCGAGCGGAGTGAAGGAGCTCGCGATGTTCGGGGGAGATTTGACCGATCTGGTGCCAACTCCAGTCGCCAAGCGGCTGGAGGAAGAGCTCGGACGCTGACGAAACTGAGGTTTGCATGGACGTCCTGGTCCTAATCGACAAGCTCGACGATCAAATCCACAACGCGAAGCCCGTTCCGCTGACGGATCAGGTCCGCGTCGACAAGGAGGAGATCTACGACATCCTCGATCAGATGCGCGCCACGATCCCCGAGGAGATCAAGCAGGCGCGCTGGATCGTCAAGGAGCGCCAGGAGATGCTGGCCGAGGCCAAGCGCGAGGCCGAGCGGATCATCAAGGAGGCGCGCGACGAGCAGACGCGCCTGATCTCCAACGAGGAGGTCGTGAAGCAGGCCGAGCGCCAGGCCGACGAGATCATCGAGGAGGCCCGCGCCCGCGAGCGCGAGATCCGTCTCGGCGCCGAGGACTACGCCGACGACATCCTGAACACGCTCGAGGTCAACCTCACGAAGTTCACCGCCGCCGTCCAGCGCGGCCGCGACCGGCTCGCCGGCCGCGAAGAAGCAGAAGTCCGCTAGCCGCTCCTCCGCGTCGGCCGGCCCTACCGCCCGCGGTCGCTACCGTTTGTGGAGATGTCCCAGCGCACCGACATCTTCGACCTCGGGCGCCTCGGACTGCACTCCGGCGAAGGCCGTCGGATCGACACTCTGGTCGGCATCGACCCGCTCGAGTTCGGCGGCCAGCGCTACGAGTCGGACGAGGCGCTCGTACCCGTGCGGCTCGACATCTCCCGCACGGCGGGAGGCTTCGTGCTGCGGCTGCGCTACGCGGTGGCGCTCAACGGTCCCTGCATGCGCTGCCTGGAGCCTGCGCGGCTCACGGTGAGCGTCGACGCCGCCGAGGTGGACCAGCCCGACGAGGCCGCCGACGACGAGCTCACCTCGCCGTACGTGGAGAGCGACCAGCTCGACCTGCGCTCCTGGGCCCGCGACGCCCTCGTGCTCGCCCTGCCCACGCAGATCGTCTGCCGCGAGGAGTGCCTGGGGCTGTGCCCGGAGTGCGGCGAGAACCTCAACGACGCGGGTCCCGGCCACGCGCACGAGCGGGAGCCCGACCCGCGCTGGGCGGCCCTGCGCGAGATCAGGTTCGAGTAGGGCTCAGCACCAGTCCATCTTCTCGTAGCCGCTCGAGCGCGGGGCCGAGACGATCAGCAGGCTGGCGGGCTCGCTGCCCTCGTTGGACACGATCCGGACGGGCTCCGGGTCGAGCCGCGCGAACGTGCCCGGCGTGAGGGCGTGGGGCTCGCCGTCGATCACCAGCGTCGGCGTCCCGTCGAGCACGAGGAAGATCTCCTCCTGATCGCGCGACATCTCATCGTGCTCCGGGCTCGACTCGCCCGGCTGGAGCTCGAGCAGGTTGATGCCGAACGACTCCACTCCGAGCGAGCGGCGCACGAGCGCCCACTTGCCGGCTCGCTCGAGGTCGTCGCGATGCACGATCGTGAATGCGGCCATGCGGGTCCTTTCCGTGGACTGGGGAGACCGTATGATCGCGCTGCGATGAGCGAAGCGGACTCGCCGGACGCCCTCAGCAGCGACCATCGAGCGCTACAACCAGGCCTGGAACGACCACGACCTCGACGCGATCATGTCGATGCACGCACCCGACATGGTGTTCGAGAACCACACCGCGGGGGAGTCGGCGGAGGGCCACGACGTGCGAGCCCACATCGCGGCGATCTTCGACTCCTGGCCCGACATCGCGTTCAGCGCGCGCCGGATGTACATACGCGACGGGCTCGTCGTGCAGGAGTGGACGGCGAGCGCGACCCACAGCAAGACGATGCGCCGCGGCGACCTCGTCGCCGAGCCGAGCGGCAAGCGCATCGAGTGGAAGGGCCTCGACGTGATGCCGTTCGAGAACGGCCTCCTGAAGCGCAAGACGGTCTACTCGGACTCGGTCTCGATCCTGCGCCAGATCGGCCTGTTGGACTAGCCGCCCGCTAGACTGGCCGACTCGATGGCCGTTCCCAAGCAAAAGCAGTCGCACTCGCGCACGAACAAGCGCCGCTCCCAGCACAAGATCGACGCTCCGAGCATCGCCACGTGCCCGCATTGCCACGCGCCGCGCCTCCAGCACCGCGTGTGCGCGAAGTGCGGCACCTACGGCGGGCGCGAGGTCATGCCGCCGTCGGACGACGCGGGGCTCTAGTCCCCACAGGGCAGCAGTGATCGCGCTCGACGCGAACGGCGCGGACCGCGGCCCGGCCACGGTCGCCGAGGGCGGACGCCTCTCCGGCGTGCCCGTGACGCTGTTCGGGCCCGCCGCGGAGCTCGAGGGCGCCGACAACGTGGTCGACGCCCCGGTCGCCATCGGCAACCACGAGGAGCCCGTGCGCGCCGTTCGCTCGAAGGAGGACGCCTCGATCGTCCAGGCGGTGCGGGCGGTGGCCGCCGGAGAGGCGGACGCCGCCGTGTCGGCGGGCTCGACGGGCGCCGCGCTGGCGGCCGCGGTGCTCCACCTGCGGCGACTGAAGGGCGTCCACCGCCCCGGCGTCGCGGTGCTGCTGCCGATTCCCGGCGCGCCGGTGCTGATGGTCGACGTGGGCGCCAACGTCGAGGTCCGGCCCGAGCACCTGGTCCAGTTCGCCTACATGGGCTCGGCCTTCATGGAGGGCGTGCACGGCGTCGCGCGCCCGCGCGTGGCGCTGCTGTCGGTCGGCGAGGAGCCGAACAAGGGCACCCCCGACGTGGTGGCCGCCCACGAGCGCCTGGCCGCCGCGGGCGGCGCGCTCAACTTCGTGGGCAACGTCGAGGGCTCGGACGTGACCGCCGGACGCGCCGACGTGATCGTCACGGACGGCTTCACGGGCAACGTGGCGCTCAAGCTGATGGAGGGCACGGCCCGCACCGTCGTGGGGGCGGTGCGCGATGCCGTTCGCGCCAACCCCATGTCCACGCTGGGCGGCCTCCTGATCCGAGGCGCTGTGGGCGGCCTGCGCAGCCAGCTCGATCCGAACACCACGGGCGGCGCGATCCTGCTCGGGGTGCGCGGAATCGTGGTGATCGCCCACGGCGGCTCGAGCGCCGAGGGAATCGCGAACGCCGTGCGCCTGGCGCAGCGCGCGGTCGACGAACGGGTGCTCGAACGCACCCTGGCCGCCCTCGAGGCCGGCGACGCGTTGCGATCCGCACCCACTGCTACGGTCGCCCCCTCAGATGACTAGACAAGACGTGCTGGACCGAATCCGCGAGCACCTATCCACGGAGCTCGAGGTCGACATCGAGGGGATCAACGACGGAACTCGCTTCAAGGAGGACCTCGAGGCGGACTCGCTCGACCTCGTGGAGCTGGTGATGGAGCTCGAGGACTCATATGGGGTGCGCATCCCGGACGAGGAGGCGGTCAAGATCAAGACCGTTGGCCAGGCTGCGGACTTCGTCGCCTCCCACGCCCCCCAGAACGCGCCCTGACACCCTGGACACTCTCTCTTCCCTACTCGACGAGCTACCTGCCGAACTTGCTCGCCAAGCCTTCACGCACTCGTCGTGGGTGGACCAGCGCTGGGACTCGTATGAGCGCCTCGCCTTCCTCGGGGACGTCGTCCTGAGCCTCGTCGATCTCCACCGATCTCTTCCCGCGCTTCCCGCACCACGGCGCGGGGCGCCTCACCAAGCTGCGCGCCCAGGCCGTGTCGCGCCAGGCCTGCGCCCAGGTGGCGCGCGACCTCGGGGTGCCCCAGCGGCTGCGCGACTCCGCGCCCGAGGGCACCGGCAAGAGCGCCGAGATGCTGATCGAGAGCGACCGCATCCTCGCCTCCATCTGCGAGGCGGTGATCGGCGCCACGTACCTCGCCTTCGGCTTCGACCGCGTGGCGCCCGCCGTGGTCGCGGCCTTCGCCGAGCAGGTCGAGGAGGCGCTCGAGCATCCGGTCGACTTCAAGTCCGTGCTCCAGGAGCGGCTCGCCAGGCGCGCCGAGGTGGTCGTGTACCGGATCGACTCGCGAGCAGGGACCGCCGCACGACCGCAGCTTCGTGGCGGTGGCCGAGGTCGCCGGGGAGGAGATCGGCCGCGGCGAGGGAAGGACCAAGAAGAGCGCCGAGCAGGCAGCCGCACTGCGGGCGCTCGACCGGATCGCGGAGACGGCCGGGTAGCCATGCACCTTCGCTCGATCGCCCTCAAGGGCTTCAAGTCGTTCCCAGATCGCACCAAGCTCGAGTTCTCACCGGGCGTGTCGCGTGATCGTCGGGCCCGAACGGCTCCGGCAAGTCCAACATCACCGACGCCGTGCTCTGGGCGCTCGGCGAGCAGAGCCCGCTCGCGGTGCGCGGCCAGACGATGCAGGACGTGATCTTCGCGGGCGGCCACGGCCTGCCGTCCCGCAACGCCGCCGAGGTGGAGGTCGTGATCGACAACTCGGACGGCGGCGCTCGAGTCCGACTTCTCCGACATCTCGATCGTCCGCCGGCTCGACCGCTCCGGCGAGGGCGAGTACCGGCTGAACGGCGCCCGCTGCCGGCTCGTGGACGTGCTCGAGGTGCTCTCCGACACCGGTCTCGGCAAGGAGATGCACTCGGTCGTCTCCCAGGGCCGCGTGGAGGCGATCATCCACTCGAAGCCGCGCGACCGCCGCCTGCTGATCGAGGAGGCCGCCGGCCTCGGCAAGCACCGCAAGCGCCGCCGCCGCGCGCAGCTCAAGCTGGAGCGCACGCAGGACAACCTCGACCGCGCGCTCGACGTGGAGCGCGAGGCGCGCTCGCGGCTGCGACCGCTGAAGCGCCAGGCCGAGGCCGCCGAGCTGCACGAGCGGCTCGAGCGCCAGTCGCTCGAGGCCGCGCTCGAGCTGCGCCGGGACGACGTGCGGTCGCTGGCGGCGGATCTGGTCGACGCCGAGACGGTGGCCGGCGCGGCCGCGGCGCGAGCGCGCCGAGGCCGAGCGCCTGCTCGCCGCCGTGGCCGCGCGCCGCGAGGCCGCCGAGCAGGCGCTTCGCCGAGCACAGCCGGCGCGCGAGGCGCTCACCAGCCGCCTGTTCGGGGCGCGCTCCGCCGCCGAGCGGATCGCGCTGCGCCTCGAGCGGGCGCGCGACTCGCCGCCGCGCCGCCGAGGACGCGACGCGCGGAGCGGCGGGAGCTCGACCTGATCGCGCGACGCCGACGCTCGGAGGGCGGAGCGCCCGCGACCGAGCGCGGCGCGGGCGCCGGCGGAGCGGATAGCGGAGCTCGAGCAGGCGCTCGCGCAGCTCGAGGCCGAGCGCGCGGCCGGCGTCGAGGCCGAGCTCGAGGGGCTGCGCGCCGAGCAGCAGGCCGCGGAGGCGCGGCGCGACGAGCTCGCTGCGGCGACCGCAGCTCAGGCGCGCAGGAGCTGGACGCCGCCGAGCGCGCCGCCGGCGAGGCGCGGAACGCGCGCCGCGCGGCCGAGCAGGCCGTGGAGGCGGCTCGCCGCGAGGCGGCACGCGTCGGCGCCGAGCTGGCGGCCGTGAACCAGTTCCTGCGCGCGGCCGGCACGGCGCCCGCGCGGCACCCGACCGCTCGCCGAGGAGTCGGCGTCGAGCCGGGCTACGAGCTGGCGGTCGCGGCCGCGCTCGGCTCGCTGCCTGCGGGCCGGAGTCGTGGCCGACCTGCGCGAGGGCCACACGCTGCTCGACGCGGCCGGAACGGAGGGCGGCAGCGCCCTGCTCGCCGGCGCCGGAGCAGCGTGCCTCCGCCGCCGGGAGCGCCGCCGGCGCCCGGCGCCGAGCCGCTGCTCGACCACGTCAAGCCGACCGCGGCCGTGGCCGGCCACGCTGCGCCGAGCGCTGGCGGACGCCTGGCTGGTCGAGTCGCTCGACGGGCTGGCGGACGAGCTTCGGCGGCGTGGCCGTGACGCGTGCCGGGCGCGTGCTGTTCGCCGCGCACCGGCGAGCTGCGCCAGGCGCCCGCGGGCGGCGAGGAGCGGGTGCTCGAGCAGCTGGGACGCCGGGAGCGGCTGAGCGAGGCGTCGGCCGCCGCGGCCCGCGACGAGCAGGTCGGCCGGCAAGGAGCTCGAGCGCGCGCGCTGGCGGTGACCGAGGCGGACCGGCCCGCGACGCCGCCGACTCCGCGCTGCGCGCGGCGGCCCGCGAAGCGGACGAGGCTGCCGAGGAGGTGCGGCGCGTCGAGCGGCGCGCCGAGCTGCGACGGGAGGCGCCGGCGGAGGGCGCCGCTCGCCGTCCGGCAGGCCGAGTTGACGGCGGAGCTGCGAGCGGAGCGCCGCTTGGCCGAGCAGGCCGAGCGCGAGCGCGCCGAGCGGCGCCGGCGCGCGGATGCGCTGCGCTCGCAGGATCGAGCGCCAGCGGAGCTGGCGGCCGCCGCCGAGCGCGTCGCGGCGGCGCTCGAGCGCGCCGGAGCGGCCGTGGCGGAGCGCCGCGACGCTCCTCGCCGCCGAGCTCGAGGCCGATCCGCGCTGAGCGACAGCACGGCCGCCGAGCTGCGAGCCTGCGCGCAGGAGGAGGCGGGTCTCCAGGAGCGCTGAGGAAGGCGTGCGAGGCGGTCACGGCCGCGGAGGTGCGCGCTCAGCAGGCGCGCGACCGCGCCGCTGAGCAGACCGCGGAGCTGGAGCGCATCGCCGCCCGGCTCGGCCTCGATCCCGACGCCCGGCCGAGGAGGCGCTCGACGAGGACGCCCGCGCCGATCTGCGAGACGCGCGTCGAGCGGCTCGCCCGCCGCCGCGAGCAGCTCGGCCCGGTGAACCCGCTCGCCAAGCGGGAGTACGAGGAGGCCGTGGAGCACGTCGAGGAGCTCGAGGCGCAGCGTCGCGACCTCGAGTCCGCGCTGGCCGAGCTCGAGGGGCTGATCAAGGACACCGACCAGCGCATCCGGGAGAGCTTCGAGGAGACCTTCGAGGCGGCGGCGCGCAACTTCGAGGAGGTCGTGCAGCACCTGTTCCCGGGCGGCCGCGGGCGCCTGCGGCTCGTCCACGCCGAGGGGCCGCGGCCGGTCATCGGCGGCGAGTCGGCGTCCGGACCGGAGGCCGCGGCGGCGTCCGGCGAGGAGGCGGAGGGCGGTGCCGAGGAGCGCCGAGCGCGAAGACGAGTTCGACACGGAGGGCCCCGGCGTGGAGGTGGAGGTCACGCCCGCCGGCAAGTCGATGAAGCGCCTGTCGCTGCTCTCGGGCGGCGAGAAGTCGCTCGTCGCGCTCGCGTTCATGTTCGCCGTCTTCCTGGCCCGGCCGTGCCCCTTCTACATCCTGGACGAGGTGGAGGCAGCGCTCGACGACCTCAACATCGACCGCTTCCTCGAGCTGGTCGGCCGCTTCTCGGACCGGGCGCAGTTCATCGTCGTCACCCACCAGAAGCGCACGATGGACGCGGCGGACTGCCTCTACGGCGTCAGCATGGGCGGGGACGGCGTCTCCAAGGTCGTCTCGCGCCGCATGAGCGCGGCGCCCGAGCCCACCGAGGCGGACCCGCCGGCGGCCACCGAGGCCGCGGCCTAGGCGCCGCTCGCTCGGCCGGGCGCGACCCGGCCCGCGCGCATCCCTATCCTCCGCGCCCGCATGGCGCGCACCTGGCAGGAGCTGTTCATAACGGGCGAGGACGCACCGGAGCCCGCCGCCCGAGAAGCCCGAGCAGCGCACGGGCTTCTTCCGCCGCCTGCGCGAGAACCTGTCGAAGACGCGCGAGGCGCTGGGCGCGGAGCTGCAGGCGACGGTGTTCCAGAACCTCGACGACGAGACCTGGGAGCGCCTCGAGGAGACGCTGATCTATGCCGACGTCGGCGCCACCACCACGGCCAAGATCGTCGAGCGGCTGGAGACCGAGGCCAGCTCCGGGGAGCTGAGCGGCGGCGAGCAGCTCACCAGGCGGCTGACCGAGCTCCTCGCCGAGGTGGCCCGAGTGGGGGAGGGCACGATCGACCTGCGCGCCGACCCCACCGTGATCCTGATGGTGGGAGTGAACGGGACCGGCAAGACCACGACGATCGGGAAGATCGCCTGGCACCTCCAGCGAGAGCTCGGCAAGTCGGTGCTGCTCGCCGCGGGCGACACCTACCGGGCCGCCGCCGTGGAGCAGCTCGCGGAGTGGGCGGAGCGCGCCGGCTGCGACATCGTGCGGGCCGCCCAGGGCTCCGATCCGGGCGCGGTGGCGTTCGACGCCATCGAGGCCGCCCGAGCTCGCGGCCACGACGTGGTGATCTGCGACACGGCCGGCCGCCTGCACACCCAGCAGCACCTGATGGAGGAGCTGGCGCAAGGTGCGCCGCGTGATCCAGAAGCAGATGCCCGAGGCGCCTCACGAGACGCTCCTCACGATCGACGCCACCACCGGGCAGAACGGGCTGCGCCAGGCGCAGCTGTTCCGGGAGACCGTGGACGTGTCGGGCATCGTGCTGACGAAGCTCGACGGCACGGCCAAGGGCGGGATCGCGCTCGCGATCGCCCAGGAGCTGCGGGTGCCGGTGAAGCTGATCGGGATCGGCGAGCAGCTGGAGGACCTGCGGCCGTTCGATCCCGACGACTTCGCGCGCGCCGTGATCGAGCCCTGAGGAGCGGTTCCCGGCCCGCGAGCCGGTAGGTTCCAGGCATGTCCGACCCGAGCTATCGCGAACGAACTCGCGTGATCCACGCGGGGCTCCCGGATGCAGAGAAGAGCGCGCCCTTCCTCCCGGGACCCACGTTCGCCGCGCCGTTCCACCTCAGCGGCGATCCCTACGAGGCCGAGTTCGTCTACGGCCGCTACGGCAACCCGACGTGGACACTCTACGAGCAGGCGCTCGGCGAGCTCGAGGGCGGCCACGCGGTGCTGTTCGCGTCGGGGATGGCGGCGGTCAGCGCGGTGTTCCTGCCGCGGCTGCGACCCGGTGACGTGCTGGTGGTGCCGTCCGATTGCTACCGCGGGACCCGCGCGCTCGCGGAGTCCCATCTGGAGGAGCAGGGGATAGAGGTGCGGCAGCTCCCGATCGCCGATCCGAGCTTCGCCGACACCTTCGAGGGTGCCCGCCTCGTCTGGCTCGAGAGCCCGTCGAACCCGGGCCTCGACGTGGGCGATCTCGGGGCCTTGATCGAGCGCGCCCACGCCGCCGGGGCACTGGTCGGAGCGGATAACACGTTCGCAACGCCGCTCGGACAGCGGCCACTCGACCTGGGCGCGGACTTCTCGATGGCGAGCGCCTCGAAGCAGCTCACCGGCCACGCCGACCTCATCATGGGCTACGTGGCCGCGCGCGATCCGAAGGTCGCCGAGGAGCTCGCTGACTGGCGCACCCACACGGGCTCGGTGCCGGGTCCGTTCGAGGCCTGGCTCGCCCACCGGTCGCTGGCCACTTTCGCCGTCCGGTTCGAGGCGGCGTGCTCGACGGCACAGGCGCTCGCCGAGCGACTCTCGGCTCGCACCGACCTGGAGTCGCTCCGCTACCCCGGCCTGCCGTCCGATCCCGCCCACGAGATCGCAAGCCGCCAGATGGGCCGCTTCGGCTCGATCGTCTGCTTCACGCTCGCGAGCACCGAGCGGGCAGAGGCGTTTCTGGGCGCCTGCCGCCTGCTCGCGGACGCGACGAGCTTCGGCGGCGTACAGACGACCGCCGAGCGACGCGCGCGCTGGGGCGGGGACGGCGTGGCCGAGGGGTTCATCCGCCTGAGCGTGGGCTGCGAGGACACGCAGGACGTGATCGAGGACGTGGAACAGGCCCTCGACGCGTCGGCCGAGCGCTAGCCTCAGCCAGACATGTTCGACACCCTCTCCGAGCGACTGCAGGCGGCCCTTTCGGACGTCCGCTCGCGCGGCACCCTCACCGAGGACGACATCAACAAGGCGATGCGCGCGATCCGCCTCGCGCTGCTCGAGGCCGACGTGAACTTCCAGGTGGTGAAGAGCTTCACCGCCAGCGTGAAGGAGCGGGCGCTCGGGGCCGACGTGATGCAGTCGCTGAACCCCGGCCAGCAGGTCGTGAAGATCGTGAGCGACGAGTTGACGACGCTCATGGGCGGTTCCGGCCGCGATCTCGTGTTCGCCCCCTCGGGCACCACGGTGATCCTGATGGCCGGCCTCCAGGGCTCCGGCAAGACGACCGCCTGCGCCAAGCTCGCGCGGCACCTGCGCGAGCAGCACAAGAAGGACGTCGCGCTGGCGGCCTGCGACGTCTACCGCCCGGCGGCAGTGGACCAGCTCGTGAAGGTCGGGCAGCAGGCAGGGGCGACGGTCTACGAGCAGGGAACGAACCGCAACCCGGTGGACATCGCGGAGTGGGCGCTGGGACAGGCCAAGGCCGACAAGCGCGACGTCCTGATCGTCGACACCTCCGGCCGCCTGCACGTGGACGCCGAGCTGATGGAGGAGCTGGCGCAGATCAAGAAGCGCGTCAAGCCCCACGACGTCCTGCTCGTCGTCGACGCGATGACCGGCCAGGACGCGGTCAACGTGGCCGAGCAGTTCGCCCAGACCGCCAACTTCGACGGCGTCCTTCTCACGAAGCTCGACGGCGACGCCCGCGGCGGCGCCGCGCTCTCGGTGAAGGCGGTCACCGGGAAGCCGATCCTCTACGCGTCTACGGGCGAGAAGCTCGACGCCTTCGAGCGCTTCCACCCCGATCGCATGGCCCAGCGCATCCTGGGCATGGGCGACGTGATGACGCTCGTCGAGAAGGCCGAGCGCGAGTTCGACGAGGACAAGGCGGCCGAGCTGGAGCGCAAGATCCGCCGCCAGGAGTTCACCTTCGACGACTTCCTCGACCAGCTGCACCAGATCCGGCGCATGGGGCCGCCTGACCGGCCTCCTGAAGATGATCCCGGGGATGGGCGCGCAGCTGGGCAACATGAAGGTCGACGAGCGCGAGCTCGACCGCATCCAGGCGATCATCACCTCGATGACGGTCGAGGAGCGAGCCAACCCGGCGCTGCTCAACGGCTCGAGGCGGCGCCGCATCGCCCTCGGGTCCGGCACCAACGTGAGCGCGGTGAATCAGCTCGTGAAACAGTTCGCGCAGATGCAGAAGATGATGCGCCAGATGTCGCAGGGGAAGATGCCCTCTTTGTCGCAACTGGCGCGGGGCCGCTAACGTTCTGCCCCGCTTGTTCCAACCAACGAGGTGAACTGAGACTTGGCAGTACGTGTGAGGCTGACCCGCGTGGGCGGCAAGAAGAACCCCATCTGGCGGGTCGTGGTGGCCGACCAGCGCTCCCCCCGCGATGGGCGGATCATCGAGACGATCGGTCGCTACAACGCCCAGTTGGAGCCGTCTGAGATCACGCTCGACCAAGACCGCCTTCAGCACTGGCTGGCGCGCGGCGCCCAGCCGAGCAACACGGTGAAGAAGCTGATGCGCGCCAAGGGCGTCTCGCCCACGAGCAGCGGCGACGCGAGCTAGCGACCTCCCATGAAGGACCTCGTGGAGTACCTCGCCCGAGCCCTCGTCGACAAGCCCGATGAGGTCTCTGTCGAGTTCTTCGAGGAGGACGACGCGACGCACATCTACGAGCTCACGGTGGCTGAGGACGACGTCGGGAAGGTCATCGGGCGGGGCGGCAGGACGGTGAACGCGCTCCGATGCGTGCTGAGGGCCTGCGCGGCCAAGCAGGAGACGCGCGTGCTGCTCGACGTGGTGGATTGAACGCCGGCGACCGCCGCGTCCCGGTCGGGCGCGTCGGCCGGCCGCACGGCCACGACGGCAGCTTCTACGTCGAGGGCGCATCGCATCCGCTGCAGGAGGGCATGGTCGTGACGGTCGGCGACCTGGAGCTGCGCGTGGAGCGCCGCGCCGGCACGGATGCGCGACCGCTCGTGAGGCTCAGCGGCGTGTCGGACCGTGACGCCGCCGCCGCTCTCAGGAGGGAGCCCCTGCTGGTCCCTGCGGCCGAGGCGCCGCTCGAGGAGGGCGAGTGGCTCACCGAGGATCTCGTGGGCTGCGAGGTGCCGGGCGTCGGGACCGTCCAGCGCGTGATCGCGGCGCCCTCGTGCGACCTGCTCGCGGTCGGGGACGACGAGCTGCTGATCCCGCTGGTGGCGGACGCGGTCAAGCGAGTCGACACGGACGCCCGGATCATCGAGGTGGACCTGCGATTCCTGGGACTCGGCGGCGACCCCGAGGGGGAGGCGGAGCGGTGAGGATCGACGTCTTCACGCTGTTCCCGGGCTGGTTCGACTGGTTCACGGAGCAGCGCCATGTCCGGAACGCCCTCGAGCTCGGGCACGAGCTGAACACTGTGGACCTGCGCGCGACCACCCCTCTGAGCGCCGGACAGGTGGACGACACGCCCTACGGCGGAGGTGCCGGGATGGTGCTGCGCGTGGACGTGGTGGAGGCGGCGCTCGCAGCGCGCTACGGCGGCGATCCCGCCGAGGTGAGGGGATCGCGAAGGGTGATCGCGCTTGCCGCAGGCGGCCGCCGCTTCGACGAGGCGCTCGCGAACGAGCTCGTCGACGAGCCGGAGCTGACCCTGCTCTGCGGGCGCTACGAGGGCTTCGATGAGCGGGTGCACGAGCACCTGGCCTCGGATGTCGTGTCGATCGGGCCGTACGTGCTGTCGGGCGGGGAGCTGGCCGCGATGGTGGTGTGCGATGCCGTCCTGCGGAAGCTCCCCGGCGCGCTCGGCCACGAGGACAGCGCGCTGGAGGAATCGTTCAGCGACGCTCTCGATGGGGCTCCCGAATACCCGCACTACACGCGGCCGGCCGAGTGGCGCGGCCACGCCGTCCCCGACGTGTTGCTCTCGGGAGACCACGGCAAGGTCCACGAGTGGCGCCTCGAGCAGAGCCGCAGGCGCGCGGGCGGGGACGGTCCTAGCGGCGGCCCCGGCTGAGTCTCTCGCGCCTTCGATACCATTGAGCGCTGCGCGTCGAGCCTGGGAGTGCCCACGCTCTCGCGCCCTTCTTTTGTAATGAGCGGACTTATCGACAGCCTCGAGCGCGCCCAGCTGCGACGCGTGCCCAAGTTCCAGGCCGGTGACCGGGTGAAGGTCCACTTCCAGGTCGTCGAGGGCACACGCCGTCGTACGCAGGTGTTCGAGGGGGTCGTCCTGAAGCGGCAGGGCAACGGGGCGCGCGAGACCTTCACCGTGCGCAAGCAGTCGTTCGGCGTGGGGGTGGAGCGCACGTTTCCGCTCCACTCGCCGAAGATCGAGCGGATCGAGGTGGCCAGCCGCGGCGACGTGCGGCGGGCGAAGCTCTACTACCTGCGCGGCCGCGTCGGTCGCCGCGCTCGCGTGCGCGAGCGCCAGTACACGCGGTCCGGAGCCGCCGGACGTGATCCCAGAGGCATTCGACGACCAGGGGCCGCAGGCCGAGGCCGAGGTCGTGACCCCTGACGAGGTGGACGCCACCGCGCTTGCGGAGGGCGAGGTCGAGGCCGGCGCCGCCCCCGCCGAGCCCAGCGAGGAAGCTGCCGTGCCGACACCGAGGGCAGCGCCCCTGAGGCGGCGGACGTTGCTGCCGAGCCGAGGCCGAGCCGGCGGACACCGCGGCCGAAGACGCACCCACGGAGGAGGCCGAGACGGACGACGGCCCCGCTGACGAGAACGAGCCCAAGCAGCCCGAGGACGAGACCGGCTCCGAGGAGCCTTAGTGCTCGGGGCGCGGTCCTAGCCGCCCCGTGGCGAAGAGCAAGCAGCGGAGTACAGCGGGCTCGCTCATAGAGCTGGTCACGATCGTCGCCAGTTGCCCTCGGGCTCGCGCTGGCGATCCAGGCCTTCGTCGTCAAGCCGTTCCGCATCCCCAGCGAGTCGATGGTCCCGACCCTCGAGGTCGGGTCAGCGGGTGCTCGTCGATCGCGTGACGAAGCACTTCTCGACCCCCGGCCGCGGTGACATCCTGGTGTTCAAGCCGCCGGCGGGGGCCGACGACGACCGCTGCGGCGTCTCCCATCCCCCGGATCAGGCGTGCCCGGAGCCGACCTCGCAACGCTCGCAGACGAACTTCATCAAGCGAGTGGTCGGTCTTCCCGGCGACCATCTCAAGGTCATCGGGGGCAGGGTCTGGATCAACGGGAAGCAGCTGAACGAGCCCTACATCCGGCCGGACGCGACCTGCCAGATCTGCGACCTCCCGCGCGAGATCACCATTCCGCCCGGCCACTTTTTTATGATGGGCGACAACCGTGGGGAAAGCGACGACAGCCGGACGTGGGGGCCGGTTCCGAAGAACTGGATCATCGGAAAGGCCTTCTTCACGTACTGGCCCCCGCACCGCATCGGCACCCTCTAGCGCTTCGGCCTCGCGCAGCGGACGCCGCCTCTTCGCTTTCGACCGCTCCTTCGAGCGCCGCTTTGTCGCCGGGGCGGACGAGGCAGGCAGGGGTTCGCTGGCCGGTCCGCTCGTCGCGGCGGCGGTGCTGTTCGACCTCGACCGCCTCTCGCTGTCGGACCGGCGCGCCCTCTCGCGGCTGAACGACTCCAAGCAGCACACGGAGGCGGGGCGAGAGGAGCTGTACCCCCTCGTGATGCGGGCCGCAGCCAAGGCGATGATCGTCTCGCGCTGTCCGCGTGGCATCGACTCACGCGGCCTTCACGTGACGAACCTCGAGGCGCTGCGCTCCGCGCTCCTCGGGGTGGCCTGTCCGGGCGCGCTCTGCCTGGTGGATGGATTTGCGGTCCCGCCGTTCGGCTTCGAGCAGCGGGCGGTCGTCGGAGGCGACTCCACCAGCGCGGCCATCGCCGCGGCGTCGGTGCTCGCCAAGGTCACAAGGGATCGCTACATGCGACGCGCGTCCGCGCGCCACCCCGAGTGGGAGTTCGACGCGAACGTCGGCTACTCCACCCCCGAGCACCGGGCCGCGATCGCCCAGCACGGGGTCTCCCCGCTTCACAGGCTGTCCTTCGCGTCGATCGCGTATCAGCAGCTGGCGCTCGGCGGCTAACCCCAAGCAGTCGACTCGCGCCGTCAAAACGCGTTCTCCACGTGCTCGATTGAGATGAGCGCGCCCCTGGCGGTCACCACGATGCCGATCGCGTCGAAGCGGAGCTCGGGCCGGTGCGGCCGCTCCTGGCCGCTCGTGGCGGCGAGCCATTCCCGCGCCATCGCGCGCAGCCGGCGGCGCTTGCGGGGTCCTATCGCGTCGAGTGGGCCCGCCGGTCCCAGCCGAGTGCCCGCCACGCGCGACTTGACCTCGGTAAACTAGGGATTCCCGCGCTCAGGCTCCCGGCGTTCGGCCCGATCCCGGTAGAGGCTCGCTGACCGGCGCTTGGCCGCCGCTGGTCGTGGCCGTCTTCGCGGAGCGCGGGAAACGCTTCCGATGTACGGTCGCGGCATGGCGGTCCATATCGGGAGGCGCTCCATCGTCATCGCCGTCGTCGTGGTGCTCCTCGTCGCCGTGGCGACTGGATGCGGAGGAGGTTCGGCTTCCACGACCCAGACGACAAGCGAGTCGGCCGGGACCTCCGCAGGCAAGACGACCGGCGGTCCCACGTCGAAGGAGCGCGCGGGCCAGCTCCTTGACGACTGGAGCGCGACGCTGACATCAGCGCTGCTCGTGGTGAGGGCTCGCGGGCAGGCCGCTCAGGCGGGCGACCGGGCGGCGTACGACCGGGCGGACGCAAAGCTGCGGCCGCTGCTCCGGAAGGTGAAGAGGTTCGCGCCGCAGGGGCGGATAGTCATGTCGCAGTATCCGGCCGACGACTTGACCCGCTCAGTCGTCGCCGACGGAGATGCCTGGCAAGCCTGGGCGCTCCCCATCCTTGAGCCGGGCCAGATCACCTTGGCCGAAGGACGAAAGATCGCAGACCTCGGTGCGACTGCATTCGCAGCGCACGAGCGGGCCTATCGTGAGGCCGGGAAGCAGCCGCCGGTCGCGTTCCAGCGTCGGCCGGACCAGCAGTAGCTTGGTTATGAACCGCACGCCGCCGATTGAAGTCCGCCGACAGCTCCGGCGTGAGATTGGCTTTGGCTGCCCGGTCGAAGGTTGCGCGGATCCGTATCTGTACTGGCACCACTTCGATCCACCATGGAGCGAGCGCCAGCATCACGAACCCGCGGGCATGATCGCGCTCTGCGGCGAGCACCACGGCAAGGCGGACTCCGGTGCGTTCACTCGGGAGCAACTGCGCGATCTGAAGGCGGCGGCGGCGGCCGAAGAAGTTAGCGGTCGCTTCGACTGGATGCGCAACCAGCTGCTCCTCGTGGTTGGCGGGAATTTCTACTACGACACGCCCATCGCGTTCCAGGTCGGAACGAAGCGCCGGTCATGCTGGGCTCAATCGGACTGGAGACGGTTACCTCGGGCTGAACATCGACATGATCTCGACGACCGACGAGCCACGCCTTCACATCAGCGAGAACTTCTGGATTTCGCGAGGCGAGCCCGAGGACCTCGAATGCCCGCCTAGCGGAAAGGTTCTCAGTGCGAAGTATCGGAACGGGGACAGCATGGCTGTGGAGTTTCGAGGTGGCGTCGGCGGAAGCCCTGGCCGAGCGCTATCAAGGCGCGCGCACGACCGAGTGGGGCCTCGAGTTCCCTTGACCGCGGTCGAGGTCCAGGCGACGGTCGCGGGCACAGGGATCAAGTTCGGCCCGAGAGAGCCGGATCGGCGGTCTCACGATGATCAACTGTTTCGTGAATGGGGGCCAGGTTGGCCTCCAGGTGAACTGATCGCCGCTAGCTGTTGACGTATGCCAAGTAGGGCCAGTTGTCCGGCAGCATGCCCGCAAGGGTTGCGAGCCGGTCCATGGGTGTGAAGTCCGTCTGTCCCGCGCGTAGGAAGATGCCCGCGTAGCCGTAGTAGCGGCCAATCATGCCCTTGCGCCGAGCCGGAAGCCGACGATGCCACTCTCGCGAAGGCCAGCCACGAGGCACTGTTCGGCGTGCTTATCGACCTGGCCGAGCACCGGGTCCATGCCGAGTTCCTTCGGACCTCACCGCGGAAGTGGGTGACCATGATGCGCCAGTTGCGCTCGGGGTCCGAGGTCGGGACGATGTGGACATCCGCTCGTTCTTCGACCGACATGAACGCGAGGTAGCCGACCGCGACGGCCTCGCGAATTCCGCGCAGCATGCGTTGCCGCGCATCCTCGTCTGCACTGCGCAACCGCTTCTCTCCCAGCTGGTAGCCGACGCTCGGGATCAGGTTCATCGGCCCGAAGATGCCGATGCCCTTCTCGCCGGTGTCGAGTAGCTCGGCCTTGGCGAACCCTTCGACGAGTGGCGCGACTGCGTCCGCCTCCTTTAGCCGTTCCGGATCGTTGACGTAGGCGGCTTCCCCAGCGTGCTCCGGTGCGACCGCGTCCGGCGTGTAGATCATGTCCCTGTACCAGCGCACCGCATCGGAGAAGGGCGTGCTCACGGCGCCAACATACAGCCAAGCGAGGCCCCCTGTGAGGAGCCAAACGTTCGGCTCGCGCGACTATAAGAGCCGCCGCCGCGGCGACCGAGGTAGACCGGCGGGCGGCCCCGGGCTCAAGACCCGGGACCGCCAACCGCACCCGGAACCACTACCGCAGGAGGGAGCCTGCGGTTCTCGGCGTCAGCGGAGGACACGTAGCCCGCTGGCGACAAGCCATCACGCGGGCGAGGCGGACGAGCGTGAACGCCGACGGCTGCCAGAGCGCGAGGCCGAACCTGCCTTCGCCGAGCAACGTCAGGCGATTCCTCACGAAGTCGTCCTGGTCGCTGTCGGAGGCGAGCACGTTGACGCCCTCCCTGACGTAGACGGTTAGCTGGCGGCTATCGCCCACGAGCGCGGTCCCGTCCGCGAGCGCCCTCGACGGGACCGTGACGGTGCCCCAGAGGCGCTCGGCCGTGACCGCGAACGGCCCGCCGCTGTAGTACTCGCCGCTGCCCTCGGCCTTCCCCTTCAGCATCGTGACCCAGTCGCGGATCGACACCGCCACGAAGTCCGGCTCGGCGTCCGCGTTGAGGACGTCGGCGACGCCCGCGAGGACCTGGTCGGCCGGTAGCTCGTCGGCGTCGAAGTCGACCTCGCCGATGTCGTGGCCAAGGATGCCGAGCAGGTTCTGTCCGGTCCCGTTGCCGCCGATCACCTGGGCCTCTAGCCGCCGGAGGACTCCCCACGCGAGCCTCGACTTGATCACGTCTTCGAGCTGAGGCTGGTCCGCGAGCATCTGCTTTCGGATCTTCGTGAAATGCGCGACCGTGGCCGCGACGACCTCCGCGTCCGCGAACCCGAATTGCGTCTCGGGCTTCACTCGCCCTCGGCGACCTCGGCGGCGGACGTGACGTCCGGCATGGGCGCCCCGCTCACCGCGGTCTCCTGCGTGTACTCGAAGCTCCTGCCCTCCATCGGCGCGGAGGGGAGCAGGTCGAGGAACCGGAGCCGCCGCTGAACGACGGGGCGGACCCCGCCGAGAACGGACCCATGCGCATCGCGTCGCCCGTGTAGCTCACGCTGTCGCCGTCGAGAGCCGCGGCGCGGCCGATCATCCCGGCAAGGTCAATCGCGGGGACGCCGATCCCGAGCTGCACCCTCCCGATTGGCGCTGCGCTATCCGCCAGCGACGCGAGTTCGCGGAGCTTCGCCGGGTCGCGGAGGAAGCTCTCGCCGCCCGCGTCGAACGGACCCACCCCTGCGACCTGGGAGAGCACGAACTGGTGCTCGCCGTCGGTCAGGGCTAGCTGGTCCTGGAGCCGGTCGAGCGTCGCCTTCGCGTCCTCCGCACGCTTGTGTTCTGGGCCTTCGGGCTCGCCTCCTGCAACGAACGCCGCGCGGGCGCCCTCGAAGTCGGAGCGAGCCGCCGCGATCCGGTCGCGCAGGTCGCTCTTCCGCTGCTGAACGTCCTCAAGGCGGGATCGAAGAGTTGTCGTCATTCCAGGCATGTGTCGTGTTCTCTAGGGTTGAGCGCGGCAACCGGAGCGGGCACCACGCGGGGTGCTTGACTGCTGCTCCGGACTGCGTCCTCGGCCCTATCCCTGCGGGCTCCGACTTTCGCCTCGACCCGACGCGCGTGATCGTAGCGAGCACACACGGACGGAACGCCCGCTGGCCCAGGCTGCCCGACCGAAAAAAAGCTGGTTGCGGTTTTCTTCGCCCTGACGTGTCGAGCGCGGACGGTCTCCCTCATGGCGTAGGGATTGGACTCCCCCCTGGGTCGACGGGATCGCCGCGATGATCTACTTCACGACGCGTGCCGGGTAATGGACAATCTCGACAACTACCAGCGGAAGGAGGAGTGACGCGATCCACCCGTGCCTGGGTTTTGGTTGCCGGGCTCCTAGCCTTGATCGGCTTGCTCGCTGGATGCGGTGGCGGTACAGGTGGCAGCCCGACGGGTGGCAGCCCGACGACAGTGTCGAAACCGGTCGCTCCCACACCGAAGACGCTCACGTTGCGGCTGCGTGGCGGCAACTACGGGAACCGCAGCGTCACAGGCAAGACCGGGACGGTAACCGGCAGGGTGCGCCCGGCCGACGCTTCGGTGACGGCGAACGGTCACCACGTAACGGTGGACGGCTCCTCAGGGCAGTTCGCGTACACGACTCACCTCAAGGCGGGCAACAACAACTTCCGGGTACGCGCAACGGCTCCTGGCTACCGACCCATCATCGAGTACACGAACCTCACCACTCCCCTCCCGCCGGTCCCGCCAGAACCGTCCGTGACCACCACGCCCGCGAAACCCAAGGTTCCCCGCAAACCCAGGACGAGGCGATGGCCGAGGCGTGCAACCCCCTTCCCGTGCAAATCGATCGTGCCGCGTGCCGGGTCGGGTTCGCCGCTTGCTCGCTGAGCGCTGAGCGGACGGTGCGCGCGTACTACGTGGGGACTGGGCCAGACCTAGTCACCGTGGCCCACAGGTACGCGATTGGTGAGTTCGGCAAAAGGGGCGATTGGCAGGCGGGGGAGTCCGGTTGCCTTGAGGCGCTCATGGACGAGTACCGCCGAGAACACCACTGAACTCTTGAGCCAGCGGGCAGGACGACGGCGCCGTCCGCTCGTCGGCTGTGAGGCTGCTGGTGCTGGTCCGTGTGCTGGTCGCGCCTGTGGGCGCGGCCGCGGGGCTGGGGGCGCTGTTTTGCTGCTCTCACAGCTTCTGAGCGTTGTTCGGTGCGCCCGCCGCGGCCGACCTGGCCGCTCGCGGGCAGCAGGTAGACCGGCAGGAGCGGACCTCCTACCTCGAAGCCCGGCTCGGGACGCGTGGGGCTCAGCTAAGTCGACAAGCCGAGCAAGCGAGCCTTGGCCGCAGCGAACTCTTCCTCAGTCAGAGCGCCCGAGTCCCGCAGCACACTTAACTTCGCCAGCTCGTCGGCGACGGAAGTGGTTGACTCTGGCGCGCTCGTGGGAACCGAGCTTCTTACCTGCGCGACCCGCTCATCGATTAGAGCTTTCGCGGCTTCGGCGTCGGTCTTCTTCAAGCCGCCGATTGCGAATCCACCTCCGCCGTTCGTCTCGACGGCGAGCTTGCTCCAAGTAACACGTCGATCAATCGCGACTTGAGCGATCTGCCCGTAATGGATCGTTTCCAGAGTACCGCGGGTGAGCAGACCAGGAGTGCGGCACTCGACCCGGTCTTCGAAAACTCGGAGTGTCATCGGCTGTCGAGCCTTGTTGCTTCCGATGTAGGCAAGGCGACTCTCGACCAAGGTCATGAGCGGTTCATCCGTCGACACGCCGAGCAGTATGACCATTGACACCGGACCGGCGACCCCCTACCTGCTAGCCGGCTAGCCACTGACGGGCCGGTGCTGATACCTCTAGTTCAACTGCCTCGCAAGGTCGCCCGGATCGGTCAACGGACCGGGTTCGTAGAAGCCGATGCCGCCGTCGCTGAGCACCGCGACGCGCCAGCCCTTGTCGACCAACTGCGCGATGACCCACTGCATCTCCAGGGGGTCTAGCTCCTCGTCGCCCGGGACGAGTAGCTCGGCGGGCCGGTTGCGGCTCGCGTCGGTCGACTGGCGTAGGGCGCGCTCGATGGCTTCGAGGTCATCGGCCCACTCGTCTGGGACGGTCATGGGCGGGAAGGGTAGGAGCCGCGGCGGCGGAAGCCTGGCCCGCGATCCGGCGCTCGGCTTATGCTCGCCAGCCGACCCGAACGCTAGGAGCACGAGAGATGGAGGACCGACCTACCTGCGCCTGCGGCCGCACCGACGTCGCGGTCCGCGACGACAACACCGGAGCGCCGCTCTGCTTCGCCTGCTTCAAGCTCCTCGGCGACTTCATCCGCTGGCTCCTCGACGAGCCTCGGTTCGCGGAGAGCATGGAGGAGTGGCGGCACCTAGTCCCCTAGGGGACGTGCATGAGCGAGCAGTCGTCGCAGAGCCCGTCGTCGTCAAGCTCGCCGACGAACTCCTGGGCTCCGCGGCAGCCCCTACAGCGGGCGTTGAGCCTCTTCGCCTCCGCCGCGTGGGCGGCCGCGATGAGCTTGTCGAACTGCCGGTCGAAGTCCGCGAACGTCGCCACCTTCTGAGCCCAGAACGGGTCCGAGAGGGCGAAGGTCATCGCCTCTACCCAGGGTTCATTCGGGTCGTCCCCGACGCGGTCGAGCCAGGCCCGCGCCGCGCGCCGGTCCCGAGCGGTCGGCGGGGCCGGAGGAGCGCCGTTGTGATTCGTGATCGTTTCGCGGTGAACGTCGAGCACTCTCCCGGTCGCGTCCTCAGAAGAAGAGGAGAGAGAGCGAGCGCCGTCAGGCGCTTTCTTCTTCTCTTCTTCTCTTTCTTCTTCTTCTCCGTGTTGCGGTCGCGCGCGCGTAGACCCGCTGTGAGCGGGTACCTCACCCGCTGGGAGCGGGTACCTCACCCGCTGTGAGCGGGTACTAGACCCGCTGAGAGCGGGTACCTGCCAGCGGTTCGGATGGCCGCGCGTGCCCTTCTCGCGAGAGGCGAGCCCGAGCGCCGCGAGGCCGGGGAGCAGCCGCTCCAGCGTGTCCTCGGAGATGCCCGCGAGCGCGGCGACTTCCTTGTTCGACGCCTCGAACGTCTCCTCTCTGCGCCGCTCGTTCTTGAGCTTGAGCAGAGCCGTGTAGGTCGCGAGCGCGTAGGCGCGGCGCCCCGCCGGGAAGTGCTCCGCGATGAGGTCGAACGCCTCGTGCGGGAACTTGAACCAGCCGCCCCGTTTCTTGTCCGTCATGTCGTTTTCCTCCTGTATTGCCGCCCTCGGCCCGGCCGGGTCGAAGGAAATCCCCGGCCGGGCGGGGGGCGGCGAGCCTTGCAAGCCCCGCGACTGTCGCAGTCGCGCCGGACGTACTCGACAGCTCCTAGTAGCCGTCGCTAGTACGCGGTACTATCGGCAGATGGCTACTACTCGCAAGACCACGAAGACGGGGGACAAGCCCAAGGGCGTCCCGATCCTCCTACGCCCGGAGATGGTCGCCCGGATCGACGCGCTCAGGGACCCGCTCGTCCCGCGGGCCGCGTTCGTGAAGGACCTGATCGACAAGGCGCTCAAGATCCTGGAGCAGGAGCCCGGGCGATGAGCGGCGAGCGGCGCTTGCCGGACGTCCTGACGGACGCGGACGTCGAAGCGGCGAGGGCCGCGGCGGCGCGGGAGCGGTCGGTCCACTGGCTCGACCGGTGGGTCGAGCAGGGCGAACGGCTGGAGGAATGGATGCCGTACCTGGAGGACGTCGTGCGGGAGATGCCGCCCGCCCGGCGGCGAGCCTATGCCGAAACGCTGCGAGCGAACGGCGAGCGGAACGCTCGGCTACTCGACGCAGCGACGGGAGGACAAACCACCTTGGAGGTAGTCGAATGACCGCGCCCGCCATCGTCTACGCCGCCCGGAGCGTCGCCGAGGACGACGGCGACCACCGGAGCACGGATAGCCAGCTCGAAGCCGTGCGCGAGCGCCTGGGCCGCGAGGAGTTCGACTGGTTCGCGGAGAGCGGCTACAGCGGCTCGAAAGGGAACCGCGGGCCGAAGCTCCAAGCCGCCATCGACGCCGCGGTCGCGGCCGCCGCGGAGCACGGGTCGGCGGAGCTATGGGCGTTCCACTCCAGCCGCTTCGGCCGCGGGTCCGGGAGGCTCGGCGAGGCGCGCGCGCTCGGCAAGCTCTTCTACGACCTCCGCGCCCAGGGCGTCACCCTCCGGACCGTCGAGGACGACGAGTTCGTCCGCAATGAGCAGCTAATCGGGATCGCGTCGAGCCAAGCGGCGAAGTACGCCGACGACCTGTCGTCGAACGTGAAGCGCGGGCTCCGCGCCGCCGCCGAGCGCGGCGACTGGATGGGCCGCGGGCTCCGGCTCGACGGGTACGCGCCGCTCTTCGGGGAGCCCGACTCGCGCGGCAAGGTCACGAAAACGTGGATCAAGGACCCCGACCGGAAGCACATCTGGGACCTCGGGTGGGAGATGGCGCTCGCGGGGAAGTCGCTCCTCGCGATCCAGCTTGAGTTCTCCAGCCGCGGGTTCGTGACGGCGCCCGTGCGGAAGGACCACCGGGTGAAGCCGTTTGACGTGAACCGGCTCTCGACCTCGTTCGATAACCCGGCGTACGCGGGGCTCGTCGTCTACCACGGCGACGTGCTCGGCCCCGGCAACTGGCCCGCCTACGTCGACGTGGAGGACTTCTGGCGGCAGCGTGAGGAGCGCCGCAAGCGCGGCGGCGGGACGAAGCGCCGCCCCGGTCGCCCCGCGAACGGCTACCTGCTCGCCGAACTCGCGACCTGCCACGAGTGCGGGACCGCGATGCGCGTCAGGACGAACAACAAGGGCGGGGGTCGCCGCTACGCCTGCCAGGCGCACGAACTCCACCACAAGGATTCGGCCGAGTGGTGCCCCGTCAAGCCGTTCGACGCCGTCGCCGTGGACCGGATCGTCCTCTCCGGGCTCGACCGGCTCCTCTCGGACGCCGACTCTCTCCGCGGGCAGCTACTCGCCGGACGGGCGGCGGACCGGGAACGGCTCGGGGAGGTCGCCAGTTCCGCACGGGCGGAGGCCGCCAACGCGGAGCGCGCCGCGGAGCGAGCGGAGGCCGCCTACGCCGACGCGCTCGCCGACGAGGACGACGACCGCTGCGAGGTCCTGCTCGCCGCCGCGACCCGGAAGCGCCGCGAGGCCCGTCACGCGATGGAGCGCGCAGACGCCGCCCTCGACGCGCTCTCAGGGGACACGGTCGAGGATTCCGCCGAGGACGTCCTGGGGCGCGTGTGGGAGGCGCTCTCGGGCCGCATCGACGACGCCGAAGGGGACGTCCGGAAGCTCAACGCGGCGCTCCGCGAGTGGTTCGAGGCGTTCTCGCTCCACCGGCCGGACCCGGACGTCGACGCGATCTGGGTCGGCCCGTCGCTCAACGCCGAGGCGCTCGCCGAAGTGATGCGCGACCCGGACCGCTTCCCGGGCTACGTCCGCGGGGTCCTGACCTCGGGCGAGGTCTTTGTCGGGCCGCCCGTGCTGACGAACCGGAAAAGCTAGTTGACCTCGCAGAAGACCAGGAAGCGCTCATCCGCCGCGATCAGGTCGAGCTCCCCGAAGCGGGTCCGGTAGTTGCGCCCGACGATCACGTAGCCCGCGCGCGCGAGGTGCTCTGCCGCGAAGCGCTCTCCAAGAACACCGAGGGCGCGACGCGGATCGGTCGAGAGGGACATGTGGCGACCCTAGGAAGCGCCCTGTGACGGCTCAACACGCCGGCGTCAACTGTCTGCCACGTGTGTGCAAAGAAGACCGTGACGCGGACGCCGGCGACCACGAACGTGACGCATTCGTTGCGCCTCGTTCGCGCAACTCTCACCCAGTTGCCAGTGCCGTTTCGCGGCCCGACTTAGCCTCGTCGTGTGCTCGCAAGCATCGCCACATTCGCCATCGAGGGCGTCGACAGCCGGGAGGTCACGGTCGAGGTCGATGTCCGCTCCGGGCTCCCGGTTTTCACCGTGGTCGGCCTCCCCGACGCGGCCGTGCGCGAGGCACGCGAGCGCGTGCGGGCGGCTCTGCTGAACTCGGGTCTGGAGTTCCCGCTCAAGCGGCTCACCGCGAACCTCGCGCCCGCGCACCTGCGCAAGGCGGGCCCGAGCTTCGACCTGGCGCTGGCGATCGCCCTGTTGGCGGCGAGCGGCCAGCTGCCACCCGATGAGCTCGGCTCCTCGGCGGTCTGCGGCGAGCTGTCTCTCAGCGGAGCGCTCCGCCCCGTGCACGGTGCGGTGGCGATCGCGTTCGGCGCGCGCGAGGCCGGCTTCCGGCGTCTGATCGTGCCCAGCGAGAACGCCGCCGAGGCCGCACTCGTCGAGGGGCTCGAGGTACTCGGGGCGCCGAGCCTCGACCGGATCGTCGAGCTCGTGAAAGGCGTCTGGACGCCTCCTCCGCCTACGCCTCCGAACGGCGTGGTCCCGAGGGGAGCGAGCGAGCTCGATCTGGCCGACGTACGCGGCCAGCTGGATGCGAAGCGGGCGCTCGAGATCGCCGCCGCGGGCGGCCACAACCTGCTGATGATCGGCCCTCCGGGTGCCGGGAAGACGATGCTCGCGCGCCGGCTACCCGGCATCCTGCCTCCGCCGACCTTCGACGAGGCGCTCGAGATCACGCGCGTACAGAGCGTGGCCGGCTTTGGGGACGGTCGCCTCGCCGGACAGCGGCCGTTCCGCGCGCCGCATCACACGATCTCCTCGTCTGGGCTGGTCGGCGGAGGGGGCACGCCGCGGCCGGGCGAGATCACGCTTGCGCATCGAGGCGTGCTTTTTCTCGACGAGCTCGCCGAGTTCTCGCGTCCTGCGCTCGAGGCGCTGAGGGAGCCGCTCGAGGAGGGACGGGTCGTCGTCACCCGTGGACAGCGTTCGATCGTGTTCCCGGCCGCGGCGATGCTGGTCGGAGCCTGCAACAGCTGCCCGTGCGCCCGCAGCCACGATGACTGCCAGTGCGGGCCAGGCGACCGCGCTCGCTACGCCAGGCGGCTCAGCGCGCCGCTGCTCGACCGAATCGACCTGATCTGCCAGCTCGATGCGGTTCCGCCGCTGGCGAGCGCGGACGACCGCACCGACGGCTCAGCAGCGGTCCGGGAGCGGGTGTCCGCAGCGCGGGAGCGCCAGCGTGAGCGGCTCGCTGGGAGCGGGGTGTTCGCCAACGCGGGGATGGATGCGCGGCTCACCCAGCGGCACGTGCGGCTCGGGCGCGATGCGTCCCGCCGACTGCACGTCGGTCAGCGCCGGACCGCGCTGACGGCGAGGGGCTACGACCGGGTCCTCCGCCTCGCGCGCACGATCGCTGACCTAGCCGGGCGCGAGCGCATCGTCAGCGCCGACATCGACGAGGCGCTCGGATACCGGCTGAACGTCCCGACGCTGGTGGCGGCATGAGCGACCACTGCTGCCACGAGTGTCTGCGACACAGCCATCTGGTCGCTCGGCTGTCGCCTCGAATCGCGGGGATGCTCGATCGCCCGCGCGGAAAGGGTGAGCGGCGTCCTCCAACTCGGCGAGCGCGACCTGATCGAACGGGTCGCGGGCAACCGCGCGGACGAGGCCAAGCGGTTCGTCGAGGGCTTCGATCCCGATCGCGCGCTGGGGCGCCTGGAGGAGACCTGCATCTACGCGGTCTGTCCGCACTCCGCGGACTACCCCGCAGCCCTCACGCAGCTGGTCGACCCTCCTCGGGCCCTCTACTGCACTGGTGACGTGAAGCGCTTACGCGAGCTCCTGCGTGAGCCCGCGGTGACGATCGTGGGAAGTCGCCACCCGTCGCCGTACGCGCTCGAGGTCGCCCGCGATCTGGGGCGAGGCGTGGCGGCGGCCGGCCTGACGGTGGTCAGCGGTCTCGCGCTGGGGATCGACGCGGCGGCGCACAAGGGCGCGCTCTCGCTGCCCGGTCCGGCGATCGCCGTCCTCGCGTGCGGTCCCGACCTCACGTACCCCCCGTCGCACCGCGGCCTCTACCGGCAGCTGCGCCGCGACGGCGTGGTGATGTCCGAGATGCCGCCTGGCACGCGCGCGCTGCGCTGGGGGTTCCCCGCGCGCAACAGGATCATGGCCGCGCTCGGCGCGATCACCGTGGTGGTCGAGGCCGCGGATCCATCGGGCACCCTCATCACCGCGAGCTTCGCGTCGGAGCTCGGCCGCATCGTCGGCGCGGTGCCGGGGCGCGTGACGGTCAGCGTGGCGGAGGGCAGCAACCGACTCCTGCGCGATGGCGCCGCGGTCATCAGGAACACCGAGGACGTGCTCGACGAGATCTTCGGCGCGGGCAACCGGCCGCTCGCGAGGCCGGCCCCCGCCTTGGCGACGCCCCTCGCGGCCAACCTGCGGACCGTGCTCGAGCGCGTCGAGGCGGGCGAGAGCGTCAGCGAGATCGCGGCGGGCACGGGGATGCCGGTCGCAGCCGTGCGGGCGGCGCTCGGTCAGCTGGAGCACGCGGGCCTGGTCGTCGCGGGAGCACTGGGCTGGTACGAGCGTGCGGCGGGGATCTGAGGTACCTATGCTCGGGATCGATGACCGATCGCGACAACGAAGGCTGGGTGCCGCGGGCGCTTTCGATAGCGGGCTCGGACTCCGGCGGCGGCGCCGGGATCCAGGCGGATCTGAAGGCGTTCGCGCGCTGCGGCGTGCACGGCATGACCGCGATCACGGCCGTGACCGTCCAGAACACCGCGGAGGTGCGGGCCGTGTATCCGTTGCCTCCGCACGTGATCGTCGAGCAGGTGGCCGCGGTGGTGGACGACATCGGTGTCGATGCGGTGAAGATCGGGATGCTCGGCAACGTCGCGACGATCGAGGCGGTCGCCGAGGCGCTCGACCTGATCGGGGACGTGCCGGTGGTCCTCGATCCGGTGATGGTTGCCGAGAGCGGAACGCGGCTGCTCGACGAGGACGCGCGCGACGCGCTGCTGGAGCTGCTCGTGCCGCGGGTCACGGTGGTCACGCCGAACGTGCCCGAGGCCAGGGTGCTCGCCGTGGCCGGCGAGGAGGTGGGCCCGGAGGAGCTGGCGCGGGCGATTCACGCGCTCGGGCCGAAGTACGTCGTGGTGACGGGGGGCCACCGACGAGGAGGCGATCGATCTCTTCTTCGACGGCATCGAGCTCGTCGAGATTCCAGGCGAGCGTCACCCCGATGGCGCCGCCCATGGCTCGGGTTGCACCCACTCGTCGGCACTCGCGGCGCATCTGGCGCTGGGTCTCGATCCGCTCGAGGCCGCGCAGCGGGCGAAGGCGATTGCCTCGGAGGCCGTGGCCGCCGGGTTGCGGGGCCTGGGCGCCGGCGCGGGACCGGTCGACGTGTTCGGGCTGGCGGGCCGCGCGGCAGTTCGCGGCTGACGTGGCCTCCAACGCCGCTGACACGCGTCAAACCGGCGCCACGTGGCCCTCTGGCATAATCGGCGTCCACCCAGCTGTTCGATGCTCTGGGGCGAGTCAGGAATGGCAAAGGAGGCCAGGATCAAGTTCCTTCGTATGAAGCCCGGTTACGGTGAAGTTCTCCTCGCGGAGGGCGATCCGGGCACGCGTGAGGACGAGGAGCGCCTGGTCGCCGAGTTCCGCCGGCAGCTCGACGAGGGCATGTGGGCGGCGGTCCCGACGATCTCGCCGGGCAGCGGGCGCAGGGAGGCCCAGATGGTGCGTGAGTACACCGAGATCCCGCCGGACGCCGAGCGAGTGATCTTCTTCCCCCGCGCGGCGGGCGGCTAGTCGGAGAGGCGCGGATGCTGCTCGCACTTCTGGCCCTGGCTCTCGTCGCGTTGGTGCTTGCGCTGCCCTCGCTCGCGAGCCTGTGGGCGTCCTGGCGGAAGCGCCGCGAGGGTCGGCGCGTGCTGCGCCTGCGCCGCGACCGGCACGAGTTCCAGGATCCGGGGCGCGAGCGTCGCGCCGAGCAGCGCGCTCGCGAGCTCCTGCGCTCCTGCGTGAATCGCGAGGAGTGGGCGATGTACCGCGACCTCGGCTTCATCCGCGTGGTGGGCCGGCTGCGTCCCGCGGATCCGGCCACCGGCGAGCCCGCGTACGCCTACCTGGTCTACCCGCACAAGCCGATCGTGGCGTACGTCCCGAAGACCAGGCGCCTCCTGAGCGAGTACTGCGTCGAGTTCCCGGACCTGACGCGGGCGATCTCGCATTCGAGGCTTCCCGACTCCGATGACGTGCTGGCCAAGTGGATGGCGCTGACGGGCGACGAGGAGCGTCTGATCCACAACGCGAACATGCATCTTCCGGGCCGTCAGATCGATCCGGGCCGCGTGAGGCGAGACCTCTGGCGGCTTGCGGAGTGGGAACGCCAGCGGCGCGGTTCCGACTCCTTCGAGGCTCGCCCGACGTGAGCGAACAGCCACGCCGTCCGAGCCGGGCGATCCTGGAGGGTCCGTCGCGCGCGGCCGCGCGGGCCCAGCTCAAGGGAGTCGGCTACGACGATGAGGCGCTGGCACGCCCGATCGTCGGGGTCGCCAACACCTGGACCGAGACGATGCCGTGCAACTTCCACCTGCGCCGCCTCGCGGAGCGCGTGAAGGACGGCATCCGCGCGGCGGGCGGCACACCGATGGAGTTCAACACGGTCGCGGTCTCCGACGGCATCACGATGGGCAGCGCAGGGGATGAAGGCGTCGCTGATCAGCCGCGAGGTGATCGCCGACTCGATCGAGCTCGTCTCGCGCGGTCACATGTTCGACGCGGTAATCGCGATGTCGGGCTGCGACAAGACGATCCCGGCCTGCGTGATGGCGCTCGCGCGGCTGAACGTGCCGAGCCTGATGCTCTACGGCGGCTCGATCGCGCCCGGGCGCTTCCGCGGCAAGGACGTGACGATCCAGGAGGTGTTCGAGGCGATCGGCGCCCACGCCGCCGGCGACATCAGCGACGAGGACCTCCACGAGCTCGAGGACGTCGCCTCGCCGGGCCCCGGCGCCTGCGGCGGCCAGTTCACGGCGAACACGATGGCCACGGCCTTCGAGATCATGGGCATCTCCGCGATGGGCAGCGGGATGGTGCCGGCCGAGGACGGCAAGAAGGGGCAGGTGGCCGAGGACTGCGGCCGGCTCGTGATGGAGCTGCTCGAGAAGGACGTGCGGCCGAGCTCGATCATCACGCGCGAGTCGCTCGAGAACGCGATCGCTTGCGTGGCGGCCACCGGCGGCTCCACCAACGCGGTCCTGCACCTGATGGCGATCGCGAACGAGATCGGGGATAGAGCTCGCCATCGACGACTTCGACCGCATCAGCTCGAAGACGCCGCTGCTCGCGGACCTGAAGCCGGGCGGCCGGTACGTCGCCACCGACCTCTACGCCGCGGGCGGCATGCGCGTCGTCGCAAAGCGGCTGCTGGATGCCGGGCTGCTCCACGGGGACGCGCCCACGGTCAGCGGTCGGACGATCGGCGAGGAGGCGGCGCTCGCGGAGGAGCCCGAGGGCCAGCCGGTCATCCGGTCGCTCGACAACCCGATCAGCGACACCGGCGGCCTCGCCATCCTGCACGGGAACCTCGCGCCCGACGGCTGCGTCGTGAAGCTCGCGGGCTACACACGCCGCTCGCACAAGGGCCCGGCGCGAGTGTTCGAGTCGGAGGAGGACGCCTTCGCGGCGGTCACGGCGAGCGAGATCAAAGCCGGGGACGTGGTCGTCATTCGCAACGAGGGCCCGTCCGGCGGCCCGGGCATGCGCGAGATGCTCGCGGTCACCGCCGCGCATCGTGGGGGAGGGGCTCGGCGAGGAGGTCGCGCTGCTCACCGACGGCCGCTTCTCCGGCGCCACCCGCGGCCTGATGGCCGGCCACGTGGCCCCCGAGGCGCCGCGCGGCGGCCCGATCGCCGCGGTGCGCGACGGCGACATCATCGAGTTCGACATCGCCGCCCGCGAGCTGCGAGTCGAGCTGAGCGACGAGGAGATCGCCGAGCGGGTCGCAGCCTACGTCGCGCCCGAGCCGCTCTTCAAGAGCGGCGTGATGGCGAAGTACGCGCAGCCACGTCGGCTCGGCCGCCCAGGGCGCGCTCACGAGCTGAGGCACGGCGCCTCAGGCGGCCGCTTCGCTGTCGGCCGCTCGCCGCGGCCTCGCCGATGAACTCCATCAGGTGGCGGTTGAAGGTCTCCGGCCGCTCGATCATCGCCACGTGGCCGGTGTCCTCGAACAGGACCTTGCGCGCGTCGGGGATGCTGACGCTCGAACTCGCTGGCGTCCTCCACCGGCACGAGCATGTCGTTCGTGCCCCACACGATCAGCGTGGGCAGCGCGGATTTCGCCGAGGCGGTCGCGGAAGTCGTAGTCGAGGAGCGCGTTCAGCGCGTCCGTGAAGCCAGGGCTGTGGCCGGCGCCGTTCATCATCTCCCAGCAGATGTCCGGCGCGCAGGCGCGTGGGGTGGCGGACCACGGCGGCGAGCGCGATATGGCGCAGACGCGGCCGGACGATCGTGGCCTGGATGTTCGCGGCGCCGTAGGCGCCGAGCGCCACCGCCGCGCGGCCCCAGGTGCGCACGGGCCGCCGGTGGAGGCTGTGGATCGAGATGCCGGCGGCGGAGACGAGCACCAGCCGCTCGACCCGCTGCGGGCGCCGGATCGCCACCTCCGCGGCGATGAAGCCGCCCATCGAGTTCCCGACGAGCACGACCTCGCCTAGCCCGAGCCGCTCGCAGAAGCGGTCAACCACGCGGGCGTAGCCCTGGATCGAGATCTCGTCGAGCGGCATCTCGGAGCGGCCGAAGCCCGGCAGGTCGAGGGCGATGGCGCGGCGGTCGAGCGCCGCCCGTGGGAGGTTCTCGAGCCAGTTCTGCCAGCAGCCGCCGAGGCCGTGGACGAAGCACGATCGGGGGACCGTCGCCCGCGCCGATGTCGACGTAGTTGACCCTCGAGCCGTCGAGCTCGAGCTGGTGCAGGTGCTGGCGCCAGTCGGTCTGGCGCCAGTCCGGCTGCGCCGTCGCGCCGTATGACTCATCTGCCCGCCGGGCGGCCCGCACCGTAGCCGGCTTGGCTCTCGAGGGAACCACTGCCATTGAGGTCTCTACCGTACAACGTCGATGGCTCGGATAGCGCTGGACATAGATTCCACCCTGCACCACTACTGGGACCTGATCGACAGGATCTCCCAGAGGCGGTTCGGCGTGGAGCTGCCCTATGAGGCCCAGCGCACGTGGGGGATCACCCAACTCGACCCGGACCAGGTGGCCGCCTGCGTGGAGGAGAGCCACTGGGACGAGAACGTGCTGTCGGCCGAGCCCTATCCCGGCGCGGTCGAGACCGTGCGCGCCTGGAGCGAGCAGGGGCACTGGATACACGTGACGAGCCACCGCGCGGAGCGCACGCGCGACGCGACACTCGCATGGCTGGCGCGGATCGAGATGCCCTACGACGACCTCCACTGCTCCTACGACAAGGTCAGGCCGCTGCGTGGAGCTGGGGGTGCAGGTCCTGGTGGACGACAGCCCCGTGAACCTGGCCGACGCAGCCGCGAAGGGCATGCTGGGCGCGACGATCGTCCACCCCTGGAACGCGGAGCTGGTCGCCAACGACGGGGTGATCGGGGCTCGCGACTGGGACGGGCTGCGCGAGCGGCTGGATCCGGTGCTGCGGGCGCTCGGCTAGGGCGAGGCGCGGCGCTAGCCGGCGTAGCCCATCCGCTCGAGCAGCGGGATCTCGTGGATCTGCGGCGGCTGGAGGTGGTCCCAGCGGATGCCGCGAGGACGCTCATAGGCGCGCTCCACCTCGATCACCGCACGTGGGGTGGCGATCAGGTCGACCGGGGTGTCGTGCTCGGTGACCATCAGGTTCTCGCGCACGATCTGGAGCGGGTGGACGGTGGTGGCGATCACGGTGCGGCGGTCGACCTTCCCGGCCTCTGACATCAGCCCGTACTCGAGGTCCGAGAAGCCGCCGCCCTTGCCGACCCGGGCGCCCTTCAGGTTCACGGCCACCGAGCCGCTGAGGATGAAGTCGAGCTGCGGGACCTGCTCGAGGTCGATCACCTTGCCGTGGCGCAGCGCGCCCTTGATCGTGGCGGCCTCGCGCAGCTGCTCCTCGCTGAGCTTGCGCGGGTCGAGCAGGCGGAACGGGTGCTCCTCGCGCAGGCGGGGCACCGCCATCACCAGGCACTTGCCCTGGGCGAGCGCCAGGCGGCGGGCGTGGGTCTGGGGCGAGTCGGGGTTCGCCTTGATCGTCTCCGCGCGGATCCAGTCGGGGTGCCGCGCAAGGCGCTCGGCGGCCTGCTTGGCGCCCGCGAAGTTGGGGATCCGGCCCTCGGCGCCCGGGAAGCGGGACACGCCCTCGCGGTCCATCGCGCGCCAGATCTCCTGCCGCACGTCGTCCTTCGCTCGCATCGGCGCGGATCGTACTTTGCCCGGCAGGCGGCTCCGCGCCAGCGGCCCGTGACTGGCACAATCGCCGCGATGGCCGAACGGGCACGCACAAGCCTGCGCCCGCAGGAGGCGGCCGAGGCGGGCGCCTCCAACGGAGAGCGCTCGAACCTGCCGGTGCCCCACGAGGGCGACCTGCGGCGCTACCTCGCGGGCGTCGAGCCGGAGCGCCAGCTGAACGACTGGGGGCGCTCCGAGCGGGTGGAGGGCGCACTCGACAAGGTGCTGGTCGACTTCCTCTATCGCTACTGGTTCCGCTGCGAGGTGGAGGGCATCGAGAACGTGCCGGCGACGGGCGGGGCCCTGCTCGTGTCGAATCACAGCGGCGCGCTGCCGCCCGACGCCGCGATGATCGGCAAGGCAATCAAGGAGGAGCATCCGCACCCGCGGCCGCTGAACATCACGGTCGAGCACTTCTTCAAGGGCTATCCGGGCTTCTCGATGCTGATCCCGAAGATCGGCTGCGTGGCGGCCCACCCGGCGAACGTGCACAGGCTGCTCTACGACGAGGAGCAACTCGTGCTCGTCTTCCCCGAGGGCCGCAAGGGCACCGAGAAGCTGTACAAGAACCGCTACCGGCTGCGCCGCTTCGGGCGGGGCGGCTTCGTGGAGGCGGCGATGCGGGCGAGGGCGCCGATCGTGCCGGTCTGCGTGGTGGGCGCCGAGGAGGCTGCGCCGATCTTCGCCCACATCAGCCCGCTCCAGAAGCTCACCGGCCTGCTGTACGTGCCGCTCACTCCCACCTTCCCGCACTTCGGCCTGCTCGGCATGCTGGGCTACCTGCCGGCCAAGTTCCGGATCCGCTTCCTGGAGCCGATCCACTTCGACTCCGACGACCTCGACCAGGACAAGTCCCTGGTGCAGACGGTGTCCCACGACATCCGTGCCCGCATTCAGGAGAACCTCTTCGAGATGCTCGAGGAGCGCGAGTCGGTCTGGTTCTGATGGGCTCGCGGCGCGTACTCGTCACCGGGCTCTCGACCTACTGGGGCGGGCGGCTGGCGCAGGCACTCGAGAAGGACCCGGAGATCGAGGTGATCATCGGCGTCGACTCCGCGACCCCACCCGCGAGCTGGATCGCACCGAGTTCGTCCGGGTGGGGACCCAACACGCGCTGCTGCGGCGGATCGTGGAGGCGGCGGAGATCGACACCGTGGTGGACACGCGCCTGGTGGTCGACTCGACCACCACCTCGCTCGCGCAACGCTCACGAGAACAACGTGATCGGGACCATGAACATCCTCGCCGCCTGCGGGGGCCCGGACTCGACGGTGCGCAAGCTCGTGTTCAAGTCCTCGGCGCACTTCTACGGCACGGCGCAGGACGATCCGGCCTTCTTCAGCGAGGGGATGGGCAGGCCGCATCCGCCGGCCACGTCGATCGAGCGCGACATCGTGGACGCCGAGGCCGCGGTCAGCGAGTACGCCGAGCACAACCCGGAAGCGACGGTCACCGTGCTGCGCTGCACGAACGTGCTCGGGCCGGACGTCCAGACCTCCCACACGGCGCTGTTCTCGCTGCCCGTCGTGCCGATGATCCTCGGCTTCGACCCGCGCTACCAGTTCGTTCACGAGGACGACGTGGTGGGCGCACTGGCGCACTCGTTGCGCAACGACCTGCCCGGCGCCTTCAACGTGGCGGCGGACGGCGTGCTGGCCTTCAGCGAGGCGGTCGGCCTGCTGGGCAAGCCGTACGCGCCGATCCTGCCGCCCTGGGGCACCGGGATCGCGCGTCGGGATCCTGCGCCGTGCCGGCCTGCGCATCCCGCCCGAGATGCTCAGCCAGCTGCGCTTCGGACGCGGGCTCGACAACAGGAAGCTGAAGGCGACCGGGTTCGGCTACCGCTACACCAGCCGGGAGTCCGTGATCAAGCTGGCCGAGCACCTGCGGCTCGAGCCGATCCTCAGGGGCGCCCAGGAGTCGCTTCAGCTACGAGCGCGGGGTGGAGGACTTCCTGCGCTGGAGCCCGCACGTGCGCAGCGCGCACGGGCGGAAGGACGCAGCTACCGCCGCCGACGCACGCCCGCCGGCCCGCCCCCGTGCGCCCAGGAGCCGCCGGTGGAGCACTACGACGATCTCGAGGCCGAGGAGATCATCTCGCTCCTGGCTCGCTCGAGGCGCTGGACCTGAGGCGCTGCGGCGACTACGAGCGCGAGACCCGCGCCAGGGAGGCCGTCGTGCCGCGATCGAGGGCGTTCTCGCGAGAAGGGCCATGCGCTCCCGACCCTGACCTGGGGACCGCCTGTGTCGCCCGCAAGCCAGGTTGCAGAATCGCCTGGGTTGCATTAGGTCCGACCTGTAGGGCAACATTCGCGGTCGTGCCCGGGAGGCACCGGTAGCCCCGCGACCATGAAAAAGCGTTCGATCGTCCTGGTGGCCGTTGGTGTCGGCCTTGTTCTTCTCGCCGTTGCGGTGAGCGCTGTTCGCGTACGACGCCACGCAGAAGCACGAGATCGCGAAGGGCGTGACCGCGGGCGGGGTCGCCATCGGCGGGATGAGCGAGAGCGAGGCGCGGCAGGTCCTGCAGGACAAGATCGGCACGCCCCTCTCGCAGCCGCTGACTGTCGTGTACCGCCACCGGCACTTCCGGATCTCGGCCGCCAAGGCCCATCTGACGACGAACGTCGACGCGATGGTGCAGCAGGCCATCGACAAGAGCCGCGGGTCGAACTTCTTCTCGCGCGCCGTCCGCGGCGTGACCGGCGGCAGCGTGAACCAGGACGTGGCGCCCATCGTGACCTACGACCATGCGGCGATCGCGCGGCTGGTCCGGCGCGTGCAGCGCGGCGTGGATCGCCCGCCGCGAAACGCCAGCGTGACCTACGGCCCCGAGGGCCTCAAGCGCGTCACGGCGAAGCTGGGGCTGGCCGTGAGGGCCGACACGCTGACGACGGCCGTGAACGCCGCCCTCGTGCGCCCCGACGGCGCGCGCACGGTCAGGGCCGAGGCGGACCTCACGAAGCCGAAGATCGGCACCGCCCAGGTCGCGGCCAAGTATCCGACCTTCATCTTCGTGGACCGCAACACGCGCCAGCTCAAGTTCTACAAGCGCCTCAAGCTCTCCCACACCTACAACATCGCGGTGGGGATGGCCGGGCCTCGAGACGCCCGCAGGGCTCTACCACATCCAGAACAAGCAGGTGAACCCGTCCTGGCACGTGCCCAACAGCCCCTGGGCGGGCAAGCTCGCCGGCAAGGTGATCCCGCCGGGCCCCGATGACCCGATCAAGGCGCGCTGGATGGGCATCTTCGACGGCGCGGGAATCCACGGCACCGACGAGATCGGCTCGCTCGGCTCGGCGGCCTCGCACGGCTGCGTCCGTATGGCGATTCCCGATGTGGAAGCGCTCTACGACCAGGTGGACGTGGGCACGCCGGTCTTCATCGCGTAAGCCCAAAGAGGCTCGCGGGCCTCTACGTCGAACGAGGTATTCGGCATGGAGACGCAACTCGACCCGGCCTGGTCCCGGGCACTCTCGGCCTTCGACGCCGCGCTGAAGGCGCACGGCATGGCGGAGAAGACCCGACGCGCCTACGGCGTAGACCTCGAGCAGCTCGGGACCTGGGCCAGTCGGCGTGGCGCCGCCCCCGGTGAGCTGGGGCCGCGCGATCTGCGCCGCTACGCCGCGGTGCTGTCCGAGGGGGGCTGCTCCAAGACCACGGTCGCCCGCAAGCTTGCCGCAATCCGCACTTTCTATCGCGGCCTCCTGGAGCGGCGCGAGATCGAGGCCAACCCTGCCGACCTGGTGGCCAGCCCGAAGCGCGACGCCTACCTGCCGCGCGTGCTCAAGCCGGGCGAGGTGGCCGGCATGCTCGAGCGCATCCCGGCGAGCACCCCGCTCGAGCTGCGCGACAGGGCCATGTTCGAGCTGGCCTACGCCGCCGGCCTACGCGCCGAGGAGCTCGTGAACCTGGACCTGACGGACCTGGACGCGGACGGCGAGGAGCTGCGCGTGGAGGGCAAGGGCGGGCGCACCCGCATCGTGCCCGCGGGCGAGCTGGCCTGGCGCGCGCTCGAGTCCTACCTCGACCGCGGGCGCACGGCGCTGGCCTCGGAGGGACCGAGAGTCGAGCCGGCGGCGTTCGTGTCGAAGACCGGTCGGCGCCTGTCCACGTCCGACGTGCGCCGGCGCCTGTCGGTCTGGACGCGCAAGGCAGCCCTGGCCCAGGGGGTCTCTCCCCACACCCTGCGTCACTCGTTTGCAACCCATCTGCTCGAGGGCGGGGCAGATCTCAGGGCGATCCAGGAACTGCTGGGGCATTCCAGTATTTCAACGACCCAGACCTACACTCGGGTAGAGTCGGGGCGACTCAAAAGGGTGTACGCACACGCGCACCCCCGGGCCTGAAGGCAGGGAAGACACTGGAGACCAACGTCAAGGCGATAGAGCTGAAGGAACTCTGGCGTCGCTATAAGGAAGAGCGCGACCAGAGGGCCCGCGAACGGCTCGTACTCGCCTATTCGCCGCTGGTGAAGTACGTCGCGGGCCGCATGTCGAGCGGCCTGCCTGCCCATGTCGAGGAGTCGGACCTGATCTCCTACGGCCTGCTGGGGCTGATCTCGGCGATCGAGCGCTTCGACCCCGGCCGCGAGATCAAGTTCGAGACCTTCGCGATCACCCGCATCAAGGGCTCGATCATCGACGAGCTGCGCTCGCTCGACTGGGTGCCGCGCTCCGTGCGCGCGAAGGCGCGCGAGATCGAGCGCATGAACGCGAAGCTCGAGCACGAGCTGCACCGCGCGCCGACCGACGCCGAGATGGCCGAGGCGCTGGAGATGACGATGGACGACTTCCAGGCGTCGCTGACGCGCATCTCGAACTCGTCGGTGGTGGCGCTCGACGAGCTCTGGACGCTGTCCGACGCCTCCGGCGACCAGGTGTCGCTGCTCGACACGATCCAGGACCCGCAGGCCACCGATCCCGCGCACGCGATGGACGCGACCGAGACGAAGGACCGCCTGGCGGATGCGATTGCGCGCCTGCCCGAGCGCGAGAAGCTCGTGATCGCCCTCTACTACTACGAGAACCTGACCCTGCGCGAGATCGGCGAGGTGCTGGGCGTCACCGAGTCGCGCGTGTCGCAGCTGCACACGAAGGCTGTGCTGCGGCTGAAGTCCGACTGCAGGCGGACATCCTCGAGGGCGCGGGCTAGTCAGGGTCTCGGGTGTCGGGTGTCGGGTGTCGGGTCACGGCCACGACACTGCCCGACCTCGTGAGTGATCGTCCAGTCCGTTAGCGGGCTGGTGCCTCGAAAGAGGTCCTCGATCACCAGCGTGGGGCCGGAGTCCGGCTCGCTGGCGTCGTGGAAGGCCATCACGCCGCCGGGCCGCACATGCGGGTGCCAGGCGTTCCAGTCCTCGAGCACGCCCTCCGGGCTGTGGTCGCCGTCCACGAACACCACGTCCACGGGCTCCGTCCAGAGCTGGCCCACATCCTGGCTGCGCTCCACGTGCCAGTGGAGCCTCGGGCCCGCCCTCGCGCGCGGCTCGCTCCACCACCCGGCGGGTGGCCGACGCGCTGGCGCCCCAGCCGGCCGGGCAGCGCCCAGCCGCTCTCGTCCACGAACGGGTCGATCAGGTGCAGGTCGGCGTCCTCGCCGAGCGTCTCGCAGAGCACGATCGCCGAGGAGCCCTCGTAGACGCCGATCTCCACCACGGTCCGCTGTCCGCTCGGCCAGCTGCGCGAGCAACGCCGCCTCCTCTGGCGCGTGCATGGTGCGCGGCGGGATCAGGCCGGCGCCGAGCGCCAGGGCGCGCAGGCGCGGGTTGTCGCGCAGGGCGTTCGGAGTGCGCCGTCGGAGCCCCTTCGGAAGCGGCATGGGGTGTATGTTGAAGCTCCAGTCCGAGGAGAGGAGCTGAACATGCCCCACGAAGCCGCAAAGCGGATCCGAAACGTGGCGTTGGTTGGCCACCGAGGCAGCGGGAAGACCTCGTTGAACGAGGCGCTCCTCTTCCAGGCGGGAGCGATCAACCGGCTCGGCTCGGTGGCAGACGGTACGACGGTCTCGGACTCGGCCCCGGACGAGAAGGCGCGCGAGATGTCGATCGGCGCGAGCCTCGCCTCGTTCCAATGGGACGACCGCAAGATCAACCTGATCGACACGCCTGGTGAGCCCAGCTTCGTGGCGGACGCGCTCGCCGCCCTGCGCGTGTGCGAGGGCGCGGTGTTCGTGGTCAACGCCGTGATGGGCGTCGAGGTGGGCACGCTGCGGCTCTGGGAGCGCGCCGACGAGCTCGGCCTCGCGCGCCTGATCTTCGTGAACATGCTCGACCGCGAGCGGGCCGACTTCTTCCGCACGCTCGAGTCGCTCAAGTCGGCCTTCGGGCCGCATGCGGTGGCCACGGAGATCCCGATCGGCTCCGAGCACGAGGTGCGCGGCGTGATCGACCTCGTGGACATGAAGGCGTACGAGTTCAGCGGCGACGGCAAGGAAAACTGCAAGGAGATCCCCATCCCGGAGGAGCTCCAGGCGCAGGCCGAGGAGTACCGGGAGAAGCTGCTCGACGAGGTGGCCGAGAACTCGGACGACCTGATGGAGCGCTACCTCGAGGGCGAGGAGATCTCGCACGACGAGACCGTCACCGCGCTCAAGACCGGAGTGACCGCGGGGCGCCTGTTCCCGGTCACCTGCGGCGTGGCCACGCACAACCTGGCCGTGAACCGGCTCCTCGACGCGATCGTGGAGGACCTCCCCTCACCCGCGAAGAAGGGTCCGGTCGAGGCGGGAGCCGCCACGCTCGAGCCGCGCGAGGACGCGGATGCCGTCGCGTTCGTGTTCAAGACGCTCGCGGACCCGTACGCCGGCCGCATCAACCTCTTCCGCGTCTACCAGGGCGTGGTGAAGGCGGACTCTCACCTGCTCAACCTGCGCGCCGATGCCAAGGAGCGCATGGGCCAGCTGCTGATGCCGCAGGGCAAGGAGACCGGGCACACGGACGAGTTCGGCCCCGGTGACATCGGCGCGGTGGCGAAGCTCAAGGAGACGCACGCGGGCGACGTGCTGGCCGTCGGGCCCGATGGACGTCTCGCTGTCGCTGCCGCCGTTCCCGGCGCCGGTGATGGCGTTCGCGATCGAGCCCAAGGCGAAGGGCGACGAGGAGAAGGTCGGCCAGGCGCTGCGCCGCCTCCAGGAGGAGGACCCGACGATCGACTTCCACCGCGACTCGCAGACCGGCGAGCAGATCGTGGCCGGCCTGTCGCAGATCCACGTCGAGGTGATCGTCGAGCGGATGAAGGAGCGCTACAGCGCCGAGGTCAACCTGAAGCCGCCGCGCGTGCCCTACCGCGAGACGATCAAGGGCAAGGCGCAGTCACACGGCCGCTACAAGAAGCAGACCGGCGGGCGCGGCCAGTTCGGCGACTGCCACATCCGCATCGAGCCGCTGCCGGACGGCGACGGCTTCGAGTTCGTGAACCAGATCAAGGGCGGGGTGATCCCCACCGGCTTCATCCCCGCGGTCGAGAAGGGCATCGTCGAGGCGATGCAGGACGGCGTGGTGGCGGGCTTCCCGATGAAGGGCGTCCGCGTGGAGCTCTACGACGGCTCCTACCACTCGGTCGACTCCTCGGAGATGGCGTTCAAGATCGCCGGCTCGATGGCGTTCAAGGACGCAGCCGTCGAACGCCGGCGCCGTGCTGCTCGAGCCGATCATGACCGTCACCCTCTCGGTGCCCGAGGACAGCGTGGGCGACGTGATCGGCGACCTCAACTCCCGCCGCGGCCGCCCGCTCGGCATGGAGCCGAAGGGCTCGATGACCGAGGTCAAGGCCGAGGTGCCGATGCACGAGATGCTCACCTACGCGCCCGACCTGCGAGCGATCACGGGCGGGCAGGGCGACTACACGATGGAGCTGGCCCGCTACGAGGAGGTGCCGGCGCATCTGGCGCAGAAGGTGATCAGCGAGGCGTCGAAGGAAACTGAGGCGGTAAAGGCATAGTCGAGAGTCGACGGTCCGACAGTCCGCAGGGCTTGGGCCGGAGGCTGCGATGTTGGTCTCGTGCAGGCCGGGGCAGTGGCCTGTGGACTGTGGACCGTGGACTGTGGACTGGCTAGCATCGGGCGGTCCATGCGTAAGGAACTCCGCCCAACCCACGATGCCGTCAGCTGCGCCGTTTGCGGGCGCACGATCCTCAAGGGCGAGCGCACCGAGCCGTATCTGGCTCCGGGCGGGCAGCGCAAGCTCGTCTGCGAGCTGTGCACGGCGCGCGCCGACCACGAGGGCTGGATCCGGGAGTCCGCGCACGGCGACATGCCGGCCGCCCGCCGCCCGCGCGAGCAGCGGCGCTCGCTCATGGGGCGCCTGCGGCGCGGACGCGAGGAGCCCGTGGCCCACGCGGCGGAGCCGGTCCCCGAGGGCGGCGAGGCTCCGGCCGAGATCTACGACGACGCGAAGCCCCAGGCGCATGCGGAGCCCGAGCACGAGCCGCCGCCCCCGCCGCGCCGGCCGAGCCGCCGCAAGGACCCGCGCCACGTGCGCGCGGTGCCCACGAACGCGCAGGTGAAGGTCGAGCGCGCGCTCGAGGTCTTCAACGGCTCGGAGCACACGCGCACGATCTCGGGCATCGCCCGCACCCTGGGCCTCCCGTGGGTCAGCGCGATCCCGCGCGCGGAGGCGCCCAGCGAGGTGGAGGTCGTGGTGGCCTGGGAGCTGTCCTGGTACCGCTATCGCATCGACCTGGGCGACGAGGGCGACCCGGTGACGCTGCTCGACAAGGGCCAGGAGATCACCGAGCTGGACGAGTCCCAGCGGGAGTGGAATGCGGTCGCCAACGAGGACGGACAGCTGGGAGCCGGTGTAGTCTCAGGAGAGCGATGATCTACTGCGTCGTGCCTCAAGCCCTGGCCGCCGAGCTGTACGACAAGCTCGTCGACTACTACAAGGACGACCCGAACGTGAAGGTCATAATCGACCGCCGCGAGGGTCCGGATCGCCGCGCCGGCGAGGTCAAGGCCCCGGACGAGCGCCGCGAGACACGCGACCGCCGCCTGAAGCGCGTGGCGGGCACCTTCCCGCCGATCGAGCCAGCGGCCTAAAGGCCCTCATCGCCGACGGGCACGACAAGGTTGTCGTCCACGTGGACGGGGGCGCGCGGGGCAATCCCGGTCCAGCCGGCGTGGGCGCCGTGGTGAGCGCTCCTGACGGCAGCGTGCTGGCGGAGGAGGGCGAGTACATCGGGGAGGCCACCAACAACGTGGCGGAGTACCGCGCCGTGCTGCTCGGCCTGCGGCTGGCGCGCGAGCTGGGCGCCCGAGAGGTGGAGGTGGTTAACGACTCCGAGCTGGTGGCGCGTCAGATCAGTGGCGCCTACAAGGTGAAGCACGCCGGCCTGCGGCCGCTGTTCGTGGAGACGATGGCGGCGCTGCGGGAGTTCGAGCGCTGGAGCGTGCGCAACGTGCGGCGCGAGGCGAACGAGCGGGCCGACGAGCTCGTGAACGAGGCCCTCGACAGGGCGCTAGGTGGTTGATTCCACGGCCGGGTAGCCTCGGCGCTGTGAGCTCTCGGTTCGGGCCGGACCATCTGCCGTACGGGGTCTTCCGCCCTCCCGGGGGTGTCCCGCGCGTGGGCGTGGCGCTGGGGGAGAAGGCGCTCGACCTGGCCCTGCTGGCGCGCGCGGGCGAGCTGACCGAAGTCGAGGACGCGGAGGAGCTGTTCGCCGCGGCGAGCCTCAACGCGTTCATGGCGCGCGGGCCGCGAGACCTGGCGCGCCTGCCGGCGGCGGCTGAGGGAGCTGGTGCGGGAGGGCTCGCTGCCTCGGGAGGCGCTCATACCGTTGGCGGAGATCGAGTCGCTGCTGCCGATCGAGGTGGCCGATTACGTGGACTTCTACTCGTCGCTCGAGCACGCGAGCAACGCCGGGCGCATCTTCCGCCCGGACGCCGATCCGCTGCCGCCGAACTGGCGCCACCTGCCCGTGGGCTACCACGGGCGCACGGGCACCGTGGTGGTAAGCGGCACGCCGGTGGTGCGGCCTCGTGGCCAGTTCCGGGAGAAGGGGGCGCCGGGCCCGCGTGTTCGGCGCCCACGGAGCGGCTGGACATCGAGCTCGAGCTGGGTTGCGTGATCGGCACGCCGAGCGTCCGCGGAGGGTCTGTGGCGGTGGGGGAGGCGCTCGAGCACGTGTTCGGCCTCGTGCTGCTGAACGACTGGAGCGCGCGCGACATCCAGGGCTGGGAGACCGTGCCGCTCGGGCCGCTGAACGGCAAGTCGTTCGCCACCTCGATCGGCGCCTGGATTACGCCGCTCGAGGCGCTCGTAGAGCGGCGCGTGCCCGGCGCGGCGCAGGAGCCCGCCCCGCTCGAACACCTGCGCGCAGAGCCGCTCGTGTTCGACATCGAGCTGGAGGTGACGCTGCGCAGCGCGGCCATGGCGAAGAGCGGATTGGAGGCCAGCACGATCGCGCGCACGAACGCGCGCCACCTCTACTGGAGCCTGGAGCAGCAGGTCGCACATCTGACCTCGAACGGGGCGAGCCTGCGCACGGGCGATCTGCTCGGATCGGGCACGATCTCGGGACCGCAGCGCGAGCAGCGCGGCAGCCTTCTGGAGCTGAGCTGGAACGGTGCGGAGCCGTTCGAGCTGGGCGACGGCGAGACGCGCACGTACCTCGAGGACGGGGACGAGGTGGTGCTGCGCGGGTCGGCCGGAGAGGGGCTCGGACTGGCCGAAGTGCGCGGGATCGTTGAGCCTGCAACTGCCTAGCTTTTTCCTAGGCATGTTGCTAGGGTCGCGCGCCATGACCAAGCGACTCGCAGTTCTCATGCTTGCCGTTGCGGCCTTCGCGGCCCCCGCCGCCGCCCACGCTTCCGACGTGATCGTCCAGGGCACAACCGACGTCCGCGACGCCGGATTGCTCGACGACGTGATCGCTCCAGGCTTCAAGGCGGCCTATCCGCAGTACACCCTCAAATACATCGCGGTGGGCACCGGCCAGGCCCTCACGAACGCACAGGCCGGGCAGGGCGACGCCGTGCTCACGCACGCGCCCACGCTCGAGTCCACGTTCGTGGCGAACGGGTTCTCGGACGAGCCCTTCGGGCGAGCGATCTTCTACTCGGACTACGTGATCCTTGGTCCCAAGAACGACCCCGCGGGCGTGTTGAGCGGGGCCGCTCACAACTCGGCACAGGCGTTCGCCCTGATCGCGGCGGCAGGCGGAGCCGGCAAGGCCAACTTCGTCTCGCGCGGCGACAACTCCGGCACGAACGTGGAGGAGAAGGCGATCTGGAAGCTCACGACCGGCGTGCCGCTGATCGCGTCGGGCACCACGGCCGGCGAGCCCGGCACGGGCACGACCGACGCTCCCTGGTACCACAAGTCAGGCAGCGGCCAGGCGGCCACCGTCACGCTCACCGACCAGTGCCCGTTCGCGGGCGGCGGTTGCTACGAGATCACCGATCGCGGCACGTTCAACCGCCTGGTCTCGAAGAACGCGATCAGCAACCTGCAGGTCGTCTCCGACAAGAACGCCGCTGCCGCTCCGGGCGGCATCAACCTGCTGGTGAACTCGTTCCACGCCTACGCGGTGAACCCGGCGAAGGTCCCGTCGGTGAACCTGCAGGGCGCCCTGGCGTTCCTCGACTACCTCAGCTCGCCCGGGTTCCAGGCGAAGCTGAAGAACTACCCGAACGCCGCACAGCCCGCGTTCTTCGCGGACGCGCGGCCCACGCTGACGCTCACCTCGAAGAAGCTGCCGAAGCAGCGTGGTGGCGGGCACGAGGCTGAAGGTCGCGGGCACGCTCGACCTACAACCTGCCCGGCGGCACCCCGCTGACGGGCTCGGTGCTGGCGCTGCAGACCTCGCACACGGCCGCGATCTTCCAGGCCGCGGCCGGTCCGCCGGCGGCGAACATCCTCGGCCACAACACGGTGAACGCCCAGAGCCAGTTCGCGTTCAACCTGCCGGCCTCGCAGGAGCGGAGCGGTGCAGATCTCGTTCCCGAAGACGAAGGACCTGAGCGCGGCTACCTACCAGCTCGGCAGGATCAGCGTGACGGCGAAGGTCACGCTCTCGAAGCCGAGTCTGAAGAGCGGCAAGCTCACGCTGAAGGGCAAGGCGCTGCCCAGCACGCAGCGCGACAGCGGGGCCGAGCTGGTGGTGCTGGCGCGCCGCGTCGGCTCGCGCCACTTCAGCAAGGTGACGACGGTGAAGGCGAAGAACCACACCTCGCGCTTCTCCATCCCCGTCACACTGTCCTCCGGGAAATGGCAGCTTCGCGTCCAGTACCGCGACCACAACGTCGTAAGGCCGGGCTCATCAGGCACGCGTTCCGTGTCGGTGCCCTAGCCACCCTTCTGCTGCTCTGGCAGGCGGCGGCCGCTTCGGCCGCCGCCGGGCCGGGCGTGGTCGTGCACCTGCCCGGCCGCACGGTCTACGTCTCGGCGGACCGGATCCAGCAGCAGGCCGACGTGCCGCCCACGAACTACACGCTGCGCAGCGCTGCGGGCAGCGAGACGGACTCGCATTCCGGCCTCTCGATCCGCAAGCTGATCGCGCTCGCGGGCGGGAACCCGGATCAGCTCGGCTTCCTGCGCATCCAGCGGCCGAACGGGAGCTTCGCCTTCCTGACTCAGGCCGACCTGGCCGACCCGTCGGACTTCCAGGAGGGCCCGGCGCTCGTGTTCATGGACGGGGCCACGGCCCACTTCTTCAGGCCCGTCCGCAGCAACACGGACGTGAACGCCGCCGACAACGTCGCGACCATCAGCGGCGAGCCACTCGTCATGTCCGGGCACACCGGGGACCTGATCGCCGTGAAGGCCAAGGCGAGCCCGACGACCACGCACGCCACGCAGGACGTGTCCTTCTCCGCCACCGTCAGCGGGCCGCACGCGAACGACCAGCTCAAGTACTCCTGGCACTTCGACGACGGCACGGTGGGGCACGGGCCGAATCCCACCCACGCCTTCGCGCTGGAGGGCGGCTACAACGTCTTCGTGACCGTGGCGGGCGCCGGCGACTCGGGCGGGGCCTCGGACACGATCCACATCACGGTGGGCAAGAAGCCGCCTGAGCGGCAGCGGCGACCAGTCGGGCGGCGGCAGCACGGACGAGAACGCTCCGGGCGGCGGGCCCGGTGTCGGGCGGGGGCGGGGGCAACAGCGGGAGCGGCATCGCGGCGGCGGCGGGGGCTCCACCACGCCGTCCATCCCGCCCTCCACGAGCACGCCGCCGCCGATCATCAACAACACGCCCCAGGTCCCGCCCGAGCCGCTCACCAGCATCCCGAAGGTCGAGCCCGGCACGCGCGCGGTCAGCGGCATCCTGCTGGCGTCTTCTCAACCGGTGGCGATCGGTAGCCTCCTGCCCTCCCCGGGCTCGCCCGCAGCGGCGAGGGCCGGGTCGACGCCCCATCGCGAGCTGCCGATCGCCGGCGCGGCGGTGGTGCTGTTGCTGGGCCTCGGGGCCTTCAGGCAGGGCGCCCGCGGCCGGATCAGGATTCCAAGGCCATGGCCGCGCTGAGCGCACACGACATCGAGAACGCCATCTTCCACATCGCGGAGGCGCTGCGCGTGCCCGTGCTGATCCTCGTGCTGCTCGCGCTCGCGGCCGTGCTGGTCGAGCTGGGCGACTTCGTGGTGGAGCTGATCCGGCGCCGCCGGCGCGACTTCTCGCGGCTCGAGGTGGCCGCGGGCGGCGCCAGCGTGGCGCTCGGGAAGAAGGACGAGCAGGGCGCCTTCGCGCTGCTGCGCCCGGTCGCCTGGAGCCGGGCCATGGAGCGGACGATGGCCGCGCTGGTGATCGGAGGCCTCGACGAAGGACAAGCTCGAGGACCGGCTGAACAAGCGGCTGGCGGACTTCGACTTCGGCTCGCTGCGGCGGCTGGAGCGCACCCGCCTGCTGGTGCGCGCGGGCCCGGCGCTCGGCCTGATGGGCACGCTGATCCCGCTCTCGCCCGCGCTCGCGGGCCTGGCGAGCGGCAACGTGAAGCAGCTCAGCGACAACCTGCGCGTGGCCTTCAGCGTGACCGTGCTCGGCCTGCTCGTGGGAGCGGTGGCCTACGGGATCTCGCTGGTCAGGGACCGCCTCTACGGGCAGGACCTGTCGGACCTCGAGTACGTGGCGGCCACGCTGGGCGCCACCACGGGCGGCCCGACCGCGGCGACGGCGAGCCTGGCTGCGGTGAAGGACGACAAGCGGCCGACCTCGGCGGGCGATCCCGTGTCCGAGGAGAAGGCATGAGCTCGCTGGTCAGGCCCAGAGCCCACCGTCACGTGGATCGCGCGGGCGATCCGCTCGACGGCCTGGTGAACCTGTTCGACCTCGGCATCGTGCTGGCGGTGGCGTTCCTGCTGGCGGCGCTGTCGTCGCTGCGGCTCACGGGCATCCTCACGGACAAGAACGTGTCGGTGATCCGCAACACCCCGGGCGGCAGCACGATCATCCGGAAGCAGGGCGACAAGGTCAGCACGGTCCAGCTCAGCGGCCAGAAGGTGGTGGGGCAGGGCAAGAAGATCGGGACCGTCTACAGGCTCGCGGACGGGCGCGAGGTGCTGGTTCACGGGCGGGCCCTAGATGCACTTCATCTCGCAGGGGATCCGCGAGGCCTTCCACCTGCTGACGCACGGCGACCACGAGGTCTACTCGATCATGTGGCTGACGCTGCGGATCGCGTTCGAGTCGACCGCCATCGCGCTGCTGTTCGGACTGCCGATCGGCCTGCTGCTCGGCCTCGGCACCTTCAGGGGCAGGCGCGGGGGCCTGGTGCTCGCAAACGCCGGGCTGGGCCTGCCGCCCGTCGTGGTCGGCCTGGTGGTGGCCCTTCTGCTCTTCCGCCAGGCGCCGCTCGGCAACCTGCACCTGATCTACACGGTGAACGGCGTGATCCTCGCCCAGTCGCTGCTGGCCCTGCCGGTGGTGGCCGCGCTGAGCGCGGCGGCGATCCAGGCCGTGCCGGTGGGCCTGCGCGACCAGGCGCGCGCGCTGGGCGCCTCGCGCGTGCGGGTGGCGGCGCTGGCGCTGCGCGAGGCGCGCGTCGGTGTGCTGGCCGCCACGATCGCCGCGATCGGCTCGGCGCTGTCGGAGGTCGGCGCCGTGGTGCTCGTCGGCGGCAACATCACGGGCCAGACGCAGACGCTCGCGAGCGCGGTGCTCGTTCAGGTCTCCGCCGGCGACTACGGCCGGGGGATCGCGCTCGGCGTGATTCTGCTGGGAATGATCCTCGTGATCTCCGCCGTGCTCACACTGGCCCAGCAACGCGAGGCGCAGTGGACCCTTCAGCGGCCATCCTGAGAGCGACCGGCCTCGAGCTGCGACGCGGGGACCGCACCGTGGTGCACGGGGTGGACCTGGCGGTGGAGCGCGGGGAGGTGGTGGCGCTGCTCGGTCCCAACGGTGCGGGCAAGTCCACGCTGCTGTCCGCCCTGGCCGGGCTGCTGGACCCCGCGGCGGGGCGCGTGGAGCGAAACGGGCGCGTGGCGGCGGCGCTGCAGGCGCCGGCCCTCGCGAGGCGCACCGCGCTGGCGAACGTGGAGGCGGCGCTGGCGTGGTGGGGCGTGCCGCGCTCAGGGCGGCGCGAGCGCGCGCTACACGCGCTGGAGCTGCTCGGCGCGCGGGCGCTCGCGGACAAGCAGGCGAGCCAAGCTGTCCGGGGGCGAGCAGCGGCGGGTGCACCTGGCGCGGGCGCTCGCCGTCGAGCCGGACGTGCTGCTGCTCGACGAGCCCTTCGCCGGCCTCGACGCGTCGGCGCGCGCGGACCTGCTCTACGACGCCGCCTCGGCGTTCCGCTCGGAGGGGCGCGCCACGCTCGTGGTGGTGCACGATCGCGCGGAGGCGTGGGCGCTGGCGGACCGGGTGCTGATCCTGCTGGATGGCCGGCTGGCGGCCGCGGGCCCGCCGCGCGAGGTGCTCGAGCACCCGCCCTCGCCCGAGGTGGCCGGCTTCCTCGGCTTCGCGGGCCGGCTGGAGGAGCCGGGGGGCACGCGCATGCTGCGGCCGGCGCACGTCAGGCTCGGACCCGGCCGGGCGAGCTGAGCGGCGCGCGTGGAGCGCCGCGTGCCGCTCGAGGACGGCGTGCGGGTGGAGCTGAGCCTGGACGGCGGCAACCTGGTGGCGATCGCTCCGCTACCGGGGCCTGAGCTCGGGGAGACGGTGCGGCTGCGGGTCGACGGGGGCGTGCTGTTCCCCCACACGGGCAGGGAAGCGCCGGGCGAGTCAGAATCGAGCTTTCGGCTGGAAGGCCAGACATGAGCGAGCTCGTCCGAATCGGAACCGCGGCCACCGCCCTCGGCGTCAGCCTCGACACGCTCCGCAGGTGGGAGAAGGCGGGGCGGATCAAGTTCGAGCGGCGCGGCCAGCAGCGCTTCATCGAGGCCAGCGAGCTGGCCGCGCTCCTGCGCGAGCGCGGCGGCGGGGAGCGCACCAGCGCGCGCAACCGCATGCAGGGCGTCGTCGTGTCGGTCGAGAAGGACGGCGTGATGGCGAAGGTGGACATGGCGTGCGGCCCCTACCGCGTCGTCTCACTGATGTCGCGTGAGGCGGCGGAGGAGCTCGAGCTGGCGCCGGGCGTGCTGGCCACCGCCGTCGTGAAGTCGACCACGGTCATAGTCGAACGCCGGTAAGCGATCTTCCGAGGAGGAGAACATGAAGCTCAGCGCACGCAACCAGCTGCCCGCCCGCGTCACCGCGGTGACGTCGGGCGAGGCGATCGCCAACGTCGAGCTCGACGTGCAGGGCCTGCGGCTCGTCGCCTCGATCACCGTCGAGGCCGCGAGGGAGCTCGGGCTCGAGCCGGGCAAGGAGGTCACGGCGGTGATCAAGGCCTCCGACGTGATGGTCGCGACCGACTAGCGCGCAAATTCGCACTTTTTCGGGGCTCCTTAGATAGCTGCGCTTCACTTGGTGGAGCGCGTACTTGCCCTCCCAGGGAATGTGGCGCGCATAAGGGCGTGGCGAGAGATCGCCCGCCCGCCTTCCGCCCGTCCGTCGCCTCGCGGCGGGCGGGCGGTCTTCTTCTCCGGGAACCTCGCGAGCGCGACAGGCGTATAGGGCGTGACGATCGCGTTCGGCGAAGGAGGACGGAGATGCGACGCACGCTGGTGATCACGGTCTGCGGCCTCGGGCTGCTTGCGCCCGCGGGCGCCCTGGCCTCGGGTGGCCCGATCCCACCGCTGCAGGGCGCCGCCGGGCTGGCGTCGCCCAGCTGGCGACCGCTTCATCGCGGTCGGCGCGGGGGACCAGACGGTGGTCGAGCGCGTGACGCGCTCCGGGAGGCTGGTGGCGCGCTCCGCGCCATCCGCGGGCGGCTACGGCGTGCCGCGCGTGGCGCTCGACGGCTCCACGACGGGACTCTCGGCCGACGGCAGCACGCTCGTCCTCGAGCGGGAGAGCCGCAACTATCCGCCCGCGCGCACCGGCCTGCTCGTGCTCGACGCCGCGCGGCTGCGGCCACGGGCCAGCATCGACCTGCCCGGGCGCGTACACGGTGGACGCGATCTCGCCGGACGGCCGCTGGCTCTACCTCGTCCACTACCCATCGCGGAGCAACATCCTCGAGTACGAGGTGCGCGCGCTACGACATCGAGCACCACACGCTGATCCAGAAGCCAGTGATCGACCCGCGCGAGCCCGACGAGGCGATGCGCGGCCAGCCGGTCACCCGCACCATGAGCCCGGACGGGCGCTGGGCGTACACGCTCTACGACCGCAGCCCCGACGCGCCCTTCATCCACGCGCTCGACACGCGCAACCTCGCCGCGGCGTGCATCGACCTGCCCAGCCTCCAGGGCTCGAGCAACGTGTTCGACATGAAGCTCGCGCTCGCCGGCGGCTGCCCTGCGCGTGGTGAGCGATGGCACGCCGCTGGCGCTCGTGAACACGACCACGTTCGCGGTGCGCGTGCCGGGCGTCGCGCCGCGGGCCAAGGCGGCGGCGCGCACCCGGCCCGCCTCGCACGCCTCGGGCGAGGGCGGCGGCGGCTTCCCGTGGGAGCTCGTGGCGCTGCCGGTCGCGGCCGCGCTGGTGGGCGCTCGCGGTGGTGAGCCGGCGGCGGCGCAACATGGGCTCGATGCCCGTCTGAGCGGCGGCTAGGATGCCGCCACCTTGGCGGCGCCCGAGCTACTCGTCCTTCAGCACATAGCCTGCGAGCCGCCGGCGGCGTACGAGGACGAGCTGGTGGCGCGCGGCGTGCCGCTGGTGCGCGTGGAGGTGGACGAGGGCGAGCCGATCCCGGACTGGCGCGAGTTCGCCGGCATCGTGGCGATGGGCGGCCCGATGGGCGCCTACGAGGACGACGCCTACCCGTGGCTGGCCGAGGAGAAGCGCCTGATCGCCGAGGCCGTGCGCTCGGGCCAGCCCTTCTGGGGCGTGTGCCTGGGGGCCCAGCTCTTGGCGGCGAGCCTGGGGGCGAGGGTGTATCCGGCGAGCGCGCCGAGGTGGGCGTGCTGCCCGTGCGGCTCACCGAGGCCGCTGCAGCCGATCCGGTGTTCGGTGACTGCGCCGGCCGAGTTCAGCACCCTCCAGTGGCACGGCGACACCTTCGACCTGCCGGACGGCGCGACGCTCCTGGCCGGCAGCCCGGCCTACCCGCACCAGGCGTTCGTCTGGCAGCGCGCATACGCGCTCCAGTTCCACATCGAGGTGACGCCGGAGCTGGCCGCCGAGTGGGCGGAGGTGCCGGCCTACGCGGCATCGCTCGACGCGGAGCTGGGCCCCGGGTCGTTCCCTGGGCTGGTGAGCGAGCTGAGCGCGGGCGCGGCGGCGATGACGGGCCTCGCCCGGCGCCTGTTCTCCCGCTGGCTCGATCTGGCGCTCAGCTGAAGAAGCGCCGCGGGTTCTCGACCATCATCTGGTCGATCTGCTCCTGCGTGACGCCGTTCTCGAGCAGGGCCGGCAGCAGCGAGTTCGTGATGCGCAGGTAGTCGGCCACCTCGCCCTCGAAGAGCGGGTTGTTCGCCATGAAGTCGTAGAAGCAGGCGCCGTCATGGGAGAGGTGGATGCGATCCGCGTAGCCCTCCGAGATGAGCGCGGTGAGGGTGGCGATGCGGTCGGCGTTGGGGTTGAAGTGCTCGATCCCGTAGCGGTCGCAGCCGAGGGAAGCCCCTGTGTCGGCGATCGCGCGCAGGTAGCCCATGTCGTTGCTGTCGCCGGCGTGCGCGATCACGATCTTGGCCGGGTCCACGCCCGCGTCGGTGAGGAACTTCAGGGCCAGCAGACCGGACTTGGCCTCCGCGTTCGTGTGCACCATCACCGGCACGCCGGTCTCCAGCTGCGCGGCGGCGATGCAGGCGAGGGTCCGCGGCACGTCGCCGACGAACCCGTGGTGCTCCACCGCGCACTTGAGGAAGGCCGCCTTCACGCCGGTGTCGTCGATCCCCTGGCGGATCTCGCGCACGAAGATGCCGCTGATCACGTCGTCGCCGCGCAGGGCGAGGAAGTTCGGCAGCTCGAGGAAGGCGTAGACGCCTGTGGCCACCAGGATGTTCAGGTCCACCTCGGCGTTGATCCGCTGGATGCGCGGGATATAGCGGCCGATCCCCACCACCGTCGGGTCGACGATCGTCTGGATGCCGGCGTCGCGGGCGCGGGTGAGCTTCTGGATCGCGTCCGCCACGCGAGCCTCCTCGTCCCAGTAGGGCGCGCCCCAGACGTGGCCGTAGTTCGGCCAGGGTCTCCTGCTGGAGCAGGAACACGTGCTCGTGCATGAGCGTGGTGCCGAGCTGGTCCAGCTCGACGGGACCGCGCACGGTCTCAACGGTGGGCATCGCGACCTCCAGGGTTGTCGGCCGCCGCGGCATCCACGGCGTCCATCAGGTACTTGCCGCCGCCGTGGGCGGTCAGCCCGCCGTCCACGGGGATCTCGGCGCCGCTGATGAAGGCCGACTCGTCCGAGATCAGGAACACCACGAGCGGCGCCACCTCGCTCGGCAGGCCGGTGCGGCCGAGCGGGCGCCGCGCACGTTCGCGCTGCGGAAGGCCTCCGGCGCCGAGGCCGTCATCGGCGTCTCGATGAAGCCCGGGTGGATCGTGTTCACGCGGATCTGGCGCGGGCCGAGCTCGAGGCTGGCGCTGCGCGAGAGGGCGCGCACGCCCCACTTGCTGATCGCGTAGCCAACGCCGTGGTAGCCGGTCAGCCCGGCGGCCGAGCTGACGTTCACGATCGAGGCGCCCGCTCCATCAGCGGCACCAGCGCCTGGATCCCGAACAGGCCGCCCGGTCACGTTCACGGCCAGCACGCGCTCGAGCTCCTCGCGGGTGATCTCGAGCAGCCGCGCGCGCATCGCGATGCCCGCGTTGTTCACGAGCCCGTCCACGCGCCCGTGCTCGGACTCGAGCCAGCCGGCGAGCTGCCGCCAGTCCTCCTCCGAGGTGACGTCCTGGGTGCGCCCCGCAACCCCGTGTCCCAGCTCCGGCGCCTCCAGGTCGGTGGCGATCACCGTGGCGCCCTCGGCGGCGAGCGCCAGCGCCTCCTCGGCGCCCTGGCCGCCGGCGGCGCCGGTGACCACGACCACCTTTCCCTCGACCCGGCCCAACTCAGCGATCCGCGGCGCGGATCGGGTCGCTGCCGTCCCAGCCGATCGAGGCCCGGTAGATGGTGCTGTACACGGCCTCCTGGGCCGGCGTGTACTCCACGAGCTCGATCATCCCGGGCAGGTCCGCCGTGGAGTCCACGTAGACGATGCGCGCGCCGGATGGCAGGCGGTCGGAGTAGGCCTGCTCGTAGCCGCGCGCCGCGCAGCGCTCGAGCTCGGCGTCGAGGTCGGTGCAGAACACGGCCCAGTGGTGGAACCCGTAGCGCCGCGGCCCATCACCCTCGTGGTAGACGGAGGGGCTGTCGTCGTGCTGCTGGACCAGCTCGACCATCATGTGGCCGCTGAAGGCGCGCGCGAGCGTGAACGAGGCCTGGGTGGGCTCGCCGCGGTAGATCCCCTCGGGCGGTTGGAACGGCCCGCGCACGAACCAGGGACCCACGTTCAGCTCGCGGATGTAGGCGCGCGCCGAGCTCTCGATGTCCTCCACCACGTAGGCGAACTGGCAGATGCCCCCGAGCGGCTGTCCAACGTCGAGCAGCATCAGGCCGGGTCCGGGACGCTCCGGCGGCCTGGACCAGCTCCTGCGGGTAGAAGCCGTAGTGCTCGAGCGTGCCGATCACGCGCTCCGGGGCCACGATCACGTCGAGCACGCTGGGCACGCCCCGTTCGTTCGCCTCGAGCGCGCGGGCCGCGGCCCCCGCCATGTCGCCCGGGTCCTCCACTCGCTCGCCATGGCAGCCGCACGCCTGGGCGATGGCGGCGAAGTCCGGCTGGACCTCGAAGGCGGTGCCGATGTAGCGCTCATGAAGGCGATATTGCTGGATGTCGCGGATCGACCCCAGCGCGCCGTCGTTCAGCACGCACCAGGTCACGCCGAGCTCGTACTCGGCCGCTACCGGCAGGACGTTCATCACCATCTGGAACGAGCCGTCGCCGACGAAGCAGACGGCGGGCCGGTCCGGGTGCACGACCCGGGCGGCCGGCAGCGCGGCGGCCGCGAAGCCCATGCCGTAGAAGCTCGACGGGACGATCAGCGAACGCGGCTCGAAGACCTTGAAGTACGGCGTGGCGCCCGCCATGTGCTGGGCCAGGCAGCCCACGTCGATCGCGACGATCGTCTCGCGCGGGAAGGCCGCGCGCAGGGCGCGGATCGGCACGAGCGGGTGCATCGGCTGGTCCCTGCTGTTCGCGGACTCCTCGATCTCGGCCTCGATCTCGGCGAGCTCGGCCGCGGCGGCGACCACGCGGGGGTGGAGCGCGGGATGCTCGACGGGCCGCGTGCGGGACTCGAGCGCTACGAGCAGTTGCCCGAGCACCGTGTCGATGTCCCCGACGATCCCGATCTGGCCGGCACGCTGCGGCCGATCTCCACCGGGTCGATGTCGACCTGGATGTAGACCGCGTCGGGCGCTGGGAGGGCGCCGGGCGACCAGTTGGTCTCCATCTCCTCGAAGCGGCAGCCCAGGCTCAGCACCACGTCGGCCTCCGTCAGCAGGCGCTTCGACAGCCGCGTGTGGTGGCAGCCCAGGCCGCCGGCGGACAGCGGGTGGTCGTCCGGCACGATCCCGCGACCGGCCAGGCTGGTGAGCACCGGGATGGCCAGCCGCTCGGCCAGCGCGAGCACCTGGTCGCCGGCGCCGGAGGCGATCGAGCCCCCGCCGGCCACGATGACCGGCCGCTCGGCGCCGGCGAGCGCGTCGGCGGCCTGCGCGACGCGCTCCTGGTCGCCCGCCGGGCGGGAGGGCGCGGGCACCGGCAGGTGGTCGCCCGCGGGCGATCCGGCCGTCGAGCACGTCGCGGGGCAGGTCCACCAGCACCGGCCCCGGCCTGCCGCCGCGGGCCTCGGCGAACGCCCGGCGCATGGCCTCCGGCACCAGCTCGGGCCGGTCCACTCGCTGCGACCACTTGGTCACCGGGGCGAAGATCTGGTCGGTGGCCACCTCCTGCGCCGCGCCGCGCTGGGCGTTGGCGGTGGCCCCCCGGCCGGCGAGCACGATCATCGGCAGGCAGCCCACGTGGGCCTCGGCCACGGCGGTGAGCAGGTTCGTGCAGCCGGGCCCGGCGGTGACCAGGCAGACGCCCGGCTGACCCGTGAGCTGCGCGTAGGCCATCGCCATGCTGCCCGCCGCGTGCTCGTGGCGCACCAGCACGTGGGAGATCTCCGGCGTGTCGTGGAGAGCGTCGTAGATGCTCAGCACGTGGCCGCCAGGGAGCCCGAAAACATGGCGGACTCCCTCGGCCTTCAGGACGTCGACGATTGCCTGGCCCGCGGTCCTGGAAGAACCTGAATCGGACATCAAGTTCATGCTATAAGCACGAGCCTGCCCGCGGAACCTCACGTCGCGATCGTCACCGGCGGCGCCGGCGGCCTGGGCCGGGCCATCGCCCGCCGCCTGCTGGGCGACGGCCTGCGGGTCGCGATCGCCGACCTCGACGCGGGCGTGCTGGTGGAGGACGACCGCACGCTGGGGGTCGATGTGGACGTGACCGACCCGGCGTCCGCTCGGGCGATGCACGACGCCGTGTGCGCGCGCTTCGGGCGGGTTGACGTGCTCGTGAACAGCGCCGGCATCGCGGGGCCGACAGCGCCGGTCAGCCACTACCCGGTGGAGGACTGGCGACGGGTGATCGAGGTGAACCTGATCGGCGTGTTCCACTGCATGCAGGCGTGCGTGCCGGGCATGGTCGGGCAGGGGTACGGCCGGATCGTGAACATCGCGTCGATAGCCGGGAAGGACCCCAACCCGGGCATGTCGGCGTACTCGGCGTCGAAGGCCGGAGTGATCGCGCTCACGACGTCGGCCGCCCGCGAGCTGGCGCAGACCGGCGTGCTCGTGAACTGCCTGGTGCCGGGCGTGATCGATGCCGGCCTGACGCACCACACCGCCACCGAGGAGGAGCGCGCCCTGTTCACCTCGCGCGTGCCGATGGGCCGCATGGGCACGCCCGAGGAGGTGGCCGAGCTGGTCTCGTGGCTGGCATCGCCGCGCTGCTCCTTCAGCACGGGCGCCGGCTTCGACCTCTCGGGCGGTCGCGCCGCCTACTGAGCGATCCGCAGCGCGTTCGCCCACAGCCGCGTGAGCGTGGCGGCCAGCCCGTCGATCGCGCGGCGGCTCTCCTCCTCGAGCACGAACGTGACGAACGCGGAGCGGCTGACCATCGCCGACAGCGCCCGCGCGGTGGTCAGCGGATCGAGGTCGGGATCGGCGAGGCCGTCGCGCTGGAGCCTGCTGATCACGGCCACGTTCGCCTCGATGAACTCCTGCGCACGCTCGGTGCGCCGGCGGCGGAAGTCGTCGCTGATGCTCGTGACCTGCTCGATCACGCTCATCATCCTCGCGTTGCGCTGGTAGGCCTGGAGGTAGGCGCGGTGGTGCTCGGCGATCCGGCCCACCAGGTCGCCGTCGCCCTCGGCCAGGTATTCCATCGACGGCGGATGGAGGCCCTCGTCGCTCAGCTCGTCGACCACCGCGGCGAAGATCTCCTCCTTGCTCGTGAAGTAGGTGTAGAAGGAGCCGGTGGCGGTGCGGGCGGTGGCAGTGATGTCGGCGATGCGGGCGTCGAGGAAGCCGTCGCGCTCGAACACCTGGCGCGCGGCGCGCACGAGGGCCGCCTGGGTGGCGAGGCCTCGCGGCGTTCGGGGTGCGTCGGGCGGGGTCATGACCTGAACCGGAGAGCGGCAATATGCTCCCTCGTCTGACCCTCCAGCGCTTTGACATGGTGATCGACGGCGAGCGGCGCCAGGCTCGCGACGAGGCGGTCTACGAGAGCGTGGACCCCACGCTCGGGCAGCCCTGGGCGGCCCTGCCGGAGGCCGGCGCAGAGGACGTGGACGACGCCGTGAAGGCGGCCCAGGCCTGCTTCGAGTCGAGCTGGAGCCGCCTGTCTCCGACCGCGCGCGGGCGCCACATGATCAGGCTCGCCGAGACGCTGGCGGGCGCGGCCGACGAGCTCGCCGAGATCGAGACGCGCGAGAACGGCAAGCTGCTCAAGGAGATGAGCGCGCAGGCGCGGGTCGTGCCGGAGCACTTCTACTACTGGGGCGGCATGGCGGACAAGGTCGAGGGCCGGGTGATCCCGCTGCACGGCCAGAACGCGCTCAACTACGTGGTGCGCGAGCCGCTCGGGGTGGTGGGCGTGATCACGCCCTGGAACTCGCCGCTGATGCTCGGGGTTCAGAGCCTGGCCCCGGCTCTGGCCGCCGGGAACACGATCGTGCTCAAGCCCTCGGAGGTGGCCTCGGCGGGCGTGCTGAAGATGATGGACTCCGTGGAGCAGGCGGGACTGCCGCCGGGCACGATCAACGTGATCACCGGCGCCGGCACCGCGGGCGCGGCGCTGGCGGCCCATCCGCTCGTCCAGGGGATGGTGTTCACGGGCGGCACTGCCACCGGCAGGGCCGTGGCCGTGGCCGCCGCGCAGCACGGCGCGACCTGCGTGCTCGAGCTGGGCGGCAAGAGCCCGAACATCGTCTTCGCCGACGCCGACCTGGACCAGGCGGAGGCGGGCGTCCTGGCGGGGATCTACGGCGCCGCCGGGCAGACCTGCGTGGCCGGGTCGCGCGTGCTGGTGGACGACGCGATCTACGACGAGTTCGTCGGGCGCCTGAGGGCGCGCACCGACTCGATCCTGGTGGGGGATCCGCGCAACGCGGACACGCAGATGGGCCCGATCGCCTCCGCCGCGCAGCTCGCCAAGGTCGAGGACTTCGTGAACGTGGCGGCTCAGGAGGGCGGCGCGATCCTCAGCGGCGGCCAGCGTGCGAACGTCGAGCAGGCGCCTGACGGCTTCTTCTACCGCCCGACGATGGTCGAGAACGTCGAGCCCGAGCACCGCCTGGCGCGCGAGGAGGTCTTCGGCCCGGTGATGGCCGTGCTGCGCTTCTCCTCCGAGGAGGAGGCCGTCCGGCTGGCGAACGCGACCGAGTTCGGCCTCGCCGCCGGCGTCTGGACCACCAACATCAAGCGGGCCCACCGTGTGGCCCGCGAGCTGCAGGCGGGCGTGGTGTGGGTGAACACCTACCGCGCCGTTGCCTTCAACTCTCCCTTCGGAGGGCACCGGGCGAGCGGCACCGGCCGCGTCACCGACATCGACGCGATCTACCAGTTCCTCCAGACCAAGAGCGTGTGGTGCGACCTCAGCGACGAGGTCCGCGACCCGTTCGTGATCAAGGTCTGAGCGCCAGCCGGAACGCGACCGCAGGCCGCGGAATGGCAATATGTCGGCGTGGGCTTCGACCAGTACCACGAGCCGCCCGGCGAGCTGTCGCATGAGACGCGGACGTTCGCGCGGCTCTGCGCGTCGCTGACCGAGGAGGCCGAGGCGATCGGCTGGTACGAGCAGCGGCTCGCGGTCGAGCAGGACCGCGAGGCGAGCGCCATCATGCGCGACGCCCAGGGTGAGGAGTTCAAGCACTTCTGCATGGACCTCGAGTTCCTGCTGCGCCGCACTCCGCTCTGGCGGGAGATCGCCCGGGGCATCCTGTTCCAGGAGGGCGACATCGTCGAGCACGGCGAGGAGGCAGAGGAGGAGGCCGTCGAGGGCGCAGCCGAGCGCGGCGCGCCGCTGGCCGGCGCCGAGTCGCTGGGGATCGGCAGCATGAGGGCGGCGGGCGCATGAGCCATCTGCTCCGCGAGCACGCACCGATCAGTCAGGCCGGCTGGGACGCCATCGACGAGGAGGCACGCGAGCGGCTCACGCCCGCGCTGGCCGCGCGGAAGCTGGTGGACTTCAACGGACCCAGGGGCTGGCAGGCATCGGCCACCAATCTCGGCCGCACGAAGCGGTTGAACGCGGCTCCGGGGAAGGGCCTCGTGGCCGAGCAGCGCCGTGTGCTCCCGCTGGTGGAGCTGCGGGCGCCGTTTGCGATCGATCGTTCGGAGCTGCGCGATGGCGACCGCGGCGCCCAGGACGTGGACTACGGCGCGCTCGACGCCGCCGCGCGTGCCATCGCGGTCGCTGAGAACAGCGCGGTGTTTCACGGCTGGAAGGCAGCGGACATCGTCGGTATCGCGCAGGCCTCCACCCACAAGGCGATCCCGCTGGGCGACGACTGCTCGCGCTACCCGCGCCATGTTGCGAAGGCGGTGGAGCAGCTGCTGGACGCGGGCATCGACGGGCCCTACGGGCTCGCGCTCGGCCCGGCCGCGTACACGAACGTGCTCGAGACCGGCGAGCTCGGCGGCTACCCGCTCCTCGAGCACCTGCGCAAGATCATCGACGGCCCGCTCGTCTGGGCGCCGGGGGTGGAGGGCGCGCTGGTCCTGAGCATGCGCGGAGGCGACTTCCTCTTCGACTGCGGGCAGGATCTCTCCACCGGCTACGACTCCCACGACGCCCAGTCGGTGCAGCTCTACCTCGAGGAGAGCTTCAGCTTCCGTGTGGTCACGCCCGAGGCCGCGGTTGCGCTCACTCCCTGAGCGTCGGCCTGAGGTGTGAAGCCGGTAGTCAAGCTGCTCGCGGACCAGGTTGCGACCGATCTGCGCGCGCTTCCAGGGAAGATCGCCGGCTATCTCTCGGACGACGCCCGCGCCGAGCGCTGCCTCGACGTCGCGGACCTTCGCCGCGCCGCCAAGCGAGCCGTGCCCAAGCCGATCTTCGACTACGTGGACGGTGCCGCGAACGATGAGATCAGCGCGCGGGCGAACTGCGACGACTTCGACCGCCTGAGGATCCTTCCCCGGGCCCTGATCGACGTGTCGAACATCGACATGTCGACAACCGTGCTCGGCCAGCGCGTCAGCCTGCCGCTGCTGGGGGCGCCGACGGGGTTGACCGGGGCGATCAACCACGCCGGCGAGCCCGCGGTGGCGCGCGCCGTTCACGCCGCGGGCTCCCTCTACATCCTGTCCGCCATGGCCACCTACACGATCGAGGAGGTGGACGAGCTTGCTCCCGGGCCGAAGTGGTTCCAGCTCTACACCTGGCGCGATCGCGGCCTGGTCAGGGAGGTCGTGGAGCGCGCCCAGGCGGCGGGCTACGGCGCGCTGGTGGTCACGATCGACGTGCCGCTGGCCGCCCGGCGCATGCGTGACCTCCGCAACGGCTTCGGACTGCCTCCACGGGTGACCGCCGCATCGCTGGGCCAGGCGATCCTGCGCCCGCGCTGGACGCGCGACTTCGTCACCCGCCCGCGGGTCGAGCTGGCGAACGCCGTCGGGCGCGGCGGGCCCCAGGATGCGGCGAGCCTGGCGGCGTACCTGAACTCGCAGTTCGATCCGACGCTGAGCTGGGACGACCTGGCCTGGCTGCGCGAGTTCTGGTCGGGCCCACTGCTCGTGAAGGGCATCATGCGGCCCGAGGATGCCACCCGCGCCGTGGACCTCGGCAGCGCCGGCATCATCGTCTCCAACCACGGTGGGCGCCAGCTCGACCAGACGCAGTCGGCCATCGCCGCCCTTCCCGGGGTGGTGGACGTCGTGGGCGATCGCGCCGAGGTCTACCTCGACGGCGGCGTGCGGCGCGGTAGCGACATGCTCAAGGCGGTCGCGCTGGGCGCCCGCGCCTGCCTGGCGGGCAGGGCGCTCGTCTACGGGCTGGGAGCCGCGGGCGAGGCGGGCGCGGCGCGCGCGGTGAGCATCCTCGCGGACGAGCTCAGGGTGGCGATGGCGCTGTCGGGCTGCACGAGCCTGGGCCAGCTCGACCGCTCCTGGGTTACGCCGGCCTAGCTGGCGTGCGTGGGTGGCGGCGCTAGCTGCGGTCCAGCAGGGGCCCGGCGAGCGAGCGGTGGTGCGCCTCGACCTCGGAGAGCGACTCGAAGTCGCGGAACAGCTTGTCGAGCATCGTGACCTGGAACACGCGCCAGATCGTGGGCTCGGGTCGCACCAGCCACACGGGCTTCACCACCGTCTGAGCCCGGTCGCGGGCGGTCACCAGCACCTGGAGCATCCTCGAGTCGAGGAAGGTGACCTCGCTCAGATCGATCGCGATCGCCCTCGACTGGGGATCGTCGATGGCCGCGTTCAGCTTTTCCACGACCGGCTCGGTGTTGGACAGGTCGAACTCGCCGCGCAGGGCGACCAGCGAAAGCGAGCCATCGAGTCGGGCCAGGGAGACGTGTGCCATCGCGAGTTCTCGAGCCGGGGGAAACACACGGTCCGAACGACGCCCCATCGAAACGTGGTCGTCCCGTGCGCGCAGCCTACGCTGAGAGGGCGCGACGATCAAGGTTGCGCGCAGGATAGATTCGCGACCGAGAGGAACCAGCCCGATGACCGATGCATTTGTGCTTGGCGGTGTGCGGACCCCGGTGGGGCGCTACGGCGGGTCGCTGTCTCATATCCGCGTGGATGACCTGCTCGGCAGCACGATGGTCGCGGCGTGCGAGCGGGTCGGCGTTCCCCTGGACCGCATCGAGGACATCGTGGCGGGCTGCGTGAACCCCGCCCATGAGGGGATGGGGGACATCGCGCGCTGGGCCGCGCTGGCCGCCGGCTTCCCGGACTCGGTGCCGGCGATCACCGTCAACCGCTTCTGCGCCTCGTCGCTGTCCGGCGCGATCTCGATCGCGCACGCCATCCGCAGCGACGAGCTGACGGTCGGCCTCGCCGCCGGCGTGGAGTCGATGTCGCGCTCGGGCTGGGCGCTGATGAAGGGCGATGCTCCGTTCATGCCGCGCGGGCCCGTCTTCATGCTCGACACGATGTGGGCCGGCGCCGGCGGCCCGCCCAACCCCGCGCTGCTGGCCCGCAACGCGTACATCGAGATGATGCAGACCGCCCAGAACGTGGCCGACCGCTACGAGCTCACGCGCGAGGAGATCGACGCCTTCGCCCTGCGCTCCCACCAGCACGCGGCGGCGGCGCGCGACTCGGGTCGCCTCGCCGCCGAGATCCACCCCGTCGAGATCCCCGGCCACCCGCAAGGAGCCCGGGCGGGTCTTCGAGCACGACGAGAGCATCCGCGGGGACACGAGCGCGGAGAAGCTCGCGGCCCTGCCCGTCCAGCCGAACACGACCCAGATGACCGCGGGGAACTCCTCGCCGCTGAACGACGGGGCCAGCGCGGTGGTGCTGGCCAGCGCCGCGGCCGCCGAGGAGCTCGGCGCCGAGCCGCTGGCGCGCGTGGTGGCGTCGGCCACCCACGCGCTCGACCCGCAGGTGATGGGCATCGCGCCCGCGTTCGCCATCCCGAAGGCGCTGAAGCGGGCCGGCCTCGCACCGGCCGACGTGGACGTCTGGGAGATCCACGAGGCGTACTCCGCCCAGGCGCTCGGGGTGCTGCGCGAGCTGCCGCGCCAGCTCGACGGCTTCGAGGTGCCGGACGACCGCCTCAATCCCAACGGGGGCGCGGTGGCGATCGGCCACCCGTTCGGCTCATCCGGAACCCGCTACGTGCTCACGCTCGCCACGGAGCTGCGCCTGCGCGAGAAGCGCTACGGCGTGCTCGGCGTATGCGTCGGCTCGGGCCAGGGAGTCGCGCTCGTGCTGGAGAACCCCCATGCCTCCTAAAGCGAAAACGGCTGCGGGCGAGCGCTTCGGCTTTGCGTTCGCGCGCTCGTATCGGCTGAGCGCTCGGGTGTTCGGCATCAAGCCCTCGTCGGCGTGGGTCGAGGTCGGCGAGTTTCACCTCGAGGCCCGCTTCGGTCCGTGGCGGGTCTCGACGCCGCTCTCGAACATCTCCGACGTCGCGATCACCGGTCCGTACGCGTTCTTGAAGACGGCGGGCCCCGCGCGCCTGGCCATCACCGACCGCGGGCTGACCTTCGCGACCAACGGGGACCTCGGCGTGCTGATCTCGTTCCGCACTCCGGTGCGCGGCCTCGACCCGCTCGGGATCCTGCGCCATCCGGAGCTGACCGTCACCGTTGCCGACGTGGAGGGGCTGGCGAAACTGCTGAGCGACGCGCTGACGGTCGGTACGATCGCCTGGCGATGCCGTGCAGCCTCTATTTCAGCGACTCGAGCAAGCCGCTTGTCGTCGAGCAGAACCTCGAGGTGGTCCGCCAGCTGATGCAGGACGGCTATCGAGCGCTGGATCTCGTTGAGTACCAGGGGTCTCGGGTCGTGGTCAACGCAGCGCGTATCGCCTTCGTGAGGTCGGAGACGAACCTGGGCCCGGTCATCCCCGGCGCCAGGGGCTAGCCGCGCGGGTGCGATGAAGGTTGCGGAGCTCTGGCGCTATCCGGTCAAGTCGCTCCTGGGCGAGCGGCTGGACGAGGTCGCGGTCGGCGAGGAAGGCCTCGACGGCGATCGCCGCTTCGCGATCTTCGACGTGGAGACGGGCTTCGGGCTGACCGCCCGGCGCGTGCCGGAGCTGCTGTTCGCGTCGGCGCGCTGGAGCGAGGACGGCAGCGTGCTGATCCAGCTCCCGGACGGGTCGCTGGCGGCGGACGACGACTCCCTGTCGGCATGGCTGGGGCGCAGGGTGGAGCTGCGCTCCGCCGACATGGACGTCGAGCGCAGCTACGAGAACGTGGTCGACTTCGAGCACGAGCCCGCGAGCCCGTGGGAGGCCTTCCAGGGTGCGCACGGCCCCTTTCACGACTCGGCGCGCACGCGCGTGTCGCTCGTGTCGACCGCCACGGTCGGCTCCTGGGATCCGCGCCGCTTCCGTTCGAACGTGCTCCTGGAGGGTGAGGGAGAGGACGCCCTCGTGGGCTCCTCGGTGGTGCTCGGGGAGGTCACGATCGACGTGGTGAAGCAGATCGGCCGCTGCGTGATGGTCACGCGGGCCCAGCGGGGAGGGGTCGAGCGCGATCTCGACGTGCTGCGCACGCTGGCCCGCGAGCGCGACGCCTGCCTGGCGGTGGGCGCCCTCGTCAGCCGGCCGGGCACGGTGAGGGTGGGGGACACGCTCGCGCCCGCCGACGTGGTGCTGTAGCGGCGCTCGCGCTATCGAGCTACGTTCTCTGCATCTCTACACGATGTGGAAAAGCTCGCCTGGCGCTGTCCCTCGTGTGCTCGTTTGCCCTGGTCGGGTGCGCGGGCGAGGCGGAGCAGGCACCGACACCGCCGGTGCCCAAGCCGCGCCCGTCGCCCCCCGGCTTCACCGTCGGGATCAACGCGGGTCAGGCGGCCGCGTATGAGGCCCGCGTCGGATCGCGGCTGCACCCGAGCGTCGTCCGGGTGGACTTCGACATCTCGAGCCCCGTCTCCAAGATCGCGCCGACCGTGGCCGCGCTGGCCGCGCGCGGTGAGCGCGTCCAGCTGCTGGCCAGCTTCATCGGCAGGATGCCCGGTTCCTCGGAGGCGCGGAACCTTGGCCGCTGGGCGCACGCCTTCGGACCCCGCGGGAGCTTCTGGCGCGGGCGCTCCGACGGCAGGCTCGCCGTGCGCTACATCGAGTTCGGCAACGAGACCAACCAGAGCTACCAGTACGACGACTGCGGGCCGGGCTGCCCCGGCTACCCGCGGCGGGCCCGCGAGTACGCCGTGCGCTTCAAAGAGGCCCAGGAGGCGATCGCCGGCGCCGATGGCAACCACAGGGTGGGCCTGCTCGCGATCAGCGACGACTCCGGCTCCTCCACCTGGGCCGACAACATGTACGACGCCGTGCCGGACCTGACCAGCCGGGTGGCCGGCTGGATCGAGCACCCCTACGGCCCCGACTACAGGACCAAGACGAACAACCTGCTCGCGGGCGTGGCCCCCCACGGCGGCGGCAAGCTTCCGCTCTTCATCACCGAGTACGGAATCGCGACCGACAACGGCCGCTGCCTGAACGACAACTACGGCTGGCCCAGGTGCCTCACCTACCAGCAGGCGGCCGACGACCTCCGTGGGGCGATCGCGGGCCTGCGCGAGACCTACGGCTCACAGCTCGCGGAGATCATGATCTTCGCCCAGATCGACGGCAAGCCGAGCGGGGCCACGGACAACCGGGAGGACTACTTCGGCGCGCTCCAGAGCGGGGGCCAGGACAAGGGCGCGTTCACGGCCGCCGTGACCGACGAGCTGAGAGCCCACCGCGGCTGAGCGCGGGGCTCATCGAAATCTCATCGCGGCCGGCCATCTTGTCGAGACGCCCGAGTGCGCTCGACGAGGAATGGAGGACACCGTGAAGAGGACAGCAGCGACAGCAGGCGTGGCGATCGCGATCGCGCTCACCGCCGGCGCCTACGGAGCGGCGGCGGCTCCCACGCCGCCCACGCGGGGGTTCGTCCGAACGATCGACAACCCCTGGTTCCCGCTCATACCCGGCTCGCGCTATCGCTACGAGGGCGTGAAGGACGGCAATCCGGCGATCGACGTGATGAAGGTGACGCACAGGATCAAGCGGATCCTCGGGGCGCCCACGACGGTGGTGGACGACCGGCTCTACGAGCACGGCAAGCTGGCCGAGAAGACGCTCGACTACTACGCCCAGGACGGCAGCGGCAACGTCTGGTACTTCGGTGAGGACACCGAGGAGCTCGACAGCCACGGGAAGGTGACGAGCACCGAGGGCACCTGGCAGGCCGGCGTGAACGGGGCGACGGCGGGGATCTTCATGCCGCCCCACCCGCGTGTCGGGCAGGCGTTCCGGCAGGAGTTCTACAAGGGCCACGCGGAGGATCACTTCAAGGTGCTCTCGCTGCACGCGCCCGTGAACGTGCCGTTCATCTCGTCCACGCGGGCGCTCAAGACGAAGGAGTGGACGCCGCTCGAGCCCGGCGTGATCGACACGAAGTACTACGTGCGCGGCATCGGCACCGTGTACGAGGCCACCGTCAGGGGCGGCGACGAGCGCTCGCGGCTGGTCTCGTTCAAGGCAGGGTGACGGGCTCCGGCACGGCCGTCCGGCGGCGGTGTAGCGGCCGGTCAGCTCGAGCCAGACGTCCGCGCCCGCGCCGGGGCGGTTGACGGCGACGGCGCGCCCGCCGTGCGACTCGGCGACCCCCGCCACGATCGCGAGCCCGAGCCCGGCGCCGCCGCGGGAGCGGGCCCCGTCCGCGCGCGCGAAGCGCTCGAAGGCGCGCTCGATGAAGTCCGGGGCGAAGCCGGGCCCCTCGTCCCGGACGTGGAGCTCGACGCCGCTGCCGCGCCGAGCGGCGCTGACGCTCAGCTCGCCCGAGCCGTGACGCAGCGCGTTCTCAAGGAGGTTGCCGAGCGCCTGTTCGAGCTGCAGCTCGTCGCCGCTCACCCACAGGCCCTCGCCGCCCTCCACCTGCACCGTCACCCCGGCGGCGGCGAGGCGCGGGCCGAAGCGCGCGGCCACCGTGCCGAGCAGCTGAGCGACCTCGATCTGCTCGCGCCGCGCCGGGAGCTCGCCGCGATCGAGGCGCGCGATCACCAGCAGGTCCTCCGCGAGCCGCACCAGCCGCTCCGTCTCCTCCGCGGCGGACTCGAGGGCCGCGCGCAGCTCCTCGGGGGAGCGTCCGCGCCGCAGCGCCAGCTCCAGCTCGGCCTTGAGAATGCCGAGCGGCGTGCGCAGCTCGTGGCTCGCGTCCGCGGTGAAGCGCCGCTCGCGCAGGGACGCCGCCTCGAGGCGGTCCAACAGCTCGTTCAGGGTCTGGCCCAGGCGTGCGATCTCGTCGCCCGAATCCGGCACGGGCAGGCGCTGGCCAACCTCGGACGGCGAGATCGCCGCCGCCCGGCGGCGCATCGCCTCCACCGGCCTCAGGGCTCCCGTGGCCACGCCGTAGCCGGCAAGCGACGCCAGCACCAGGGCCACCAGCCCGCCGGCAGCGAGCAGCACGGCGAGCGTGCGCAGGGAGTCGTCGCGCTGGCCGAGCGAGGTGCCCACCACCACGATCCGCCTTCCCGCCGGCGTGGCCACCGGCAGGGCGCGCATGCGAAGCGTCCCGTCGATCCGCTCGACCGGCGGGTGCTGCAGGACCACGCTCGAACGGGCCGCCCGATCGAGCTCTGATCTCGAGAGCAGCCGCCGGCCCTGCACCTGCGGCGTGGCGGCGAGCGGCACTCCGGCGGGGGTCAGCACCGCGGCGAAGTCGTCGCCCGCGCCGCTCACGCTCGGCAGCGACGATCCGAGCCCGGGGCCCGCCTGGCGCGTGAGCGCGGCCACCTCGGCGGAGCGCGAGCCGAGCGAGCGGTCGATCGTGGAGTTCAGGTCGCCGCGGAAGACGCGGTAGACCACGACCCCCGTCAGCGCGAGCACCAGCGCCATCACCAGCGCGAAGGCGAGCGTGAGGCGGACGCGCAGCGGGAGCCGGGTCAGCACGCGTTCTCCTCCCGCAGCCGGTAGCCGTACCCGCGCACCGTCTCGATGCTCGCCGCTCCGAACGGGCGGTCCACCTTCTCGCGCAGGTAGCGCACGTAGACGTCGATCACGTTCGAGCGGTTCTCGTAGCCGTAGTCCCAGACCCGCTCGAGCAGGTGGAGGCGCGAGAGCGCCTCGCCGGGACGCCGCATGAAGGCCTCGAGCAGCGCGAACTCGCGTTGCGACAGCTCGATCTCCGCGTCGCCGCGCCAGACTCGCCGGGTCGCCGGATCCAGCCGCAGGCCCGCCGCCTCCAGCACCGCCGGGCGCGGCACGCCGCCGCGGCGCGTCAGCGCGCGCAGCCGGGCCAGCAGCTCGCCGAACGAGAACGGCTTGGTCAGGTAGTCGTCCGCGCCCCGGTCGAGTCCCCCGATTCGATCCTCCACGGCGTCGCGCGCGGTGAGCAGCAGCACGGGCGTCCAGACCGAGCTCGCCCGCAGCCGCTCACAGGTCTCGAACCCGTCGATCCCCGGCAGCATCACGTCCAGCACCAGGGCGTCGTAGTCGGTCGCCGCCGCCATCCAGAGCGCGTCCTCTCCGCGCCCGGCGATGTCCGCTGCCACGCCCTCCTCGCGCAGCCCGCGCCGGATCAGGCCGGCCATCTTGGGATCGTCCTCGACCACGAGGATCCGCACGAGGGACATCATCACACCGCTCCATGAGACGTCGATGAGAAGCCGGATCTCATCCTTTGTGAGGAGCTCGATTTCGTCCGCCCGAGGGAGGTAAAGCGCGAGCGCGAGGGCTAGCGTCTTCGAGGCGATGATCGAGGCGGTACAGCTCACCAAGGACTACGGCCAGAAGCGGGCCGTCGACGGGCTCTCGTTCTCGGTCCGGCCGGGCATGGTCACCGGCTTTCTCGGCCCGAACGGCTCCGGCAAGTCCACCACGATGCGCCTGATCCTCGGCCTCGATGCGCCCACCGCCGGCGATGTGACGGTGAACGGGAAGCACTACCGCGACCATCGCTCGCCGCTGCACGAGGTGGGCGCGCTGCTGGAGGCGCGCTCCGTGCACACCGGGCGCTCGGCGTACTACCACCTACTGGCGCTCGCGCAGACCCACGGGATCTCCGAGCGGCGAGTGGAGGAGCTGATCGAGCTGGTCGGCCTGAGCGACGTGGCGCGCAAGCGGGCGGGTCAGTTCTCGCTCGGTATGGGCCAGCGGCTCGGGATCGCGACGGCCCTGCTCGGCGATCCGGCGACCCTGCTGCTCGACGAGCCCGTCAACGGGCTGGACCCGGAGGGGATCCACTGGATCAGGAACCTGCTGAAGGCGCTCGCGGCCGAGGGACGGACGGTCTTCGTCTCCTCCCACCTGATGAGCGAGATGGCGCTCACCGCCGATCACCTGATCGTGGTCGGCCGCGGCCGCCTGATCGCCGACATGAGCGTGGAGGAGTTCGTTCGCAGCGCCTCGAAGCAGACGGTGCGCGTGCGCTCGCCGCAGAGCGCGCAGCTTCGCCAGCTCGTGCTCGGCGAGGGGATCTCGGTGACGAGCCCCGGCCCGGGGCTGCTCGAGATCGCCGGGCTGAGCGCCGAGCGGATCGGCGACGCCGCGGCCGCGCACGGCATCGTGCTCCACGAGCTGACGCCGCAGCACGCGTCGCTGGAGGAGGCATTCATGGACCTCACGCGCGAGGAGCTCGAGTTCGCGTCTGAGACCGACCGGGAGCTGGCGGCATGAGCACCATGGCACCCGGGATCAGGCTCCCTGCACTGGAGGGCACCGGCAGGGTCACGCAGGCCCGCGTCGCCCTGTCCGAGTGGACGAAGCTCCACTCGCTGCGCTCCACCCGCTGGTCGCTGTTCGTCGCGACGCTATTGACGATCGGCCTCCCGCTCCTGTTCGCGACCGTGCTCTCGTCGCGCTGGGGCCATCTGAGCCCGCAGGAGCGCGCCGACCGGCAGCCGCTCGACGTGGCGCTGGTCGGGGTCGAGGTCGCCCAATTGGCGATCGCCGTGCTGGGCGTCCTCGTCATCACGGGCGAGTACTCGACCGGGATGATCCGCGCGACCTTCACGGCGGTGCCGAAACGGCTGCCGGTGCTGTGGGCCAAGCTCGGCGTCTACGGCACCGTGTCCTTCCTGCTGATGCTGCCCTCGGTGCTGATCGCCTTCTTCGCGAGCCAGGCGATCCTGTCGAAGCACGACATCCTCCAGATCTCGTTCTCGGACCACGGCGTGGCTCGCTCGGTGCTCGGCGCCGCCGTCTACCTGCTGCTCGTGGCGATCCTGGGGCTCGCGATCGGGGCGATCGTGCGCAACACGGCCGGAGGCATCTCGGCCTTCGCCGCGATCTTCTTCGTCATCCCACCGCTGCTCAACGTGCTGCCGTCCTCCTGGAACCACGCGATCAGCCCCTATCTCCCCAGCACAGCGGGCTCGTCGATCTTCGCTCTGACGCGCGATCCGCACACCCTCTCCCCGGGGGCCGGCCTGGCGCTGTTCGTCGGCTACGCCGTGGTGGCCGTGGCGATCGCGGCGGTGCTGATGGTGCGGCGCGACACCTAGCGGCTGCCCCTGGTGGCTAGCCCGGCGATGGGCACGAGTACGGTGGGGGGACGATGATCTGGAACTGGCTCTGGCGCCATCCGCGACTGGTCGACGGCGCCCTGCTGGCCTTCCTGCTGCTCGCGACCGCCGTGGTGGCTTCCCACCACACGAATACGGCCGCGACCCTGGCGCTCGGCGCCGCCCAGATCGTGCCGCTCGCCTGGCGCCGGCGTCGCCCGCTGGCGGTGCTGGTGGCCGTCACCGGCATCGCGCTGCTGATCGTGGCGCTGGGACTCTGGCTGCTGCCGTTCCCGCTCTGCGTGGCGCTGTACACGCTCGCGGCCGGCCCCGACGGGCCGGTCGCCCGCGCGACCGCGATCGGAGCGGCCACGGCGATAACCGCGGCGCGCGTCGGCTTCGGCGGATCGGAGACGGGCGACTCGGTCTCGGCAGTCGTCCTCATGGCGGCCGCGTGGCTGCTCGGCGAGAGCGTGGGCTCCCGCCGCGCCTACGTGAACGAGATCGAGGAGAAGGCGGACCGACTCGAGCGGGAGCGCGAGGCCGAGGCGGGGCGCGCCGCGGCCGAGGAGCAGGCGCGGATCGCGCGGGAGCTCCACGACGTGATCGCGCACGCGCTGAGCGTGATCGTGGTTCAGGCCGGCGCGGCCGAGGACGTCTTCAGGCTGGAGCCGAGGCGGGCTCGCGAGCCGATCCGGGCGATCGACAGCGCCGCGCGCGCGGCGCTCGCCGATCTGCGCCGCGTGCTCGGCTCGTTCCACCAGGACGCCGAGCTCGAGCCCCAGCCCGGGCTCGGGCGGATCGACGGCCTGATCGAGCAGGTGCGGGGGACCGGCCTCGAGGTGTCGCTCGTGATCGAGGGGCCGCCTCAGCCGCTGCCCGCGACCGTGGACCTGTCCGCCTACCGGATCGTGCAGGAGGCGCTGACGAACACGCTCAAGCACGGCGGCGCCGGTCACGCACGCGTGCGCGTGCGCTACGGCGACGAGCTCGAGCTGGAGATCCGCGACGACGGCCGCGGCAGCGCCAACGGCGCCGGCGCCGGCAGGGGACTGATCGGGATGCGCGAGCGAGCCGCGATGCTCGGCGGCAGCGTGGAGGCGGGGACCAATCCGAGCGGCGGTTACGTCGTGTCCGCGCGACTTCCGGTCGGGGCCGCGGGATGACCGTCAGCGTCCTGATCGCCGACGACCAGGCGCTCGTCCGCAGCGGCTTCCGCCTGATCGTGGAGACGCGCACCGACCTCGCCGTGGTCGGCGAGGCCGACAACGGTGAGGAGGCCGATCCGCCTCTGCCAGGAGCTCGAGCCCGACGTGATCCTCATGGACGTGCGGATGCCGGGCGTAGACGGGATCGAGGCCACACGGCGCATCGTCGCCTCGGGAAGTCGCGCGCGGATCCTCGTGCTGACGACCTTCGACGTGGACGACTACGTCTACGCCGCCCTGCGCGCCGGCGCCAGCGGCTTCCTGCTGAAGGACGTGCGGCCGGGCCAGCTCGTGGACGCCATCAGGCTGGTGGCGGAGGGGAACGCGCTGCTCGGCCCGACCGTCACGCGGCGGCTGCTCGAGCGCTTCGCGGACACGGAGCCCGGCCCCACGCACGATGGCGCGATAGCCGAGCTCACCGAGCGCGAGCGCGAGATCCTGCGCCTGCTGGCCAGCGGGCTCTCGAACGCCGAGCTGGCCGAGCGGCTCTATCTCAGCGAGACCACGGTGAAGACGCACGTGTCGAACGTGCTGCGCAAGCTCGGCGTGCGCGACCGCCTCCAGGCCGTGATCGCGGCCTATGACGCCGGTCTCGTGCAGCCGCGCGCGCTCGGCGGCAGATAAGCCACGGCTTAGCCGCAGTTGAAGGTCCGCTTAGCCCGGGGCCCTAGCTTCGCGCGTCGTTCCTCCGGCCCAGCGAACCTGCATGGATTCAGAACCAGACACCCTGGCCCCAGGGCCCGCGTCGCGCGCTCTTTCCAAGGTGCCCGAGGTCACCGCGTATTTCTGGATCGTGAAGGCGCTGACCACGGGGATGGGGGAGTCCACCTCCGACTACCTGGTCCACCGGCTCGTGCCGGAGATAGCGGTGGTGCTCGGGGGAATCGCCCTGGTTGTGGCCCTGATCCTTCAGTTCAAGGCACGCAGGTACGTGGCCTGGACCTATTGGCTGGCGGTGGCGATGGTCGGCGTGTTCGGGACGATGTGCGCCGACGTCCTGCACGTCGGCCTGGGGGTCCCGTACGTCGCCTCGACGATCTTCTACGCCGTGGTGCTGGCGGTGATCTTCCGCACCTGGTACCTGAGCGAGGGCACGCTCTCGATACACAGCATCTACACGCGGCGCCGCGAGGCCTTCTACTGGGCCACGGTGCTGGCCACGTTCGCGCTGGGCACGGCGGCGGGCGACCTCACGGCCGTGACCTTCGGCCTCGGCTACTTCGCCTCGGGCCTGCTGTTCGCGGCGGTGATCGCGGTGCCGGCGATCGGCTACTGGCGCTTCAGCTGGAACGCGGTGTTCTCGTTCTGGTTCGCTTACGTGGTCACCCGCCCGCTGGGCGCGTCGTTCGCGGACTGGCTGGCCGTGTCGAAGGAGCGCGGCGGCCTCGGCCTCGGCACGGGACCGGTCAGCCTGGTGCTGGCCGGCCTCATCGCCGGCTTCGTGGCGTATCTGTCGGTCACCCGCAAGGACGTGCCGCGGCGGCGGACGGCGCCGGCGGTCAGCGGGACCGGTGAGTCAGTCCTCGAGCGGGGCTGAGGCGCGCCTGTACCGTTCGGGCGTGGCGATGAATCCGATGGGACGCGTCGACGGTCTGGTGGGGCGCGGCGTCGAGCTGGCGGTGGAGCGTCACCATCGCCGCCGTCTGCGCCGGCTGGGGCAGGAGCGAGTCGTCGAGCCCGGCGACGGGGGAGCTGTGGGCTTCCGGGCGATCCCCCGCCACGCCCGGGCAACCAGCTCGACGTCCTGATCGACGGGGCGCGAGGCGCTGCCGGCGATCGCCGAGGCGCTGTCGGCGGCGCGCTCGCACGTCCACGTGACGGGCTGGCACCTGGCCGCGCACTTCGAGCTCGTACGCGGCGAGCATCCGGTGGTGCTCGGGGCGCTGCTCGCCGAGCTGGCGGAGCGGATCGAGGTTCGCGTGCTGGTCTGGGCCGGCGCGCCGCTGCCCGCCTTCCACCCGACGCGGAAGGAGGTCGCGGCGCAGGTCGAGCACGCTCGTCCGGGGCACGCGGATCCAGTGCCGGCTCGACCCTCGCGAGCACCCGTTCCACTGTCATCACGAGAAGACGATCGTGATCGACGACGAGCTCGCGTTCGTCGGCGGCATCGACATGACGGACCTGGCGGGCGACCGCTTCGACCTCAGCGCGCATCCGGCCCGCCGCAGGCTGGGTTGGCACGACGTGGGCACGCGCCTGCGTGGCCCGGCGGTCGCGGACGTGGCGGCGCACTTCGCCATGCGCTGGCGGGAGGTGAGCGGCCAGGAGCTCGCGGCCCCCGACCCTCCGCCGCCGGCCGGCCCGAGCACCGTCCAGGTCGTCCGGACGGTCGCCGAGGACATGTACGACAGCGTGCCGCACGGGGACTTCCGCATCCTCGGGAGCTACCTGCGAGCGCTTTCGGGCGCGCGCGAGCTCGTCTACCTGGAGAACCAGTTCCTCTGGGCGCCCGAGCTGGTCGACGTGCTGGCCGCCAAGCTTCGCCATCCGCCCAGCGACTCGTTCCGGGTGGTGGTCGTGCTCCCGCGACGGGCGAACAACGGTCAGGACGACACCCGGGGGCAGCTCGCCCGCCTGGTCGCCGCCGACGATGGTCAGGGCCGCTTCCTCGCGGCCACGCTGCGCTCGCGCAGCGGCACGCGCGCGGACCCGCTCTACGTGCACGCGAAGGTGGGGATCGTCGACGACCGCTGGCTGACCGTGGGCAGCGCCAACCTGAATGCCCACTCCCTGATGAACGACACGGAGATGAACGTGGTGACCGACGACGCCGCCCTGGCGCGCGACACGCGCGAGCGGCTCTGGGCCGAGCACCTCGAGCTGCCTCTCGACGGCCTCAGGGGCCGCGACCCACGCGAGCTCGTCGATGAGGAGTGGATCCCCGTCGCGCGCGAGCAGCTGCAGCGCGAGCGGGACGGCAGTCCAGCCACGCACCGGCTGATCGCGCTGCCCGGCGTGTCACGCCGCAGCGCGCGGCTGCTCGGCCCGCTGACCGGTCTGGTCGACGACGGCTAGGGGCTCAGCCGCCGCCGTACGCCACGACCAGGTCGGTCGCGACGCCCGCGAGGAAGCCGAAGGCGAGCAGGTTCAGCCCGAGGGTCTGGTGGCCGTAGCGGCGAACGCCCGCCCAGATCTCGCCGATCACGTAGAGAATCGCGCCGCCCGCCAGCGCGTAGAAGCACAACTCGAGCGCGTCGGAGTGCACCTGGTAGCCGACGATCGAGCCGACGAAGGTCGGCCCGCCGCCGACGAGCCCGGCGACGAACAGCCAGGTCCAGCTCGGCCGTATCCCTCCGAGCGGGCCGACGATGCCGAAGCCCTCGGTGGCGTTGTGCAGCGCGAAGCCGATGACCAGCACCCAGGCGAGCGCGATCTCCCCGCTCTGGGCGGACACGCCGATCGCGAGGCCCTCGGCGAAGTTGTGGAGGCCGATGGCGACGGCGATCGTCATGGCGGTCTTGAGCGCCGCACGGCGGGCGGCGGCAGCCTCGGCGTTGTACGAGGCGACGACCGGCGCGCTGAGCACTTCTCCGCCGGCCACGGGCGGGCGGATGGGTCGCTTGGGGACGAGCCGGTGCTGCACCGCCGAGATGCCCGCCGTTCCCGCCGTGAAGCCCACCGCCATCAGCAGGAAGAGCACGAGCACGTGCCCGAAGCTCGAGTCGTGGTCCTTGAACGAGAGGAGCGAGGTCTCGACGATCTCCATCCCGTGGGAGGTCACGTCCATGAAGATGAACGCGAGGATCCCGACGGAGAACATCGCGAGCGCGACGCGCAGGCGATCGTCGACGCGGCGCAGCCGTCCCACGGGCAGCCCGAGGAAGATCGTGAAGCCGGCGATGAAGCCCAGCAGGGTGGTCTCGGCGAGTGACACGCAGGTGGTCCCCGGCCGCCAGTTAGGACTCCCTAATTAGGCGGGCCTAACTTTTACCACACCGGAACCGCTGTTTTTCGGTCGTTAGGAGCTTTCTCATCTGCACCGAGCGACTTTGGTACGTTGTCGATTCCCGACCGGTTGGCCGGTCGATCCGACGGCGAAAGGAACTGGTCGGTGAAGATCCGCATGATCGTCCCGTTCCCGCTCAGCGAGGAGGGCGTGGAGCTCCGACGGGCCGGGATCCCGGCCGAGCTGGTGCCCGACGACGTGGAGCTCGACGTCGTCGCCGTGACCAACGGGCCCGAGACCGCGGACAGCATCTACGACGTGTTCCTGATGGACATGTTCATCTTCCAGGCCGGGCTCAGCGCCCAGGCGGACGGCTGCGACGCGATCCTCATCGACACCGTCAGCGACTCGGGGATGAAGCCGCTGCGCTCGCGGCTCGACATCCCGGTGATCGGCCCCGGCCAGGTGGCCTGCCACGTGGCGATGATCCTCAGCGAGAAGTTCAGCTTCCTCGCCACCTGGGGCAAGTGGGCGCCGATCTATCGCAAGATCGCTCACGAGTACGGCATCTCGCATCGGGTGGCGTCGATCCGCAGCCCCAACCTGCCGCCCGACCTGGCGAACCTGATCACCGACGAGGACGCCTACCTGCCGCCGCTGCTCGACGAGGCCAAGCGGGCGATCGAGGACGACGGCGCCGGCGCGATCGTGCTCGCGAGCACCACCATGTGGCAGGCGCACGACTACCTGCAGGAGCGGCTCGACGTGCCGGTGATCAACCCCGGCGTGTGGGGGTTCAAGCTCGCGGAGCTCACGGTGCGGATGGGCAAGAGCCACAGCAAGCGCGACTACCCGTCGCCGCCGCAGCCGGTCGACGACCGGATCTTCAGCTCCCTGGCGTCGCCGCGACGCCTGATGGGCGAGCGGCACCTCGGAGTGGACGTCGGCGGGACGTTCACCGACCTGATCCTCTACGACGAGGAGGGCGAGCGGATCCACGTCCACAAGCTGGCATCCACGCCGGAGGACCCGGCGGTGGCGATCCTCCAGGGCGTCGAGGAGATCTGCGCGATGGCGAGCACCGAGCCGTCGCAGCTGTCGGCGCTGCTGCACGGCACGACGGTCGGCACCAACACGATCCTCGAGCGGCGCGGCGCGAGGGTGGGGATGATCACCACGAGCGGGTTCCGGGACATCCTGCACATCGCCCGCCACCGCAAGCCGTACACGTTCAGCCTGATGCAGGACATCCCGCAGCAGGCGCGGCCGCTGATCCTGCGCCAGTACCGCCGCTGCGTGCCGGAGCGCATGCTGGTGGACGGCAGCGTGCACGTCCCGCTCGACGAGGGCGCGGTGGAGGAGGAGCTTGCCTACCTGGCCGGCGAGGGCATCGAGTCCGTCGCCGTCTGCTTCCTCAGCTCGTTCGCCAACGCGGCGCACGAGGAACGCGTCAGGGAGATCGTCGGCCGCGTGCTGCCGGATGCGTTCGTCTCGGTCTCCAGCGAGGTCAGCCCCCAGCATCGCGAGTACGAGCGCTTCTCCACGGCAGCGATCAACGCCTACATCGGCCCGCGCGTGGGCCGCTACCTGGACCGCCTGCACGACCAGCTGCGCGAGGCCGGGCTGCAGCGCGACCCGCACCTGATGCAGTCGTCGGGCGGCGTGACCACCTTCGACAACGGGCGCCGGTCGCCCGTCAACCTCGTGCTCTCGGGCCCGGCGGCAGGCCTCCTGGGCGGCATCGACGCGGCCCGCCGCAGCGGCTTCGCGAGCACGATCACGCTCGACGTCGGCGGCACCTCGGCGGACATCTGCGTGGCGCCCGCGGGCGAGGCCCGCATGAAGCACCTGCTCGACTCCTCGATCGACGGCTACCCGGTGATGGTCCCGATGATCGACATCGAGACGATCGGGGCCGGCGGCGGCTCGATCGCCACGGTGGAGGAGGGCCAGATCATCAAGGTCGGCCCGGAGAGCGCCGGGCGCCGATCCGGGGCCCGCCGCCTACGGGCGCGGCGGCGCCGACGCCACGGTGACGGACGCCAACGTCGTGCTCGGCCGCCTGCGTCCCGAGGCGTTCCTCGGCGGGCGCATGCCGCTCGATCGCGACCTGTCCCAGCGCGCGATCGCGGCCAACGTGGCCGAGCCGCTGGGCCTCCCGCTCGAGGACGCCGCGCTCGGCGTGATCGCGGTGACCGTGCACAACATGGTCAACGCCATCGAGACCAACTCGGTGCGCAAGGGCTACGACCCGCGCGAGTTCGTGCTGGTGGCGGCGGGCGGGGCCGGTCCGCTGCACGCCGTCGAGATCGCCCGCATCATCGGCATCCCGCACGTGGTCGTGCCGCCCCACCCAGGGGTCACCGCCGCGGCGGGCCTGCTCGCCTCCGACGTGCGCTACGAGCTGGTGGCCAGCGCCTGGCAGGACCTGGGCGAGCTGGACGAGAGCCGCGTGGAGTCGCTCTACGCCGAGCTCGAGGCCGGGGTGGAGGAGCACCTCGCCGGCGCCGGCTTCACGGGGGACTCGGTGCTGATCGAGCGCGCCGCGGACTGCCGCTACGGCGGACAGGGCTACGAGCTGCGCGTGACCGCGCCGAGCGACGCCGTGGACGGGAGCTGGGCCGCGGCCGTGCGCGAGGGTTTCGAGGCGCGTCACGAGCGCGAGTACTTCGGCAGGTTCTCCGAGCTGAACGTGGAGGTGATCGCGGTTCGCGTCACGGGCATCGGGCGCATGCCGGCGCTGCGCTGGCCCACCCTCCAGGCGGCCACCGACGGCCCGGAGCGCGCCCAGGTCGCCGAGGAGCCGGCGGTGTTCGCCACGGACAGCGGGCAGCGAGCGCGTGCCCACGCGCATCTACACCCGCGATCTCCTGCTGGCGGGCGACGTGCTGCCCGGCCCGGCGATCGTGGAGCAGATCGACTCGACCACGGTGATCCCGCCGGGCGCCAGCGCGCGGATCGACGAGATCGGGAACCTCGTCCTCACGGTGCAGGAGGCATAGCGATGGCCACGGCAGAGGCAGAGCTGGATCCGATCACGCTGAGCGTGATGGGCGGGGCATTCAAGGCCATCGCCAAGCAGATGGCCCAGGTGCTCTACCGCATGTCCTACTCGAGCATCATCCGCGAGTCCGAGGACCTCGGCTGCGGGATCTTCTTCGCCGACGGCGCCGAGCTGTGCGAGAGCGACACCACGCCGATGCACGTGGGCTCGATCCCGGGCTACCTCGAGGGCATCATCTCGGTGGTCGGCGACGACATCCACGACGGGGACGTCTTCCTCCACAACGACCCCTACCTGGGCGCCTCGCACACGCCCGACCTCTGCATCGCGATCCCGATCTTCTACGACGGCAAGCTCTGCGCGTGGGCCTGCGCCAACGGCCACGTGGCCGACGTGGGCGGCATGTCGCCGGGCCTGATGGTCCACACGGTGGACGTCTGGGCCGAGGGCCACCACTACACGGCCCTGCGCATCGAGAGCAAGGGCGTGCGCAACGAGGAGCTCTGGAAGCACATCTGGCAGAACACGCGCACCGCGACCTGGAACCGCGGCGACACCGAGGCGATGATCGCGGCCTCTCGGCTCGGTCGCGCCCGCTTCCTGGAGCTGATCGACAAATACGGCTTCGAGCGCGTGTTCGCCGCCGGCGAGTACTGGCTGGACTACTCGGAGCGCACGATCCGCCGCGAGATCGCCAAGGCGCCGGACGGCGTCCACCGCGCCCCCACCCAGTGGCTCGACGACGACGGCGAGCACATCGGGGTGCCGCTGCCCGTGGAGCTGGCGATCGAGGTGGAGGGGGAGAGCATCAAGGTCGATCTGACCGGCTCGGCCGGCCAGACCGCCACCGGCTTCAACTGCCCCTTCTCGGGCTCGACGCAGGTGATCGCGTTCTCGATCATCCGCTCGATCCTGCTCGACGAGGTGACCCACCCGACGGTGGCCCCGCAGAACAGCGGGATCTTCCGGGCGATCGAGGTGGTGGCGCCCAAGGGCTCGATCTTCAACCCGATCTTCCCCGCCTCGTGCACGGCTCGCATCAACCAGGTGGCGAAGATGGCCGACTCGATGAACCTGGCGATGGCCGACGCCTATCCCGAGCGGATCTGCGCCGGCAGCGCCGGGCACACGTTCTTCGTCTCCTACTCGGGAGTGCTCGAGGGCAGCGAGGAGTACTGGGTCTACATCGAGGTGAACGAGACGAGCTACGGCGGGCGCTTCGGCAAGGACGGCATGGACGCCGTGGACTGCATGATGGGCAACACGCGCAACAACCCGATCGAGGAGCTGGAACTGCGCAACCCGATGCGCTGCCTGGAGTACGAGCTGCGCCCCGGGCCCGGGGCGGGCCGCTGGCGAGGCGGCATGGGGGTCGTGCGCACCTGGGAGTGCCTCACCGACACGCTGTTCAGCGGGGAGGGCGACGGCACCACCGAGGCCAGCCCGCCGCGCGGGCTGTTCGGCGGACACGACGGCGTGCCTGGCGAGATCGTGGTGAACCCCGGCCGTCCCGAGCGAACGGCAGGCGCCCGCCAAGTCCACCAACTACCAGCTGAAGGCGGGCGAGGTGATCTCCCTGCGCACCGCCAACTCGGCGGGCTACGGCGATCCGCGCGAGCGCGACGTGGAGCGGGTGCTGCGCGACGTGCTCGACGAGGTGATCACGGCGGCGGACGCCGAGCGCGATTACGGTGTGGCGATCGACGCGAACCTCCAGATCGACGAGCGGCGGACCGAGGAGCTGCGCCGGGCATGAAGGAGACGGTGGTCGCCGCCGCGGCGCAGATCGAGCCCTTCCCGCCGGAGGAGAAGGAGCGCAACGTCGCGGACGTCTGCGAGCGCCTCGGCCGGCTGGCCGAGCAGGGCGTGGAGCTCGCCGCCTTCCCCGAGCTCGGCCTGACGAACTTCTTCTGCGAGCGCGGCGGCCTCGCCAACGGGCGGCGCGACGCCTGGGACACGGCCGAGACGCTGGACGGGCCCGCGGTGACGGCCGTGGCCTCCGCGGCGGACCAGCACGGCATCCACGTGGTGTTCGGCCTGGCCGAGCGTGGGGAGGTGGCCGGCGTGGTGCACAACACGGCGGTCCTGGCGGGCCCCGGTGGAGTGCTCGGGGTCACCCGCAAGGCGCACTCGGCGGGGCTCGAGAAGCTCTACTACAGCGGCGGCTCGCCGCTGACCGTGTTCGACACGCCGCTCGGGCGGATCGGGATCGTCATCTGTTACGACCTCTGGCACCCGGAGTACACGCGCTGCCTGGGCCGCCTCGGGGCGGAGATCGTGGTCTGCATCAACTCGGCCTGGAAGGGCGGGGACAAGGGCGGGATCGGCGCGCCCAACAAGCAGCGCATGTTCGAGCTCGTGCCGGTCATGCGGGCCTTCGAGAACGGGCTCTTCCTGGTCATGTGCAACGGCTCTGGCTCGCACTTCCTCGGGCGACCGCTTTCACACCTGGGAGCGCATGGGCCTGTCGCGCATCGTCGATCCCCACGGCACGGTGCTCGCCGAGTCCGTGAGCGACGCCGAGGAGCTGGTGGTGGCCACGCTCGAGGCCGGCAGCGATCGAGGAGAGCCGCGCGGCGTGGCCCCTGTGGGCCGACCGCCGCCCGGAGTTCTTCGAGGCCCTGTCGCGGTGAGCGCGGAGCCGGGACTTCAGCCCGCTGTCCGGGCTGAAGGTGCTCGACGTGACCACCTCGCTGGCCGGTCCCTACTGCGCGATGCTGCTCGGCGCGCTCGGCGCCGACGTGGTGAAGGTCGAGCGCCCCGGCCGCGGCGACGACGCGCGCGTCTGGGGGCCGCCCTTCTGGAACGGCGAGAGCGCGGTGTTCCTGAGCATGAACGCCAGCAAGCGCTCGCTGGCCATCGACATCGCCGCCGACGAGGGACGCGAGGCGCTGCTCCGCCTCTCGGCCGGCTGCGACGTCTTCATCCAGAACCTCCGGCCCGGGCTGGTGGAGCGGCTCGGGCTCGACTTCGACGCCGTCAGCCAGCGCAGCCCGCGCATCGTCTACTGCTCGATCGGCGCCTTCGGCAGGCACGGGCCGCTCTCGACGCCTGCCCGGCTACGACCCGCTCATGCAGGCGGCCGGCGGCATCATGAGCGTGACCGGCGAGAAGACGGGCCAGCCCGTGCGCGCCGGCGTCTCGGTGGTGGACCAGGGCACGGCGATGTGGGCGGTGATCGGGATCATGGCCGCGCTGCGGGAGCGCGAGACGGACGACCGGGCGCGCCTGGTGGACACGTCGCTCTACGAGACCGCGGTCAACTGGCTGCCGTACCAGATCGTCGGGTTACCTGGGCAGCGGGAAGATCCCGGGCAGGCTCGGCTCGGGCATCGGGATGCTCGCGCCCTACGAGGGCTTCGAGGCCAGCGACGGCCTCGTGATGATCGCGGCGGGGAACGACCGGCACTTCGCCGCTGCTGTGCGAGGCGCTCGACCTCGCCGGCCTCCCCGAGGACCCCCGCTTCGCCACCAACCCCGAGCGCGTGGCCAACCGCGATCCGCTGCACGACCTGCTCGCCGAGCGCGTGGCCACGCTGAGCGTGGCCGAGACGCTCGAGCGGCTGGAGCGCGTCGGCGTGCCCGGCGGCGCCGGTCCAGGACGTCGCCCAGGTGGCGGCTCATCCGCAGACCGAGGCGCTCGGCCTGCTTCACCCGCTCGAGCACCCGCAGATCGAGGACCTGCGGCTGGTGGCCCCGCCGCTCAGCTTCGACGGCGAGCGCGTGGTGCCGCGCAGCGCGCCGCCCGCGCTCGGCTCGCACTCCGAGGAGATACTGCGCGAGGCCGGCTACGAGGAGCCGGAGATCCGCCGCCTCGTCGAGGCCGGCGTGGTCGGCAGCCCATCCCATCCCGTCCCATAGAGCGTCGCCGAAAGGAAGGACCCGAGATGCCCGACGGACCCCGCCTCTACATGCTCCAGTGCGGAACGCTCCAGACGACCGTCTCCGCGATCAAGATGAACAAGGGCTCGGACCCGTACGAGATCCCCGTGCCGTGGTTCCTCATCACCCATCCGAAGGGGAACATCGTCATCGACGGCGGGAACGCGCCGGCCGTGGCGGAGGACCCCGCCGCGCACTGGGGCAAGAACATCGTCAAGGCCTTCTACCCGGCCATGACCGCCGACGAGCTGGTGATCCCTCAGCTCGAGAAGCTCGACATCGATCCCGGCAGCATCCGCTGGATCGTGCAGTCGCACCTCCACGTCGACCACACCGGCGCGGTGGCGGCCTTCGAGCAGATGCCGAACGCCCAGGTGCTGGCACGCGCCGCGAGTACGAGTACTCGCGCAGCGCCGACTGGTTCGCGTCGCCCTCGTACATCCAGGCGGACTTCCGCGACCCCCGGATCGACTGGGTGCTGCTGGACGACCTCGACGAGGGCTACGACCTCCTCGGCGACGGCACGCTGCGCTGCTGGAACACGCCGGGTCACTCGCCCGGCCATCTCTCCTTCACGGTCACCCTGCCGAACTCCGGCACGATCCTGCTGGCGGTCGACGCCGTCAGCACCACCGATCACTGGGAGGAGCGGGCGCTGCCCGGCTTCATGACCTCGGCGATGGAGACGGTGCGCTCGGTGAAGAAGCTGCAGCGCATGGCGGCGCGGGACGAGGCGATGGTCGTGCTCGGCCACGACCCGGACCTCTGGCCGACGTTCACGCAAGCGCCGGGCTTCTACGACTGAGCTCGCGCGAGGCGCGCCCCGGTCGCTGGTGGCCTCGCGTGTGACCCCGTGCCGCCGTGCGGGTGGCGTGCCGCCCAACGGCGCGTGAGCGCTTCGGCTCGATGGCGAGCACCGACCAGGTGCCCGCGCGGGCGAGACGGAGGACGCTGACGTTGGCGCGCCCGACGTGCCGCGTTGGGACCCACTGCGGGTCGGCCGGCGGGCGTGGCGCCGAGCGGGGTGAACAGCACGGCCGGCGCGTTCAGGCCGCCGAGGGTCGCGAGGCGGCGCTCGCCGATCCTGGCCACGCGCTCGAGCGGGATGTCGAGCTTCCACGCCAGCGCACCCGCGTTCCACCACAGGTGGGCGGGCACCACGGGCGGTCCGTAGCGGAGCAGCGCGAGTCGGCCTGCCGCGCGCTGGAAGGCGACCCCCAGCTCGTCCTGGAAGCTGCGCCACGGCGCCCGCGTGGCCGGCCTGGGCGGCAAGATCGTCCGCTCGCCCCGCGGTGAGCGGCAGCGCGGCGGCGGCCAGCAGCGCTGCCACGGCGGCGCGCGGGACCGCGCCGCCGGCCCAGCTCCACGAGCCACACCGCGCCCACCCCGGCGAGCACGCAGACGAGCGCGAGCGGCAGGACCAGGAAGCGCCCGGCGCCCGGGTAGCCCGCCTCGGTCGCGAGCGCCAGCAGCGCGACCCAGGCGGCGGCCGCGAGCCCGAGGATCGCGACGGTCGGGTCGCGGCGGCGGGCCGCGAGCGCGAGGCCGCGAGCGCGAGCAGCTCGACCGGGAGCGCGACCAGCCCGAGCCCGCCGCGCAACACCCCCAGGCCCGGATGCGCCCCCGCGGCGGCGAGGTTGACGCCCGCGACATGGGCCGCGTGGAAGGGGTCGCCCGAGCCCCACCAATCCGGCAGCACCCACAGGAGCGGCGAGCGCGATCGCAAGGCCGATCGCGACCGCGCGCCTCGACCGTCCCGTGAGACACGTGAACGCCGCGTAGGGGAAGAAGAAGGCCCAGGCCTCGGGCCGCGACAGCGACACCAGGAAGCCGAGCGCCAGGGCGCGCGTGTATCTGCCCTCGAGGTGGCTGATGACCGCCCAGAGCAGCAGCGCCACCGCCAGCCCCTCCGAGTAGCCGAACGCGGCGTCGCTCAGCCATTCCTGCATCAGCAGGAGCCCCAGCAGCGCCACCACGCCTGCGGCCGGTCCCGCCAGGCGCGCCCCCAGCCGGTAGGCCAGCGCCAGCGCCAGCAGGCTGCCGGCACGGGCGATCACCAGCCACGCGGCGCGGCGCGGCGCCGCCGAGCAGCGACAGCGGCGTGGTGAACAGGACGGGAAGCGGCTTCCAGGAGGGCGGCCCCGCGACCGTGTTCAGGTCGAGGTGCGTGATCTGCCTGCCCCAGACGATCCAACCCCAGGGATCCGTCGTCGGGGCCGAGCTGAGGAGCAGCGAGGCGATCCCCAGCGCCAGGCTCGCCACGAGCAGCGCGGCGATCGGGTTGCCGCTCGATCCGCAGCACGCGCGGCGAGCGAGAGGCGGCTGGACCAGAGACGGGCACTGCTCAGCCCAGGCTAATCACCTCGTCGCGCGGCGGCGCAGCTTCCCGCGGCGTGGGACGGCGGCCCGCGGCTGGGCGAGCCGCGGTCCTCCGCATCCCTGGGAGGGTCAGCCTTGTTCGGTCGTGTCAGGCTGGGCGGCGCTGAGCTGCTGCGCCGGGGCTGGGTTGACGGTGATCGTGAACGGGGGGCTGGCTGCGCCCTGGTTGGACGGGCCCCCTGGGATCAGCACGCGGAACACCTTCGTGCCCGGCGTGAACAGGCGGCGGCTGATCGAGTAGACGGACCCCGGCCCCACGTTCGTGACCTGGACGGTGTGGAAGCCGTTCCCGTTCGGGTTCTGCCGCTGCAGGTAGATCACGTGCCCTGTCTTGTTCGGCGCGACGGTGCCGCTGAACGTCACCGACTGGCCCGCGCTGATGGTGGACGGCGTCTCAGACGCGGTGAGGAGGTCCTTCACGCCCTCGAACAGCTGCGCTGAGGACTTGCCGCCGCCCTTGACCTGGTAGATCGTGCTGTGCACCGGCGTCTGGGTGAACGAGTAGTTGCCGAGCGAGTCGGCGGTGGTCGTTGCAACCTGCGTCAGGTGCTGGCCGTGGGTTGCCGCGAGCAGGGCTATCTGCTGGCCGCCGCCCCCCTGGAGCTGACCCGTGAGGATCACCGACTGCCCGACGGTGATCGGGTCGGCCGACGGGGTGAGCGTGAGGTTCGGGTTCTGCGCCTGAGATATCTCGTAGCCCAGGACGTTCGAGGCGCTCGCGATGTTGCGCCGCGTGCCTCGCACCAGCACCCGGATGTTCGCGTCACCCGGGACCCGGAAGGTGTGGGTGATCGAGTACGTGCCGCCGGGGTGGACCTTGCCTCGATCGATCGTGCCCCAGCCCTTGCCGGTGTCCGCGTTCTGGCGCTGCAGGAGCACCGTGTCCCCGCGGTGAACGGCGACACGGTGCCCGTGAAGGTCACCTTGTGCGCGGGACCCGTCTCCAGGTTGGAGCCGTCGGCCGGGCCGCTCAGCGTGACGAGCGAGAACACCCGCTCGTGGACCGTGCGACTGCGTGCGCCGAGCGACTTCGCGTACCAGTTGCGGTTCGTGTTGACGACGCCAGGCTGGCGGAAGAACGCGTAGAACCCGTTCGCGTCGGTGCTCGTCCGCTCGACCGGCGTGAACGCCGGCTTGGGGTTGATCCGGTGCCAGAGCGTGACGACGCGGTGCGCGTTGTTCGGCCCGCGCAGCCGTCCGAAGATCACGAGCTGGTCGCCGGCGACCACCGGGTTGTCGGACAGCGCGATGGAAAGGTTGTGACGCCCGTTCGGGCTCGGATGCTTGCGAGCTTGGGCTGCCGACGGCACCAGGGCGAGCGCGCAGCCGACGATCCCTACGGCGCTCAGGCAGCGCCTGTTCAGCTTCAACATGGTCTTCCCTCCCAGGGGATTGCTTGTGGCCATGTCAAACACGCGTCGCGCGTCAGCGATGCTGAGTGCGCGCGAGCTTTAGGTTCGCCGGCGCGACCGGCGCGCGCTCACTTCACGGGTTCCAGCACGAACACCGGAATCTCCCGGTCGGTCTTGGTCTGGTAGCCCGCGTAGTCCGGCCAGACCTCCACGGCGCGTTCCCACCACAGCGCGCGCTCGTCGCCGTGGAGCTCGCGCGCCTGGTAGTCGCCCCGGCTGGCCTCGTCCTGCAGTTCCACCAGGGGATGCGCCATGAGATTTCGGTACCAGGCCGGATGCTCGGGAGCCCCGCCCTTGGAAGCGACCGCGGCGTACACGCCCTCATGCTCCACGCGCATCACGGGATGCTTGCGGAGCTTCCCGGAGCTGGCGCCGAGGAGGTGACGACAACCACGGGGACGCCCCGCAGCGTCGTGCCGCTGGTCCCGCCCGAGCTCTCGTACTCCTCGACCTGGTCACGGACCCACTCAGCCGAGCTCGGCTCGTATTCGCCCTGCAGCGGCATGCGTCGCCTCTCCTTTCGTTCGGTCCGGATCAGTCGCGCTCGTGCGGGTTCGCGCGCCGCGGGTCGACCTCGATGTCGACCTCGTGGTTCGGCTCGCTGGTGCTCGTGGCGCCGGTCGGCGTATGGATGTCGCCGAAGTCCATCTCCTCGTCTTCAGCCTCCGGGTCGCGCGGGTCCGGTCGCTTGTCGTACGGGTCCGGCCACTCCGTCGGATCAGGATCGCTGGCCGGTTGGTTGAGGGCCGCATGTGGGTCGGGCCGCTGCCGGGATTCGTCCTCAGCCATGTCTGCTCCTCGATCTGGGATGCCTGCGCTAACGGTACCGCTCGCGCGGCGCAGCCCATGCGCCTCAGCGCTTGAGGGCGAGGGTGAGCTTCTTGACCGTCTGGTTGCCGGCCGCGTCCTTGAGGGCAAGGTTCACCTTGGCCTTCAGCTTGTGGTGCTTCAAGGCCTTGCGGACCGCCGACGCGTCCTTCCTCGACAGCGTCAGCGTCACGGTGGTCGGCTTCCCGGCAGCGAGCTGAACGGTGCCGGTCTTGAAGCGCGCCGAATGGTGCGCGCCGGGAATGCTGATGCTGCCGCCGGCGGTGCCGGTCGCGGCCTCGGTGGAGGTGATGGCGAACGCGATGCCGGTGCTCTTGAGCTTCGCCTGCTTGACGGACCCGGTGAGTGCCGGAGGGGTGACGTCCGGCGGGGGAGCCGCCTGGATGATGAACGAGCGGGTCTCAGATTCGACCGACGTCGCGCCACCCATCCCGTTCGTGTTGCAGGTCAGCGCGCCCTTCCAGTGGTAGGTCCCGGGCTGGGTGATTGGGAGCGTTGCGGAGATGGTCGTCTCGCCGCTGATGTTCATGGCGAAGATGTTGAAGGTGGAGGAACCGAGGAACTCGAGATAGAGCCCGAACGTCTCGGCCGTCGGCGGGATGTTGCAACCCGACGAGTCGCGGGTGCCGCTGAACGTGATGCTGGCGGGGGAGACGAACGTTGCGCCGTCCACCGGACCGCTGATGGTGACGGATGCGGCCCACGCCGGCGAGGCACAGAACGCCAGGGCCAGTACCGCAGTTGCGGTAGCGAAGATGACTCTTACTCGCGCGATGCGCGACGCTACCACGACCGGCTCCCCGAACGCCACCCAATTTTGACTTTCGAGACGCCCGAATTGTCGCGCCACCACCCGGACGGCTGGGTGCGCGGCCGCCGGCTGATCTCAGGACGACGGGACGGGAGCCTCGGCCACGATCTCGAAGTGCTTGACCGTGTCCTCCTTCTCGATGAGGAAGCGCTCGTCCTCCGGGTAGTAGGACGCCTGGTCGATGTCGCTTCCCGCGAAGGCGACGATCGCCTCTCGGTTCTCCCACAGGCTGAACGTGACGAACTCGCTGCGCCCCTCCGAGTCGCGCCGCAGGAGCCATGCTCCCCGGTTTCCGGGCGTCGTGCCATAGGCCGCGAAGCCCGTCTCGACGATATACCTGCCGTACTCCTCGGCATCTGCTTCGCGCGTGACTCCGCGCCACACTCGGGCGATCATTTGTCGCTCCTCTCGCTCTCGATCCGCTCCCCGGTCGCGGCGAGCATACGGCGCCCGCACACGAGGTCACCCGTTTCGGATGACGACGCGAGGAATCTGCGTGGGCGACCATCCGCGGGAGCTGAACTTCCGGAATGAGGAGCGATATGACGCTGGCTGAACGCGGTCGGTATCGGTTGGCGCTGTGACCGGCGTTCTGACCCTGGCAGCCTCCGAACTGGAGGCCGCGCGCAGCCAGATGGCGTTCACGCTCGGCTTCCACATCATCCTCGCGTCGCTGGGTGTGGCGTTCCCGGCGATGATGCTGATCGCGAACTACCGCGGCCTCAAGCACGACGATGCCGACGCACTACTGCTGGCTCGGCGCTGGTCGAAGGTGGTGGCCGTGACGTTCGCGGTGGGAGCAGTCACCGGCACCGTGCTGTCGTTCGAGTTCGGCCTCCTCTGGCCGGCGTTCACCGGGCGCTTTGGCAAGGTCTTCGGCGTCCTGTTCGCGGTCGAGGGCATCTTCTTCTTCCTCGAGGCGATCTTCATCGCGATCTACATCTTCGGCTGGAACCGCCTCAAGCCATGGCATCACTTCTGGGCCGGCGTTCCGGTCGTGATCAGCGGCCTGGGCGGCGCATTCTCGGTGGTCGCGGTCAACTCTTGGATGAACCAGCCGCAGGGCTTCTCGCCGACGAGCGGCAACGTCACGTCGGTCCAGCCCTTCAAGGTGATCTTCAACAAGGCCGTGCCGTACGAGGTGCCGCACATGATCCTTGCGGCGTACCTCGTCACGGGGTTCATCGTCGCGTCGGTCTACGCGGTGGGGATGCTGCGCGGGCGGCGTGACCACTACCACCGCCTCGGGCTGCTGATCCCGCTCACCGTGGCCTGCATCGCCACGCCGATCCAGTTCATCGTGGGGGATACCGCCGCACGCGCGATCGCGGGCGACCAGCCGATCAAGTTCGCCGGGATGGAATGCGTTCAGAAAACCTCGACGGACGTGACCGAGTACATCTACGGGCGCTGCACGTCGAGCGGGATCAAGGGCGGCATCGGCATCCCCGGGTTCGACTCGATCCTGGTCGGTGGCAGCACGAGCACCCAGGTCACCGGGCTCGACACGGTGCCGGCGAACGACCGGCCGCCGTTCGACACGATGCTCCACTGGGCCTTCGACACGATGGTTGGGATCTGCACGGTCCTGATCGCACTGGGGATCTGGTTCGGTTTCGTCTGGTGGCGCAAGCGCGACATCCCGAAGACGCCTTGGTTCCTTCGCGCGGTAGCGCTGTCAGGGCTAACCGCTGTCGTCGCCCTCGAGTGCGGTTGGATCGTGACCGAGGTCGGGCGCCAGCCCTGGATCGTCTACAACGTGATGCGCACCTCGGACGCGGTCACACACGCCAGCGGCGTCTGGGTGACCTTCATCCTCGTGCTGCTGCTCTACGTGGTGCTTGGCACGGCACTGGTGGTGGTGCTGCGCGCGATGTCGCGGCGCTGGCGTGAGGAGCCCGGCGAAGCGGATCCAGACGTCCCCTACGGTCCGTCGGGCGCGCTGCCCTCGGAGGTCGCGGGATGAGCGAGGCCGACGCTGTAGCCGGCGTGCTCTGGGTCGGCGTGACCGCCTACGCGGTGTTCGGTGGTGCCGACTTCGGGGCTGGCTTCTGGAGCCTGGTCGCCGGGGATAGCGACCGCGGCCGACGAGCGCGAGGCCTGGCGGACTGGGCGATCGGCCCGGTGTGGGAAGCCAACCACGTCTGGCTGATCTTCGTCCTCGTTGTCCTGTGGACGGGCTTCTCGTCGGCGTTCGAAGCGGTCTTCTCCACGCTGTTCATCCCCCTCAGCCTTGCGGTGCTCGGGATCGTGTTGCGCGGCTCCGGCTTTGCATTCCACAAGGCGGCGCAGCGCTCCAAGCGCCGGCACCTTGCCGAGCGCATCTTCGGCGTCTCCTCGCTGCTCACGCCGTTCTTCATGGGCACGGTGGTCGGCGCCGTTGCGGCCGGCAGGGTGCCGGTGGGCAACGCCGCCGGCGATCCCGTGACGAGCTGGCTCAACGGCCTGTCGATCTTGATCGGGGTGTTGTTCCTCGCGACCTCGGCCTACCTGTCGGCGGTCTTCCTCATCAGCGACGCACGCCGCGCCGAAGCGCCCGACCTCGAGCGCTACTTCAAGCAGCGCGCGCTCGGCGCCGGCCTCGTTGCCGGCGCGGTTGCGTTCGCGGGGGTCTTCGTGCTGCACGCCGATGCGCACTACCTCTTCGAGGGTCTGATCCACGAGGGCCTGCCGCTGGTGATCGTCTCGGGGCTTTGCGGCCTCGGCGTGCTGGTGGTGTTGCAGCGCGGCGCGCGACGTGGTGCCCGGCCGCTGGCGGTGGGTGCTGTGACAGCCGTCGTCTGGGCGTGGGGGGTGGCACAGCACCCTTACCTGCTGCCCCAAACGCTGACGATCAAGGCCGGAGCTGCACCGGATACGACGCTCACCGGAATCCTGATCGTGTTCGGTGCCGCCGTGCTGCTCGTCATCCCGTCGATCGCGCTGCTGTACTCGCTGACCCAGCGGAACCTGGTCGAGGAGGGCGCCAGGCCCGGCCCATGACGGTCGTCTCAGGCGAACTTGGCGGCCGCGCGCTGCCGAGCCGGACGGGCCTCCATCAGCGCGAGGTAATCGGCGATCGCTCCCTGTGGCTCCATGAGGTCCAGCCGCACCAGTATCCGGACGACCTCGCTCGCGATCACGTCAGCGACGGTGAATCCGTCACCGACGAGATACTCGCGTCCCTGCAACGTCTCGTCGATCACGGCGACGCTCGCGTCCAGCCGCCTGGCTGCCGACTTGGCGACCTCCGGCGCGCTCTCCCGGAGCCGGTACGCCTGTATGGCGGGCGGCTCGATCTCCGTCATCGCGAAGAATGCCCACTGATACACGAGCGCTCGGTCACGCGATCCGACCGGAGGTACGAGCCCAGCGCCGGGGTGAAGGTCCGCGGTGTGCAGGCACAGCGCGGTCGACTCGAAGAGCGCCCCATCGTCGTACTCCACGACCGGCACGCGACCCAGCGGATGACGACCGCGGTGCTCGTCGCCGGCCGCTTCCTCGCTGGTCATGATCCTGAGCTCGTAGGGGTCGCCGACCTCCTCGAGCATCCACACGATGCGGATTGGGCGCCCGGCGCCGGGCCGGTGGTAGACGATCATCGGCGGATCCTATGGCTCCGTGGAAAGATGCACCGAAATCATCGAGATCGGAGTTGAGGCTGGGAATGGAACTCGCAGTCGTTCGGTTCGAAGGACTCGGTGGCGCCGAGTCGGAGTACGGCACCGTGCACAAGCGCGTTGGTGATGCACCGTGGACGCAGGAGGTGGCGTTTCTCGAGCATCACCACAAGGACCGCATCTCGCTCCTCGGCACCGTCGCCGGCCACTACGTCTCGGCCGACGAGACCGATCACCTGTCGGAGGCGGGAGCCGCGGTCGGCGGGCTGGTGGGCGCACTGCTCGGGGTGGCGCTCGGTCCCGCGGGCATGGCCGCCGGATTCGCCGCCGGCGGGACGCTCGGAGCGGAACTCGGAACAGCTGACGAGACCGAGGCCGAGCCGGTGGCGCTGATGGAGGCCCTTCACTCGGCCGTGCCCAAGGGCTCCTCGGCAATCGTGTTGCTCGGTGAGCCCAGCCATGTGGACGACATGCTCGGCGCGCTCGGAGACGCAGGCGCCGCCGTGGTCCGCCGAACGCTGTCCGACGCTGAGCTGGCGGCGATCGAAGAGGCGCTCCGCGACTCGCCGCAGGCCTCTCCCCGCGCCTGAGCGTGACCGGGATCCTCGACGGGCTCACCGTGGTGGAGGGCTCGGCGTTCGTCGCGGCCCCCCTCGGCGGCATGACGCTTGCTCAGCTGGGCGCCGACGTGATCCGCTTCGACGACCTCGGTGGGGGGCTCGACCACCAGCGCTGGCCGCTGGCGACGGGCGGCCAGAGCCTGTTCTGGGCTGGACTCAACAAGGGCAAGCGCTCGCTGCGCGTGAACCTCCGCTCCGACGAGGGCCGCGAGCTCGTCACCGCGCTGATCGCTGCCGCCGGCGCGTTCATCACGAACTTCCCCGCGCGTGGCTGGCTCGGCTACGACGCGCTGCGAGCCCATCGGGAGGACCTCGTGATGGTGTGGCTGACGGGCAACCGCGACGGCTCCAGCGAGGTCGACTACACCGTGAACCCGGCGACCGGCTTCCCCTGGGCCACCGGGCCGCGCAACCTCACCGAGCCGCTGAACTCGGTGCTCCCGGCGTGGGACGCGATCATGGGCGGTCTCGCCGCCACCGGCCTGCTCGCCGCCGACCGGCATCGCACGCGGACCGGCGCTGGGCAGCTCGTGCGGATCGCGCTCTCCGATGTCGCGTTTGCGATGGTGGGGCACCTCGGCCGCGTCGCCGAGGCGCAGCTCGGCGGTCAGGATCAGGTACGCGACGGGAACTATCTCTACGGCGCGTTCGGGCATGACTTCGCAACCCGCGACGGCCGCCGGGTGATGATCGTCGCGCTGACCGATCGACAGTGGGACGCGCTGCTCGAGGTCACAGGGCTGCGCGAGCCGATGAGCGCGATCGCTGCCGCGATCGGCGTCGACCTCGACACGGAGTCCGGCCGCTACGAGGGTCGCGACATGATCGCGGCGCTGCTGCGACCGTGGTTCGAGGGCCGCGGGCTGCCCGAGATCCGCGCCGCGTTCGAGGGCACCGGCGTCTCGTGGGGCCCGTACCAGACCTTCGGTCAGCTCGTCACCGAGGACCCCCGCTGCTCGACGGACAACGCGATGTGGTCAGAGCAGGAGCACCCGGGCGTCGGCAGCTACCTGATGCCGGGCACGCCGCTGGAGTTCTCGGAGGTGGAGCGCACTCCGGCGCGGCGCGCGCCGCTGCTTGGCGAGCACACCGAGCAGGTGCTCGGCGACCTGCTCTCGCTCACGGACGCGGAGATCGGGCGGCTCGTGGAGGGCGGCGTGGTCGGCCTGGTCGCCTCGGGCTGACGTACGCCCTGCGCGTCGGTCGCCTCGCGTCAGGTGGGGAGTGGCTCTGACGTTGCGATCTCTGGGGACGAGTCGCTTGCGCGCATCCACAGGACGACGCTGGTCACCAAGATCCAGATGATGATGCCGAGCAGGCCGATGGCGAACGCCGGTGTGACCATCGCGATCGCGATCGGCAGCGCCACCCATCCAAGCCACTTCGGCAGGCGCGCGCCGCGCAGGATGCCGATTGCGACCGCCAGCGCGAACACGCACCCCCCGACGTTCACGGGGAAGACGAAGTCGTTCCCCAGGACATTCAACGCCTGTGCGGCGCTTGTGCTCAGGTGGTTGGGCACATCGGCTAGCGCGAAGTCGATCGAGGCCCACACCGTCAGTCCGAGCGCCAGCAGGCTGGCGCCCGCCAGCGCGAGGGAGCCGAGCGCCTCGGCCGAATCGGTGCGTCGGAAGCGGTCGCGCAGGACGCTTGCGAAGAGCACAAGGAAGATGGCGGCGAAGGCAAAGAGGATGTCCGAGGTGCGCTGGCTCGTGCGGTGGGCCTCGTAGAAGCTGATCACGGTGGCGCCGCTCGCCTTTGAGTTCGGGGTTGTCTTCGACGTCACGAAGATTCCCACGACCAGCGCTGTGAACACGACCCCGCTCAGCGGTGCAAGACGACTCCAGCGATCGGACATGAGCTGAGTATCCGATCCGCAGTGTGTCGTTTCAATTCGGAATTTTCCGTATGCTCGCGCCGGGGGAGGCTGGGACCATGGATCGGCTTCGCACCAAGGACCTCCGCGCCATCATCGAGGTGGCGCAAGCGCTCGGCGACATCGACGACGCCGGGGAGTTCAACGCTTCGATCCTGCCGCTGCTCGGGCGGCTCGTGCCCTCAGACCTCGCGACCCTCAACGTGATCGACCCGGCGGCCGGGATAGCGCTGAGGCCCGCGGTCGACCCGCCGGACTCGTACTTCCCGCGCGCGGACGAGATCCTCGGCGCCTACGCCAATCAGAACCCCCTCATCCGCGCTCGCCGGCTCGAGGCGCTCAAGTGGTCGGACTTCCTCACCCGTCGGGAGCTCCACCGCCTCGACATCTATGACCTCCTCTACGGCCCGACATCGGTCGAGTACCAGATGGCGTTCACGCTGCCCTCGCCCGCGGACACGGTCATCGGCTTCGTGATGAACCGCCTGCGCCCGGACTTCACGGAGCGCGACCGCAGCGTGCTGAACGGAGTGCGGCCGTTCGTCCAGCACGCCTATGAGCGCGTGACCGCCGGCCCACGGCTGCGCCCCGCCCGAGAGCTCGGGCTGACCGATCGCCAGGGCGAGATCCTGCGTCTGGTCGCCGGCGGCCGGACCAACGCCCAGATCGCGCTCGAGCTGGGTCTCACGGAGCGCACGGTCGGCAAGCACCTCGAGAACGTCTACGCCCGGCTCGACGTCACAAACCGCACCGCCGCGGTGGCCCGAGCGACGGGCCTCGGCTGAGGACCGACACCCGTCATCTGGGCGACCAGGCTACGCCGCAAACTGCGCTCGGCGGGCGCGGGACGCGCGCCGTTTCACCTGCGTGATGCGGGCCACGCCCACGATCCCCACGAGCAGAGCTCCGGCCGCCGCGGCGAGCAGCAGCGCCACGCCGAGAGCCAGATGGCCATTGGCGCCGAGGAAGTTCACCTTCACGCGCTGGGTGTTCTCGAGGATGAAGACCAGGAGCAGCACGAGCACCACCGCACCGGCGATGAGGCTCGTCCAGGCGCTGGCGGTGCGGGTCCGGCCAGCGGGGTGGGCCGGTTGCTCCGTCTTCGGCTCGGGCGGCGCCGCATCAATGGCGGGGTCCGGAGCGGCCTGATCAGGGGGCTTCTGTGTGGAGTCCATATAGACGTGATGTCCGCTGGCGGCCAGCCGAAACCCCGGCTCTGGATCAGGGCCGGCCTTGGCGACCGCGCGCGTGACGCGGCCGGGTGGATGCCGCTCCAGGCCGTGGCACTGGCCACGCTCCCGCCCGTGCGACGGTCGCTCGGCGGAGGACTGCTCCGGCTCCAGCGGCGGGTCCGGCTCCTCGGGAACTGGGCCGTCCGGCGGCTGGGGCGTCTCCATGTTGATCATGGCTGTGGGCTGCCCGCTTCCTCAGCTCGCAAACGTTGACTCATCGTCGTCGGCGACGCCGCCTGTCAGCCCAGCCACGGCGGCGCCCCATGCGGAACGCGGTATTGAGTGCCTTCCACTGGAGGGCACGTTTGACGAGCGTGTTCATCGTCTTCCCGTCCGTACGGCGCGCTCGTCTTCTGCCTGCGGAGGCGTTTCGTCGTCCAGTGGCGGGACTTCTTCCGGCTTGGGGCGCTCTCGCTCTGTCTCGATCATGAGCGCGTCATGCCCAACTCGCCTACCGGCAAACGAGTTCGGCGGCAGGGCCAGCTGGGACCTCCCTGAGTCAGCGAGCGCGTCCATGGCTGAAGAACGCGACCAGCGCGAGGATCGCGATCACGAACAGGATCGGGTGGATGATCACACCGCCTGCGATGGCGATGATGAGCAGCACGATGCCGAGTAAGAGCAGCATTCTGAGTCTCCTTGGTGGGGCTCGTCGGCGAGCCGGGGTGATGGGCCGTTCTCAGGCATACCCGCTTCCCTTGGTCGCAACCCCGAGCGATTAAGAGTCGTGTGACGTTCCATCTCGCCGGTGTGGGGGGCTAGTGTCGGAGGGGTGACGAGTTCAGATCGAGATCGCTCGCGACGGGCGCGCTCCGAGCGGCGCCGCGCGAACCGCGAGCGCCGAGTCGGGCAGGCGGTCGCGGCCCGGCGCAAGCTACTCGGCCTATTCGACCGGACTGGCAAGCGCAGCGAGCCACCTCGTTAGACCGGTGGCGGCTCCGTCCCACGCGGTTGCGTTGCTCGAGGGCGCGGCGGAAGGCAAAGCTTTGGCAAAAGTCGCCGCTGGAGAGGCTTCCGCGCCTACCATCGGGCCGTGGCGCTGATCCTGCTGGCCGAGGACGACGAGGGCATACGCGTGCCGCTCGTCCGCGCACTCGAGCGCGAGGGCTACGTGGTTGAGGCGTTCGCGAACGGCAGGGACGCGATCGCGTCCGGAGTCGCGGGCGAGCACGACCTGTTGCTGCTCGACATCGGCCTTCCGGGCGCCGACGGGCTCGAGGTCTGCCAGCGCGTGCGCGAGGAGCGGCCGTCCGTGCCGATCGTCTTCCTGACAGTGCACGACGGCGAGATGGACGCCGTCGGCGGCCTAGACGCAGGGGCCGACGACTACATCACGAAGCCGTTCCGGCTCGCGGAGCTGCTCGCCCGGGTGCGCTCACAGCTGCGGCGCACGACTGCCGAGCAGTTCCAGGCCGCGGACGTGAGCATCGACGTGGCCGCGCGCCGCGCCTGGCAGGGCGATGAGGAGCTGGAGCTCTCGCCGAAGGAGTTCGACCTGCTCACGCTGCTCGTGAGGGAGGCCGGGCGCGTGGTCACGCGCGAGCGCATCATGAGCGAGGTGTGGGACGAGAACTGGTTCGGCTCTACGAAGACGCTCGACATGCACGTGTCCTGGCTGCGGCGGAAGCTCGGCGAAGACGCCGAGAGCCCCACGCGGCTGATCACGGTCCGCGGCGTCGGGCTGCGCTTTGAGCCATAGCGGTCAGCCATGCGCCGCCGGCTGATCCTCTCGACCGCCGCGATCGCCCTGGCGGCCGTGATCGTGCTGGGCGTCCCGCTCGGCGCGGTGGAGGCGGCGCGGCTGCGGGCGGAGAGCACCAGCCGGCTCGAGCGGGAGGCCGATCAGGTGTCGGCCGCGATGGATGACCGACTGGAGCGCGGGCAGACGATCACTCCGGCGCTGTTGCGCCGCTTCGTGCCTGCCGATCACTGGGTCGCCTTGACGAACCGCGACGGCCGCCGGGTCAGCACCGGGCCGCCGCTCGGCAACGACGCGCTCGTGGCGCACTCGGGGGCGGCGCTCGGCGGCGACGTGGTGGCCGAGGCGCCGATCGGTGAGCTGCATCGACGGGTGTACCGCGAATGGCTGCTGATCGCCGCGCTCAGCCTCGGCGGCGTGCTCGTGGCGGTGGCGCTCGCCGCCCTCCAGGCCCGCCGGCTGGCGCGCCCTCTCGAGGCGATCGCGCGCCGCTCCGAGGAGCTCGGGGACGGCGACTTCTCGGTGCGGGCCGGCCGCTTCGGCGTGCCGGAGATCGACGCGATCGCGCGCGGCCTCGACAGCAGCGCAAGGCGGATCGCGGTGCTCGTGGCACGTGAGCGGGAGTTCTCGGCAAACGTCTCCCATCAGCTGAGGACGCCGCTCACGGCGCTGCGCCTACGCATCGAGGAGGCAGGCGGACCGAACGGCGGGACCACCCGCGAGGAGGAGCTCGGCGCCGCCCTCGGCGAGGTCGACCGGCTGGAGACCACGATCGCCGACCTTCTCGCGCACGCCCGCCTGACCGGAGCGGACAGCCCGATGACGGTCAACCTCGGAGCGGTGGTCCATCAACACTCGGCTAGCTGGCGGCCGGCGTTCGCCCGCTCGCGACGGGACCTCCAGGTGGCCGCCGACAAGAACGTGCTCGTGAGAGCGTCGCGTGGCACGGTGGGCCAGGTCCTCGACGTGCTGCTCGACAATGCGCTGCGGCACGGCAGCGGCACGGTGCGCGTGGACGTATCGGCCGACCGCCGGAACGCGAGCGTGACCGTTGCGGACGCCGGCCCCGGCATCCCGGACGAGCTGCAAGACCGGATCTTCGAGCGCGGCGACTCGCGTGCCGGGGGCACCGGCATCGGGTTACATCTCGCGCGAGCGCTCGCCCAGTCAGACAACGGCAGCCTGCGGGTGGTCAGCGACGAGACGACGCGCTTCGAGCTCCGGCTTCCGCGCGTCGCTCTCTGATCGCGAGCGCCAGCTTCGGGCACGCCGCGGCAGCGCGGCGCGCGTGTACAAGCAGCTGCTCGGGGATCGGGCCACCGTCGACGATCGGGTAGCCCCAGTCGTCAAGCTCGATCCACTCCGGGAAGACCTCGGCGCAGACCCCGTGCCCGGCGCAAGCGATCGGGTCGATCTCCAGGTGCGCGCTCACGCCGCCGCTCTGGCCGCCTGCGTCTCCAAGCGAGTGAAGCGCAGCGTCAGCGGCCTGCGGCAGGCGCCGCAGGGGCCACTCCGCGCGTGCGTCGCGAACTCCTCGCCGAATACGCTCAGGCCGCTGCGCAGGAAGCGCACGGCGCCATCGGGTAGACGGCAGGCACCGCGGCCCACCACCTGATCGGTCCAGCGCTCGAGCAACTGCCACGCATCGACGGGGGCACGACCCGAGGCAAGCGAGGCGACCAGGTTGGTGAGCGCCGGCAGCCCGTTGCTGCAGGGGCCGCATTGGCCGGCGCTCTCCGAGCTGAGCCAGGCGAGCGCTTGGGTGATCTCCTGCACCGCGCAGGACGACTGGCCGAGGGCGACGATCACCCCTGCCCCGAGGCTCCCTCCGTGGGGCCTCAGAGAGAGGTCGTCGAGCGTGACCGTGTCGATCTCGCCGGCGCCTATCCAGACGCCGTGGTAGCCACCGACCAGCACGGCTCGCAGCGGCTCGAGCGGCCCCCCCGCCGTGTCGAGCAGCGACCGCAGCGGCGCGCCGCATTCGATCTCGTACACGCCGCGATGGCGGATGGCGCCAGCCAGCGTGACCAGCGCGGATCCAGTGTGTGCCGGAGTGCCGAGCGAGCGGAACCAGTCCGGCCCGTGGCGAGCGATCAGCGCCACATGCGCGAGCGTCTCAGGATTCTGGACGAGGGTCGGCCGCCGGCTGAGGCCGCGCTCAGCGGGATAGGGCGGGACCACGGTCGGCAACAGTGGGCCGCCGTTCAGATAGTTGATCAGAGCACTCTCCTCGCCCGCCAGATGCGCGGAAGGCACCGCGACAACGTGGAAGCGCCCAGCCGAGGGTCGCTCCGCGATCGCCCGGCGCAGCGCGTTGTGCGTGGTGACGGCGGCGTCCGGAACGGCGATCGTGATCGAGCGCGCGCGCACCGCGGCGGCGGCTGCGAGCGCGCCGTCGAGCACGAGCTGCGGGCTGAGCTTGAGCAGCGCGGCATCCTTCTCGCTCATCGGCTCTCCCTCCGCGGCGTTGACGAGCAGCGCTCGGGGCCCGCGCCGGCTTGCCACCTCCTCCATCTTCACGGCGGTGGGGAAGGCCGCTCCTCCGCGCCCGTGAAGACCGGACCGGGCAACGTCCTCGAGCAGATCGCGCGACGTCTCCGGCGCCGGCCCATGGACCCGCTGGTGCTCGTCGAGCGACAGCGGCAGGGCCCGGCGCACGCCGGCGAGCAGGCGGGGCAGGCTCACTGGCGGACCGCCGTTACAGGGACGCCGCGCAGCGTGCCGCTGACCGCGTTCCCGTTGAGTGAGAGCTGGATCGAGAGGTCCAGTGCGCGCCCCTGCGCGCTGCCGACCAATGCCTGGAGCGCGGTGTCGTTCAGCGAGCGGACCCGTCCGCGGTAGCGGCCGGACGCGCTGGGCGGACCGAAAGTCACCGCGCTGCGCGTCATCAAGAGCTCGCCGTCGGGGAGCGTCCTGCCGCCCAAGCGGATGCGCAGCCGCCCGGCGGGGCCGCGCGTCGAGTGGATGCGCAGGTCCACGACCCCGGTGCCGTCGCGACTCTGTCCCCGCGTCACGCTCCCACGCAGGTCGGCCGAGAATGCCCGACCGAAGGCGTCGGCGCTCGCGGCCGGCTGGGCCGGCTGCCGGCCGCCGGCGGGGGTTGCGTGCCCGAAGGCGGCCAGGACTGCGGCTGGCGTCCCGGCGCGGCGCGACCAGCCGTTTGCGAGCGGGCCTTGCGCCGCCCAGGCGATGGCGGCCACCAGCGCCACGGCCGTGCCGGCGGCCGCGAGCGTGCGCACTCGCGGCGGCGTCGTGGACGCGGCGAGCCGCCCGGCCAGCGCGACCAGCACCGCCGTGACACAGCAGATGGTGAGCACCAGCATCCACGTGGTCTTCGCGTCCGAGCCGGTTCCGAACCCGTGGAGCAGCGCCACCGGCCAGCACAGATAGGCGAACCAGTGCACCCCGCGCCAGGCGCCGAAACCGAGCCGGCGCCGCACCAGGCTCGTCACGACGAGGGCGATCAGGATGTCGGCGGCGACCGTGCCGAGGCCGAGCCACAGCGGACGGTACGAGCTCGCGAACGGCACCACCGCCGCAAGCAGCGAGATGTGGGGGAACGGATCCAGCGCCGTCGTGCTCACGTGGACTGCGAGCAGCGCGACCGCGAGCAGCGACAACGTCCGGTGCAGCGATCCGACCGCGAACAGCGACGTTCCGAACGGCCGCCATGAACGAGTCTGGGCGATGCCGAGCGCCACGCTTGCGCTGAGCAGCACGAGCGTGACCGCCCCGGTGCCGCGAGTTGCGTACCAGAGCGCCGACGGACCGTGAGCGGCGGCGATCATGCGGCGACCTGCTCCCGCGGCCAGCACGCGACGCTCGCCACCCGGCCGTCCTGGTCCACGAGCCTGGCCGGCAGCCGGCGCTCCTCCAGCCATTCCGCTGCCTCGTGGCCGAGCACCACCGCAGCGGTGCTTGCCACGTTTGCGTCCACGCAGGTGGCCGCAGCCACGCTCGCGGTCCGCCAGCGCGATACGGCCGGCACCCCCGTGCGTGGGTCGATGATGTGGTGGCGGTCCTCACCCCAGGAGCGCACCGTGGTGCTCGAGGTGGCTACTGCCCCGGACGTGATCGCGATCGTCTGGCCGGGCGCGTCCGGGGGCGCGCGGTGGTCATCGGTCACCCGCACGGTCCAGCCGCCCGCGGGTGGAGGACCGCTCGTCGAGATGTCGCCTCCGAGGTTCACGAGCACGCCGACTCCCGGTGCGGCTTCGCCCGCCGCCGCGGCGGCGCGGTCGGCGCCCAGCGCCTTGGCGGTGGCGCCGAGGTCGAGCACCACACCCTTCGGGACGCGTACCTCGCCACGGGCGGAATCGACCAGCACCCGCTGCCAGCCGGGCACACGCCGGCAAACGAGCGCGCGGTGATCGGCGGCGAGCTGCTCGAAGTCCCGGTCGTACCCCGCGAGCACCAGGGCCTCGCCCACCGTGGGGTCGACGATTCCGTTGGTGAGCCGCGCGGCTCTCAAGGCGACGTGCATGGCCTCGAGCAGCAGCGCGCCCGCGCGCATGCCGCGTCCGCCGCAGCGATTGAGCAGCGATAGCTCGGAGTCGTCCCGGAAGCGGCTGCAGGCGACGTCGAGTGCCTCGAGCTCCGACTCGACCGCTCGCCTCGCCGCGGCGAGCGCATCCGCGTCGGTGACCACCACGGTCGCCGTGGTGCCGAGCGCCCGCCAGCTCGCCGTGCCCGGCCCGCTCACGAGCCGCCGGAGGTCTGCGGAGCCGGAGCCGGCGCCGGCGCCGGCTGGGGAGCAGCCGGCGCCGGGGCGGGCGGGGGTGACGCAGGTGGGGGCGCGGCGGACGACGGGGGGGCAGAGGGGGGCTGCAGCGAGTCGCCGCTCGAGGAGATCGGGGGCACGTGCTGCGGGGCCGGGACCGCGACCAGGCGGTCCGCGGGACGCTTCGTCACCGGCGCGGGATCCTGCGCCGTTTGGCGCGCGTGGCCCTTGAATGCCTGGGCCGCAACCACCGACAGCGTCGTGGCAAGACCCACGGTGGCGACGCCAACGGCGAGCGTCGCCCGGCGCACTCTCCGCAGCGAGCGGTCGCGCCGCGAGGGGCTGACTGGGTCAGGGCTATCAAGCATGTCGCGACCCATGTTCGGCCCAGGCCGGTCAAGGGACAGCAAAGGAAGGCGAAAGCTTTCTCAGAATCGATGATGGCCGTGCCAGCCGGTGATCAGCGGCAACACCGCGAGCGCGAGCGCGACGCCTCCGCCGATCGAGGCCACAACCAGCGCCATCCGCACGCCTGAACCCGACACGCGCCTCCTGCCGGCGGCCGTCCAGTCGCTCCGGAGCGAGCGAGCCATTCGCGACAGATGCGCCAGGAAATGCACGCCGAAGACGACGCCCCACACGATGAAGCTCACCTTGTGCAGCGTGAACAGCGCCCCCGACTTGTGGCCGACCACGAGCAGCACCACACCGGATGCGAAGACGATCACCGTCGCAAGCACGAGGAGGGGCGCGAGCAGCCGCAGGGGCAGTGCCGGGGGTCCTCTGTCGACGTAGGCGCGAGTGCCCGCGTAGTAGCGCGCGAAGCGGTAGCCGGTGCTGCCGAGCTTCAGGAGCACCGGCGGGATCAGGACCATCCCGATGAACATGTGCTCGCTGCGCAGGCTGCCAATCTCGAGGATCGTGATGCCCTCGGCCATCAGCAG
>CAVSNA010000032.1:0-142584 GCA_963729205.1 uncultured Thermoleophilaceae bacterium
GTCTACTCCGAGAGCCCCGCGGCTTCGAGGGCTTCGGCCGGGTCGTAGCAGACGTCCGCGTCATAACGCTGACCCGCGGCGACTTCGCGACGGCGCCGGCGGGCAGCGCCAGAACAGCCAGCGCAAGCCCGAAGACCACCCCCGAGAACAACGCCCCCTCCCCTCACCCGCCTGACCATCGACGCAGCGGTAACATCGATGTCTGGGAGGGGCCTGTTGCCTTCTGACGTCCACACTCATCGGCCTCGTGCACGACCTGGTCGCCGGGATCTGCTCCGCACGGTCGCGGAGGGAACGGCAGGTGCTGTCGGAGACGAGTTCCTTCACTGCCTCGTCCGTCACGTCGCGCTGGCATTCGACGCGAAGTTTGCGTTCGTCGCCGAGGCCAGTGATCCCAGCCGGACAGCATGTGCGGGTGCTGAGCGGCTGGTACGAGGGCGACTGGATGGGCGAGCCGCTCGAGTACGACACGTCCGGCAAGCCCTGCGCGTTGGTCGTGGAGAGGTCGGTCGTCGCGTTCCCTGATGCGCTGACGAAGCTCTTCCCCGAGGCGAAGCCGGCGATCGACATGGGCCTCGAGAGCTACTTCGCGATCTGCCTGCGCGCGGCCGACGGAGCGCACCTGGGCCACATGGGGGTGATGGACGCAGGGCCGATGGCGGCTGAGGATGACGACGTCGATGCGATGCGGATCTTCGCGTCGCGGGCTGCGGCCGAGCTCGAGCGCCGCCAACAGGCGGACGCGTTGCGGCATTCCCGCGCCCGCGTGATCGAGGCCGCCGATTCCGAACGCCGGCGCGTGGGACGAGACCTGCACGACGGCGCGCAGCAGCGACTGGCGGCGGTGGCGAATCTGCTCACCGTGGCGCAGCGCCGGCTCGACAGCGGCGATGAGGCAGTTGACGTGCTTCGCATCGCCAGCGACGAGCTCGAGGCGGCTCAGACCGAGGTGCGTGACCTCGCGCGCGGCCTGCACCCGGTGGCTCTGTCCGAGCGCGGGCTGGGCAGTGCGCTCGAATCGCTGACGGTTGGATACGAGGTACCGATTGAGCTGGAGATCGCCGTGGGCGAGTTACCGGATGATCTCGAGCTCGCCGCGTACTTCATCGTCTCCGAGTCGCTCACCAACGTGCGCAAGTACGCCGACGCCGATGCGGTCCAGGTCCGCGTCGCCCCCGTGGCGGATGCCCTCCTGGTGGAGGTTGTGGATGACGGCTCAGGCGGTGCCGAGCCGGAATCCGGCACTGGCCTGCGCGGGCTGGCCGACCGGGTCGGTTCGCTGGGCGGCCACATCGCGGTTGACAGCCCGCCCGGCGCTGGAACCCGGGTCAGCGCGCGATTGCCGCTACGCCCCCTCGGCTGACCGGGCGCGGCTGTCTCTTCGAGGGTCCTCAGACGGCGCCGAGCAGCTGCGGGGCAACCTGCTTCTTGCGGCTGATCACGCCCGGCAGCGAGATCACGCCGTCCGTCATCTCCTGGCCGAAGGCGCGCTCGACCGGGGCCTTGTCGCCGGCCACGAGCAACTGCGTCTCCTCGCGCAGGATGTCGGTGACCATGAGTGCGTAGAAGGGATATCCGTGGCGCTCCTGCTCGGCGCCCATCGCGGCGAGCAGCTCGTCCTTGCGGTCGAGCAGCGGGTTGCCGATCGTCTCGACCTGGGCGATCCCGATCAGCTGGCCGCCCGCCGCCTGGTACTCCTTGACGTCCCGGGTCACGAGCTGGTCGGCGGGAATTCCCGAGGTGTCGGAGCTCTCCTCGAACATCCGGCGCCCGAACTCCGTGGCGTCGATCTCGAGCGCGCGCTCGAAGTACTCGACCGCGCTGCGATCGCGCTCGGTCGTGGTCGGCGAGCGCAGGAGAACCGTGTCGGAGAGCACCGCCGCCAGCAGCATCGTCGCCGCCGGGCGGCTCGGCTCTAGCCCTGCCTGCCGGTAGCGCTGGGCCACGAGTGTGGCGGTCGAGCCGACCGGGTCGAAGGTGGCGGTCACGGGTATGTGCGTCTCGATCGACCCGATGTGGTGGTGGTCGAGGATCTCGACGATCTCCGCCTCCTCGATACCGCGCACGCTCTGGGCTGCCTCCGCATGATCCACTAGCAGGACGCGGCGGGGCGCGGGCCCGACCAGGTCGGAGCGGGTCACGATGCCGATCGGGCGGCGTGCCGTGTCGACGGCCACGGCGGCACGGTAGTGCACGTCCTTGACCTGCTCGGCGATCTCGCCAACGAGGTCGTCGGGGCCGACCGTGAGCGGCTCGGCGTCCATCAGCCCGTGGCAGGGCGCGGCGAGCGTGACCATGCGCGCGGACACGTAGGTGTCAAGCGGCGAGGAAACCACCGCGGTCCCCCGCTGCTCGGCCAGCGCCAGGATCTCCTCTCCCGGCACGCTGCCGTTGCTCGTGATCAGGAGCGCGGCGCCGTTCTCGATCGCGAGCCGCTGAGCGTCGGGGCGGTCGCCGACCACCACCACGTCACCCTCGGAGATACGGCTCGCCGTGCCGGGGTCCATCGACTGGGCCCACACCCGCCCGGCGACGGCGCGGTCCTCGCCCGCCACCCGGCTGCCCTCGAGCACGCTGACCACCGCGCTCACGCTGGTCGGCGTGTCCACGAGGCTCGACACCTCGCGTGACTCGCGGATGTAGCGGCGCGCCAACGCCCGCTCGGTCATCACACCCGCGAGTGCCCCGCCGTCGTCGACGATCGGCATGAGGTCCAGGTCGCTCGCGGCCATCGCCAGCCCGACGGCCCGCACCGGCTCGTCCACGCCCGCGGTGGGGAAGTCGGTGCGCATCACGTCGCACACGCGAAGGAACACGTGCGGCAGGTACTCGGGCGCTGTCGCCCCGCTGCGCTCGAGCGCCCAGCGGGTCTGGGTGTTCAGCTCGCCGAGACGCACGGGCACGTATTGCGTGCCCGGGTCGATCCGCCCCTTCAACTCCGCGTAGCCGATCGCGGACGCGATCGAGTCCGTGTCCGGGTTGCGGTGGCCGGTGACATAGACGACCCGCGCCGCCTCGTCGTCGGTGCGGGGAAACGACCACTGCCCCGTCAAGGCGCGTTCGATGCTCACCGCGGCGAATGATCGCGCACGGCGGGTTGTCACTCCGTCGCCAGCGGATGGGTGAGCGCCTGCAGGTGTGCAACGCCGGTGTCGGGTCCAGGCATGGCGGCGATCTCGGCGGCGACCCGCTGTGCGCCGGCGCGCAGTCGCGCGTCGCCGAGCAGCGTGTCGATGGCGCGCGCGATGGTGGCGCTCGTGGCCTGCGCGGGTGCGAGGCTCAGTCCGGCGCCGGCAGCGACGACGCGCTCTGCGTTGTAGTGCTGGTCGGCGCCTTGGGGCAGCAGCAGCAGCGGGAGGCCGTGAGCGAGAGCTCCGAGCATCGTCCCTGCGCCGCCATGGGCGATCACGGCATCGCAGCGCGGAAGCAGCTCGGCCTGCGGGATGAAGCGGTGAACGTGGACGTTGTCGGGCTGAGCGCCGAGCGCGGCGGGATCGCCGTCGGCACCGAGCGTGACGACGACGTCGACCGGGTGCGCGGAGAGGGCCGCGAGGACCACTCGGAAGGCGTCGAGGTCACGGTTCCACAGGGTGCCGAAGGTGACATAGACCGTCGCGGGATGCGCGCTGGCGGAGCGCGCCGTGGCAGCGGCGTCACGCGCACCGGGACCGCCGGCACGTCGTGGATCGCGGCCAGTTGCAGCGCAGGCGGGCAGGGGTCGAAGTAGAGGTGCTCGTAGAGCCCGCCGCGCGGATGCGGCACAAGGCCCGCCGCACGCCAGTGCGGCGCGGCCGCTCGACCGACCTGCGCCGCGATCGCGGGCGAGAGCAACGGCCCAAAGCCACTGGTCACATAGGGCAGCCCGGCCACGGTGGCCGCAATCGGTGCGGCCGGCTCGGCGACTTCATGGACGATCACATCCGGCGTCCAGCGCTCGATGATCGCGCTGAGGTCACGAAGGCGCGGCGCCAGTTCGACTCCGACGAACAGCTGCGTGAAGAACACCGCGCGATGCTCCTCCGGCGCGAGCGCGCGGAGATCCGGAGGGTTCGCACGAATGCCTCGCGAGCCTCGCTGCCCTGCCCCGCCGAAAACGCCGCGAAGCCATGACCCCGCGCATCCGACAGCGCAGGTTCGGCCGTCGCGAAGGCGACCTCATGGCCAGCCGCCGCCGCGGCCCGGGCAAGCGGCACCAGCGGATACAGGTGACCGGTCAGCGGTCGGCAGGAAAACAGGACCCGCACACGATCGATCATCCCGGAATCACTCGAGAGCGCGCTCGCATCGCGATACGATGCGGTGCGAGTCGGAACCCATCCTCCAATTGGCCGAAAGGAGGCGGTCTCGTGGCTCACTCTGACGAGGCCATTCCGCTGGACGGAACCGTGGGCAGCTTCGATCAGCTCGAGGCAACGGTTCCCTTCGCCACGGCCGACGACGTCCCGATTCGGATCTCTGTCGCTGGTGATGCCGTCTCGGATCCCGCTGCCATGGGCCTGGCCGAAGACCTCGCGCTGCTCGTTGACGGATTCATGCGCCGTCGGGCTTCCGCCGCCGAAGAGAAGACACGGACCCAAGCGCCGCGGGATTCCGGCCGTGACTCAGACATTCAAGTGGCCTTGCACGGCCTTCAGCTCGACTCGGACGCAGAGCAGGAACTGCACCATCTCATTCGAGAGTTCGTTCGGGAGCGCATGGCGCCCAGGGAGACTGCGAAGTGACCGTCTGCGTCACCACCAATTACCTCGATCCCAGCAGCATCTACCCCGTTCTCGACCCGCGTCGGACGCCCGGACCGGGTCCATACAGCTATGGATACGCGCTTGCATGGGACGGGATCGATGGTCACCGTCGCGCGCACTCCCGCCCTCTCCAGCTGCCAGATGACGATCGTGTTCTCCTCGACCCTGACCGAGGGCAAGGAGATCCAAGCCTGGAACATCTTCAACAACTCGTTTGCGGACAGGATCGGCAGCGCCGGCCTCGGCCTGGCGTCGTCGATGAACATTCGTAGGGCGTGGGGGCCAGGACGGGCTTGTGGCACGGGCACGGACACGTTGGTGCTGTGCAGATATTTCGCCTGGCCGCGCGGGAGAACGGCCCTCTACAGCTTCCCGCCGCAGGACTTCTGGGACTTCTGGGGCGGCTGCACGGTGACGTTCTCGTGGTTTTCGGACACAGTCGGCAGCGGCCGGTGGGGAAACCAGACTCCCCAACCGGCCTATCCGCTTGTCGCATTTCCCGACCGCACTCTCATGCGAGACGGCGCGGGCTTTCGTGTCGTCTTCGGAGGAACGGACTTCGTCGCGGATGACACACTCGTCATCAACGGCATCCGCTACTTGGATGCGTTCGATCCCATCGCCGCCGTTCCCTTCGCCCAACTTCCCTCCACCCCGGTGGACGGCACGGCGCTACGCGAATGGAACCGCCCCGAGGTGTACGTCGTCTACGGAGGTGCGAAGTTCTGGATTCCCGACCCGCCGACGCTCTTCGCACTTGGCTTCGACTGGAGTCATGTCGGTGTCATTCCCCCGGGTGGCACAGCGAAGCTCCGCACGATTCCGATAGACGGCACGCTCATCAAGGAGCAGCACGATCCAAAGGTCTATCTCGTCCAGAACCAGCAACTGAGATGGGTCACGAGCCCGGCGGCCATGGACTCGCGATGCCTTCCCTGGCGCCACGTGCGCACCGTCCCGGACAACTCGCTGGCCGCGTTGCCGCGTGGCGCTGACCTGGGCCCGTGACGCTGCGGTAGGCCGGCGATAGCTCCGGCAGGCCTGGATGGGCGCGGCTGGTTTCGAACCGGATGCGAGCCTGGAAGGCGAGCGACGTCGCTGGTTCGCACCAGCAGGCCTGGATGGGCGCGGCTGGTTTCGAACCGGATGCGAGCCTGGAAGGCGAGCGACGTCGCTGGTTGCGCACCAGCAGGCCTGGATGTAGGCGCGGCTGGTTTCGAACCGGATGCGAGCCTGGAAGGCGAGCGACGTCGCTGGTTCGCACCAGCAGGCCTGGATGGGCGCGGCTGGTTTCGAACCGGATGCGAGCCTGGAAGGCGAGCGACGTCGCTGGTTCGAACCAGCAGGCCTGGATGGGCGCGACTGGTTCGAAAGCGATCTCGGCTGTGCGCGGGCCTTCATGGGCGCGGCTGGTTTCGAACCAGCGACCTCTCGCGTGTGAAGCGAGCGCTCTCCCACTGAGCTACGCGCCCGGGAGAGTCCGCAAGTCTAGGACCTACGAACGGTTCTCGGATAGAAGAAGGCGGCAGTGGGTATAGCCCCGGAATGGAACGGGAGCTGCCAGAGGGGCCGTCCGCCAACCCTGCCTCGCTGTACCTCGCGATGCTGCGTGCAGCGAGGGAGTTCGGGCTGGCCCACACAGAGATACAGGCGATCGTGCGTCGTTTCCCGACGCCGAAGCCGTCGGATGAGCTGGCCGGGGCGCTCGCTGAGGCGATCGCCAGCGGCTGGGCCATCTAGAGCGAGACTGGTCCAAGCGCCCGCGCGGCGCTAGGCTTCGCGACGGACCGTGCTAGGCGGGGAGGTAGCGGTGCCCTGCACTCGCAATCCGCTCTAGCGAGGCTGAATTCCCCTTGGAGGGGTTGAGCCTTCGGGGTCAGTACGCCGGCCAAGGGCGTCGATGGCCAGGTCCCGTGCGGTGGACGGCTGTGAACCAGGTCAGGTCCGGAAGGAAGCAGCCTTAAGCGGTACCGCCCATGCGCCACGGGGAAGCCTGGCAGTAGTCCGAGACCGGCGGGCACGCCCGGAGACCGATTTCGAAGAGGGGTGCACGGTCCATTTCCTTACGCCGGGCGGCAAGCGGGCCCGGCGTACAGCAGCCACGAGCGGTTGCGGCTCACCACGCGGTAGCCGGCCGGCGCCCGCAGGTCGAGCGGGATCGGCTCGTGCGGGTCGAGGATCGACAGCTTCTGCACCTCGGCGTTCGCGGGCAGCACCACCACGCCGCCGCGATCGCCCGCGCGCCGGGCTGGCGGGTGGCGATCGACTGCGGCCTGATGTCCGCCCAGTAGGCGAGCAGCGGCACCGGGCGGTGGTTCGGCACGAACACCGGACCGCAGGCGCGCAGCACGGCCTTGGCCTGCGGTGGTCTGGGCGACCTTGCGCAGGTCCGACTGCACGCGGTCGCGGTTGCGGATGTCGGTGCGCAGCGCGGTGAGCCGGTGGACCTGCTGGGCGGGGAAGAACACCACGATGCCGGCCAGCGCCACGAGTCCCACCACGCGCCACAGCGACCGCCCCTGAGCGCCCACCGGGAGCTCCATCCAGCCGAGGCACGCCACCGCGGTGAAGAGCGCGAGCATCGCGCCCGCGAGGAACAGGTAGCGGCCAAGCAGCGAGAGCCCCGCGATGCCGAAGGCGCAGAAGGCCAGCCCGTTCAGCACGACCACGGCCGCGGGCAGCGCCGCACGGCGCCGCAGCCAGAGCAGGCTGAACACGAATCCGACCACGGCGGCCAGCAGCTCGGGCAGGCGCAGGATCTCCCCGAGCCGCCGCGGCGCCGTCTTCACCACGTTCACGAGCCCGGTCTGCCGCTCCAGCTCGGAGGCCAGGTCGTGGGTGCCGTGCAGCGACCAGAGGAAGTCGCCGGTGATCGCCAGGTCGCTGAAGCCCCACGCGAGCGGCGCGGCCGCCACCAGCGCCGCCAGCTTGATCCGGGCCGGCCAGTCGCGCGAGGGGAACAGCCAGAGCCAGTACGCGCCCGCGTAGAGCCAGGCCTCCGGCCGCAGCAGCCCGGCCAGCCCGAGCAGCACGAGCACCGGCCAGCCCCGCCGCGGACGCCGCGCCTCGAGCACCCCCGCCCACACCACGAGCGCGATCTCCACCAGGTCCACGTAGCCGCGGATCCCGTAGTTGAGGAACGGCTGCCGGGTGGCCACGATCAGCGCGGCGAGCAGCCCCACCTGCCAGGAGAACAGCTGCTGGCCGAGGCGGAAGATCCCCAGCACCAGCGCGCCGATCCCCAGGATCACGATCGCCAGCATCACGCCCTCGCCCGCGTTCCCGAACAGCGACGCCGGGATGCCCACCAGCATCGCCAGCGGATGGGGGGTGGGCGCGAACGGCACCCGGTAGTCGGGCGTGCGCCCGTGCGCGAGGTCCCCGCCCCAGAGCAGCGAGTAGAACGTGTCGTAGTTCAGGAACGCCCGCCCGAAGAAGGCGAAGACAGCGAGCGCGACGAGCCCGCGGCGAGCGGGTCGGACAGACAGCCTCCGGCGCACCATGGCCGGGAACCTAGAGCAGTCTGGCAGTTGGCAGTTGCGCTGGCTCGAGCCTGTGAACTGTGGACCGTGGACTGTGGACTCCGCGCCTATCTCTAGGATGAACCGCGCATGCTGTCTCTGTACCGTCGCCACCGCCCCCGCACGTTCGAGGACGTCGTGGGGCAGGAGCACATCGTCCGCACGCTCCGCAACGCGATCGAGCTCGACAAGGTGCACCACGCCTACCTGTTCGTGGGCTCGCGCGGCACCGGCAAGACCAGCATGGCCAAGCTGCTGGCCTGCGCGCTGAACTCGGAGGGGGGCCCGCGAACCGACTTCTCGCCGGACGATCCGGCCTGCCTGGCCATCGCCCGCGGCACCTCGCTCGACGTCGTGGAGATGGACGCCGCCTCGAACAACTCCGTCGACGACATCCGCGAGCTGCGCGAGAACGTGGCGCTCGCGCCGATGGGCGGCGCCCGGCGCGTCTACATCCTGGACGAGGCCCACATGCTCTCCCCGTCGGCCTGGAACGCGTTCCTGAAGACGCTCGAGGAGCCGCCCGCGCACGTGGTGTTCGTGCTCGCCACCACCGAGGCGCACAAGGTGCCCGCCACGATCGTGGACCGCTGCCACCGCTTCGACTTCCACCGCCCGTCGCTGCAGCAGATCGCCGGGGTGCTGCGCAAGGTGGCGGCCGAGGAGGGCATCGAGATCCCCGATCCGGCGGTCACGATGATCGCCCGCTCCGCCACCGGCAGCTTCCGCGACGCGCTCGGCACGCTCGAGCAGCTCGTGACCTACGGCGGCCAGCAGGTGAAGCTCGAGGACGTGCTCGAGGTGCTGGGCGTGGCGGATGCCGAGTTGATCCTCGACGCCGCCGAGGCGCTGGCCGACCACGACGCGAAGGCCGCTCTGATGGCGGTCGAGCGCCTGTCGGCCTCGGGGCGCGACCTCACCCAGTTCATGCGCGAGCTGGCCGCTCACCTGCGCCACCTGTTCGTAGTGCAGACCCTCGGGGACGTGCCGGAGTCGTTCGCGGTCACGGCCGAGCACACCGATCGCCTGCAGTCGCAGGCCGAGCGGATCTCCCAGGCCGAGGTGCTGCGGGCGATCGACCTGCTGGCCGCCGCGCTCAGCGCCGTGAAGGACGGGTCGGACCCTCGCATCCAGCTCGAGATCGCGCTGCTGAAGGCCACCCAGCCCCAGTCCGACGGCTCGCTGCAGGCGCTGATGGCACGCGTGGAACGGCTCGAGCAGTCGGCCGGCGGGCGCGCGCCCGCGCGGCCCGAGCCCCAGACGCCGCCCGAGGTGGCGCCCCAGCCGGAGCGCCGGACCGAGCCCGAGGCGGCCGCACCCGAGCCCCCGCGGGCGGCGGCAACGCCTCCCGAGCGCGCCGCCGCGCGCGCCGAAGCGGCCGCCACGGCGGCGGTCGTGTCCACGGCGGTGGCGGAGCCGGAGCCCGAGCCCGAGTCAGAGCCGCAGCCCGATCCCGCGGCCGCCCCGCCGATCGACCTGGAGCAGCTGCGCACCCTCTGGCCCACGGCCGTGGAGACCGTGCGCACGGAAAACGGGATGGTGGGCGCCCTGCTGGCCGACGCGCGTCCCGTCGAGCTGGAGGGCGAGCGCCTCACGGTCGCCTTCGCCGAGGGCGCTGCGTTCTACGAAGAAGAAGGCGGAGGCCAACCGCGGCCTGCTCGTCACCGCGCTGCGCGGCCTCACGGGCCACTCGCTCGAGCTGGTCTACGAGCTGCGCGAAGGCGAGGGCGCCGAGGAAGGCCGATCAGAACCTGTCCGGCCTCAGCGAAGAAGAGCTGCTCGAGCGGCTCACGCAGGACTTCGGGGCCACCGAGGTTCTCGACCACGAGGAGTGAGCGCGATGCCCAAGCAGCCGAACATGAACCAGATGATGCGCCAGGTCCAGCAGATGCAGGCCGACATGGCCAAGGCGCAGGAGGCACTCAAGTCCGAGGTGGTCGAGGCCAGCGCGGGCGGCGGGATGGTGACCGTGAAGATCACCGGCGCGCTGGAGCTGAAGGAGGTCGTGATCGACCCCCAGGCCGTCGATCCCGAGGACGTGGAGCTGCTCCAGGACATGGTGCTCGCCGCCACCAACGAGGCCATTCGCTCCGCCCAGGAGCTCCAGGAGAGCCGTCTCGGCGGCGCCATGGGCGGCCTCGATGCCCTTGGCGGCCTGGGCGGCCTCGGCCTGCCCGGCTCTCTAGTCCCCCAGGCAGGATCACGACGCGCGCGGGCGAATTACACTGCCGCGTATGGGGTGGGTCGTTTTCTTCTTCGGCTGCTTGGTCACGATCCCGGTCGGGTGGCTGCTGTTCTCGCGCACGAGGGCGGACCGCCTCCTGTCGGTGGTCTGCTCTCGTTCTGCTGCCGCCCACGATCTGGTCGGCCGCGCTCGGGCTGGGCATCGGGCCCTGCAACACCGGCTCCTGCGTCACGCACAAGCAGCACAGCCTGCTGGCCCTGGCGGTCGCCGCGCTCGTGCTCCTCGTGCTGGCGGTGGCGGCGCTGGCGCTCTTGCACACGATTCCCGCGGCCGTGCTGATGGCGGTGGCCAGCGTGCTCGGGCTCGTGTCCGTGGTGAAGATCGACACCGTCACCGCGATCATGTTCGGGCTGCTCGCCGGCGCGGTGGTGGCTCTACCTGATCCTCGCGTTGCTGCCGGCACGGTCGCGCCCGGCGCCCGGCTTACCCGGCGCCGCGGGCTGACGCGGGCCCGCGCCCGCATGGGCGTCCCATGCTGATCCGGCTCGAGGACGACGGCTCGGCGATCGCGATCGGCCAGGCGTCGCATGCCTGGCTGTCCGGGCAGCTGGCGCGCGCCTGGGGCAACGAGCGCTTCGGGGCGGTGGAGCCGTGGGAGGAGGTCTGCCTCGGCGCCGAGCAGCACGACATCGGCTGGGCGATGTGGGACACGCGGCCCAGCCTCAACCCCGACACCGGGCTGCCCTACACCTTCCTCGAGCTGCCGATCGAGCCGAAGCTCGAGCTCTGGTCGGGCGCCGCGACCCGCATGTACGCCCAGAGCCGCTACGCCGCGCTGCTCGTGTCGATGCACGGCACGGCGCTCTACGAGCGCTTCTGGCCCGAGGGGGCGGACCCCGCCCTCAAGCAGGCGTTCATGGACTCCCAGCACGCCCTCCAGGAGGAGCTGATCGCCTCGCTCGGAGCCGACCGCGACGAGGTGCGCCGCAACCAACAACTGATCTGGGCCTGGGACAGCCTCTCGCTGGGCCTCTGCCTCGGCTGGCCGGCCACCGAGCTGCACGGACGTCCCGGTCGCGGACGGCCTCGCCAGCATCGAGCTGCGCGCCGCTGGGCGACGGACGCGCCGAGCTCGACCCGTGGCCGTTCGAGGCGGAGGGCGTGCGCGTGCGCGCCGAGGGTCGCCGCCTGAGCGCCCGCTACGGGGACGACGCCGAGCTGCATGCCGCGCTGGCGCGCGCGCCCTGGGTGACGCTCGACTTCGAGCTCACCGGCCGCACGCGCGGCTAACCTCACCGTCCTTGTTCGCACCACCCGTCAACAGGCTCATCACCGAGCTCGGGCGCCTGCCCGGCATCGGCCAGCGCACCGCGCAGCGGCTCGCCTTCCACGTGCTGCGCGCCTCGGACGAGGAGGCGCTGGCGCTTGCGGACGCCATCCGCGAGGTGAAGGCGACCGTCGGGCTCTGCGAGACCTGCTTCAACCTCGCGGTGGGGCCGCGCTGCCGCATCTGCGAGGACGAGCGGCGCGACGGCGCGCTGATCTGCGTCGTGGAGGAGCCGAGCGACGTGATCCCGATCGAGCGCACGCAACGAGTTCCACGGCCGCTATCACGTGCTCGGCGGCGCGCTGTCGCCGATCGACGGCGTGGACCCCGAGGACATCCACGTGGCCGAGCTGTTCGGGCGCGTGGAGGGCGGCGGGGTGCGCGAGGTGGTGGTGGCCACCAACTCGACCACCACCGGCGAGGCCACGGCGCTCTACATCGCGGAGGAGCTGCGCGAGCGCGCGCCGGACGTCGCGGTCACGAGGCTCGCCAGCGGGCTGCCCGTGGGCGCCGACCTCGAGTACGCCGACGAGATCACGCTGGGCAAGGCCCTGCGCGGCCGGCGCGAGCTCTAGCGCGCTATCTGATCAGCCCGAGCGCCTGCTTCACGGACAGGATGCGCAGCACGGCCTCGTCGATCCGGCCGGCCGGGATCTGCCCGCTGCGGGCCGCGTTCAGCACGGCGTTGTAGGCGGCGCGTCTGGTCGGCGCGCGGTCCCGAGATGTAGAGCATGTCCGCCCCGGCCTTCAGCGAGGCCACGGCGGCGTCCGGCGCCTTCTGCGTGTCGCTGATGGCGCTCGCCTCGAGATCGTCGGTCACGGCGATCCCGTGGAAGCGGAGGTTGTCGCGGAGCAGGTCCGTGGCCAGCGCGCTCGACTGCGGACGCGGGCGTGGCGAACTGGTCGCTGGCGTAGAGGCCGTGGCCGAGCATCACGCCCAGCGAGCCGGCGTCGAGGGCGGCCTTGAACGGCACCAGGTCGCGGGTTGCGAGCGCGTCCAGCGACGAGCCCCACCTCGGCCGCGCCGTCGTCGGTGGACTGCGTCGCGGCCCCGAGGCCGGGGAAGTGCTTCACCACCGTGAGCATCTTCTGCCGCGCGAAGGCCCGTACGGTCGCCACGCCGAACTGGCCCACCTCGTTCGGGTCGGACGAGTAGGCCACGTCGGTGTACGGGCCGCCCGGATCGGTGTCCACGTCCAGGTCGGGTCCCAGCACGCCCGTTGATCCCGAGCGTGTGCAGCGAGCGGGCGGTCTGCGTGGCCTCGCTGCGGGCCTGCGCCACCGACGGTCGAGGTCGCCGGGCGAGTCGGCCGGCGGCAGGCCGCGCAGCGCCGGAGAGCTTGCCCCCATCCTGGATCGTCAGGAGCCACGGCGGCACGTGCCCGTGGCGCCGCGACACCTGGGTGGCGAAGGCGGTGAGCTCGGCGAGCTGCTGCGGATCGCGTAGTTGCCGGACTGGAACACCAGGCCGCCCAGGTCGAGCTGCGCGAGGTCGCCGAACACCGGCGCGCCGGCTGCCCGTGCCGGAGAAGCCGACCAGGAACAGCTGGGCCACCTTGCGCTCGATCGGCATGCGCTTGGCGAGGTCGGTCACGCTGCTCGGCACCAGCGGGCCGCTGCTCTGCGAGGGCGGCGCCGGCACCACGCGCGCGAGGAAGGAGCGCTGCCCCGGCGGTCCCGCGCTGGCGATCGCCGCCGGCTGCTAGCGCCGTGGACGAGGAGCCCGACTCGCGCGACACGCGCTTCGCCGCCGACACCACCGCCGCCGCGATGACCAGCATGACGAGCACGGCCACCACCCGGCGCCGGCGGTAGTTCGGTCTGCGCAAGGGCCGAAAGCTATCTTTCAGCGGCCATGCCCGACGCCGCTCCAGCACTCGCAGAGACCGTGGTGATGAAGTTCGGCGGCACCTCCGTGGCGGACGCCGAGCGCATCAAGCGCGCCGCCCGCCGGATCGTCGCCGCCCGCGAGGAGGGCCGCCGCGTGGTGGCCGTCCTGTCCGCCCGCGGCAAGACCACCGACGAGCTGGTGGCGATGGCCCACGAGGTCTCCGAGCGCCCGCACCCGCGCGAGATGGACATGCTGCTCTCCACCGGCGAGCGCATCTCCTGCGCGCTGGCGGCGATGGTGATCAACGACCTCGGCCACGAGGCCATCTCGCTCACCGGCTCCCAGGCGGGCATCGTCACCGACACCTCGCACACCAAGGCCCGCATCATCGAGGTGCGCGCCGACCGCATCCGCAGCGCGCTCGACGACGGCAAGGTCGTGCTGGTGGCCGGGCTTCCAGGGCGTGTCGCACGCGCGTCCGACGTGACGACGCTCGGCCGCGGCGGCTCCGACACCACGGCCGTGGCACTGGCCGCGGCGCTCGGCGCCGACCTCTGCGAGATCTACACCGACGTCTCGGGCGTCTACAGCGCCGACCCGCGCATCGTGCCCGGAGCGCGCAAGCTCCGCGTACGTCTCGTTCGAGGAGATGCTCGAGATGGCGGCGTCCGGCGCGAAGGTGCTCCAGCTACGCTCCGTCGAGTACGCACGCAACCACGGCGTGCGAATCCACTGCCGATCGAGCTTCGAGGACGGACCGGGGACCTACGTCTTGACCGAGCAGGAGACCATGGAGCGGCCGCTGGTCACCGCGGTCACGCACTCGACCGACGAGGCGCGCGTCACGCTCACCGGCCTGCCCGACATGCCCGGCGTCGCCGGCCGCGTGTTCACCGCGCTGGCCGAGGCGAACGTCAACGTCGACATGATCATCCAGAACGAGCCCGAGACCGAGGGCCACGGCGCGGACATGTCGTTCACGGTCCCGCGCGCCGACCTCGTGCTCGCCCGCGAGCGGCTCGACGCGATCAAGGATGAGCTCGGGTTCGGCGACATCGTCACCGACCCCGCGATGGGGCAGGTCTCGCTGGTCGGCGCTGGAATGAAGAGCCATCCCGGCGTCGCCGCCAAGGCGTTCACCGTGCTCGGCGAAGCCGGCATCAACATCGAGATGATCTCCACCTCCCCGATCAAGATCTCCTGCGTCATCCGCGAGGACGACGTCGTGACGGCGGTCAAGGCCTGGCGCCGCCTTCGAGCTCGACCAGGGTCGTGCGCTCGAGGACGTGAGCGGCGACACGGCCGGTGGTCGTGAGGGTCGCCGTGGTGGGCGCCACCGGCGCCGTGGGCTCCACGATGCTCGGCGTCATGCGCGAGCGCTCGTTCCCCGCCGACGAGGTCGTGGCCTTCGCCTCCGAGCGCTCCGCCGGGCGCAAGATCGACTGGGGCGAGCTCGAGCTCGTGGTCCAGCCGCTCACCGCGGAGTCGATCCAGGGCTTCGACATCGCGCTCTTCTCGGCGGGCTCCGGCACCAGCGAGGAGTGGGGGCCGCGCTTCGCGGAAGCCGGCGCCACCGTGGTGGACAACTCCTCCTTCTGGCGCATGTACGACCACGTGCCGCTCGTCGTCTCGGAGGTCAACCCCGAGGCGCTCGAGGGTCACCGCGGCATCGTCGCCAACCCGAACTGCTCGACCATGCAGATGGTCGTCGCGCTCAAGCCGATCCTCGACGCCGTCGGCATCGAGCGGCTCGTGGTCTCCACCTACCAGTCGGTGTCGGGCACCGGCCAGCGCGCGGTGGAGGAGCTGCACGACCAGGCGCTGGCCATCCTCGAGGCCGACGAGCTGAAGCCGCCGAGCGTCTACCCGCACCAGATCGCCTTCAACGTGCTGCCGCAGGTGGAGAAGTTCAAGGACGGCGACGACTACACCACCGAGGAGCGCAAGATGATGGCCGAGACGCGCAAGATCCTCGGCACCGACGACATCGGCATCTCCGCCACCTGCGTGCGCGTGCCCGTCTACACGGGCCACTCGGAGTCGATCAACGTGCAGACGCGCGACGCCGCTGTCGCCGGAGGAGTGTCGCGAGCTGCTGGCCTCCGCGCCCGGCCTCGTGGTGATCGACGACCCGGCGAACGGCCTCTACCCGCTGGCGATCGACGCCGCCGGCCGCGACGACGTGCTCGTCGGCCGCATCCGCCGCGACCCCTCGCACGAGCGCTGCCTGAACCTCTGGGTGGTGGGCGACAACCTGCGCAAGGGCGCCGCCACCAATGCGGTGCAGGTGGCGGAGCTGCTCTACGAGCGCAACCTGCTGCGCTCGGCGCCGGCGGCCTAGCTCGCCGCTATCGGCGCGCCGCGCTGAGTGACGCCAGGTCGCGGCGAGACGAGATGCCCAGCTTGCGGTAGATGTTGCGCGCGTGCGTGCGCACGGTCTCGACCCCGATCGAGAGCGTGTGGGCGATCTCGGCGTTGGTGCGGCCCTCCTGCAGCAGCTCGAGCACGTTCGCCTCGCGCGTGGTGAGCAGGTCGGGCCCCGGGCGGGCCATGCCGCCCTGATTCATCATCCCCTCGGCCGCCGAGCGCGGCAGCACGTGCATCCCGCGCGAGGCGAGGTGGATCGCGTTGATGATGTCGCGCCCCTGCGTCTCCTTCGAGATGCAGGCCGTGGCGCCGAAGGACAGCATCTGGTTGCACTCGGCCGCGGTCGGCCGGTTGGCCAGCACCACGATCCGCGTGTCAGGGTGGCGCTCGTGCAGCTGGTGCACGGTGGCCGGTGAGGGCAGCGAGCCGAAGTTGAGCAGCACAACCGCGGGCGAGTGTTGCTCCACGGCCTCGCTCAGCTCAGTCAGCGGAACCTCCGCGGCCACGAGGTCGAGGTTCGGATCCTCAGTGATGAACTGGCGCAGGCCCACCTGCACCAGGTCCTCGAACTCCCCGGCCACGACCTTTACCCCCGCAGGCATCCCCCGGCAGTGTACCGATCAGGGGGGATGGCGGGTGAGGTGTTCCTCCCCCCATGGCTCCCCCCGCTCCTAACTCGTTCGTCCCCCTGCCCTACCTCGAAAGATCACCCACAAATCACTCGTCCGAGGGGATGTAGGAAACGGGTTAGGCGGGCACCATTCAGTCACGCAGTCAAGGACGAACTGCACAGCAGGGAGCTAGGGACAGAGACTTTCACAGGGCGGAATTGGGGTACGCCTAGCAAAGCGAGAAGCCGACCGGCCCACCCGGTCGGTTTTCTCGTTCTGGAGGTCTTTTCGGCCACGCCGCGGCGTAGGATGCGCGGCGTGACCGATCCCAAGGACGCCGCGCGCCGGGTCGCGGCAGCGGCGGCCGCCGAGCGGGTCGAGCCCGGCACCACGATCGGTCTGGGTTCCGGACGAGCGGTCTGGAAGGTGATCGAGGCGCTGCGCGAGCGCTGGCCGGGCGAGCTGCCGCTGAGGGTTGTGGCCGCGTCCACGCGCACGGAGGAGCTGGTGATCGAGGCGGGCATCGAGCACGTTCGGCTCGACGACGCCGGCACGCTCGACCTGGCGATCGACGGCGCCGACGAGGTGGACGCCCGGCTGGGGCTGATCAAGGGCGGCGGCGGAGCGTTGCTGCGCGAGAAGCTCGTGGTGGCCGCGGCGCGCCGCTTCGTGGTGGTGGCGGAGACCGACAAGCGCGTCGAGCGCCTGGGGGAGACCCGCCGCGTGCCCGTCGAGGTGGTGCGCTTCGGCTGGCGCTCCACCGCCGGGCGGCTGCTGGACGGCCTGGTGGCCGAGGCCGACCTGCGCACCCGCGACGACGGCGAGCCCTTCGTGACCGACGAGGGCCACCTGATCCTCGACTGCGCGCTGCCGCCCGAGGGCGACCTGGCTGCATTCGGCGCCGCCCTCAAGGCGCAGACGGGCGTGGTCGAGCACGGCCTCTTCCTCGGGATGGCGAGCGAGGCTCTGCTGGGCGCCCCCGATGGGACGCTCGTCACGCTGCTGCCGAGCTAGACGGCGGCCGCGAGCGCGGCGACCTTGCGCTGCACGTCGTTGGTCTTCACCACGTGCTTGGTCATGCCGAGCTCTTTGGGCTCGAGCCCGAGGGCGAGGCCCACGAGCTGCGGCAGGTGGAGCACCGACAGGCCCAGATCGCGCTCCACGTACTTCGCGGCGTCCGGCTGCTGCAGGTCCAGGTTCAGGTGGCAGAGCGGACAGGGTGTGACCATGCAGTCGGCGTCGGCGTCGATCGCGTCCGCCACGTGCCTGCCCGCCTGGCGCAGCGAGGTGGTCTTGTTCATCGTGATCAGCGGGAAGCCGCAGCACTTGTGCTTGCCGGCGTAGTCCACCGACGTGGCGCCGAGCGCCTCGATGACCATCTCGAGGTAGCTGTCGCGCTCGGGGTACTGGTCGTACCCGAGGCGCGACTGGGGGCGCACGATGTAGCAGCCGTAGAAGGGGGCCACGCGCAGGCCGTCGAGCGGCCGCACCACACGCTCGCGCAGCGCGTCGAGACCCATCTCCTCCACGAGCAGCCAGAGGAAGTTCTTGTTCCACCAGCCCGAGTCCTTGCGGTAGGACAGGCCCTCGGGCGCGATGTTGGTGTTGATGTGCTCGCGGTAGGAGGTGTCCGCGTCGAGCCGCTGCTGGCACTCGGACTGGGCGCCCTGGCAGGTGGAGCAGATGTTCATCATGCCGAGCGCGCCGTCGACACCCTGGGCCAACGCGAAGGTGCGCGCGTTCAGGCTGTCCACGAGCTCCTGGTTGTGCTCGGCGATCACGCCGGCGCCGCAGCAGTTGGCGCGGTCCAGCTCCACCATCTCGAGGTCGAGCTTGGGGGCGACCGCGGCCATCGAGCCGTGCAGCTCGGGCGTGAAGCCGCGCGAGACACAGCCCGGCCAGTAGGCGACCTTGATGCTCACTCGTCCTCCTCGGGCTCGATGTCGCCTTCGCCGACGATGTACAGGTTCAGTTCCAGCCGCTCGCCCTTGGACTCGATCTCATGGAAGATCCGGCGCACCTGGTCCTGGTCCGGCAGCTTGTGGTGGACCAGCGCCGCGACGGGCGAGACCTTGCCGGACTTCAGCCCGTTGACGACCGTCGGGAACGAGGCCGCGAGCTGCTTGAGCGAGTGCGGGTCGAGCTGCGACCGGATCAGGCTGCCCTGGCCGAACGAGCGCGGCAGGAGCTGCGACTCGTGCAGCGTGCCGTACTTCTCGATCAGGTTCACGAAGGCGTGCTCGTGGCCGTAGCCACTGTTCGAGTCCTTGATGCCGTAGTCGCTCGTGGCGCGCCGGCGCAGCCGCATGATCTGGTTCATCGGCGCGACGTCCTTGGGGCAGACCTCCACGCAGGCGAAGCAGTGGGTGCAGTCGTAGATGCCGTGCGGGTCCTCGGCGAGGTCGCGCAGCCGCTCCTCCGCCTGGGCGTCGCGCGGGTCGCCCACGAAGCGGTAGGCCTTGGCGAGCGCGGCGGGGCCGACGAACTCGGGATCCACCTCCAGCGAGAGGCAGGCCGACACGCAGGCGCCGCAGTGGATGCAGGCCATCGACTGCGTGACGTCGATCATCGCCTCGGCGGGCACGATGTACTCGCGCTCGGGCGGCTCGCCGGCCGGCAGGAGCCAGGGCACGACGCGCTGGACCTTCTTCCAGTGCACGGCGTCCATGTCCACGATCAGGTCCTTCAGCACGGGCATGTTGCCCATCGGCTCGACGACGATCGCGCCGGTGCCGCGCTTCTCGGCCGTCTCCGCGGCCTCGCCGATCTTGGTGTTGCAGGCGAGGCGGGACTTGCCGTTGATGCGCACGCCGCAGGAACCGCAGATCGCCGCCTGGCATGAACAGCGGATGCCGATCGAGCCGTCCTGGTCGTTGCGGGCCTGGAGGATGCCGTCCAGGACCGAGCGCTCGGGCGCGAGCTCGACCGTGAAGTTCTCCCAGTAGGCCGTCTGGGCGGACTCCGGGTCGTAGCGGCGGATCTTCAGCGTGTAGTCGGGCATCTCTTACTCAGTATGTCCTCGCCTCGGGCTGCCAGTGTGTGATCGTCACCTCTGAGTAGGAGATCTCCGGTCCGTCCTCGGTGTAGGTGAGATCGATGTGCCTAAGCCACTCGTCGTCGTTGCGCTCCGGATAGTCGGTGCGGAACTGGGCGCCGCGGCTCTCCTTGCGCTCGATCGCGCCGACGATCACGCACTCCGCGTTGTCGAGCATGTAGCCCAGCTCGAGCGCCCCGAAGAGATCCTGGTTGAAGACGGCGCCCTTGTCGTCGATGGCCACCGTCAGCGCCTCCTCCTTCAGGCGGCGCACGATCTCGAGGCCCTGGCTCAGCCCGTCCTCGTCGCGGAACACGGCCGCGTACTTGTCCATCGTCGAGCCGAGCTCTGCCTTGATCTCGGACACGCGGCGGCCGGTGCGCTCACGGCCCACGAGCTCGCGGATCTTGCGGTCCTCGTCCTCGAGCTGGGAGCGGGCGGCCACGGGGTGGGCCATCGCCCTGGCCCGGTGGGCCGCGTGCTCGCCCGAGCGCTTGCCGAAGATGAGCGTGTCGAGCAGAGAGTTCGCGCCCAGGCGGTTGCCACCGTGCACTGACACGCAGGCGACCTCGCCGGCCGCGTAGAGGCCGGGGATCGAGGTCTGGCCGTCCACGTCGGTCTTCACGCCGCCCATCGCGTAGTGGTTGCCGGGCTTGATGTGGATCGGCTCCTGCGTGATGTCGACGCCGGCGAAGTCACGGCCCACGTTCACGATCTCGCGCAGCGCCTCGTGGATGCGCTTGCGCGGCACCACCGTGATGTCGAGCGCGACCGTGCCGTCGGGGAAGCCGCGGCCCTCGTTGATCTCGGTCTGCTCGGCGCGCGAGACCACATCGCGGGAGGCCAGCTCCATCTTGTTGGGCGCGTACTTCTCCATGAAGCGCTCGCCCAGGGCGTTGTAGAGGTGGGCGCCCTCGCCGCGCGCGCCCTCGGTGATCAGTAGGCCGTTGCCCGGCGAGCGTGGTGGGGTGGTACTGCACCATCTCCATGTCCATCAACGGGGCCCCGGCGCGGTACGCCAGCGCGATGCCGTCACCCGTGCAGATCAGCGCGTTGGTGGTGGGGTTGTACATCTGGCCGTTGCCGCCACAGGCGAGGATCACGGCCTTGGCGCCGAACAGCTCGAGCGCCCCGTCGCGCATGTTGCGCGCCACCACGCCGGCGATCTGGCCGTCGTCGTCGCGCACGAGCGCGGTGTTGAACCACTCCTCGTAGCGGATCACCTCGTCGTGCTTCATCAGCTGCTCGTAGAGCACGTGCAGGATCGCCTGGCCGGTGATGTCCGCCACGTAGTAGGTGCGGGCCGCGGAGGCGCCGCCGAACGCGCGGGTGCCGAGCTTGCCCTCCTCGTTGCGGTGGAAGGTCACGCCGAGGTGCTCGAGGTCGAGGATCTCCTGCGGCGCGGCGCGGCACATGATCTCGATCGCGTCCTGGTCGCCCAGGTAGTCGGAGCCCTTCACCGTGTCGAACGCGTGCGACTCCCAGGTGTCCTCGGGGTTCAGGGCGGCGTTGATCCCGCCCTGCGCGGCGTTGGAGTGCGAGCGCACCGGATGGACCTTCGAGAGGATCCCGACGGATGCGCCTGCCTCCGCCGCTGCGAGGGCGGCGCGCTGGCCGGCGAGGCCGGCTCCGATAACGAGCACGTCGTGCTGGGGCATAGGCGGGCGGCGATTCTATGCAATGCACTCCGGATTACGGAGTACGGAGGTACGGAGTACGGATTGCATGGGCCTGCGGTCCCGTACTTCCGTACTTCCGTACTTCCGTACCGTCTGCCTAAGTCGGCGCCGGTATCTGAAGCGCGCGCCGAACCTGCTCCAGCGTCACCACCCCGCGCAACACGCCCTCCGAGTCGACGGCCATCAGCGCTCCCAGGGTGCGAAGGCCCTCGGAGCCGAGGAGCACCTCCAGGGGAGCGTCGGTGCGCACGCGCAGCGAGCCCGCCGCGTCGCGGCTCACCACCTCGTCCACCGTCCGATCGTGGCGCTGGTCCTCGGGCACCTCGTCCACGTTCTCCCTGAGCACGAGGCCGAGGAACCTGCCGGCGCGGTCGATCACCGGGAACCACTGCCAGCGGTAGCGCAGGAAGAACTCGTCGAGCGCGCGGTCGAGCTTGGTCTCGCTGGGCACGGCCACCGGCTCGTGGTCCATCACGTCCGCCACGCTCAGCCCGTCCAGGTGCGAGGTGATGCGCGTCTGCATCTCGGTGCTGCGGGCGGCCTGGGCCAGGAAGTTGCCCATGATGATGAACCAGATGCCGCCGATGATCGACGACCATTGGATGATCACGTACACGCCCGCCGCCACGATCAGGTAGCCGAACACGCGGCCGAGGCGGGCGGCGATTCGCGTGCCGCGGAGCCGGTCGCCGGTGCGCCACCATGCAACCGCTCGGACGATGTTGCCGCCGTCGAGCGGGAAGGCCGGAAGCAGGTTGAACACGAGCAGCAGCGTGTTGATGAAGGCCAGGTAGCCGAACAGCACCTCCACCGAGCTGTAGCCGAAGCGCTCGTCCAGCACCACCGAGTGCCAGAAGGGGTGGAGGCCCCAGCCGGCGATTCCGATCAGCCAGCAGCCGCCGGCGAGCAGCGCGGTGACGATCGGCCCCGCCACCGTGATGCGGAAGGCGGCGCCGGGCGTCTGCGGCTCGTCGGCCATCGTGGCGATGCCGCCGAACAGCCAGAGCTCGATGCCGATGATCCGGATCCGGTTGCGCATCGCCACCAGGGCGTGCCCGAGCTCGTGCAGGATCACGCAGAAGAACAGCAGCAGCGCGCTGACCGTGGCGAGCGCGAACGACTTGCTGTCGTGCCCCGGGAACGCGCCCTTGTACTGGTCCGAGAGGGACCAGATGATGAGGAACAGGACGATGAACCAGCTCGGGTTCACGCCGATGCGAATCCCGAAGACCCGGGCCAGCTGAATCGAGCGGCCGCCTAGCACCTGCTCATCGTCTCACAGGGCGTTTAGGCCGGTTTTGGGGCGGGCACGCGATAATGCGCCCCCCTTACCGTCCAAGCGAAGTCGAAAGGAAGCCGCCCAGTGGCGCACCGAGTGACGTTCATTCCCGGCGATGGCACCGGGCCAGAAATCTCAGAGGCAGTACGCCGGGTGCTCGAGGGCACCGGCGTGGAGTTCGAATGGGACTGGCAGGACGCCGGTGCCGACGTGTACGAGGAGGAGGGCACGCCGCTGCCCGATCGCGTGCTCGAGTCGATCCGTGAGCGCGGCCTGGCCATCAAGGGCCCGATCACCACGCCCGTGGGCTCCGGCTTCCGCTCGATCAACGTGGCCCTGCGCCAGGAGCTCGACCTCTACGCCTGCCTGCGCCCGTGCAAGGCGTACGAGGGCGTGCGCACCCGCTTCCCCGAGACCGACATCGTGATCGTCCGGGAGAACCACGAGGACCTCTACGCCGGCATCGAGTTCGAGATCGGCGACGAGAAGACCGAGAAGCTGCGCAAGTTCATCGAGGAGACCGAGGGCACCAAGCTGCGCGAGGACGTCGGCATCTCGATCAAGCCGATCTCCATCTTCGGCACCCAGCGGATCGTGCGCGAGGCCTTCGAGTACGCGAAGGCCTACGGGCGCAAGAAGGTGACCCTGGCGCACAAGGCCAACATCATGAAACACACCGACGGCCTGTTCCTCCGAGTGGGGCGCGAGGTTGCGGAGAACGAATATCCGGAGATCGAGTTCGAGGACCGGATCATCGACAACCTCTGTAACCAGCTGGTGTCACGTCCCGAGGAGTACGACGTGGTGGTGCTGCCGAACCTGTACGGCGACATCGTGTCCGATCTCTGCGCCGGCATGAGCGGCGGCCTGGGCCTCGCACCGGGCGCGAACATCGGTGACGACTACGCCGTGTTCGAGGCCACGCACGGCTCGGCTCCCAAGTACAAGGGGCAGAACAAGGTCAACCCGATGGCACTGATGCTCTCGGGCGTGATGCTGCTCCGGCACGTGAAGGAGATCGAGGCCGCGGACAGGCTCGAGACGGCGATCGCCGACGTCATCCGCGAGGGCGAATCGGTGACCTACGACATGAAGCCGTCACGCGACGACCCGACCGCGGTCGGCACCTCCGAGGTGGCCGACGCGATCATCGCCAAGATGGAGAAGGCCGTGACGGCCTAGGGCTAAGTTGCTACGTAGCCCCGTCCTTCCTTCTTCACCGCGCCGTCCGCCTGGAGCGTTGCCATCACCCGGTACAGGTAGTTGGGTGGGCTGATGCTCATCAGGCGGGCAAGCTCGCTGACGGACACACCGGGGTTCTGCCGCACCAGCTCGAGCGCCTGGTCGCCACGCGTGCTGCTGCTGCGGCGGCGACGGCGGCGCTTGGCGGGCGTGCCGGTGGATGAGGAGCCGCGGGGCCGTCCGGGTCCGCGGCGGGGGCCATCCAGGCCATCGAGCGCCGCCTTGGCGCGTTCGAGCTTGAGGTATTCCTCGTGAAGGGGGCGAAGCTCTTTGAGACGGGTTTCTATCTCGCCCCTCTTCTCGGCAAGGAAATCAGTCATCTGTCACTCCTTTAACAGAGAAAAGGTGAGTTAATGCGAAACAAGGTTACAGTAGTCGGCGCGGGCAACGTAGGCGCCACCACCGCTCAGCGTCTGGCAGAACGGGACTATGCAGACGTTGTTCTGGTGGACATCGTCGAGGGCATGCCGCAGGGCAAGGCGCTTGACCTTAACCAGTCTGGACCGGTCATAGGTTATGAAGCAAACATGGTCGGGACTAACGGTTACGAGGAGACGGCAGGGTCTGACATCGTCGTGATCACCTCCGGTTTTCCCCGCCAGCCGGGCATGAGCCGCGACGACCTCCTCGCGAAGAACAAGGAGATCGTGGGCGGCGTGTCCAAGGAGGTGGCCGAGCGCTCTCCCGACGCGATCGTCATCGTCGTCACCAATCCGCTCGACGCGATGTGCCACGTCGCAGTCGGACGTCACGCAGTTCCCGCGCCAGCGCGTGATCGGCATGGCAGGCATCCTCGACTCGGCCCGCTTCCGCACGTTCCTCGCCTGGGAGCTCGGCGTCTCCGTGCGCGACGTGACCGGCTTCGTGCTGGGCGGCCACGGCGACACGATGGTGCCGGTGGTGAGTTACACAAACGTCGCCGGCATCCCGATCCGCCAGAAGATCGACGACGACCGGCTCGAGGAGATCGTCCAGCGCACGCGCGACGGTGGCGCCGAGGTGGTCAAGCTGCTGCAGACGCGGCTCCGCCTTCTACGCGCCCTCCGCGGCGGTGGCCGAGATGGTCGACGCGATCATCTACGACCAGAAGCGCGTGCTCCCGTGCGCCGCGCTGTGCCAGGGCGAGTTCGGCATCGACGGCCTGTTCGTGGGCGTGCCGGTGCAGCCTCGGCAAGGAGGGCGTGGAGGAGATCATCGAGATCGACATCGACGCCGACGAGCAGGAACAGCTCAAGGCATCGGCCGCCGCCGTGAAGGAGTTGGTGGACGCGATGGCCAGCCTCTGAGAGAGTCCGCGGGACAGACCCGGTCGGTCTGGCCCTCCGGGTCGCAAAGAGGAAGGAGTCGGCATATGGCCGACAGCGTCCTATTCATCTCCTGGGGCGACCCGATCGCGGGCCGCGAGGAGCGAGGCCTCGAGGTCTTCAACGAGGCGATCGGGTTCTACGGAACTCTGCAGCAGGCGGGTCGCATCGAGTCCTTCGACGTGGTGCTGCTCGCGCCGAACGGTGATCTTGGCGGGTACATCGTGCTGCACGGCTCGGCTGACCAGCTGAACGCCATTCGCCAGGACGACGAGTACCGCCGCATCCTCATCGACGCCTCGCTTGCCGTCGAGAAGATGAGCGTGATCGAGGGCTCGGCAAACGAGGGCATCGCGCGCGACATGGCCGCGTACCAGGAGGCCATCGCGAAGGTTCCGCAGAGCGCCTAGCGCTCAACTGGGCTCAGACGGCGCCCCGAGCGGGGCGCCGTCTCGGCCAGGTGGCTCGTACCACGCTTCAGGTCCGTAGCCTTTGGGCCGAATCAGGGGGTACGGCCATGGACGAGCGTAGGGACCAGCGCGAGGTCATCGCCTCGCACATCGAAGCGCTAGCCACCGGGGGGCACGGCGAGGCCATGCAGCTCGTGCTGCGCATCCGCCGCCACTGCTGGCCGGGCGGCTCGCACGACCGCACGGAGCCCGGCGCGCTCGATTGGGTACGCCGCTGGGGGCCGAAGGGCGTCGCGCCTGCTCAGCCCGACTGCTCGTGCAAGCTGGGCCGCTGCCCAGTGTGCAACTGAGTAGCCGCTACTCGGCTACGAAGTTCAGCCGCAGCGTCCGCGACACCAGCGCCGAGGCCTGCTCGACGGCCGCGGTCCAGGATCCGCATGCCTTCTCGATCGTGGTGTCGCGCGGCAGGCCGACATGCGGGTGCTGGGCGCGGATGTCCACGTAGCGCTCCTGGGTCAGCTCGACGAGCGCGCACTGCTCGAGGTCGCGCGCCCGCAACACGGCCTCCGCGGCCGCCTTGCAATCACGCCAAGGCGGGCGTGCGAACGGCGACCAGCGTTCGTCGGACGGCAGGGGCACTAGAGCCCTCTTCCCCACTGGCGTGGGTGCGCAAACCCATTCATGACTCGAGCAGTCCCTTCAAGCGCTCGAGCGTCTTCTCGGACTCGCGCTCGGCGGTGCCGCGCAGTGCGCCGCCGGCGATGCGGCCCAGTGGTCCACCCGGAAGGCTGTACTCGTTCACGTAGGAGAAGGCTGTCTTGTCGTGGTCGTTCGGGTGGATGTCGTACACAACTTTCGCCCGCGAATGCACGGGTCCTCTTCCTTCCCAGACGACCCTCGTTGGGCCGGTCCGCCTCGACCACGTCCCAATGGACGTCGAAGCGGCGCCCCGCGAGCTTCAGGCTCTGAACGAGCTCGGATCCTCGCTCGAGTCCGCCGGAGGGCGCCAACTTCAAGCCGACGTGGATCGTAACCCAGTCCTCCAGACGGTGCGGATCCATCACCACGTCGTAGATCCGCTCCGCGGGCGCGTCGATCTCGATGCTGCGCTCGACCCTCATCGCGCCGCCAGGGGCTCGCGCGACTCCCACTCGGCAAGCGCGTGCTCCACGGCGCGGTCGAACGACCGTGGGCGCAGGCCGTAGATTTCCGCGCGCCTCGTCGCTGCGCGGCAGGAGGTCGTGCTCGAGGCTGTACATCAGCGGCCGCACGAGCTCTAGCGGCTGGTCGACGAGGGCGCTCACCATGGCGCTCGCCATCGGCGTGGCCGACGCGCCAAGGCGCAGCGGTGTGCGGCCGACGCCCATCAACTCGGCGATCCGCTCGATCATCCGGCCGTAGGACAGCAGGTCGGCCCCAGCGATGTCGAGCGACCTGCCCTCGGCGCCGGGGGTCGAGGGAGTGCGTGCCAGGTACTCGACCGCGTCCCGCTCGTCGATCGGCTGCGTGCGCTTCTCGCTCCAGCTCGGGAAGGGCAGCACGCGCAGGCGCTCCACCAGCCGCACGAGGATGCGGAACGAGGACGAGCGCGCCCCGATCACGATCGAGGCTCTGAGCGCGGTGGAGCGCGGCACGCCCTCGAGCAGGATGTGCTCGACCTCGAGCCGGGAGCCGAGGTGCTCCGAGGGCCCGGCGTCGGTGGGGAGGATCCCGCCGAGGTAGACGATGCGCTCGACCCCGGCCGCCTGCGCGGCGCTCGCGAAGTTCTCGGCGGCGCGTCGATCGCGCGATGCGAAGTCGGCCTCCGCGCCCGCCGCCGGCTCCATCGAGTGCACGAGGTAGTAGGCGGTCGAGCAGCCGTCGAGGGCCCGCTCGAGACCGTCGCCTGCCACCAGGTCGCCCGCACCACCTCCACGCCGAGGGCGCGCCCGTCGAGCCGCGAGGGGTCGCGCGCGAGCGCGCGCACGGGGCGTCCCTCGCCGCTGAGGCGCTCCACGAGCCGCCCGCCCACGTAGCCGGTCGCCCCGGTGACTAGCTCGGTGCCGAAGGTCACGGGCGAAACCTACGCAAAGAGCGGCGGCTTCTGGAGGGCTCCGGGAAAAGCCTGCAAATTCGAGGCAAAAGAAAACATCGCCATTTGCGAAATGCGGCCTCGCGCCGGGGGGCGAACTTGTTAATGATGCGTTGCGACAGCACTGGCCCGATGGATCAAGGAGCGTGACGGGGGAGAGATGGCGAAGCGCGTGACCTGCGGAGATTGCTACTTCCACAAGAACCAGCTCTGCGCGCTCAAGCTGCAGGAGCCCTGCCCCACGTTCCGTCCCGCCGAGCGCGGCCTCGCGCCCGAGCAGCAGCTCACGTTCGTGTTCCGGACAGAGCGCACGCGCTGTGCGTACGCCTTCCCCCAGCCGCAGTAGCGGTCACCCGATCCGTCGCCCGAGGCGGTCGGGCGGGATAGAGTTCGCCCCCGGATGCGGCTCACGGTATTGGGGAAGTCGCCGTCCTGGCAGGACGCCGGCGGCGCCTGCTCGGGATACCTGATCGAGGACGGGAACTCGACGGTCCTGCTCGACTGCGGCAACGGGGTGTTCTCCAAGCTGCGGCTCTACCGCGACTACACGTGCGTGGACGCCGTGCTCATATCGCACCTCCACGCGGACCACTTTCTCGACCTCGTGCCCTACTCCTACGCGCTCACCTACGCGCCGCGCCAGCAGCCCGTGCCGGTGGACCGCTGGCCCGGCACCGAGTCCGCCGCGCACCCTCGGCTGATCGCGCCGCCGCGCGCGAGGGAGACCTTCCGCCGCGTGGTCGGCGCCTGGGGCAACGAGGACCTGATCGAGAACGCGTTCGCGCTCGAGGAGTACGAGGAGAGCTCGGTGCCGGAGGTCGGCTCGCTGCGCTTCCACTTCCGGACCGTGCCCCACTTCCAGGAGACGTTCGCGATCCGCGTGGAGTCCTCGAACGGGGGCGGCAGCCTCGTGTTCGGGGCCGACTGCCGGCCCACCGACGAGCTGATCGACTTCGCGCGCGGGGCGGACCTGCTGCTGATCGAGGCCACCCTGCCGCGACCCGAGCGCAGCGGCGAGCGCGGCCACCTCACGCCTCGCGAGGCGGGCGAGCACGGGCGCGACTCCGGCGCCAGGCGGCTGGTGCTCACGCACATCTCCGACGAGCTGGATCACCTCTGGGCCCGCAAGGAGGCCCTGGCGGTGTTCGACGGGCCGGTGGAGATCGCCACCGAGGGCGCCGTCTATCAGCCTCTGAACCCCGCCGGCTTATTACCCTGTCTCTGATGTCCCTCGGCCAGGACCCCTTCGCGAACTTCGAGCGCATGCGCCGGGAGATCGACGAGCTCTTCGGCGGCGTGTTCGATCGCAGCGGCTTCGCGCCCCGGCGCGGCTTCTCCCCGCGGGTGGACGTGTACTACTGCGGCAACCCTCCGCGCGCCGTGGTGAACGTGGATCTTGCCGGCGTGGATATCGAGGCGGTGGGCCTCGAGATCCGCGGGCGCCAGCTCCTGATCAGCGGCGAGCGGGCGACCCAGGAGGCCGAGGGCCGGCTCTACCAGCAGATCGAAATCGAGCAGGGGCCCTTCCGCCGCGTGGTCGAGCTCGGTGCCGACGTGGACTCCGAGCGCGCCCAGGCCACCTACGAGGACGGCATCCTGCGCATCGACATCCCGCTCGTCCGCCAGGAGGAGGCGGTGCGGCGGGTGCCGATCGAGGGCGGGCGCGGTCCCGGCGGGCCGGGGATCTCCGAGTGACGATCCAGCTCCCGCAGGTCGGGCCGGACGGCGGCCGCCGGTCAGTCCCTGCCGTCGGCGCTGCCGGTGCTCCCGCTCAGGGACGCCGTGATGTTCCCCGACACGATGACCCCGCTGGCCGTCGGCCAGGAGCGCTCGGTGCGCCTGATCAACGACGTGCTCGGCGGCAACCGCATGCTCGTGATGGTGGCCTCGAAGGACCCGGACGTGGAGGAGCCCGGTCCCGACGATCTCTACGACGTCGGCGTCGTCGGCGTGGTGGCGCGCATGCTGAAGGTGCCGGACGGGTCGCTGCGGATCATCGTGCAGGGCACCCAACGCGTTGCGCTGAAGGGCTTCGTCGCGACAGAGCCCTACCTGATCGCGCAGATCGAGGAGGCCCCCGACATCCTCGAGCCCTCGCCGGAGCTCGAGGCGCTGACGCGCAACGTCCAGAGCACCTTCTCCCAGATCATCGAGCAGACGCCCTACCTGCCCGAGGAGCTGTCGGTCGCGCTGGCCAACATCGACGACCCGTCGGAGCTCGCGCACCTGATCGCCGGAGCCCTGCGAATCAGGGTCGAGGAGAAGCAGGAGCTGCTCGAGGAGCGCGACGTGGCCAAGCGGCTGCGGCTGCTGTCGCAGCTGCTCACCCGCGAGCTCGAGGTGATCTCGCTCGGGTCGAAGATCCAGTCGCAGGTCCAGTCCGAGATGGACAAGACCCAGCGCGAGTACTTCCTGCGCCAGCAGATGAAGGCGATCCAGGGCGAGCTGGGCGAGGTCGACGAGACACAGGCCGAGGTCAACGAGCTGCGTGAGCAGGTGGAGGCCGCGGACCTGCCGGAGCACGTGCGCGAGGTGGCCGACCGCGAGCTCGCGCGCTTCGAGCGCCTGCCGCCGCAGTCGCCCGAGCACGGCGTGATCCGCGGCTACCTCGAGTGGATCCTGTCGCTGCCGTGGTCGACGTCCACCCCGGACGACCTCGACCTGAAGAAGGCGCGACGGGTGCTCGACCACGACCACTACGACATCGAGAAGGTGAAGGACCGCATCCTCGAGTTCCTCGCGGTGCGCAAGCTGAAGCCGGACGCGCGCTCGCTCGATCCTCTGCTTCGTCGGCCCGCCGGGCGTCGGCAAGACCTCGCTCGGGCGCTCGATCGCCGCGGCGATGGGCCGCAAATTCGAGCGCATCTCGCGTCGGCGGCGTGCGCGACGAGTCGGAGATCCGCGGCCATCGCCGCACCTACGTGGGAGCGCTGCCCGGGACGATCATCCGCGCGCTGCGCGACGCCGGCTCGAACAACCCGGTCCTGATCATCGACGAGATCGACAAGATGGGCGCGGACTTCCGCGGCGACCCGGCGAGCGCGATGCTCGAGGTGCTCGACCCCGAGCAGAACGCCACCTTCCGCGACCACTACCTGGACCTGCCGTTCGATCTCTCGAACGTCCTCTTCATCACCACCGCCAACCAGCTCGACCCGATCCCGGGGCCGCTGCGCGACCGCATGGAGATCATCGAGCTGTCCGGCTACACGGAGGAGGAGAAGCTCGAGATCGCCAAGCGCTACCTCGTGCCGCGCCAGATCGAGCGCAACGGCCTCTCCGACGCGCGCATCGAGTTCGCCGACGACGCGCTCAGCGCGATCATCGACGGCTACACGCGCGAGGCGGGCGTGCGCAACCTCGAGCGGGAGATCGGCTCGATCTGCCGCAAGGTCGCGCGCGGGTACGCCGACGGCACGCGCACCCGCAAGCGGACGATCCGCGCCCGCCAGGTGCGCGAGCTGCTCGGCAAGCGCCGCTTCCACCACGAGGTCGCGCAGCGCACGAGCCAGCCGGGCGTGGCCACCGGGCTGGCGGTGACGCCGGTCGGCGGCGAGGTGCTCTTCATCGAGGCGGCCGCCTACGCCGGCGACGGCCGGCTGCAGATCACGGGCCAGCTCGGAGACGTGATGAAGGAGTCGGCGGCGGCCGCGCTCTCGTGGGTGAAGGGGCACGTGAGCAAGTGGGGCGCCGAGAACCCGGAGCAGTGGCTGCGCGAGCACGACATCCACGTGCACCTGCCGGCCGGGGCGATCCCCAAGGACGGGCCGAGCGCCGGCGTCGCGCTCGCCACCGCGCTGGTCTCGCTGATCACCGGCCGCCCGGTGCGCTCCGACGTGGCGATGACCGGCGAGATCACGCTCACCGGCCAGGTGCTGCCGATCGGCGGCCTGAAGGAGAAGGCCCTCGCGGCGCAGCGCGCGGGCATCAAGTGCGTGATCGCGCCGAAGCAGAACGAGCCCGACCTCGACGATCTGCCCGACCACCTCAAGAAGGGGATCGACTTCAAGTTCGTCAGCCGCATCGATCAGGCGCTGCTCGGTGGCGCTCGAGCCCGAGAAGAAGCCGCGCCCCCGCGCCCGGGCGCGCTAGGCCGCTGCGAATGGCCGACTGGGCGACGATCTCCTCGATCGCCACCGCCGGCGGCACGCTGGTGCTCGCGTTCGCCACCTACTCCGCCGTCCGCTCCTCGAACCGCTCCGCGCGCATCGCCGAGCGCTCGCTGCTCTTGGGCCTGCGCCCCGTGCTCATCTCCTCGCGCGCCGGAGGACCCGACCGAGGAGGTCCGCTGGGGAGGCGGCCACGCGACCGCCGTGCCCGGCGGCACCGCCCACCTGGCGGTGGAGGACGGCGTCGTGTACCTGGCGATCGCGGTGCGCAACGTCGGCACCGGACTCGCCGTGCTCCAGGCCTGGTACGTCACGATCGGGCGCTCGACGGGCGACGAGGGCTACCCCGAGCCCGGGGAGTTCCGGCGTCAGCGCCGTGATCTCTACATCCCCGCCGGGGGCACGGGCTTCTGGCAGGCGGCGCTGCGCGATCCCGAGGAGGAGCTGGCGAAGCGGGTGACCGCGGCGATCGCGGAGCACGGGGAGCTCACCGTGTTCGTCATGTACGGCGATCACGAGGGCGGACAGCTCACGATCAGCCTGTTCGGCATCCTGCCTCAGGACGACGGCAGCTGGATCGCCGAGGTGGGCCGCCATTGGACGCTCGGCATCCCCGATCCACGCCTGCGCCCGGATTAGGCGCGGCGTGCCCTGTTCCCCATTAGCCCGTCCGGGTATCCTCGCCACTACATCCTGATCCCGAGGAGAGCTATGGCATCTAATAAGAAGCGGAGCGCGAAGGCTGGAGCCGGCGCCGTGGCCGCTGGGAAGGCAGTGCGGGAGAACCCGTACGTGCAGCGTCTCGCTGAGGATGAGGAGCTGCGTGAGAACCTTCGGACGGCCTTTGAGTCGGCTCGCAAGGTCTACGGCCGCATGTCGAACGGCAAGGGTCCGGTGAAGGCCCTGACCGACGACAAGAAGACGCAGAAGCAGCTCAGGGAGGCGGCCAAGTCTCTGCAGAGTGCGGCCAACTCACTGCGCGGTGCCAAGCCCTCGCGCAAGCGCAGGCGTCGCAGCGGCCTCCTGGTGCTGCTGGTAGGCATCGGGCTGGCTCTCGCTCTGAGCGAGGGGCTGCGGTCCAAGGTGCTGGATGCGCTGTTCGGCTCCGAAGAGGAGTTCGAGTACACGTCCACCACCACGCCTGATTCGAGCGCCACGAACGCAGCGCCGGTGGGCAGCACGTCCTAGCCGGGTCGGGACGCATCGGCTTTGAGAGGGGCGCCCGGCGGGCGCCCTTTTCATTTCCCGCTGAGAGGACGGACTGGGCGGGCTTCTTCGCCCGCCCGCCCCGCCTGCCTTAACAACTTGTCAGAGCTCGGGTACGCCCTATTGACTTGTCTACCTGAGCGTAGGTGCGGGGGCGTCAGAGTCAATACCGCAAACCGGCCTACTCGAACAGCTCGGCCAGGCGGCCTGCCCAGGCCGAGGCCGAGCACCACGCGGACGCGCGCCTTCCAGGGCGACGGGCGGCCGGCGAGGATCACCCCGCGCGCGGCGAGGTCGGTCTCGGAGCCGGTGAAGCCGTAGGTGCGCTCGAGCGTGCCGCCGTGCTCGGGACGCGCACACGCGATCACGGGCAAGCCGGCGGCAAGCGCGCGGTCGATGCCCGGCAGCATGGGCTCGGGCACGTGCCCGGCGCCGAGCGCGATCACCACGATGGCGTCGGCACCCTGCTCGCGCACGGCGTCGAGCGGCCGCGAGTCGATCCCTGCCGCCGCGGCGACGATCGGCACGTAGGCGTCGAGCGCCAGCGCCGCCGCCTCGTCAGGCGTGGCGACCGGCTGACGGCGGGGCGGCGGTGGCTGGAGCAGCCGCAGCTCGCCCTCCCTCACGTGCCCGAGCGGCGCCTCGGACGAGAACGCGCCGCTGCGCCAGCTGTGGGACTTCACCGCCTCGCCGCCGAGGTGCACCGTGCCGTCGAACACCACCACGCGCGCCGACGCCGCGGGCCGCCGGTGAAGCCGCCACGCGGACGGCGTCGAGCAGGTTCAGGGGCCCGTCGGCGCTCACGGCGCCGCCCGCGCGGATCGCCCCGGTCACCACCAGCGGCGCGTCGCCCGGCCAGATCAGCGCGGCCAGCTCGGCGGTCTCCTCGATCGTGTCGGTGCCCTGCGTGATCACCGCCCCGGCGGCGCCGGCCGCCACGCCCGCGGCGGCCGACGCGATCGCCCGCGCCGCGGCGGACGGCGCCAGCGCCACCCCCGGCACGTTCGAGAAGTCCTCGACCTCCAGCTCCGCGACCTCGGCGATCGACGGCACCGCCGCCAGCAGCTCCTTCGCGCCGACGGCGGGGCGGGCGGGCGATCCCGTCATCGCGATCGTGCCGCCGGTGGCGACGAGCTTTACTCGGGGGAGCGGCATGCCGCGGCGAGGGTATCGTTTGAGTCGCGATCGGGTCTGGCCTCTGGCTGGCCAGCCAGCTAGACTCGCGCCGGATGGAGGCATCTGCGAGCGAGGCCCTCCGCGAGCGCAAGCTCGAGAGCGAGAAGGCGCAGCGCATCGTCGCGGCGATGCGCGAGTGCGTCGGCACGCGCGGCGCGGCGGGGGCGACCTTCGATCGCGTGGCCAAGGAAGCCGGTGTCTCGCGCGGCCTCCTGCACTACTACTTCGGCTCGAAGGAGCGCCTGCTCGTCGAGGTCGTGCGCCACGACACCGAGCTGCGCGTTGCGGCGCTGGAGCGCAACCTCGCCCCGGCCGGCTCGCTCGACGCCGTGGTGGAGGTGCTCGTCAGCCAGGTGCGCGCCTTCCTCGCCGAGGACCCGGCGTCGCAGGCGGTGATCTACGAGATGTTCAGCGCCTCGCGGCACAACGAGGAGCTGCGGATGGAGATGGCGCAGCTCTACCGCCAGACCCGGGACCACATCGCCGCAGCCCTGCGCGAGAAGCACGATGCCGGCGTGGTCAAGCTGCGCGACGCGCCGGAGAACGTGGCCTCGGTCCTGCTCGGCCTCGGCGACGGCATTCACGATGCAGCTGATCTCGGACCCGGACTGGGACAGCGACGCGGCGTTCGCGCTGGGGATCCAGACGGCGCGCTTCTTGCTGGGCGCCGACTCGTAGCGCCTCAGGCGAGCGGCAGAAGCCGGCGCAGCTCGGCCATCATCAGGGTCGGGTCCTCGAACACGTCGCCGTAGGTGTAGCGGCGGAACTCGTCGCCCCTCGCACGGGCCTCCCGTTCGCGCCGGCGGTCCTGCTCCCAGGCGTGTCGCGAGTGGTGGTAGGTGTAGCTGTCGAGCTCCACGGTCAGGCGCAGCTCGGGCCAGCGGCAATCCACGCGCCGCCCCCCGGCCACCCGGTTGGTCTGCGGGAGCACCAGCCCGGCCTCGCGCAGCAGCGCGAGAAAGCGCCGCTCGAGCTTGCTGAGCGAGACCCGGACCTCGCCGCGCAGCACGCTCCGCAACGTCGTCGCCCGCCTGCGCCCGGGGACGCCGAGCGAGCACGGCCTCAACATGGGCGGGCGTGGTGCGGACGGCCGGACCGCCGGCCTCGTGGCAGGCGCGGGCCAGCTCGTCGCGCGAGAGATCGGCCGCCAGGTCCACGATCGTGCGCGCCACGGTGGTCACCGGGATCCGTGCCAGACCGTGCGTCCCGCCGGTCCACCCCGGCGCGCGCTCGCCTCGTGATCACGCCCGGGACTCGCCTCTGCGTGGGGGCGGTGACCTCGGGCGCGCGGCGCCTTCCCTTTCACGATGCCGAGCAGATACCCGGCCGCCCGACCGCTGAGCACCGCCCCAGGCCCGCACGCTCGCACGGCCGCCAGATAGCGCGCCTCGACGCTGGGCGCCTGGTGACCCACGCGGTAAACGCCGCGATGCTGAACCAGCAGGGCGCCGCTCTCGCACCGCAGCTGGATCTCCCGCGCGGTGATGCCCGCCGCCAGCAGCTGCCTGTGTGTAGACGACCCCGTGGGCGGAGCTTGCCAGCCGAGCGAGGATTTCCTCAACCGTCCTGCTTTGACAACGCATACGGTTGTCAAAGCAGGACGCTTCGAGAATTCGCTCCCGCTCAATCGAACGGCCGCATCCAAGGTCGCTGCGCTCGAGGTGACGCGAGCCGGCGCCGGGCTCGCCACTCTGGCAAGCTCGTGAGCCGCAGATGCGAAAGCTCCAGACCCAGGGCGTCCACCACATCACCCTCGTCGGCGCGGACCGGCAGACCTCGATCGACTTCTGGGAGGGGCTGCTCGGCATGCCGTTCGTCTTCGAGCAGCCGAACCTCGACAACGAGTCCGAGAGCCACCTCTACTTCGACCCCGGCGACGGGCGCCTGATCACGATCTTCACGAACGAGGAGCGCAAGGGGGATCCGAGCCGCACGCCGACCGACCCGGGCTGCGTCCACCACATCGCGTTCGCGGTCTCGAATGCCACCTTCCGCCAGGCCGTCGAGCGCCTCGACGAGCGCGGGATCTGGAACACCGGGGTGAAGGACCGCGGCTTCATGGACTCGATCTACTTCGACGATCCGCTGGGCTGCGGATCGAGCTGGCGTCCTACCGCTTCGAGCCGCCGTTCGGCTTCACGCACGCCGACGTGCTGCTCGAGGCCCACAAGCTGCGGGTCGAGCGCGGGGACCACAACATCGACCCGATCCACCTCGCGGACGCGATCGAGATCCTCGTGGCGCGCTCGCGCGAGTCGCTCTCCGGCGACCGCTCGCCCAAGGACCCTTACAGCGCGGGCTAGGCGGCCTTGGCGTCGCCCAGCTTGGGCGACTGCCACGGCGCGGCGAGGCGCCCGGTGAGCTCGTCGGCGAGCGCGTCGATCGCGATGCGGTCCTGCGTCAGGGAGTCGCGGTCGCGCAGCGTGACCGTCTGGTCCTCCATCGTCTGGTGGTCCACGGTCACGCCCCAGGGAGTGCCGATCTCGTCCTGGCGGCGGTAGCGCTTGCCGATCGAGCCGCCGGTGTCGTACTCCGCGGGCATCAGCACGCGCAGCTCCTCGTAGATCTTGCGCGCGAGCTCCGGCTGGCCGTCCTTGTTCACGAGCGGCAGCACGGCGACCTTCACCGGCGCGAGGCGCGGGTGCAGGCGCAGCAGCACGCGCTCGCGTCCCTCGACCTGCTCCTCGTCGTAGGCGTCGACCATGAAGGCGAGCGTGCCGCGGTCGGCGCCGGCCGACGGCTCGATCACGTGCGGCACGTAGCGGTCGCCGGTCGCGCTGTCCACGTACTCGAGCTTCTCGCCCGAGTACTTGGCGTGCTGGGTGAGGTCGAAGTCGCCGCGGTTGGCGATGCCCTCGAGCTCGGACCAGCCCATCGGGAACAGGTACTCGATGTCGGCCGTCGCGCTCGAGTAGTGCGACAGCTCGTCGGCGTCGTGCTCGCGCAGGCTGCAGGTGGTCGGGCCGGATGCCGAGCTGCACGTACCAGTCGAGCCGCCACTCGCGCCAGCGCTGGTACCAGTCGCGGCGCCTCGGCGGGCGGCACGAAGTACTCGATCTCCATCTGCTCGAACTCGCGCGTGCGGAAGATGAAGTTCTGCGGCGTGATCTCGTTGCGGAACGACTTGCCCACCTGCGCGATGCCGAAGGGCGGCCGCTTGCGCGAGAACTGGAGCACGTTCTTGAAGTTGACGAAGATGCCCTGGGCGGTCTCGGGCCGCAGGTAGACGGTGGAGCCCTCGTCGGCGACCGGACCCATGTGGGTCTCGAACATCAGGTTGAACTGGCGCGGCTCGGACAGGTCGCCGCCGCAGACCGGGCACTTCAGCTCGCCCTCCGGCTGCGCCTCGCGCAGGTGGTCCTCGCGGAAGCGCTGCTTGCATTCGCCCAGGCACTGCACGAGCGGGTCGCTGAAGCCCGCCAGATGGCCCGATGCCTCCCAGACCTTCGGGTGCATGAGGATCGCGGCGTCGAGGGCCACCATGTCGTCGCGCTCCTGCAGCACCGAGCGCCACCACTCGTTCTTCACGTTCTGCTTGAGCAGCACGCCGTAGTGGCCGTAGTCGTAGGTCGAGGCCAGCCCTCCGTAGATCTCGGAGGACTGGAAGATGAAGCCCCTGCGCTTGCAGAGGGCGACGATCTTCTCCATCGTGACGACGTCGTCGGGCATGGTCGCTGAACCCTAGCGACGAGGCCGGTCTGGCTCGGCCGTGGCTGCCGACGCGCCAGCTTTCTTGTAGGAACCCCGCATCCTCCGGCGAGCCGGGAGTTACCTCGCGCGGGGCCCGGGGTAACTTGACGCCATGGTCACCGTCGCGTTGCGGGCGCCATTCCGAGCCACCGGCCACGTGGCCGCCTGGCTCGTCTGGCACTCGATGCGGATCTCGCTGCTCAGCGACCTCGACGCACCCCAGCCACCGGGCCAGGATCTCGCCCGAGAGGCGGCCTGACACCGCCATCGGGAGCGCTCGGCGCGCCCGCCGCCGGGGTCAGCACTCCTATACTCAGAGTGCCATGCCGACCTACGAGTACCGCTGCGACAACGGCCACACCTTCGAGGTGATGCAGCGCATGAGCGACGATCCGCTGACGGAGTGCACCGTCTGCGGAGCGCCGGTGCAGCGCGTTTTTCACCCCGTGGCGGTGCATTTCAAGGGCTCGGGCTTCTACACCACCGACTACGGCTCGAAGAAGCGCCCGGCCGGCGGCAGCGCCAGCGACTCGTCGTCCTCTGACGGCGCGTCGTCCAAGAAGGACGACTCGAAGAAGAAGACCGAGACCAAGTCCTCGTCCTCTTCGTCGACCTCGTCGTCCAGCAGCTCGGACAGCTAGCCGGCTACTGCCCGAGTAGCTCCTTCACCGCCGCCTGACGCTCGGCGGGGGAGATGATGAGGCTGGTGCCGGGGCCGACGCCCGACGGCTTGAGCACGTGCGTGGAGCCCGAGCCGCCCGTCACCAGGTCGCCGATCAAGGCACCCATGCCGATGCCGCCGAGGTCGGTGCGAACCGCCCGGGGCGCATCCCAGGCGACCCAGGGGAGACGGAAGAACGTGGTCGGGGACAGCGCCTTCGCGCGTATGCGCTGGAGCACCAGCTGCTGGCGCTCGGCCCGCTGGATGTCGGTCTCGTTCGGGGCGCACTTGTTCTCGCGGATGCGCGAGAACTCGAGCGCCTGCTTCCCGCTCAGGTGATGGGTGCCTCGGTGGAGCCGGAACACGTCGCCGTTCTCGAACACGTTGCGCGACACCACGCAGCGCTTCAGCGTCACGTCGATGCCCGCCCAGCGCGTCGATCAGCTTCGGGAAGTCGTTGAAGCTCACCTCCACCACGTGGTTGATCTTCACGCCGTTCCCGAGGAAGCCCTCGACCGTCTTCGCCGCGAGGCCCGCGCCCCCGATCGCGAATGCGGCGTTGATCTTCTGGGACGCCGTGGCCGGGGATCTCGGCGTAGGAGTCGCGCGGTATCGACAGCCGGCGCACGCTGCCGAACGCGGAGTGGAGCAGCAGGATGCTGTCGGAGCGGCCGGGACCGGAGGCGCCCGGCTCGTGCTCGCCCGCTGGCCGCTGGTCTGAGCCCAGCACCAGCACGGTGCTGCCCGGTGAGCAGGTTGCCGCCGTGGGAGAGGGACGAGGTGGCGCTCTTGGGCAGGCCCTTGTTCAACTGCGCGCTGATGAAGAACAGCACCACCGAGAGCAGCACCCAGGCCACGGCGGCCAGCACGATCCACTTGATCGTGCGCTTGATCCAGAAGGCGCGCCCGCGCGGCGGCGCGTCGGACGGCCGCCGCTTGCGCTCGCCGACCAGCCGCTCCCAGCGGTCGCCGGGAGAGCTGAAGCGGTCGCGCAGCCGCCGCCTCGACTTGTAGACCTTGTATTCGGGCTGGGGCGCCTGCTCGGCGCGGCCGCCGTCCTCGGGCGGTGGGCCGAATTCGGGCGGGCCGCCCGGATCTCCGTCCGTCACCAGGTTGTGTATAGCGTTCGGGCATGCCGCCACGGCGCGTCATCGGTATCGACGCCGGGGGCACCAAGCTGCTCGGCGGCGTCGTGGACGAGACGCTGGCGGTGCATCACAGGGTGCACCGGCGGATCCTCGGGCTCGATCAGGGAGAGCTGCTCGACGCCCTCCTGGACGCCGTGGAGGAGGCGCGCGCGGTGGCGCCCGACGCGGCGGTGGTGGGCTTCGGGATCCCCGCGCTGGTGCGGCCCGGCACCGGCTCGGTGATGGTCTCGAACCACCTGCCGCTCGACGGCTTGCCGTTCCGGGACCTGATGAGCGAGCGCCTCGGCCTGCCCGTGCGGGTGGACAACGACTCGAACGTGGCCGATGCTCGCCGAGCACCGTGCCGGCGCCGCCCGCGGGGTCGACCACGCCGTGCTCATCACGCTCGGCACCGGCATCGGCGGCGGGCTGCTGCTGAACGGCGAGGTCTACCGCGGCTCCGAGGGCGCGGCGGCCGAGCTCGGCCACATCGTGGTGGACCCGGACGGACCGAAGTGCCCCGGCGACTGCCCGGGCCACGGCTGCCTCGAGGCGTTCGCCTCCGGCACCGCGATCGGCCGGACGGGGACCGAGGCGGCGCGGGCCAACCCGGGCTCGGCCCTCGGCCGCGCGCTCGCGAGCGGGCGCGAGGTCACCGGCCCGCTCGTCACGGAGCTGGCCCACGACGGCGACCCGGTCGCGCGCGAGGTGCTCGCCACGGCGGGCCGCTGGCTGGGCCTCGGCATGGTCACGCTCGTGAACATCTTCAACCCCGAGCTGGTGCTGGTCGGCGGCTGGGCATCCGCCGCGGGCGACCTGATGCTCGACCCCGCGCGCGAGGTGCTGGCGGAGCGAGCTCTGCCGCCCAACCGCGACTTCGCTCGCGTGGCGCTCGCGCACTTCGGCAGCGAAGCGGGGATGATCGGCGCCGCGATGCTCGCGCTCGACGCCCTCACGCCGGTGGGACACGAGGCCGCGGCCGAATGAGCGGCCGGCTCGTGGTCTGCCCGACCCCGATCGGGAACCTCGAGGACGTGACGCTGCGCGTGCTCTCAGCGCTGCGCGAGGCCGACCTCGTGGCCTGCGAGGACACGCGCCGCACGCGCACGCTGCTCGACCGCTACGGGGTCAGCGCGAAGCTCGTCTCCTACCACGAGCACAACGAGGAGAAGCGGGCCGCGGAGCTGGTGGAGAGGATGCGAGCGGGCGCGACGGTGGCGCTCGTCTCCGACGCCGGCATGCCGCTGGTGTCCGATCCCGGATACGTGCTGGTGCGCTCCTGCGTCGCCGCCGGCCTGCCGGTGGAGGTGCTGCCGGGGCCGTCTGCGGCAATCGCCGCGCTGGTGGCCTCCGCGCTGCCGTCGGACCGCTGGCGCTTCGCCGGCTTCCTGCCGCGCAAGCGGGGCGAGCTGCGCCGCGTGCTGTCGGAGCCTGGCGGGACGCTCGTGGCGTTCGAGGCGCCGGGCCGCGTGCCGGCCACGCTGCGGGTGCTCGCCGAGATCGACCCCGAGCGCCAGGTGGCCGTCTGCCGTGAGCTCACCAAGGTCCACGAGGAGGTCGTGCGCGGCAGCGCGGCCGAGCTGGCCGAGCGCTACGCGGACAAGCCGCCGAAGGGCGAGGTGGTGCTGGTGATCGCGCCGGTGCCCGAGAGCAGCGGCGGCGGGGTGGATCAGACAGCGCTGGACGCCCTCGCACGCCTCGTGGAGGCGGGCGCCAAGCCGCGCGCGGCGGCCACGGTGGTGGCGGAGCTCACGGACGGGAGCGCGAACGCGCTCTACCGGGCGTTCATCGATTGAGGGCGCTGCCCGAGTACGTCGCGAGCTCCGCCCGCCACTGACCGCCCCGTCAGTAGCATCGGCTGGGCATGTCCTTCTACATCACCACCCCGATCTACTACGTGAACGCGGAGCCCCATCTCGGGCACGCGTACACCACGATCGCCGCCGACATCCTGGCTCGCCACATGCGCCAGCGCGGCGAGGACGTGTTCTTCCTCACGGGCACGGACGAGCACGGCGAGCCGGTGGCGCAGGCCGCCGAGCGGCTGGGGGTCACGCCGCGTGAGCTGGCGGACGAGAACTCGGTGAAGTTCCGCGACCTGGTGGGCCGCATCAACGCCACCAACGACTTCTTCATCCGCACGAGCGACCCGGAGCACGAGGCGGCGGTGCAAGAGGTGGTCCAGCGGATCTACGACAACGGCTACGTCTTCGAGGGCACCTACGAGGGCTACTACTGCCCACGCTGCGCCGACTTCAAGTCGGACGGGGAGCTGGTGGACGGCAACAAGTGCCCGATCCACCTGATCGTGCTCGAGCGCGAGAAGGAGGACAACTGGTTCTTCCAGCTGTCGGCCTTCCAGGAGCCGCTCGAGAAGCTGTACGCCGACCGCCCCGAGTGGGTGACGCCCCGCAACCGTTACAACGAGGCGCTGTCCTTCATCAAGCAGGGGCTGAACGACGTGTCGCTGTCGCGTGCCCGGCTGCGCTGGGGCGTGCCCGTGCCGTGGGACGAGAGCCAGGTGATCTACGTCTGGATCGACGCTCTCCTCAACTACTACACGGCGCTTCGCTACGCCCGGCCCGGCGAGGACCTGACCGATCGCTACTGGCCCGCCCGCCACCTGATCGCAAAGGACATCCTCAAGTTCCACGCGGTGATCTGGCCGGCGATGCTGATGGCGGCGGGCATCGAGGTGCCGCGCAGCCTCTTCATCCACGGCTTCCTGCTGATGGACGAGCACAAGATGTCGAAGTCGATCGGCAACGTGATCGACCCGTTCGAGATCATCGACCGCTTCGGGGCCGACACGCTGCGCTTCTACCTCTTCCGCGAGGTGAACTTCGGCAGCGACGGTTCGCTGTCCGCTGCGGGCTTCGAGACGAGATACAACAGCGAGCTGGCCAACGAGTACGGCAACCTCGCCAGCCGCACGCTGTCGATGATTGGCCGCTACCGCGACGGCGTCGTGCCCCAGGGCGAGCCTGACGCCGAGCTGGCGGCGGAGCTCGACGGCCTCGACCGGCGCGTGTGCGAGAAGCTCGACGCGGTGGACATCACGGGCGCGCTCGAGGAGATCTGGCACGCCGTGCGGCGGCTCAACCGCTTCGTGCAGGACGAGGAGCCGTGGAAGCTCGCCAAGGACGAGAGCGCGGCCGGGCGGCTCGACCAGGTGCTCTACTCGCTCGCCGAGGGCCTGCGCTCGGTCTCCGTCCTCCTGCACCCGTACATGCCGGAGTCGGCCGGCCGGCTGCTCGGCGCACTCGGGCAGGAAGAGCTCTCGATGGAAGCGGGGGCCTTCGGCTCGCGCCAGGGCGGGGCCGCCACGGAGCAGCTCTCGCCGCTCTTCCCGCGCATCGAGCCGGCAGCCGCGTAGGCCGTGGTCGACACTCACTGCCACCTCGACGCCTGCGACCCGCCGGACGCGGAGCTCGTGGCGAATGCGCGCGCCGTCGGGGTCAACCGGATCGCCACGGTCGGGATGAACGAGCAGTCGATCGAGCGCGCGCTCGCCGCCGCTCACGAGTACGACTGCGTGGTGGCGATCGTCGGCCGCCATCCGCACTACAGCGAGGGCTGGAGCAACGGCGACATCGAGCCGATCGAGCGCGCGGCCGCCGACCCGCGCGCCCGTGCCATCGGCGAGACCGGCCTCGACTACTTCCGCGACCGCGCCCCGCGCGCCGACCAGCGGAGCGCGTTCGAGGCGCATATCGACCTCGCCACGCGCATCGGGCTGCCGCTCGTGGTGCACACGCGCGAGGCGGAGGACGACACCTTCGACATCCTGCGCGACCGCGCCGGCGACCTCACCGTGGTCCTCCACTGCTTCTCGGCGCCCGCCCGGCTGGACGAATGCGTGGAGCGCGGCTACATGTGCTCGTTCGCGGGCAACGTCACCTACACGAAGGCGACGGAGCTCCAGGCCGCGGCGCGCGATCTGCCCGAGGAGCTGCTGCTGATCGAGACAGACTCGCCCTACCTCGCGCCTCAGCCCGTGCGCGGCAAGCCGAACGAGCCGGCGAACGTGGTCACCACCGCGGAGATCGTCGCGGACCTGCGCGGCATCTCCTACGCGGAGCTCGACGCCGCGGTGGAGCGCAACTCCGCGCGGGTGTTCGCGTGGTGACCGAGGAGCAGCGCAGCGGCCAGGCCAGCCTCCGGCGCATCCGCGAGTTCGGCGTGCGGCCCAACCGGGAGCTGGGTCAGAACTTCCTGATCGACGACAACATCCTGGGCGTGATCGGGCGCGCCGCCGAGCTCGATCCGGCCGACGTGGTGCTGGAGGTGGGTGGAGGCTTGGGCGTGCTGTCGGAGTACCTCGCCCCGCGCGTCGGCCACCTGCATGTGGTGGAGGTGGACCGCTCGCTCGAACCGGCGCTGAGCGACGCGCTGGCGCCGTTCGGGAACGCCACGCTGCACCTCGCCGACGCCGTCTCGCTCGACCTGGGCGCGCTCGAGCCGGCGCCCGACAAGGTCGTGGCCAACCTGCCCTACGGCGTGGCCGCCACCGTGATCCTGCGCGCGCTCGAGGAGCTGCCCGAGATGCGCCTGGTCGTCGCGATGGTGCAGCGCGAGGTGGGCGAGCGGCTGGCGGCTCGGCCCGGCTCGAAGATCTACGGCGCCACCTCCGTGATCGCGCAGCTTGCGTCCGAGGTGAAGGTCGTGAGGAAGGTCTCGCCGAACGTCTTTCACCCGGTGCCGAACGTCAGCTCCGCGCTGGTGGTCCTGCGACGCAACGCGCCGCCGCCGCCGGGCGAGGTGGTGGATCTCGTTCACGCCGCCTTCGCCCACCGTCGCAAGGCGCTGGCCGGTTCGCTCGCCCTCGCCCCGGGAGCACCGGACGGGGTGCGGGAGCGCTCGCGCGCGGCGCTGGAGGAGATGGGCCAGCCCGCCGACGCCAGGGCCGAGCGGCTCTCCGCGGCCGACTTCGTGACGCTCGCCGAGAGCCTCTCGGAGCGATGATCCGCGAGCGCGCCCCGGCCAAGGTCAACCTCATCCTCCAGGTCGGGCCGCGCCGCGCCGACGGCCTGCACGACATCTGCTCCCTGTTCGCCTCGCTCGACCTCGCCGACGAGCTGACCCTGCTGGCCAGTGACACGCGGCGCGGACCGCGTGCGCTGCGAGGGAGTGACCGGCGAGAACCTCGTCGAGTCCGCCCTGCGCGCCTTCCGCGAGCGCGTGGACCCCCAGCTGCCTCCGCTCGACGTGCTGATCGAGAAGCGGATTCCGCTCGCGGGCGGGCTCGGCGGAGGCAGCGCCGACGCCGCCGCCGCCCTGCGCGCCGCCAACGAGCTGGCCGGCGGGCCGCTGGATGTCGCGGCGCTGCGCGAGCTCGCGGCCGGGGTGGGGGCCGACGTGCCGAGCCAGATCGAACCCCGCCACGCGCTTGTGACGGGTGCCGGCGAGCGAGTGGAGCCGCTGGCGCTGCCGGAGATGGGTCTGACGCTGTTGCCGAGCAGGCACGGGCTTGTCGACGGCCGAGGTGTACGGCGAGGCCGACCGGATCGCGCTCGACCCGCGAGCAGCTCGAGCCCGACCGCCTGCGCGAGCTGGCCGCGGGCCCGCTCGAGGCGCTCGCTGCCGCCCTCGCCAACGACCTCCAGCCCGCCGCGCTCTCGCTGCGGCCGGAGCTCCAGGACGGCATCGACGCGCTGCTCGAGGCGGGCGCGCTGGCGGCCGGGCTGAGCGGCTCCGGGCCGACGGCATTCGGGGTCTTCTCGGGGCCTGCCGAGGCCGAGCGGGCAGCGTCCAGCGTGATGGGCGCCGTCGCCACTAGGCTCAGGGCCTCGTGAGGCTCGCCTGCAGGATGAGCCCGGGACGAATCTTCGCCCTCGTCCTAGCCGCGTTGATCGTGATCGGCGCGCTGCTGCGCCGCCGCCGGCTGGGCAACGAGCGCTTCGCGCTGGCCCTCCTGGCGGCCGCCGCCCTCACCGTCTACGGCAGCCACGTGCTCGCGCACGTGGACATCCAGAAGGGGATCGAGAACCTCGCCAACGCGCTCGGCAAGTGGACCTACGCGCTGGTGGGGGCGATGGCGTTCCTCGAGACCGGCGCCTTCGTGGGGCTGATCGCACCCGGCGAGTTCACGGTGCTGCTCGGAGGCGTGATCGCCGGCCAGGGCGAGATCGACATCTGGGTGCTGATCCCCCTGGTCTGGGCGTGCACCCTCGCGGGGGACTCGATCAGCTTCTTCCTCGGCAGGCGGCTGGGACGCAACTTCCTGTTGAAGCACGGCCCGAAGGTGCGCATCACGCCCGAGCGGCTCGCGCAGGTTGACGAGCACTTCCGGCGTCGCGGCGGGGCCACCGTGCTGGTGGGTCGCTTCATCGGCTTCGTTCGCCCGATCGCGCCGTTCATCGCCGGCACCACTCACATGCGCTACCGCCGCTTCCTGCCCTACAGCGTGGTGGGCACCGGCATCTGGGGACCGGGCCTGTGCGTGATCGGTTACGTGTCCTACCGCTCGTTCTCGAAGGTCTCGAAGATCGCCGGGCAGGCCACGCTGGCATTCGGTGTATTGGTCGCGCTGATCGTCGGCATCGTCTACGCGCAGAAGCGGTTGAAGGATCCAGCGGAGCGCGCCCGGCTGGCGGCGTGGGTCGAGCGCCAGGGAGAGCGCCCGCTGCTGCGCCCGCTGGCCAAGGTGCTGCGCCCGCTCTGGCGCGCGGTCTTCAGGCCGGCGTGGACCGTCGCCCTACCGCGCCTGCGCTTCCTCTGGCGCCGCCTCACCCCCGGCGGTCTGGGGATCGAGTTCACCAGCGCGGTGGCGGTGGCGGGCGTGGGCCTCTACGCATTTGTTGCGTTGGCGGTCACGGTGGCAAGCAATCCGGGGCCCACCCGCGGGGACCGCGCCTTCATGGACCTGGCGCGACGACACCCGCGTGAACGGGCTGGTGGACGTGGTGAAGGTCCTCACTCAGGCCGGCTCGCTGCCGGTGGTGGGGGTGTTCATCGCTGATCTCGGCCGTGCTGCTCGTACAGCGCCATCGCCCGGTCGAGCTCGCGGCCCTCGTGGTCGGATTCCTGCTCGTGATCCTCGGCGTGCACCTGACGAAGGCCGGCGTGGACCGCGCACGCCCAAGCGGCTCGCTCGTCAACACGCTCGGCTCCGCCTACCCCAGCGGCCACACGGCCTACTCGACCGCCTACGTGGCGATGGCCGTCATCGCCTCGCGCGTGTTCCGCGGCCTCGGTAGCCGCGTCTCGCTCGTGTTGGTCGCGATCCTGGTCAGCGTCGCCGTGGGGATGTCGCGCATCTACCTGCGCGCGCACTACTGGTCGGACGTCCTGGGCGGCTGGGGCCTCGGCTTCGGGATCTTCGGCCTCTGCGCCGCCGTGGCGCTTGTCGTCGTGCACTTGCGCAACACTTGGCAGGCCGAACGTGTCTAGCTTGTCCCCCACAACCTGGGCCCTGATTGGCGCGGGCGCCGTGACGCTCGTGGGCTACTGCGCCTTCATCCTCGTCCCCGCCTGGGGCTCCTACGGCCGTGTCTGGGAGCGCATCGCCGCGAGCTTCCTCACCATCTTCATGCTCGTGACCCTGCTGGGCATCGGGACGGGCATCGGCTTCGCAATAGTGTGGTTTTACGATCAATATGCGGGCTGAGCGGTCAGAAGCTCGGCGTTTGCGCTGAGCTCCACCCCTAGACTTCACAGATGCCGCCTGCCGAGCAGCGTGCCGAAAGCGCTGCAAATCCTGACTTTCTGGACTCGTTCGCCGCGGTCTCCGAGGCGGTCGAGTCCGGCGCCGGCCTGCCCGAGGTGACGCGGGCGGTCGCGCGGGCGCTCGGCGCCAGCGTGGCCGTGCTCGACTCGTCGGCGAGCGTGCTGGCGGTGGCCTGCGCGTCGCCCGAGGACGAGCGTGCGGTGCTGTCGCAGGGCGAGGTGCTCGAGCTGCGCGTGGCCGACTCCAGCGTGGGCCAGCTGCGCTACCGGGCCCGCGGCGAGGAGCCGCCGGCTTCGATGCTGCGGCTGGTGGGCACGATGATCGCCCAGGAGGTGGAGCGCTCGCTGGCGCCGAGCCGCGCCAGCATCGCCGCCGCCTCGGCGCTCCTGTCCGACCTGCTCGGGCGCCGCACCACGGACCGCGACGTGATCGTGGACGCGCGGCCGCGAGCTCGGCATCGATCTGTCGAACGGCGGCAGCGTGATCGTGATCAGGACCTTCCCGCTCCAGCCCACGGAGGGCGACTGGCGCGCCCGTGTGCTCACGCTGGTCGAGCGCGGAGCGCGGGCGCTGGCGCGCGACTCGCTGTCGGGAACGGTCGAGCTGTCGAGCGCCGGCACGCAGGACATCGAGCTGGTGATCCTCGTCCCGGGTGTGGACGCGGAGCTGGCCCGCCGCGTGGCCGAGTCCGTGCACCGCGAGCTCGACATGAGCCTGTCGGGCTTCCTCGTGGCTGTCGCCCGCAGCCGCCCGACCGCCGACCCCGCGGACATCTACCGCGCCGGGTCGGAGGGCTTCCTCGCCGCCAACGTGGCCGTGGCCCAGGGCTCGTCGGAGCTCGCGTTCGAGGAGACGGGCGCCTACCGGCTGCTGCTGCCCGCCATGGTCGAGGACCCCGAGGAGCTGCGCCGCTTCCACGACGAGACGGTCGCCCCGCTCCTGATCTACGACGAGCAGTACGAGACCGAGCTGGTCAAGACGCTCGAGACCTTCCTCGACGCCGACGGCAACGTCGCCCAGACCGCCCAGCGGCTCTTCACCCACCGCCACACCGTCCGCTACAGGCTCGAGCGCGTGCGCGAGCTCACCGGGCTCGACGTGAGCTCCACCGACGGCCGTGAGCGCCTCGGCCTGGGCCTCAAGTCCATGCGCGTACTCGGCATCCTGGCCCCTCACGGACCCGCCACGGAGCACGGCGCGGAGGGCGGCCGGGTGCCCCGCGGCGAGAAGGATCGCTAGGACCCGGATCCGGGTAGCGCGACTTCTGTCGCCGTAATCGGTTAACAATTCCGAGACCACCTCGCTGAACCGTCCTCGCTGCTCAGGCGGCGACGACGGCCGGGGGACCCGGTTTGTCGGGGCGAATCGCCGAAAGGCGTAGCGCGACTCTTTCCGCGCGAGCCCGTCAGCTAACCCCGGAAGCGCTGACGAAAGAGAGATGGCGAATGACAGCTGCCCATAACGGGCGTGCGCTTCTGGCGTGCGCCGCCACGGCCTTGCTGATGCTCGTAGCCGCGCCAGTCGCGCTGGCTCAGTTCGGCACGAGCACCCTGCGCAAGGGATCGCACGGCCATGACGTGCGCGTGCTCCAGTCCTGGCTCACCAAGCTCGGCTACAAGACTTCAGTGGACGGTTCCTTCGGGACCGGGACCCTGCGCTCGGTGAGGCGCTTCGAGAAGCACGAGGGGCTGAGGGTGGACGGCGTCATGCGGCCCTCCGACGAGCAGCTCATGCGCAAGCGGCTCAGCGGCGCCACGCAACGGGACGACGGCACCGAGCAGCGGAACGAGCAACGGCGGCAGCGACACCAGCGGCTCGGACCCCACCGGCACCCAGCCGCTCGTCACCACGCCGGGCCCCAAGGCGCGCATCTCGAGCGGACGGCCACACCGCCGTCGCGCCGGCCGGCGCTCCCGCGGCCGTGCAGCAGGTGATCGCCGCCGCGAACGAGATCACCCACACCGGCTACCGCTTCGGCGGCGGCCACGGCAGCTTCGACGACAGCGCTTACGACTGCTCGGGCGCGGTCAGCCACGCGCTCCACGGCGCGAACCTGGTGAAGAGCCCGCTCGACTCCACCGACTTCGAGAGCTGGGGAGCCCGCGGCAAGGGCCAGTGGATCACGGTCTACGCCGAATTCCGGCCACGCCTACGTGGTGGTGGCGGGCCTGCGCTTCGACACCTCCGGAAGCGGCGAGAAGGGCCCGCGCTGGCGCAGCGCGGCGCGTTCCAGCAGCGGCTACGTGGCGCGGCACCCAAGCGGCCTGTAGAGGCTGGGGGGGAGGGACTCGAACCCCCGCTGCCGGGACCAAAACCCGGTGTCCTACCAGCTAGACGACCCCCCAGGGCTGAGCTGAGCATAGGGCCTTCGGCGGCCTCCTCAGCCGCTAGTCTGCGTGCCCTTATGGCCAAGCAGCCCACCGTGCTGATCATGGCCGCCGGCCAGGGCACGCGGATGCGCTCTTCGCTTGCGAAGGTGCTCCACCCGGTCTGCGGCCGCCCGATGCTCCACTGGGCGATCGAGGCTGCCCGCGAAGCGGACGCCGGACGCATCGTCTGCGTGACGCGGCCGGGGGAGGGCGTGGCCGAGGAGCTGCCCGACGGCGTGGAGAACGCGGAGCAGCGGAGCGGCGAGGGCACCGGCGCTGCCGTGCTCGCGGCGCGCGACCACATAGACCCCGACAGCACCGTCGTGGTGCTCTCGGGCGACCATCCCCTGATCGCGGCCGATCTGATCGAAGGCCTGGCCGAGCAGCACGCCCGGGACGGCGTGGTGGCCACGCTCGTGAGCACCGACAAGCTCGACCCGGCCGGCTACGGCCGCATCATCCGCGCCGGCGACGGCTCGGTGGAGCGCATCGTGGAGACCAAGACCACCGACGGCGTGCCGGCCGACGTGCTCGCCATCCGCGAGATCAACGTCGGCACCTACGCGTTCACCGCGGGCGAGCTGTTCGACGCGCTCGACGCGGTGCCCGAGGTGGACGGCGAGCGCTACCTCACCGGCGTGTTCGCCGGTGCTGCGGGAGCGCCGGCGCAAGGTGGCCGCCTACGCCACCGACGACGTGCTGAGCGCCATGGGCGTGAACACGCGCGCTGACCTGATGAGCGCCGAGCTCCACCTCACGCGGCGCCTGGTGGAGCAGCACGCCCTGGCGGGGGTCACCTTCCTGTCACCCGAGACCACGACGATCGAGGCGGGCGTGGAGATCGGCGAGGACACGGTGATCGCCCAGGGCGTCACGCTCCAGGCGGGCACGCGCATCGGCGCCCGGCTGCGAGATCGGGCCGCACACCACGCTCATCGGCACGCGGCTCGGCGACGGCGTGTGGGTGGCCCACTCCTACGTCGGTGGAGGCCGAGGTGGAGGACGGCGGGCGCATCGGCCCGTTCGCCTACCTGCGTCCCGGAACCGTCGTACGCGAGGGCGCGAAGATCGGCACGTTCGTGGAGGTGAAGAACTCGGACATCGGCGCGGGCACGAAGGTCCCGCACCTCTCCTACCTCGGCGACGCGGACGTCGGCGAGCAGAGCGAACATCGGCGCCGGCAACGTCACCGCCAACTACAACGGCAAGACCGGGGCCAAGAACCGCACGAAGATCGGAAAGCGCGTGAAAACCAGCGTCGACACGACCTTCGTCGCGCCGGTTAGCGTCGGCGATGACGCGTACACTGGTGCCGGGTCGGTCATCACGGATGACGTCCCGGATGGCGCGCTTGGCATAGCGCGCGCTCGCCAGCGCAACGTCGAGGGATACGCCGACAAGAAGGGGAAGGACGCCTCCGATGAGCACCCTGGAGACTGAGCCGGGACCGATGCCGACCAGCCTTCCGTTCGGCGCCGACAAGCGCCTCATGATCACCGCGGGCCGCGCCAGCCGCGAGCTGGGCGCGAGCATCGCGGACAAGATGGGCGTGGAGCTCACGGTCGCCGGGCTCAAGACCTTCTCGGACGGCGAGGTCTACTGCCGCTACAAGGAGTCGATCCGCGGGGCGGACCTCTTCATCGTCCAGTCGATCTGCGGCAACGAGAAGGAGGGCCTCACCGTCAACGACGCCCTCATGGAGCTGCTGGTGATGATCGACGCCGCGGTGGGCGCCTCGGCGCACCGCGTGGTCGCCGTCACCCCCTGGTACGGCTACTCGCGCCAGGACAAGAAGTCCGCGCCGCGCGAGCCGATCACCGCGCGCCTCGTGGCCCGCATGCTCGAGGCGGCGGGCATGGACCGGATCGTGACGATGGACCTCCACGCCGGCCAGTTGCAGGGCTTCTTCCAGAAGCCGGTGGACCACATGACCGCGATGAACGTCCTTTCGCAGTACGTCAAGGACCAGCTCGGCCCGCCGTCGGACCTCGTGATCATCGCGCCCGACGCCGGCCGGGTGAAGCTCACGCGCAAGTTCGCCGAGAAGGTGGGCACCGAGTACGCCCTGCTCGAGAAGGAGCGCCCGGCGCAGCAGGTGGCGGAGATCGGCTACGTCATCGGCGTCGAGAACGTGCGCGGGCGCCGCGCCGTGATCGTCGACGACATCATCGACACCGGCGGCACGCTCGCCGCCGGCGCGCGCACCGTGATGGAGGCGGGCGCCAGCGAGGTGTACGCGGTCGCCACCCACGGCATCTTCTCCGGCAACGCCTACGAGACGCTGGCCAGCTCGCCGCTCTCAGGCATCCTGGTCACGGACACGATCCCGCTGCGCGAGGGCGCGCCGCCCGACCTCATCCGCGTGCTCACCAGCTCGGACATCCTCACGGACTCGGTGCGGCAGATCTTCACGGACGGCTCCGTCAGCGAGATCTTCGCGGGCGAGAACCAGCTCTTCTAGCCGCCCCTTCGTTGGACTGTCCTGCCCTAGGGGGCTATACGCCCCCCAAAGCAGGACGGCAGCAAACGGATGGCACTTTTCCGTGCCAGAGCACGGAAAATCGCCCACTCTCGAGATCTGACCACGTCTGCGGCGGCCCTCAATGCCCGTCGTCAACACCTGGCGACGCCGAACGCGCCGGGTCAGGTCGCGCGCGCCCCGAACTTCCGCACGCGCTTCTCGCCCTTCGACTCGAAGTAGGCCCACTCCTCGCGGCCCAGCTCGGTCTCGGGCTCGTCGGCGAACCACCACTCGCGGCCGATGCGGTGCCAGTTGCGCGTGGCGGTGAGCTGGCCGAGCACCGCCAGCACGCCGGCCTCCATGCGGCGGCCCATCATCTCGTTGGCGGGCAGGTTCTCGCGGCGCATGAGGTCGAAGAACTCCGAGCGCGGGTCGGAGGCGGCGGCGATCGCGCGCATCACCACGTCGGAGTCGATCGTGTACTCGCGGTCCTCCATGTACCAGCCGCCCACGGCCTTCACGTGCTCGAGCAGGCGCTCGGCGTCGATCCGCTTCGGGTTGTTCACGAAGCCGAGGTCCTGCAGCGCGCGCCGCAGCCGCTCGGGATCGTGGTCGAAGGCCGCCTCGAGCGCCGCGATCTCGAGCTCGATCTGCTCCTTGTCGAGCTGCTTCGTCATGCCGTAGTCGAGGAACGCGACCTTGCCGTCCTCCATCAGCAGGTAGTTGCCGGGATGCGGGTCGGCGCTGAAGTGCTGGAGGTGGTAGATCGAGCCGTAGTAGAAGCGGAAGACGATCTCGGCCACGCGGTCCTTCTCCTCCTGCGGGAGCTGCTTGACCTCCTCGAAGCCCACGCCGTCGACCCACTCGGTGACGAGCACCCGCCGGCGCGACAGCCGGGTGACCACGTCCGGCACGTAGATGAACGGGTGGCCGCGGTAGGCGCGGGCGAAGTCGCGCTGGTTCTGCGCCTCGTACTCGTAGTCGAGCTCCTCCATCACCCGCTCGCGCAGCTCCTTGGCGGCGGCGCCTGCGTCGAGGCCCGGCGCGATCGCCTTCGCCAGGCGCAGGATCATGCCCGCGTTCTGCATGTCGGCCTCGAGCGCGCGGGCGATCTTCGGGTACTGGATCTTCACCGCCACCCGCCTGCCGTCGGGCAGCGTGGCGCGGTGGACCTGGCCGATCGAGGCGGCGGCGGCCGCCTCCTCCTCGAAGTCCTCGAACAGCTCCTCGACCGGGTCCTCCAGCTCCTCCTCGAGCACCGAGCGCACGTCCTTCCAGGGCATCGCCGGCGCGTGGTCGCGCAGCTTGCTCAGCTTCTCCTGGTACAGCTCGCGGTAGTCGGGCGGCAGGAAGTCCGTGTCGATGAAGGACGCGAACTGGCCGATCTTCATCGCGGCGCCCTTCATGTTCCCGAGCGCATCCACCATCCGCTCGGCCGTTTCCATGTGCGCGCGCTCGAGTTCCTCGTCCTTGCGATCCTGGCTGCGGCCCACGCTGCGAGCTCGCGCGCCGGCGTAACCGGCACCGCTCGTGCCGATCACCTGGGCCACCTTCGCGGTACGTCGGATACGCCCGGTGGGGATCTCGTTGTCGCCCTTGGCCATCCGGCCCAGGTTATAGGGGCGTGCCCTGCTCGCTAGACTGGCCGACTGCATGGCCGACGGAAAGCGCCCATCCCTGGTTGTCGAAGAACGTCCCGAACGCGGGACGCGTGCCACCAAGCGTCTGCGCAATGCGGGCTTCGTGCCCGGCGTGGTGTACGGCGGCAGCGACGACAGCATCTCGTTCAAGGTGAACTCGCGCGTTCTGCGCGCGGCGCTCCACGACGGCTCCGCGCTGATCGACCTGAAGATCGGCGACAGCACGCCGCGCCCGGTGATCATCAAGGCGGAGCAGCGTCATCCAGTGCGCGGCCAGATCGTGCACATCGACCTGCTCGAGGTTCGCCTCGACGAGAAGATCCACTCCACCGTCGCCGTCGAGCTCGAAGGCACCGAGGACGCGCCCGGCGTGAAGGAGGGCGGCGTGCTCGAGCAGGCCAACCGCGAGCTCAACATCGAGGCCCTGCCCACGGACATCCCCGAGCGCATCCTCGTGGACGTGTCCGGCATGGAGATCGCAGCGGTGATGCACCTCTCCGAGATCTCCGCACCCGCCGGCGTGACCTTCCTCGACGACCCCGATGAGACGATCATCGCCACGATCACGGTGCCAAGCCAGGTGATCGAGCCGGAGATCGAGGAGGAGACCGAGCTGGTCGGCGAGGAGGCCGCAGCGGCCGAGGAGCCCGAGGGCGACGCGGCTGCCGGTGGCGACGAAGCAGAGGCTGCCGCCGAGGGCGGCGGCGACGAATCCTGAGCCTCTTCCGGCGTCGCCGCGACGGTGAGGGCGGCAGGGTCGACTGGCTCGTGGTCGGGCTCGGCAATCCGGGAGACAGTTACAAGGGCACCCGCCACAACCTGGGCTTCGAGGTGGCAAACACGCTCGCCACACGCTGGGAGCTGCCGCGTGCGAAGAAGAAGTACGCCGGCCTCTACAGCGAGGGCCGGGCGGGAGTGGGCGGTCCGCGGGTGGCGATGCTGCTGCCCCAGACCTACATGAACGACGCGGGCAAGTCGGTGGGCCCCGCGCGCGGCGCCCTCGGCGTGCCGCTCGACCGCGTGCTCGTGGTGCACGACGAGATCGATCTTCCCTTCGGCCGCGTCGAGAGCCGCGTGGGCGGCGGCCTGGCGGGCCACAACGGCCTGAAGGCCGTCAAGCAGGGCCTCGGCAGCGCGGACTTCCGCCGCATCCGCGCAGGCGTGGGCCGGCCGGACTCCACCGACCCGGAGATCGTCTCCGCCTACGTGCTCGGGAAGTTCCGCGAGCCGTCGGCCGAGGTGCGGGATCTGGTTGAGCGAGCGGCGGACGAGGCGGAGAGTTTGCTATCCCAAGGAGACGAATGAACATCACGCTCGGCAACGAACTCACCGTGAACAGGCTCGGCTTCGGCGCGATGCGCATCACCGGAGAAGAGATCTGGGGCGAGCCCGAGGACCGGCCCGAGGCCATCGCCGTGCTGCGGCGAGCGCTCGAGCTCGGCGTGAACCTGATCGACACCGCCGACTCCTACGGCCCGAACGTCAGCGAGGAGATCATCGCCGAGGCGCTGTACCCGTACCCCGAGGGCCTCGTGATCGCCACCAAGGGCGGCCTCACGCGCCCCGGCAAGGGGCTGGAGTGGGAGCCGGACGGCAGGCCCGAGTACCTGCGCGCGGCCTGCGAGGGCAGCCTGCGGCGGCTGAGGCTGGAGCAGATCGACCTCTACCAGCTCCACAGGCCCGACCCGAACGTTCCCTACGCGGAGTCCGTCGGCGCGCTCAAGGAGCTCCAGGACGAGGGCAAGGTCCGCCTGGTCGGCGTCTCGAACGTGGATCTCGACCAGCTCGCCACGGCCCGCTCGATCGTCGACGTGGTGTCGGTGCAGAACCTCTACAACCTGACCGACCGCCATTCCGAGGACGTGCTCGACGCCTGCGAGGCCGACGGGATCGCCTTCATCCCCTGGTTCCCGCTCGCCGTGGGCAAGCTCGCCCGGCCGGGCGGCGCGCTCGACGAGATCGCCGCGGCTCACGACGCCGCGCCGGGCCAGATCGCCCTGGCGTGGCTGCTCGGGCACTCGCCGGTGATGCTCCCGATCCCCGGCACCTCGTCCGTCGCGCACCTCGAGGAGAACATGGCGGCGGCCGGGATCGAGCTGTCCGAGGACGAGCTGGCCACGCTTTCTAGAATCAGCGCCTAGAGCCGCGCGGCGTGTCCGGGCGGCCGTTTCGGCTTGCCCGTGTCCCTTCGCCAGCTCCTCACATACGCCCACGAGGACGTCGCCGTGACGGCCCTCGCCGACTCCGCTCGGAAGGAGCCGCAGCGCGCCTTCGTGTCGGCGAGCCTGCGCCCGTACCTGATCGCGGCGCTGGTGGACACGGACCCGAAGCGCCCCGCGCTGATCGTGGCCGGTGACGACCGCGCGGCGCGTGACCTGGCCGCCGACCTCAAGGCGTTTCTGGCGCCGCGGCTGGTGCGCTTCTACCCCGCCCGCGGCGTGCGCTACGAGTCCCATCTCGCGCCGCCACCGCACCTCGTGGGGCTGCGCGTGGCCGCGCTCGACGCGCTGATCGACGGCGACGGCGCCGTGGTGGTGGCCAGCGCGGCCGCGCTCGCCGAGAAGGTGCCCGATCCGGAGCTGCGCCCGCACGGGTTCACGATCGAGAAGGGCGGCCTGATCGACCTCGACGAGGCCGCCGAGCGGCTGGTGGCCTGCGGCTACGAACGCGTTGATCAGGTGGAGGACCGCGGCCAGTTCGCCATCCGCGGGGACATCCTCGACGTCTATCCCGCCACCGAGGAGCGCGCCGTGCGCTGCGAGCTGTTCGACGTGGAGGTGGAGCGGCTCACGTTCTTCTCGACCTTCACCCAGCGCTCGCTGGAGGAGGCCGAGCGAATCGAGATCGCGCCCGCGGCGGAGCTGGCGCCGGAGCACCGTGAGCTGGCCGAGATCGCGGCCGCCGAGGCCGAGGAGGAGCAGCGCCCCGACATCGCCGAGATCCTTCCGGTGGACCGCTTCCGCGATCTGCTCTCGCTGGTGCCGGACGACGCGCTGGTGGCCGTCGCCGCCGAGGAGGAGCTGCCACCGGCGCTGGCGGACCTCTGGCAGGACGTGACCACGAGCTTCCACGACGCGGACGCCCACCACCTGTACGTCTCGCCGGAGGAGCTCGAGGCCACGCTCGCGGCTCGCACCGAGCTGAGCCTGTCGGCCATCTCGGGGGACCAGCCGCACGTCTTCCGCGCCCAGGGCGCCGACAGCGCCGCCAGGTCGCTCAAGGAGGCCGAGCCCGAGCTCGAGAAGCTGGTGCGCTCGGGCTACCGGACCGTGGTGGCCTGGGCGCGTCACGGGGAGGGCGAGCGCGCCCGCTACAACCTGGCCCGGCTCCGCGCCGAGTTCCTCGACGGTGGCCCGGCGCCCTCCGAGCCCGGCGTGACCTTCGCCACCGCGAACCTTCGAGAGGGCTTCCTGGCGCCCACGCTCAAGCTGGCCCTGCTGCCGGAGCACCGGCTCCTGCGCCGCCGCCGCGCACAGCGGCCCGAGGGCCCGAGCACCGGCGCTGGCGCAATCGCCTCGTTCATGGACCTGCGCAGCGGCGACGCCGTGGTGCACGAGGACCACGGCATCGCGCGCTTCACCGGCTTCGAGACGAAGACCGTGGGCGGCGTGACGCGCGACTACCTGGAGCTCGAGTACAAGGACGGCGACCGCGTCTTCGTGCCGAGCGACCAGCTCCACAAGATCAGCCGCTACGTGGGCGCGGACGCCGGCAACCCGCCGCTCTCGAAGCTCGGCGGCAAGCTGTGGGAGCAGATGAAGCTGCGCGCCCGCCGCGCCGCCCAGGCGCTCGCCGGCGAGCTGATCAACCTCTACGCCGAGCGCCGCCGCCGCGCCGGCAACGCGTTCCCGCAGGATGGCGAGTGGCAGATCGAGTTCGAGCAGGCCTTCCCCTACACGGAGACGCCCGATCAGCTCGACGCCATCGAGGCAGTGAAGGCGGACATGGAGGAGGCGCGTCCCATGGACCGGCTGATCTGCGGCGACGTGGGCTACGGCAAGACCGAGGTGGCCCTGCGCGCGGCGTTCAAGGCCGCGGCCGACGGCAAGCAGGTGCTGTTCCTCGTGCCCACCACGGTGCTCGCCCAGCAGCACTACGGCACCTTCACCGAGCGCCTGCGCGACTACCCCTTCCAGATCGAGATGGCCTCGCGCTTCCGCTCGCAGAAGGAGGTGAAGGAGGCGCTCGACAAGTTCCGCGACGGCAAGGTGGACATCCTCATCGGCACCCACCGCGTGCTGTCGCGCGACGTGCGCCCGAAGGAGCTGGGCCTGCTGATCGTGGACGAGGAGCAGCGCTTCGGCGTGAAGCAGAAGGAGCTGCTGCGCCAGCTCAAGCTGCGCGTGGACGTGCTGTCGCTGTCCGCCACCCCGATCCCGCGCACGCTGCAGATGTCCCTGGCCGGGCTGCGCGACATCTCGGTGATCGAGACGCCGCCGGAGGGCCGGCGGCCGGTGCGCACCTACGTGGGCGAGTACGACGAGGAGCTCGTCACCCAGGCGATCGAGCGCGAGCTGCAGCGCGGCGGCCAGACCTTCTTCCTGCACAACCGAGTGGACACGATCGACGAGACCGCCGAGCGCGTCCGCGCGATCGCGCCCAAGGCCCGCGTGTCCGTGGCCCACGGCCAGATGGACGAGAAGCAGCTGGAGGCGGTGATGCTCGAGTTCCTGCGCGGCGACGCCGACGTGCTGGTCTGCACCACGATCGTCGAGGCGGGCCTGGACATCCCCACCGCCAACACGCTGATCGTCGAGCGCTCGGACTCGCTCGGTCTTGCCCAGCTCTACCAGATCAGGGGCCGCGTGGGCCGCTCTCGCGACCGCGCCTACGCCTACCTCTTCTACCCCTCGCACGCGGCGCTCACCGAGGACGCGCAGAAGCGGCTGTCCACGCTCTCCGACTACACCGAGCTCGGCTCCGGCTTCAAGATCGCGATGCGCGACCTCGAGATCCGCGGCGCGGGCAACCTGCTCGGCGACGAGCAGTCCGGCCACGTGGCGGCGGTGGGGTTCGAGCTCTACGTGGCGATGCTGGACGAGGCCGTGGCCGCGCTCGCCGGCACCAGCGCGGACGAGACCCCCGAGCCGGTGCGGCTGGACATCCCCGTCGACGCCTTCGTGCCCGGCGACTACGTGCCCTACGAGGCGGCCAAGATCGAGATCCACCGCCGGGTGGCGGGCGCGAAGGAGATCGCCACCCTGATCGTGCTCCGTGAGGAGCTGGAGGACCGCTTCGGGCCGATCCCCGCGCCGCTCGAGAATCTCATCCGTCTGCAGGATGCGCGCATCAAGCTGGGACGGGCCGGCGCGACAGGACGTGGGCTTCCGCTCCGGGCAGCTCACGGTGTCGCCGATCGAGCTCGACTCGCGCGGCTCGAAGGCGCTCCGCGAGGCGCTTCCGGGCGCGATCTACGAGTCCGGCCGCAGCACCGTGAGGGTGCGCGTGCCCGACGATCCGGCGGCCCGCTTCCCGGCGGTCGTGGCCGCGGCGGAGGCGATTCTCCAGGTGGCAACTGAACCTAGATCTAATAAATAGCCGCTACCATCACGCTTCGTGCGGGCGCCGCACCTGGGAGGCGTTCTTCCGACTCGCCCCACAGCACACCCTGGTCTGCGCGCGCTCCCTTCAGCCTGTTTCCAACATCACCTTTCTCTTATGACAAAGAAGCTGCTTGCCGCCGTCATCGCCGTCGCCGTCCTGCGTCGTCGTGGCCGCTTGTGGATCGGGTGGCGGAGTTCCCTCGCGACTCGGTCGCCACGGTCGACGGCACCTCGATCAAGAAGACCGACTTCGACCACTGGATGACGATCGCCGCCAAGCAGCAGGCGGTGCCGGGCACGACGGCTGCGGCCCCGGATCCGCCCAACTACCCGAAGTGCGTCGCGGCGCTCCAGAAGCAGCCGGTGGCGAAGGGGCAGGCGAAGCCCACCGTCGCGGCGCTCAAGGCGCAGTGCGCGCAGCAGTACGACGGCCTGAAGACGCAGGTGATGCAGTTCCTCATTCAGTCCCAGTGGCTGCTCCAGGAGGCGAGCGCCCGCAAGCTCACCGCGAAGCCGGCGACCGTGCAGAAGCAGCTCGACGACCAGATCAAGCAGTCGTTCCCCAAGCAGGCCGACTTCCAGAACTTCCTCAAGAGCTCGGGGATGTCGATGCAGGATCTGCTCTTCCGGGTGAAGATCGACGTCCTCACCCAGCAGGTGCGCCAGAAGATCGTGGCCGGCAACGACAAGGTCTCCGACGCCCAGATCCAGGCCTACTACACGAAGAATCAGGCGCGCTTCTCGCAGCCCGAGCGCCGTGATCTGCTGGTGGTGCTCACCAAGACCGAGGCCGCGGCCAACAAGGCCAAGGCAGCGCTCGAGAGCGGCACGCCGTGGGCCACGGTGGCCAAGAAGTACTCGATCGACCAGGCCTCGAAGTCGCAGGGCGGCAAGCTCCCGGGCGTGGCCAAGGGCCAGCAGGAGAAGTCGTTCGACAGCGCCATCTTCGGCGCCAAGAAGGGCGTGGTCGTGGGTCCAGTGAAGACCCAGTTCGGCTACTACGTCTTCAAGGTCACGGCGATCACCAAGGCCTCGCAGCAGACGGCGGCCCAGGCGCACGACACGATCCTCAACATCATCCGCTCCCAGCAGGAGCAGAACACGCTGAACAAGTTCGTCACGCAGTACCAGACGAGCTACACGAAGAAGACGAACTGCGCGAAGGACTACGTCATCGCCAGCTGCAAGAACGCTCCGAAGCCGAAGAGCGGCGCCACCGGCGCCACCGGTGCCACCGGTGCCGGCTAGCCGGGCAGCCCGCCGGTTCCCTTCTCGCGCTAGACGAGATCACCCGCCGCCTGCGCCGCGACTGTCCCTGGGACCGCGAGCAGGACGAGCGCTCGATCGTGCCGCATACGGTGGAGGAGGCGTACGAGCTCGCGGACGCCGCGAACTCGGGTGACGACGCCAAGCTGCTCGACGAACTGGGCGACGTGCTGTTCCAGGTCTACTTCCTGTCGCTCCTGCTCGAGGAGCGCGGCCAGGGCGACCTGGCCGCGGTGGCGGATCACTGCCGCCGCAAGCTGATCCACCGCCACCCGCACGTGTTCGGCGACGCCGAGGCCGAAGACGCGGCCACGGTGCTGCGCAACTGGGACCAGATCAAGCGCGCCGAGCCGGGGCGTGGCGGCGAGGAGATCTTCCACGACGTGCCCGAGAACCTGCCCTCGCTGCTCTACGCGCGCAAGCTGATGCGGCGCGCCGCCTCCGGGTCCGGCTACGAGCATCCGAGCGCAGAGGAGCTCCAGGCTCGCCTGCGCGAGCGCCTTGAAGCCTTCGACGGGAGCTTCGACGCTCTCGGCGATCTGCTGTTCGACTGCGTGTCGCTCGCCCGCGAGGCCCGGGTGGATCCCGAGCTCGCCCTGCGAGCGTCAGCCGACAGGTTCAGAAAGGGAATCGAGTGAGCGAGATCAAGCAGGTCCACGCCCGCCAGGTGATCGACAGCCGGGGCAATCCCACCGTGGAGGTCGAGGTCGGGCTCGAGTCCGGCGCCGCGGGCCGCGCCGCGGTGCCCTCGGGCGCGTCCACCGGCGAGTTCGAGGCGGTGGAGCTGCGCGACGGCGGCGAGCCGTTCGGCGGCAAGGGCGTGACGCGGGCGGTGCAGAACGCCCGCGGCGAGATCGCCGACGCCGTGAAGGGGCTCGACGCCGCCGACCAGGCGGCGCTCGACCGCGCGATGATCGAGCTCGACGGCACCCCGAACAAGGCGCGGCTCGGCGCCAACGCGATCCTCGGCGTCTCGCTGGCCACGGCGAAGGCGATGGCGATGGAGCAGGGTCTCCCGCTCTGGCGCCACCTCGGCGGCGACGCCGCCGAGCGTGCTGCCGGTGCCGATGATGAACGTGGTGAACGGCGGGCGCGCACGCCGACAACAAGGTCGACTTCCAGGAGTTCATGGTCGTGCCGGTGGGCTTCTCGACCTACTCGGACGCGCTGCGCGCGGGCTGCGAGGTGTTCCACTCGCTGAAGCAGACGCTGCACGACCGTGGCCTCGGCACCACCGTCGGCGACGAGGGCGGCTTCGCGCCGGACCTCGAGTCGAACGAGCAGGCGCTCGAGATGCTGATGGAGGGCATCGAGGCTTCGGGCTACAAGCCCGGCGAGCAGATCGGCATCGCGCTCGACCCCGCCACCAGCGAGATCTTCAAGGGCGGCTCCTACGAGCTCGAGCACGAGGGCCGCACGCTCTCCTCGAGCGAGCTGGCCGACTACTGGGCCGACCTGGCCTCCCGCTACCCGATCCTCTCGATCGAGGACGGCATGGACGAGGAGGACTGGGACGGCTGGAAGCAGCTCACCGAGCGCGTTGGCGAGCACGTGCAGCTCGTGGGCGACGACCTGTTCGTGACCAACACCGAGCGCCTCTCGCGCGGCATCGAGGCCGGCGTGGCCAACTCGATCCTCGTGAAGGTGAACCAGATCGGCACGCTGACCGAGACGCTGGAGGCGATCGCCATGGCCCGGGAGGCGGGCTACACGGCGGTGATGTCGCACCGGTCCGGAGAGACCGAGGACGTGACGATCGCCGACCTGGCGGTGGCGACCGGCTGCGGCCAGATCAAGACCGGCGCTCCGTCCCGCACGGACCGCGTGGCGAAGTACAACCAGCTGCTGCGGATCGAGGAGGCCCTCGGCCCGGACGCGACCTACCCCGGCCGCTCGGTCTTCCGCTCCTGACGCAACGCGCGCCGCGCTAGAAGGAACACCGCCCGGAGGGGCGAAGGGCTCATGGATGGCACAGGCGGTATCTGCGAGCGCACAGCGGGCGGCGGCGCGAAGGCGCCAGCGACAGGCCGCTCCCCGACCGCCGAAGGGGCGCTCGGGCATCCGCTGGGACCGGGTTGCGCGCGCGGCGCTGCTCGCCACGCTCGGGATCGTCCTGCTGCTCTACGTCTCGCCACTCGAGCGCTGGATGACCCAGCGCCAGGCCGCCACTCAGCAGCAGTCCGACCTGCGCGACCTGCAGACGCAGAACCAGCAGCTGAGGACGCAGATCAAGACGCTTCATCGCCCTCCGCCCTCGAGCTCGAGGCCCGCAAGCTCGGCATGATCAAGCGCGGCGAGCGGGCCTACGTCGTCGAGAATCCTCCCAAGAACTAGACGGCCCCCGCTAACGTCGTCCGGATGTCGTACGCCGTCGAGAACGCCCTCTTCCAGTGGGAGGAGGGGGAGCGCCGTCTACGGGACACGCCGGAGCCCGCCCGCAGCGACCTCGAGCGCGCCGTGCGCGTGGTGATCGACGAGCTGAGGCGACGTCTCGGATCGTCCTTCTCGGTCCACGAGCTGGCGGCCTTCTACGCCCGGGATGTGGACTGGGCCTCGGACCTCGCCCAGCGCCAGGCCGCGGGCACCGACTCGCCGTGGGTCGTAGACGCGTCCTTCAACCGCTACGCGCGCGAGGCGATCGATTACGCGGGGCGGCAGGGCGCGCGACATGCCGGCGCGCCCGCAGCAACCGCCGCGCTAGCGGCAGCTACTCGTCGTCGGAGTCCGACTCGTCATCGTCGCCGGCGTCCTCGCCGCTCCGCTTGATGACGATGCGGTCGGGCTCGACAGTGACCACCACGGAACGGTGGCCGGCCCAGTGCTCGGCGTAGACGGGATCGTCCTGGATCGCCGGGTCGAGCCAGAGGCCGTAGCCCTCGTCGCCGTGGTCGAAGGTGCCCTCGAGATCGCGCTTGCGCTCGCGCCCGCCGCCTCGGCGGCCGCGGCCCCCGCGGCGTCCCCGCCGGCGGCGCTTGGGGCCGTCGCCGTCCCCGTTCTCGCCGTTCTCGTCGGAGTCGTCCTCGTCGTCGTCCTCGTCCGGCTCCGCTTCGAGAGCGGCCGCCACGAGGGCGTCGTCCTCCGCGCGCAGGTCGAGCTCGTCGTCGGCTCCGGGGGCCCAGTCGGTGGCGTCGCCGCCGTCGGCGGCCAGCGCGTGCTCGCGCTTGAACGCCTCGATGTCCTTGACGCTGACGTCGAGTTGGTGGGCTATCCAGGCGTCCGTTCGGCCTTGTCGGACCCAGCCGCGGATCTGGTTGAGTTGCGCTTTAAGCGATCTACGTGCCAAAGAGGCGGCAAGACTAGCAACCAAATCTCGCTTAGACTGGCCATGTCCCCTCGCCGAACCTCTGCGCTCTTCAACAGGTGGGTCAACTGGATCGGGATGGGGCCTCCGATCTATACACTGAGCCACGGAGGCGCTCTTGCTGGTTACGACCAGAAGTTCGCTTAGACGGGCCACCCGCGAATTCGACCGGCAGGGAGGCGCAGATGCTCGTTCTGACGCGTAAGTCCAACCAGAGCATCATGATCGGGGACGAGATCGAGATCTCGGTTTTGGCGATCATGGGGGAGAAGGTAAGGATCGGAATCGAGGCGCCGCGCACGGTGCCGGTGTTCCGCAAAGAGGTCTACCTCGAGATTCAGCAGGAACGCTCGGGCGAGGACCGCCAGGCCGAGCGCGACCACGTGGACAAGGCGCTCGAGAAGCTGAAGACGAACGACTAGCGGTCGGGACCGCTAGCCGCCGACGAGCAGCGACAGCGTCTGGAACATCGCGAAGGTGACCACCACGGTGGTCACCAGGATCGCGACCACGAGCACGATGAAGTTGTGGTTGCCGCGCTTCTAGATGCGCTGCGCGCGGCGCACGCGTGCGCGCTCGGCGGCCTCGCGACGGAGCCGCTCTCGGCGCTGGCGCTCGTCGACGGTCTCCTCACGGAAGGCCGCCTCAAACTGCGCAAGCGACTGCCTCATCCGCATCGCCACGACGGGAAAGGCTACATCACCTACGCCAGGGCCGCGGACTCACTCTGCTGGTAGACGGCCACGAAACGCAGGTAGTTTTCGCCGATCTGGCGCGCCGCGTCGTCGCGCGGAAGCGAGCCGTCGAGGAAGCCCTTGAGCGGGTCGCCCCAGATGCTGCGGCCGATCGCGAAGCCCACGAAGCCGTCCACGGGCGCCGCCTGCGTGAGCCAGTGGTCCACCTTCTCGTCGCTCGCGCCGCGGCCGAGCAGCACGCACACCACGCCGTCGCGGCCGCCCGCGCGGGTCTGCTGGGCGAGCATCTCGGCGTCGGAGCGCTCGTCCACGCCCTCGATCTTCCAGATGTCCACCTCGATGCCGAAGTTCTGGATGTCAGCGATCGCGCGCCTCATCAGCTCGGGACGCAGCTCCGCGTCGTAGCGGTCGCCGTCGCCACCGACCTGCTCGAGCTGGGCATCGGTGGCCGGTACCAGCAGCTCGAAGAGGAACTTGCGCTCGTTCTCGTGGAGCCAGTCGGCGAGCCGCTTGAGGCGGCCGAGCTGGCGCTCGTTCATCTCGGTGTCGGGGTCGTCCGGGTTGTAGCGGACGAGCACCTTCGAGAAGTCGGGGTCGAAGGCTCAGGATGTGCTCGCCGAACTGCTCGCCGTACTCGAAGTCGAACTCGTTCTGGCCGCTCTTCTCGACGGGCATGGCGAGCTTGAGGCCGCGTGCCTTGGCCTGGGCGGGGATGTCGGTCGGGGTGCCGAACTGCTCGTCCACCAGCGCACCGGTGACGCTCGGCTCGGCGCCACCCTCCAGCGCGTGCAGAAGCCCCTCGAAAACCACGTGCTTGCCGTCCGAGATGCGCTCGACGTCCTCGGGTGTGGGGTCGCCCGTCAGGCCGAACCACTTCTTCTGGAAGGAGCCGCGATGGTCGAACGCGAGGATGAACAGCTTGCCGTCGTAACCGAGTGCCATTGGGGTTTCTTCCGCCTCCTAGGTTGTGTGCGGGGGAGGATACGATGCCCGGGTGGAGCACCGATTCGCGGGGCCCCCGTACACGATCGGCATCGAGGAGGAGCTCATGATCCTCAATGCCGAGACGCTCGAGCTCTCGAACTCCATCGAGACGATGCTCGAGGCAGTGTCCGGGGCCGACGGCCAGGTGAAGCCCGAGCTGATGGAGTCGGTGCTCGAGGTTGCGACTACCCCCTGCCGCAACGTCTCCGAGGCGGGCGCTGAGCTGCGCGAGCTGCGGGCCAGGGTCGCGGCCACGGCCGCCGAGCGCGGCCTGGCGATCGGCTCGGCCGGCACGCATCCGTTCGCCATGTGGGAGGACCAGCGCATCGTCGCGCGCCCGCGCTACCGGGACCTCGTCGCGGCGCTGCGCTTCGTGGCCCGGCAGGAGCTGATCTTCGGGGTGCACGTGCACATCGGGCTCGACGACCCCGACAAGGCCATCCACGTGGCGAACGGGATGCGCGTGCACGTGCCGATGCTGCTCGCGCTGTCGGCCAACTCGCCCTTCTGGCGCGCCGACGCCACCGGCCTGCTCTCCACCCGCACGCCGATCTTCAGGGCCTTCCCGCGCGTCGGGATCCCGCCCCGCTACGACGACTTCGAGGACTACTCGCGCCGGGTCGCGTTCATGGTCGAGTCGCGCGCGATCGAGGACTACACCTACCTCTGGTACGACGTGCGCCCGCACCCCAACTTCGGCACGGTCGAGGTGCGCGCGATGGACGCCCAGACCAGGGTCGAGCACACGCTCGCCATCGCCGCCCTGGTGCAGTGCCTCGTGAAGGAGCTGGCCGAGCACTTCGACGCCGGCAAGAAGCTCTCCCACTACCCCTACGAGATGCTCGACGAGAACAAGTGGCTGGCGGCCCGCCACGGACTGGAGGGCGAGCTGGTGGACCTGCCGAAGACCAAGCGGGTGCCCACCCGCGAGCTGGTTCGGCGGGTCGCGAAGAGGGTCCGCCCGCACGCCGAGGACCTCGCTGCGGTCGAGGAGCTCGACTATCTGGAGGACCTGCTCGAGCGCGGCAACGGGGCCGCCCGGCAGGTGGTCGTCTACGAGGCGAACCACGACCTGCGCGAGGTCATGCGGGAGATCGTGGAGGCCACCATCGCCTAGCGGCCGCTCGCGGCGCAGGTTGGCCCTTTTTGCGCTGCCCCCGCGAAGGTATCCTCGCTGTAGTGAGCGAGCCCGAGCTCTTCGTAATCTGCAAGAACTGCAGCGCCGAGGTCAGCCCCTACGTGACCGAGTGCCCCTACTGCGGGCAGCGAGTGCGCAAGCGCGCGCCGAAGCTCGATCGCAGTCCGCAGCCGGAGTCCGAGCGCAAGCGACGCGCCGCGGCCAAGATGCCGTCGCTCCCGCGTCTGCGCCGCGACGAGATCCCGGGGATCGCTCCGGACACGCGTCCGTACGCCACGGGCGTTCTGGTGATCATCGCGCTCGCGGCCTGGGTGACCGTCGCCACGAGCCACGTGACGCTGTCGGACCTGGGGGCGGTCTACTTCAAGCCGGTGTCGGGCGAGTGGTGGCGCGTGGCCGCCACGCCGTTCCTCCACAACAACGGCGTCTACCTGTTCGTGGCGCATGGTGGCGGTGGCCATCTTCGGCACCCATCTCGAGCGGCGCTTCGGCTGGCCCACCCCGGTGATCGTGTTCCTGCTGGCGGGCGCCGGTGGCGCCGCGCTGTCGGTGGTGATCGATCCCAATCAGGCGGCGCTCGGCGCCAACGGCGCCGCGCTCGGCCTGCTCTGCGCGTGGCTGGTGGACGATCGGCTGGCCTTCCGCCGCGGGGAGGATCGTGGCAACGACCTGATCGGCGTCTACGTCTTCGCCGTCGTGCTCCTGCTGCTGGCGGTGGCGTGGCCGGACGCGAGCATCTACGCGGCGCTCGGCGGCGCGGCGATCGGCGCCTGATCGGCCTCGTGCTCGGCCGGTCAGGCGCTGACGGCGATAGCGCCGGCCGGGCCCTCCAGCAGCCGCCCGATCCTGACGCCGGGGGCGCCCGAGTCGGGCGCCGCCGCGATCAGCAGGCCGCCCGAGGTCATCGCGTCGCACAGGAGCCAGCGCAGCTCCTCGGGCACGTCCTCCGACCACTCCACGTAGGGCTCCACCCAGTCGCGGTTGCGGCGGGTGCCGCCCGCCACCGGCGGCTCGTCGGAGCGCAGCAGGTCGAGCACGCCCGCGATCGCCGGTACCGCGCTGGCGTCCACCTCGGCCGCCACGCCGCTGGCCTTCGCCAGCTCGTGCAGGTGGCCCAGCAGGCCGAAGCCGGTCACGTCGGTCATCGCGCTCAGGTCGGAGTCGAGCGCCTCGGCGGCGGCGTCGCGGTTGAGCGTGGTCATCACGTCGATCGTCCGCACCACCAGCGAGTCGGGCGCCAGGCCGCGCTTGGCGGCGGTCGAGACCACCCCTCCTCCGACCGGCTTGGTCAGGTGCAGGTCGTGGCCGGCGAGCGCCGTGGAGTTGCGCACGATGCGGTCGGGATGCGCGCGGCCGGTCACCGCCATGCCGTACTTCGGCTCGGCGTCGTCGATCGAGTGCCCGCCCACCACCGCCACGCCGGCGGCCGCCGCCGCGTCGTGGCCGCCGCGCAGGATCTCGCGCAGCACGTCGGGGCCCAGCTCGTCGAGCGAGTAGGCCACCAGGTTGAGCGCGGTGAGCGGCTCGCCGCCCATCGCGTAGATGTCCGACAGCGCGTTGGTGGCGGCAATGCGGCCGAAGTCGTAGGGGTCGTCGACGATCGGCGTGAAGAAGTCGACGGTGGTGAGGATCGCCAGCTCGGGCGAGACATAGAAGGCCGCGGCGTCGTCGGCGGTGTCCGACCCCACCAGCACGCGCGGGTCGTCCTGGCGGGGCAGCTCGTCGAGCAGGGGATGCAGCTCCGCCGGCGACAGCTTGCAGGCGCAGCCCGCCCCGTGGGAGAGCGCGGTGAGCTTCACGATTTCCATCTACCTATTATCCGCCGCGTGCCCGAGCGCCAGTTCACGGACGCGGAGGTGGACGCCGCACTCGAGGCTCTCAGCGATCCGCAGCGCTTCAGCGCGGCCGAGGGCCGCGTCTCGCGCATCGCCCCCCAGCTGCAGCGCATCCTCGCGGACGCGCTGCACTCGGGCGGCTGGCTCGAGGCCCACGAGTCGGAGGTGCTGAAGGCGGCGACCACCCCCGACGACGAGGCGCGCCTCACGGCCGTGCGCACCCTGCTCGCCGAGGAAACGCGACTCGGCATGCTCGTGGGGGTTGCGGTGGGATGGGAGCTGGCCCGGGAACTCGAAGGTTTGAACGCAGACGACACAGAAGGAGACTGACCATGGACATCCGCTTTCTCGGGCACGCCTGCTTCGAGCTCAGCGACGGCGACACGCGAGTACTGGTGGACCCCTTCCTCACCGGCAATCCGAAGGCGCCCATCGGGGCCGGCGACGTGAACCCGACCCACATCTTCCTCACGCACGGTCACGTGGACCACTGGGGCGACATCGTGGACATCGCCAAGCGGACGGGCGCTCACTGCGTGGCGATCGTCGAGCTGGCGAACGAGCTGGGGGAGCTGGGTGTGGAGAACGTCTCCGACCCGAACGTCGGCGGCACGGTGGAGTTCGACGGCGGCTGGGTGCGGCTCACGCCGGCCTGGCACACCTCCACCTCGCCCGGCGGCACGGTGACGATCCCCGCCGGCCTGGTGATCAACCTCGGCGGCAAGACCGTCTACCACCTGGGCGACACCGGCCTGTTCTCCGATCTCCAGCTGGTGAAGGCGCGCGATCACGTGGACGTCGCGCTGATCCCGATCGGCGGCCACTACACGATGGATCGCCATGACGCCGTGACGGCGGCGGACCTCGTCGGCGCCGACACGGTGATCCCCTGTCACTACAACACGTTCCCACCGATCGAGACCGACGCCCAGGCGTACAAGTCGGACGTCGAGTCCAAGACCTCGTCGAAGGTCGTGATTCTGGAGCCGGGAGAGACGCACTCTGTCTAGACGTCTCCTTCTCCTCGGCGTCCTCGCGCTGACCGCCCTCGCCGGTTGCGGCGGGGGCGGGAAGAAGGCGGCGTCGACGACGGTGGCCACGCAATCGGCGCCGCCCGGTGACGACGACTGAAACGGCCACCTCCGCGTCTTCGACGGGCGAGCTCTCGACGAGCACGACGACCAGCCGGACCAGCACCAGCGCCTCCCCCGAGTCCCAGCAGGGCGGCGCCGGCGACGAGACACCGATCGCCACCCAGGCGCTGTTCACGGGTCGAGGCGGGAAGCTGTCGCCGTCGCGGATCCGGGTGCCGCCGTTCATCGCGGTCAGCGTCGTGCTGCACTCGGCGGACGGCGGCAGCTACGCGATCGTGGTGAACGGCAAGACGCTGACGGTCGACTCCGGGCACCACGGGGCGGCCGTCAAGCTGCCCGGGCTGAGGCCGCAGGCTCGCTACGTGGTGACGAACAAGACGGGCTCTCCGAGCCGCCTGACGATCGTCGCCTCGGCCGAGCCCGGCCCATAGTTGGCCAGCCAGCCAATTCCGGTACGCTTGCCCGACCGAGCCACCGCAGCGCAGGAGGGGAGCCGCCGAATGAGCGATACCGCCACGAGCAGGACCGACCGCGAGGACTTCCAGGCGACCAGCGATCCGGCCGTGATGGAGGCGCGCCGACCGCGGCGAGGTGAAGCTGCTCGGGTACGCGGAGCTGTACAAGCTGTGGGAGCGCCAGCAGTGGCGCACGCAGGACCTCGACTTCACCCAGGACAAGCTCGACTGGGAGAGCTTCCCCGACGACGAGAAGTTCCAGCGCATGTACGGGCTGTCGTCGTTCTTCATCGGCGAGCAGCGGGTGGCCGAGGAGCTCGGGCCGATGATGCGCGCCGCGCCCACCGAGGAGATGCGCATCTTCCTCTGCACGCAGATCGCCGACGAGGCCCGCCACGTCGCGTTCTTCAACCGCTTCTACGAGGAGGTCGGCGTCCTCGAGTCGGACAACCTCCAGGACCGGCTCAAGGAGACGAGCGCCCACCTCAACCCGAAGTTCCACGACCTCTTCGATGAGATGCTCTCGAGCCGGGTCGACAAGCTCGCGCGCGACCCCAGCGACCTCGAGACGCTCGTCGAGGCGATCACGCTCTACCACATGGTGATCGAGGGGATGCTGGCGCTCACCGGCCAGCACTTCATCATCAGCTACAACGAGGAGCAGGGCGTGCTGCCGGGCTTCGTCGAGGGCTTCAACAACATCGCCCGCGACGAGCACCGCCACGTGGCCTTCGGCGCGCGCTTCCTGCGCGAGATGGCTCAGGCGGATCCGAAGTACATGGACGCGATCCAGCGCATGCTGATCGAGTCGGCGCCGGCCGCCGACGGCGTGCTGCAGCCGCCCTGGTACGAGGAGGGCATGGACCTCTTCGGCGTGAGCCTCGAGGAGACGCGCGAGTTCGCCATGAAGGCGCTCCAGCGCCGCCTGAAGGTGATCGGGCTCGCGCCGGTCACCAGCTAGGGCAATTCGCTAGCTTCCCGGGCGTGAGGCGGGAGGTGTCTTTTGCGGGCGATGGTGGGCGGCTGACGCTCAACGTGGTGCGATACGAGTTCCGCGAGGACGCGAGCGGCACCGAGGCCAACTGGCTCACCGGCGGGGTGAAGGTGGAGCTGAGCGCCACCGGCGCCTTCCGCTGCTCCTGCCCCGTGCTGTTCATGGCCGACGAGCTGAGCTTCTTCCGCGACGACCTCGGTCGCATCCTGGCCCGCCAGAAGGGCACCGCCGCGCTGGAGACCGAGGAGGATCGCGTGAGCATCACGGTCGAGCTCGACCGCGGCGCAGGCCCGGCTGGGCGGCTACGTGAAGGTGGGCGGCTTCGCGAAGCTGGAGTTCAGCGACATCCCCACGGACGAGGCGTCACTGCGGAAGTCGCATGGGGAGCTGGTGGAGCTGGTGCGGGAGTTTCCTGTGCGCGCTAGCTCGTAGCGCGCGAGGTTGCTTCCGCCGCAGCGGCACGCTACGACAGCAATGAGGGCCAGGTCCTGGAGCGGTTCCTCAACCGCCGGACACCGTATGGGTCAGGACGGACGATCGGAAACCGGCACTGTCCTCAACGTCCTGCTGTTGGACAGGACCGCGATGGGCGTGACGTCGCAAGGCGTAGCCGACTGGTCAGCGGCACGAAATCCGGCTACCCGATCCGGTCTCCGACCTGGCACTCCTGATCCGGCCTTAGCAGCACCACGCCCTTCTGCTCGTCAAGCGCGCCCAGCACCAGCACCTCCGAGGCGAAGCCGGCTATGCGGCGGGGTGGGAAGTTCACGACGCCTATCACCAGCGTTCCCTCGAGCTCGTGGCGGGAGTAGTGGGTGATCTGCGCCGAGGAGCGCTTGACGCCGACCTCGGGGCCGAAGTCGATCTCCAGCTTCCAGGCCGGGTTGCGCGCCTCCGGGAACTCCTCGACCGACGAGCACGCGCCCGACGCGCATGTCGATCTGCTGGAACTCCTCGAAGGTCGCCAACTAGCCCGCCGGCGGCGGAGGGTCCTGGGTGCTGCTGCCGTCGCCGTCGTCGGGCGGCGGCGCGCTGTCCGGGTCGTCGGCGGGCGTCGTGGTGCCGCCGTCCGGCCCGGTGGTGCCGAGGCCCTGGCTGCCGGTTGTGCCGACGACCGCTGGATCGGAGCTGGTTGCCGGGGGCGCCGGGGTGACGATGGGGGCGGGCGGCCGGGGCGACGCCGGTGGCGGTCGGGTCGGCGTCGGTGGCTCCCTCCGGGGTCTGGCCCGGCTGCTGCGGGAGCGTGACGGTGGAGCCGCCCTGGTCGGTGGTGCCGAGCTGCGGCTGGCCGGCCACCGGCTCGGCGGGCGTGGCCGCCGGCGCGTCGATGACGGGCTTGGTGGCGGACGCGTCGTGCTTGGCCTTCGCCACGTGGTGGCGCGCGCGCTCCGCGGCCGTGGGCTGCGGCTGGGAGGAGACGACCTGCGGGACGGGCTGCGGGGCCACGGCGACCCTGGCGTGGCTCACCGGGACCACCGGGTGCCGGTGGGCCTGCTTGACCTCCACGGCGCCGGCCGTGACGATCGCCGCCGCCGCAAGCCCGGCCGCGGCCTTGGTGGCCACGGTGCCGATGCCCGCGGAGATCATGCCGCCGGCGGTGACCCCGCCGGCCACGGCGCCGGTGCCGGCAGCCGCCGCGCCGCCGGTCGCCGCCGCGCCTCCGCCGGCCGCGGCCGCGCTGCCGCCGGCCGCGGCGCTGCCCATGGCGCCCAGCTTGGCCAGCACGAACTTCTTGACCACGACCAGCAGGCCGATCGGATACACGGCGGCCAGCGCGCGGCTGGTGTTGCGCAGCTCGCGGCGGAAGAGGGTGCAGCGGTCGCAGGTGCGCAGGTGGCGGCGAACCGGGGGCGAGGTGCGGACGAGGCCCTCGGCCACCTGGCCGAGCTCGAGGCGGACCTCCTCGCAGGTGAGCAGCCGCGCCTCGGCCGCCTCCGCGAGCGACACGCGCGCGCGCACGAGCAGCGACTTGACGCTGGGCACCGTGGTGTCCATCGCCTCGGCGATCTGCTCGTAGGAGAGCGCGTCGATCTCCCTCAGGAGCAGCGCGCTGCGCTGCGACTCGGGCAGCTGCTGGACGTCGGTGACGATCTGGCGGAACTCCTCGCGCGTGTGAACGGTGTCCGCGGTGGTGGCGCCGCCGTCGCGCTCGAAGATGTCCATCGAGTCCTGGCCGGCGTGCTGGGGACGGCGCAGGTGGTTCAGGCAGCGGTTGCGGGCGATGCGGTAGAGCCACGGGCGCGCGTTGATCGGGCGCTCGTCGGCGCAGATCGCGTTGAAGGCCGCGGTGAAGACCTCCTGCAACACGTCCTCTGCGTCCTCGGTGTTGCCGAGCATGTGCCGGCAGAAGGCGAGCAGGCGCGAGTTGTAGCGGTTGACCAGCGCCTCGAAGGCGCCGTGGTGCCCGCGGCGGATCAGAGCCACGAGTTTCTCGTCACTCTGAAGCCGCAAGAGCGGCGAGCGTCCAGCGAGCGCCGGAGCGCCCGCTACATGTCTAACGGCAGAAGCTTCCATCAGAAAACCGCGGGTTCTGCTGTAAAGACAGGCTAGCGGGGCCGAAGTTGCGCCCATGCAAGTCCGCCGTCGGTGGTACGTGGACTGTGGACCGTCCGACTTTTATGCCCGGGGTGGGATTCGAACCCACAAACCCTCTCGGGCCAGGGCTTTTAAGGCCCCTCTGTCTGCCAGTTCCAGCACCCGGGCGCTCGAGGCCAAGTCTAAGTGCGCTCCCGGGCCCCCCGGGTATACGGTTCAGGGCTGTGAAGAAGCTGTTTTTCGCGCCCTTCAAGCATCGTCAGCGGCATCGTCGCCGGGGTTCGTCGGCAAGCGCCTGTTCGATCACGTCTGGAGCCTGGTCGATGCCGAGGAGCCGCCCGACGGGTCGGTGCACCGCACCACCCTGCCGAAGCTGATCCTCGCGACAGCGATCCAGGGAGCCGTCTTCAGTGCCACCAAGGCGGCCGTGGATCGCGGCGCCCGCAGCAGGCTTCTTCCGCCTCACCGGCTCGTGGCCGGGCGACGAAGAGCCCAAGCCCGAGTAGCCGGATCGGGTCTGAATACCTGCCGTAGGGGGTAAATAACCACCGTCGTGGGGACCGGCGCGGGGCCCGCGAGCGGTTGTTAACCTGCGCGATTCGCCGGTAGGGGTATCCGCCAAGGGGGGCGGAACCGGCGTGAAGACGGGAGTGGAGTTGAATGCGATCGGTTAGCGGGGTGGGCCGTATGGCCGCCGTTGCGGCGGTATTCGTCGCTGCCCTGCTGGTGGGGATCTACCTGTTCGGCAACGCCGGTGGCGGTGGCTACTCGGTGAAGGCCGACTTCCTGAACGCCGGTCAGCTCGTGAAGGGCAACCTCGTGGAGGTCGCCGGCGTGAAGGCCGGCAGCGTGAAGGGCATCAGCATCACGCCCGACGGCCAGGCGCGGATCACGATGGGGATCGACGGCGGCTACAAGCCGCTGCCCGCCGGCACGCGGGCCGTGATCCGGATGGCGTCCCAGACCGGCATCGCCAACCGCTACATCGAGCTCGACATGCCCGGCGGCCCGAAGAAGGCCACGATCCCGAACGGCGGCCACATCCCGAGCGACGCGACGACGACCGCGGTCGACCTCGACCAGCTCTTCAACACGCTCGACCCGCCCACGCGCAAGGCGCTCCAGGAGTTCTTCAAGGGCTCGGCCGCCCAGTTCCAGAACGTCACGCAGCAGGCGAACGTCGGCTTCCAGTACCTGAACCCGGCGCTGTCCACCTCGAGCCGGCTGTTCAACGAGCTGAACCGGGACACCCCGGTGCTCCAGCACTTCATCGGCGACAGCGCCCACCTCGTCACGGCGGTGGCCCAGAAGAGCAACGACCTCTCGGCGCTGGTGTCGAACCTGAACACCACCACCCACGCGATCGGCAGCCAGAAGGCGTCGCTCGCCGACGCGATCGGCCGGCTGCCCGACTTCATGCGCCAGGCCAACACCACTTTCGTGAACCTGCGCAGCGCGCTCGACGACGTGAACCCGCTGGTGAACGCGTCGAAGCCGGTGGCCAAGAAGCTGAAGCCGTTCCTCGCCCAGGTCCAGCCGCTCGCGCACGACGCCCGGCCGACGGTGGCGGCGCTCAACACGGTGATCAGCCGCACCGGCGCCGACAACGACCTGATCGACCTCACCCGCTCCCTCACCCCGCTGTCGCAGATCGCCGTGGACACCGCGGAGCGCAACGGCGCCAGCCGCCTGGGCTCGTTCCCCGAGACCACCAAGGCGCTGACGGACAGCTCGCCGATCATCGCCCAGGGGCGGCCGTACACGCCGGACCTGTTCGGCTGGTTCGACGACTTCTCGACCACCGGCGGCTACGACGCCCTCGGCAGCATCTCGCGGACGCAGGCCTCGTTCAACGCGCTCTCGCCGGACCTCGGCGGCGCGCTGAGCCTGCCCGGCGGGATCACGGTCGGGCCGAACACGCTGATCAACATCACGCAGCCCGGCCAGACTCCACTGCCCACGCAGGCCGCCGGTGAGCTGTTCAAGGCGCTGACCAGGACCGGTCAGTTCCGGCGCTGCCCGGGCGGCGCCGACGTGGTGGCACCGGACAAGTCGAACGTTCTTTCCGCGAGCCAGCAGCAGGCGCTCGGGCTGCACCGAGGCTGACCGCGCGGCAGGCAACTACGCGGCGGGCGGATGAAGCGCGTCATCTCCACACTGATCGTGGTCGGGGCCTGCGCGGGCGCCGTGGTGCTGATGGGCGCCAAGTCGAACAGCGGCCCGCAGACGAAGACGGTGAAGATCGTCTTCGACAACGCCTTCGGCCTGACGAGCGGCGGGGACCTGAAGATCGCCGGCGTGCGTGCCGGCAAGACCACCGGCTTCAGCGTGACGAACACGCTGCCGCCGAAGGCGAGTCGTCACGGCGAGCCTCACCCAGAAGGGATTCCAGTCCTTCCGCAAGGACGCGAGCTGCTCGATCCGCCCGCAGTCGCTGATCGGCGAGTACTACGTGGACTGCCAGCCGGGCACCTCGGAGGCACCGCTGCCGAACGACACCGTGCCCGTCACGCAGACCTCCTCCACCATCCCGCAGGACCTGATCCAGGACATCATGCGCCAGCCCGAGCGCGACCGGCTGCGCCTGCTCATCAACGAGCTGGGCACCGGGCTGGCGGGGCGCCCGCAGGACCTGAACGACGTGATCCGCCGCGCCGACCCGGCGCTGAAGCAGACCAGCCAGGTCCTGAAGATCCTCGGTGACCAGAACAAGGTCATCCAGAACTTCATCGTCAACTCCGACACGGTCATGACACAACTCGAGGCGCGCAAGAAGGACGTGGCGCGCTGGGTGGTGGAGGCGGCCAAGACGGCGCAGATCTCGGCCTCGAGGCGCCAGGCGCTCCAGTCGCAATTCCAGAAGCTCCCAACGTTCCTGGGCGAGCTCCAGCCCACCATGGCAAAGCTCGGCGACCTTGCGGATCAGCAGACCCCGCTGCTTCGCGACCTCCAGCGCGCCGCGCCCGACCTGAACACCTTCTTCACCCAGCTCGGTCCGTTCACGAAGGCCTCGCGCCCGGCCTTCCGCTCGCTCGGGCAGACCTCGATCACCGGCAAGAAGGCCCTCAACGACAGCCGCCGCGACGTGGACCAGCTCGCGGCGCTCGCCGCCGACGCCCCGCGCGTGGGCAAGCCGCTGCGCCAGTTCCTGCAGACGCTGGACACCCGCGCCCGCACCACCGAGCCGGACGTCCGGGCGAAGGCGAGCGCCCCGCCGGCGCCGGACCCGACCGCGTACACGTCGAGCAAGCAGGGCTTCACCGGCTTCGAGGCCTTCTGGAACTACGCCTACTGGCAGACGCTGGCGATCAACCCGATGGACGAGGTCGGCCACGTGCTGCGCGGCCTCTTCATCCTCGCCTCGCCCTGTGCGAACTACCAGACGGGCGCGGGCTACAAGACCGACCCGAAGGTCAAGGCGCTGTTCGACAAGTGCAACTCCTGGCTCGGGCCCTACCAGCCGGGCGTCAATGCCAAGGACCCGACGGGTGAGGTCGACAGCAAGGGCCAGACCGTTGACGACAAGAAGCTCACCGGCGACGGTGGCCGCGGTCAGCAGGAGGCCAAGCCCACGCCCGGCCAGCCGGACCTCTCGAAGCCGCAGATCACGCTGCCGCCCGAGGTGCAGCAGCTGCTCGACACGCTCAAGGTGCCCGGCACCGCGCCCTCGCTGCCGCAGCTTCCCGGCGGCCTTCCGCAGCTGCCGCAGGACGTGATCAAGCAGCTCACCGACAGCCTCGGCGCGACCGGCGCGACCGGCCCGGTCGGCCCCGCCGGCTCGGTGCCGACCGACCCGACCCAGCTCCTCAACTACCTGCTCGGGAAATGAGAAAGAAGACGCGACGCGCAACAGGCTCGATCGTCGCCTCCCCGGTGCTGGTGGGAGCGGTCACCGTGCTGATCATCCTGGTCGCCGTCTTCCTGGCCTACAACGCCAACAACGGCCTGCCGTTCGTGCCGACCTACGACGTCTGGGCGCAGCTTCCCGGCGGCGCCAACCTGGTGAAGAGCAACGAGGTGCGCGTCGGCGGCTTCCGCGTGGGCGTGGTGGACAAGATCGTGCCCGAGTACGACCCGGCGCTCCACAAGACGATCGCGAAGGTCCACATGAAGCTCGACAAGTCGATCGAGCCGCTCGCGAAGAACTCCACGCTGATCGTGCGCCAGCGCTCGGCGCTCGGCCTCAAGTACGTCCAGATCACCCCGGGTAACGCCAAGGCCACCTACCGCGCGGGCGACACGATCCCGCTCAAGTTCGCCGGCCAGCCGGTCGAGTTCGACGACCTCTTCAACACCTTCGACCCGAAGACGCGGCAGGCCTCGCAGCAGTCGCTGATCGGCTACGGCGACGCGCTGGCGGGCCGCGGTCAGTCGATCAACCTGGCGATCGAGGCGCTCAACCCGTTCCTCCAGCACCTCACGCCGGTGATGAAGAACCTGTCGGACCCGTCGACGCAGCTGAGCGAGTTCTTCAAGGAGATCGGCAAGGCGTCCGCCGAGGTCGCGCCGGTGGCCAGGGTCCAGGCTGCGCTCTTCACGAACATGGCGGACACCTTCCACGCCATCGATCACAGCCCGGCCAACCTCCAGCAGGCGATCGAGAAGGCGCCGCCGACGCTCGACACGGCGATCTCGAGCTTCAAGACCCAGCAGCCGTTCCTGGCTGACTTCGCCGACCTCTCGCGGCGCCTGCGGCCGGTGGCCGCCACGCTGCCGCACACGCTGCCCGCGCTGAACGGCGCGCTCGAGGCCGGCCAGCCGGTGCTGCCTCAGACCGTGGACCTGAACCAGCGCACGCAGCGGGTGCTCGCCGCGCTCGACGACCTGGCGGGCAACCCGAACACGTTCCTGGCGCTCAAGGACCTGAGCACCACGGTGGCGGTCACCGCGCCGATGCTCCAGTACGTCGCGCCCTACCAGACGGTCTGCAACTACACGAACTACTTCCTCACGGGCCTCAGCAGCCACATGTCCGAGGACGTGAAGGGCGGCACGATCGAGCGCATCCTCGTGCGCATGGACCAGACGCTGATGGAGCCGGGCAAGTCCGGCGACAGCGCCAACTCACGCCCGGCGGACGTCCCCTCGAACGTGAACCCGAAGACGACGAAGGACGCCACGGGCAACTACTTCCAGGCGATCCACGCCCAGCCGTACGGCCCGGCGATCGACGCCCAGGGCAACGCCGACTGCCAGACCGGCCAGACGGGCTACCTCACGGGCCCGCTCCCGGCGGCCGAACACGCCCGGCGGCCGGCCGCTACCCGCCCGCGTCGGAGAAGAACTTCAACCCCGATTCGCCCACCTACCTGACCGACGGCTTCTACCAGAACCAGGCGGGTGGCAGCCACGTTGTGGTGGCCCCGAACACGCCGGGCGACGCGGGCTCGACCTACACCGGAGTCCCCAACCTGAGGAGCGTGCCGTAGCCATGGCATTGCGACGCAGGCGCAAGAAGAAGGATCCGCGCGACCCCGGCATGTCGCCCTTCAAGGCCGGGCTGATCGCGATCGCCGTGCTCGCCCTCCTGACCTACGAGGGCTTCACGAGGGCCAACCCGTTCGCCCACCCGTACAGGTTCTCCGCGGTCTTCCAGAACGTGAACAACCTGCAGACGAAGTCGCCCGTGCGGATCGCCGGCGTGGCGGTGGGCAAGGTCGACTCGGTGACGGGCCTGCCGGGCGGCCGCGGCGCGGCGCGCGTGACGATGGAGGTCAGCAAGTCCGGGCTGCCGCTCCACACGGACGCCCAGCTGAAGATCCGCCCGCGCGTGTTCCTCGAGGGCAACGAGTTCGTGGACCTCCAGCCCGGCTCGCCGGACGCGCCGAAGCTGAAGTCGGGCGGAACGATCCCGATCAACCAGACCTCCGTCTCGGTCCAGTTCGGCCAGGTGCTCACCACGCTCCAGTCCGACACGCGCAAGAACCTCCAGGACTTCCTCAAGGAGTACTCGCAGGGCCTGGCCGACGGCGGCGCCGAGGGCTTCAACAAGGCCGTGAAGGAGTGGCCGCCCGCCTACCGCTACGGGTCGCTCACCAACGAGGCCGCGCTGGGCACCCAGCCGCACGACCTCTCGACAGTCGAGCAGGGCCAGGCCAAGGTCTTCCGCGCGCTCGACGTTCACGAGTCGAGCCTGAAGAGCCTGATCACGAACTTCAACACCACCGCGGCGGCCTTCGCCCGCGAGGACCAGCCGCTCCAGCAGGCCATCCCCGCGCTCGACGCCGTGCTGCGGGTGGGCACCCCCGCGCTCCAGCGGCTGAACGGCACCCTGCCCGCGCTGCGCTCCTTCGCGGTCGACGCGCTGCCGGGCGTGAAGTCGTCCGGGCCGACGATCGACGCCTCGATGCCGTTCGTCACGCAGGCGCGGCGGCTCGTCAGCCAGGCGGAGCTGAAGGGCCTCACCGAGGACCTGATGGTCACGATCCCGCCGCTCGCCAAGCTCAACCACGACGCGATCCCGCTGCTCGGCGAGACGCGCCAGCTCAGCTCCTGCACAGACAACGTGCTGCTGCCGTTCGCGAACACGAAGATCCCCGATCCGGACTTCCCGCAGAACTCGGACCTCTTCTACAAGCAGGCGCCGCGCGCGCTCGTGGGTCTGGCGGGCGAGAGCCGCATCAACGACGCGAACTCGGGCATGTTCCACGTGGAGGTCGGCGCGGGTCCGTTCACCGTCGCCCAGACCGACGGCGCGGGCGAGCAGATCTTCGGCCAGTCGGCCTACCCGCTCGAGGCCACGCGGCCGGCCAAGCCGGACGCGCGGCCGGTGGACCGGCCCGAACGTGCCCTGCGAGACGCAGCTGCCGCCGGATCTCCACGCGCCCACGCAGAAGGCGTCCAGCGGCCTGATCGACCTGACCAGCCAGACGCCGCTCGCGTCCACCAGCGCGATGGCGCCCGACATCGCGAAGCTGCACGAGAACGGCCTGCTCATCGCCCAGCGGCTCCAGACCGTTCAGCAGCGCCAGGCCAAGGGCCTGCCGATCGTCGACCCGCTGGTGAACCCCGACTTCAAGCAGCAGGACCAGCTCGCCAAGGCCCTGGGCCTGAAGTGGGACGGCCCGAACCTGCTCGACCTCAGGACGGCCAAGTGAAGACAGCGGTCCGCAAGCACCTCGGCGACTTCATGGCGATCATCGCGCTGTGCGTGCTCGCGCTCGGCGTGACGGGCTACATCCTCTCCCACGAGCGCTTCCGCTTCCCGTTCCAGGCGGCGCCGTTCCCGGTCAAGGCTGAGTTCTCCACGGCCCAGGCGGTCATTCCGGGCCAGGGCCAGACCGTCCGCATGGCGGGCATCCGCGTGGGCGACATCGGCGGCGTGCATCTCCAGAACGGCCGCGCGGTGGTGACGATGGAGATCGACAAGAAGTACCGCAAGCTGATCCACGCCGACGCCTCGGCGCTGCTGCGCCCCAAGACCGGGCTGAAGGACATGTTCATCGAGCTCGACCCGGGCACGGCCGCCGCGCCGGCGATGCAGAAGGACGGCACGATCGGCGTCCAGAACACGGCGCCGGACATCAACCAGGACGAGATCCTGTCGTCGCTCGACAGCGACACTCGCTCCTACCTCCAGCTTCTGATCAACGGGCTGGGCAACGGCCTGCGCGGTCGCTCCACCGACCTGCGCAACGTCTTCAAGCAGCTCGGGCCGACGCACCAGGACCTCGCGCGCGTGTCGAAGGCGATCGCCGAGCGGCGCACGAACCTGGCGCGCCTCGTGCACAACTACGGCCAGCTCACGGCGACGCTCGCCGACAAGGACCACCAGATCACGACCCTGGTGGACGCCGGCAACGCCGTGCTCCAGTCGTTCGCAAACGAGAACCAGAACATCTCCACGGCCGTCGCGAAGCTGCCGGGGGCCCTCAACCAGACGCAGTCCACGCTCGGCAAGGTGAGCACGCTTGCCAGCGTGCTCGGCCCGAGCCTCAACTCGCTGCGGCCGGCCGTGCGCAAGCTCAACACCGCCAACCACGAGGTGCTGCCGTTCGTGAAGGAGGCGGCGCCGATCACCCGCAACCAGATCCGCCCGTTCGTCACCACGGCGCGCCCGTACGTGAGCAAGAGCCTCGAGCCCGCCTCGATCAACCTGGCGCGCGCGGTGCCGGACCTGAACACCGCCTTCCACGAGCTGAACCGCTTCTTCAACATCGGCGCCTACAACCCGGCCGGCGCGCAGAAGATCAGCAACAACTGCGAGACCAACGGGGAGTGCTCCAAGTCCGAGCTGAACCGGCAGTCGAGCTATCTCTACTGGCTCGCCTGGGTGATCGAGAACAGCAACTCGGTCTTCTCCACCTCCGACGCCGAGGGCGCGTTCCGGCGCGCGGTGTTCGAGATGAGCTGCAACAGCATCCACGCGATCCTCGACCAGACCAACGGCGCGGCGGACGCGCTCTACGGCCCGCTGTCGAGCGTGCTCACCGACCAGAAGTTCTGCGGGGGGCTGAGCAAGTGAACAAGCAAGCGCCCAGCGTCGGCCGGATCCTCGCGATGGTGGTGTTCTCGTTCTCCTGCCTCGGGATCCTGCTGTTCCTGTGGACTTCGTTCGGCGGCCCGATCCCGCTGCGGCCGAAGGGCTACGAGTTCAAGGTCGCGTTCCCGGAGGCCACCACGCTGCCCGACCAGGCCGACGTCCGCATCGCGGGCGTGAGCGTGGGCAAGGTCGTGAAGCTGTCACTCGACAAGGGCGGGGCGCGCACGCTCGCCACGATCGACGTGAAGAAGGGCTTCGCGCCGATCCCCAAGGACACGAAGGCGATCCTGCGCCAGAAGACGCTGCTCGGCGAGACCTACGTGGAGCTCACGCCGGGTGACCCGAAGGGCGGCTCGCTGCCCGACGGCGCGCGCCTGGCGGACACCCAGGTGGAGCCGACCGTCGAGCTCGACGAGATCCTCAGCGCGTTCGACCCCTCCACCCGCAAGGCGTTCCGGCAGTGGATCCAGCAGTCGGCCCAGACCATCCAGGGCGGCCGCGGCCAGGACCTGAACGACGCGCTCGGCAACCTCCAGGGCTTCGCCCAGGACGGCGCCGACGTGCTCGGCGTACTCGACCAGCAGAGCGCCGACCTGCACAACTTCGTGAAGAACACGGGCGTGGTGTTCCACGCGCTGACCGAGCGCGACGGGCAGCTGCGCTCGCTCGTGACCAACTCGAACGACGTCTTCTCGGCCACCGCCTCCGAGCAGAACGCGCTCTCGCGGACGTTCGACATCCTGCCGACCTTCGAGGACGAGTCGAAGGCCACGCTGGCGAAGCTGCAGGGCTTCTCGTCGAACGCCGACCCGGTGGTCAACGACCTGAAGCCGGTCGCCGACAAGCTCCAGCCCACCGTGAAGGACCTGTCCGTGCTGGCGCCGAGCCTCGAGACCCTGTTCAAGAAGCGGTTGCCGCCGCTGATCAGCAGCCGCCAAGCCGAACCTGCCGAACGGCGAGCGCATCCTGCGCGGCGCCTCACCGCTGATGAACGGGCTGCACACGTTCTTCCCGCAGCTCAACCCGATCCTGTCGTTCTCGAACTACTACCAGGGAGTGCTCGCCAACTTCCTGAGCATCGGCGGCTCGGCCACGCACTACCACATCGATCCGCCGATCGACGGCGCTCCGCTCGACGCGCTGAGCCAGTTCGGCATCATCAATCAGCGCTCGCTGGGGATCCAGACCACGCTGCCGACGCTATGACCGCGGCAACGCCTACCTGTCGCCGAACGCCTACACGCGCGCGACGAAGTTCGGCGTGATCGAGAGCCTGAGCTGCGCGAACACCCGCAGCCACGGCGAGCAGAAGAACCCGGACCCGGCCAACAACGAGCTGCCCTGCTACACGCAGCCGCCGCTGCTGTTCGACAACAAGGACTTCCCGCAGCTCCAGGAGGGTGTGGCTCCCGTGAAGGGCGCGCCCGGTCCGTACGACGGGAGCAAGCCGGCGCGACCGTAGCTCCGGCAGGACATGGAGCGCGTCTACGGATGGCTGTACCGCCGGCTCGGCCGGCACTACCCCGCGGTGGTGGTGGCGATCGAGCTGTTGGCCGCGCTCCTGGTCACGCTCGGCACGCTGGGCCTGCTGCGGCTCTACGTCGACGCGTCGAACGCCGAGTTCCTGCGCCTCGTCGCCGTCGCCGAGGGGTGCGTGGTGGTGGCGGTGGTGCTCGCGGTGGCCAGGATCCGGCCACGCGTCCGGCCGCTCGTGCGCTGGGTGAGCGGTGAGCGCGACGGGCTCGATCCCGCGCTGGTCTGGCGCACCGCCGTGGCGCTTCCGCTCGAGATCGTGCGGCGCTCCGGGAAGGCGGGCGTGGCGCTCGTGGCGCTGCCGGCGTCGGTGTTCGCGACCGTGGAGCTGGGCCTCCCCCTCTACAGCGCTGCCTTCTTCCTGGCCGTCAGCATGGTCGCGATCGCCTACACGGCGATGCTCCACTTCTTCGCCTCGGAGCTGGCGCTGGGCCCGGTGGTGCGGGAGCTCTCGGGTCGCCTCCCCGGCGACTTCCCCGCGCAGCGGGTGGGGGTGCCGCTGCGCTGGAAGCTGCTCGGCGCGATCCCGCTGATCAACGTGATCACCGGGGTCGTGGTCAGCGGGCTGTCCACCAGCCAGCGCCACTCGGTCGAGGACATCGGCGTGAGCGTGCTGGTCGCGCTGATCGTCGCGTTCACGATCTCGCTGGAGCTGACGCTGCTGGTGTCGCGCTCGGTGCTGGGCCCGGTGCGCGACCTGCTCGACGCGACCGAGCGCGTGAAGAGGGGCGATCTCTCGGTGCGGGTGCCCGTGACCTCGGGCGACGAGCTGGGCACGCTCGCGCTCGGCTTCAACCAGATGATGAGCGGCCTGTCCGAGCGCGAGGCTCTCCACGCCGCCTTCGGCAGCTACGTGGATCCGCAGGTGGCGGCGCGGGTGCTGGAGGAGGGCGCGCGGCTGCCCGGCCAGGAGCTGGAGGTGACCGTGCTGTTCGTGGACGTGCGCGACTTCACGAGCTTCGCCGAGCGGGCCGGCGCACACGAGATCGTCGCCTACGTGAACGAGTTCCTCGAGCTGGTGGTGCCGACCCTGACGAGGCACGGCGGCCACGCGAACAAGTTCATCGGCGACGGGGTGCTGGGCGTGTTCGGCGCGCCCGCCGAGCTCGAAGACCACGCGGATCGCGCGCTGGCGGCCGCCGCGGAGCTGGCCGCCACGGCCGAGGAGCGCTTCGGCGAGCGACTGCGGATCGGCGTGGGAATCAACTCGGGCGAGAGTGATCGCGGGCACGATCGGCGGCGGCGGAAAGCTCGAGTTCACGGTCATCGGCGACCCGGTGAACGTTGCCGCGCGGGTGGAGCAGCAAACGCGCGAGACTGGCGATACGGTGTTGCTGACGGAGGCCACTCGCAGCCTGCTCTCGGGGGAGCCGGAGCTCGAGTCGCGTGGCGCGATCCCGCTCAAGGGCCGAGCCGAGCCGGTGCCGGTATTCGCACTGGTGGCCTCCAAGTGCGAGATAGTGCAAACTGCAGTTAATACGGGGCAAGGGATGTCCGAACGGGGGATGAACTGAAACTGATTCGCCGCCTGGCGGTGGCCTTGGCTTGCGCAGGTCTCGGTGTTGCGGTGGCGCCGCTCGTGGCGTCATCCGACAGCCCGCGGGCCCTTGGCCTGCCCACCACCGTCGCGGTCCCCACCACCGTCAGCCTGGGCAACACCACGGTCACCGCGCCCTCGCTGCCCACCTCCGTGAAGCCTCCCGCGGTCACCGTGCCGAACGTGACCAGCACGCTCAGCAAGGTCACGAGCAGCGTCGGGAAGGTCACCAGCACCGTGGGCAAGGTCACGAGCACGGTCAACCAGGTCGTGTCGAGCGTCCCGAAGGTCACCACGATTCCGAAGCTGCCGGTCGGGGGTGGGAACACGACCACCAGCGGCGCGACGCCGCCCCCCGTCACCACGCCAGGCGTGGTGGCTCCGATCCTCGACACGGTCCACCGGACGGTCACCAACCTGACCGGGGGCGGCAATCCGCTGTCGCCGGTCACCGGCGGTGGCGGCTCCGGCTCGGGAGGCGGCTCCGGCAACGCGGGCGCCAGCGCGTCCAGCTCCAACCCGCTCGGCTCGGGGCTGGGCTCGCTCGCAGGGCGGCGGCGGTGGCGGCGGTGGCTCGGCCAGATCTGCGGGCGGCGGCGCCGGCGGCGGCCCGGGCGCGGTGCCCGTCGCGGGCACGCTCGCCGCGGCCACCGGTGTGGCCGCTGCCGGCGGTGGCGACAACGGCTCGGGCGGCAACGGCTCGTCGGGCGGCGGCGAGAAGCACCGCAGCTTCATCAACCGCACCATCCACAACCTCACCAAGGACATCCCGGGCTGGTTGAAGCCGCTTCTCGCGGCGCTCGGCTTCGTGATCCTCGGGCTTGGCGTGAACTCGATCCTCACCACCCAGCGCGCGGCGCGCCTGCGGCGCCAGCGCGAGCAGCTGATCGAGGAGGTCGGCCTGCTCCAGGCGGCCATCCTGCCGGACGTGCCGAAGAAGCTCGCGGGCCTCGACCTCTCGGTCGCCTACATGCCCGCGGAGGGACCGGCGGCGGGCGGGGACTTCTACGACGTCTTCCCGCTCGACGACCACCGCGCGGGGATCATCGTGGGCGACGTCTCGGGCCACGGCAAGAAGGCGCTCGAGCACACCAGCCTGATGCGCTACACGCTGCGCGCCTACCTCGACGCCGACCTCGAGCCGCGGCGGGCGCTGCAGGTGGCGGGCCGCACGCTGGACGACGACCTGAACGGGGACTTCGCGACGGTCGTGGTGTGCGTGTTCGACAAGGAGGCCGGCACGCTGACCTTCGCCTCGGCCGGTCACCCGCCGCCGATCGTGATCGGCCCCGGTGAGTTCGAGCCCGTAACGGCGTGCTCCTCGCCGCCCATCGGACTCTCGTCGCGCACCGGCATGCGCCAGACCACCGTCACGCTGCCCCGGGGGACCCGGCTCACCTTCTTCACCGACGGCGTCGTGGAGGCGCGCAAGAACGGCAACATGCTCGGCCGCGCGCGGCTCACCGAGATGGTGCGTGAGCTGAAGGCCGACGACGAGGCCGTGGTGCTGCTCCAGCGCGCGGTGGAGGAGAGCGACGAGGCCAGCGACGACATGGCGGTGTGCACCGCGCTCGTGGAGTCGCGCGCCGCGGTGCGCCCCTTCCGGCTCGAGGAGCTCGAGCTGAACCGTGACGAGCTCGAGACGAACGCGCCCGCCCGCTTCATGGCCGCCTGCGGGCTCGTGCCGGACCAGGCCACCGAGGCGATGCGCTCCCTGCGCGCGACGGCCGGCGAGTTCGGCGCCGCGATCGTGAAGGTGCGCATCGACGCGGGCGGGGAGCCCAGCGTCACGATCGCCTCCAGCACCGGCTCGAATGGGCATGTGCCCTCGCTGAACGGTCACGCGCGCATGGTCGCGCCGGTCGATCTGTAAGTAATAGGCAGCGCCGCAACCATCGTCCGGCTCGGTTGTTTGCTGGTCCGGCGCCCCGCCACGCCCGAATGGGACCCTTCGCACGACACAAGCTGCCCCGCCGCCGAGCCGCGCTCGCGCTGGCGGCCGTGGCCTGTGCGCTGCTCGCCGCCCCGCTGAGCGCCCACGCCCAGATGTTCCAGTTCCTCGACTCGTTCGGCTCGGCCACGCACGCGAACGGCCGCTTCGGCGACGCCGAAGGGGTCGCCACCGACTCGGGCGGGCGCGTCTACGTGGTCGACACGGCCGCGGCGCAGGTCGAGATCTACGACAACGCGGCGAACGGCAACAGGTTCCTGCGCACGCTCGGCACCGGTCTGTTCGTCAAGCCCACCGGCATCGCGATCGACGATCGCGACCACATCTACGTCGCCGACGCCGCCCGCAACGTGGTCACGATGTTCGACACCTACGCGGAGAACATGACGGTGATCCGCGAGTTCGGCGGCACCGGACAGGGGATCGGCCAGATGGCGAACCCGCGCCAGCTGACCACCGATCTGCTCGCGCCGCAGGTGTTCGTGGTCGAGCGCGACAACGCGCGCGTGCAGTGGTGGAAGCCGGGCGGCAGCAACACCCAGGCTCCCGTGGCGGCGTTCGGGGTCACCGACCCGCCCACGTTCAACAACCCTGAGGGGATCGCGGTCGACTCGACCGGGCGCATCTTCGTGTCCAACGACAGCGCGACCGACGGCGCCGTCCGCTTCTACGACCCGCGCGGCCTGTTCCTCGGCACGGTCGCGACCCAGGGGACGACGCCGGGCGCGGTGAAGAGCCCCACGGGTCTGGAGCGGGACCCGTTCGATCGCCTGATCGTGGTGGACTCGGGCAACGGGCGGCTCGACCTCTTCGCGCCCGCGGCGCAGGGCAACGTGTTCCAGGAGTCGATCGGGAAGACGGGCTCGGCCGCCGGCCAGTTCAACGACCCCACCAGCGCCGCGCTGGCGCCCGGCGCGATGCTCTACGTGACCGACACCGGCAACGGCCGCGTGGTCAGGCTGCGCTACGACGACGCGGATGCCGACGGCGTGCTCGACGATCGCGACAACTGCAAGGGGCTGGCGAACCCCGACCAGACGGACACCGACCGCGACGGCCTGGGCGACGCCTGCGATCCCGACATCGACAACGACGGCGTGCCGAACGCGCAGGATCGCTGCCCGCTGACCCACCGCGGACCCGACCTGAACCACGACGGCTGCGGCGATCCGCGCAGCCGCATCTCGGTGCCGCGCTCACGCGGGGCCTACGCGGCGCGGCTCGCGCCCGCCACGCTCAGCGGCACGGCCACGGGCGACACCGTGGGCGTGGACGAGGTGCGGGTGGCGGTCGCGCGCGTGGCGCACGGCAGGTGCCGCTGGCTGGGCTCGAAGGGCCGCCTGAGCGGCGCGACCTCGTGCAGCAAGCCGCGCTTCATGCGCGCGAAGGGCACCACGCGCTGGACGTTGCGTGTGAAGATCCGCGGCCGCGGCAGCTGGCGCGCGGTGAGCCGCGCCGTGCAGAACGGCGGCCTGCAGGAAGCCGTGGCCAACAGCCTCAACGGCGTGAACTTCAGAATTCGCTAGGCCCGGTTACCCTTCCGCCCGTGGCCACCCGTCTTCCGCGACCGTTGCTGCGTGGCGCCCTTGGCGCGGTGGCGTGCGGGCACCCGCTCGCGGCGTCCGTGGGTACGGCCGCATTTCGGGACGGCGGCGGGGCGGTGGACGCGGCAATCGCTGCGGCGGCGGCGCTCGCCGTGCTGAAGCCCGAGGCCTGCGGGCTGGGGGGCGACGCGTTCATGCTCATCCACACGCCAGACGGCGAGGTGACCGCGATCAACGGCAGCGGCGCCGCGGGCGCAAGCGTCAAGTCGCCGATCGCGCAGGACGGTGCGGCGTCCGCGGCCGTGCCCGGCTTCGTGGCGGCGATCGACGATGCTCAGCAGCGCTTCGGACGACTGCCGCTCGATCGCCTGCTCGAGCCGGCCGTGTCGCTCGCGGGGGGTGGCTTCCCGCTCCACGGCGATCTGCTCGACGACGCCCACCAGCATCGCGACATGCTCGAGCGCGGCGCTCCCGGCTTCGCGCTGCTCGACTCGGAGCTGCGGCCCGGCTCGCTCCTACGCCAGCCCGAGCTCGCCGGCCTGCTCCAGCGGATCGGGCGCACGGGCGCAGAGGCCTTCTACCAGGGCGACAACGCGGAGGCGCTGGAGCGCGCCGTCGGCGCGGCCGGCGGCTCGCTGGCGGCGGCAGACCTGGCCGCGCACACCACCGTTGTGCGTCCCCCGGCCCGCGGCTCCTACCGCGGCTTCGAGCTGAACATGCAGCCGCCCGTCTCGCAGGCGTTGATCGCCGCGAGGGTGCTCGCCGCCATCGAGCGCAGCGGCGTGGAGGCCCGCGCCGACCGCATGCACGTGGCGGTGGAGGGGATCGAGGCAGCCTTCCAGGATCGTCACGACATCATCGGCGAGGGAGCCGAGGAGCGGCTGCTGTCGGAGCCGCTCGTCGTGGATGTGGAGCGCGCGCAGCGTCGCGGCGGCCCCGAGGGCGGGCTTCACACCACCGCCGTGACTACCGCGGACTCGGAGGGCGTGGTGGTGTCGATGCTGATCAGCGTGTTCGGCTACTTCGGCAGCGGCGTGCTGGTTCCGGAGGGCGGCTTCCTGCTGAACAACCGGCTCAGCCGCGCCTCGACCGACCCGGACTCGCCCAACTTCCCCGTGGGGGGCCGGCGGCCGCTGCACACGCTGTCGCCGTCGCTCGTCGTCGATGGGGAGCGCGTCTTCGCGCTCTCCACGCCCGGGGCCGACGGTCAGGTGCAGACGCTCGTCCAGACGATCGACGCGATCGCCACTGACGGCGACAGCATCCCGGAGGCGCTCGACCGCCCCCGCTGGCGCTCGAACGAGGGCTCGCTGCTGATCGAGGACGACTACGACGCGGACGTGGCCGCCGAGCTCGAGCGCCGGGGGCACGAGCTCATGCGCCTGCCCGCCGGCGCGGCCACCTTCGGCGCGGCGGTGTCGGCGGGGATCGACCGCTCCACGGGCACGCCGTTCGCCGCGAGCGACCCTCGCAACGGCGCCTGGGCAGCCGCCTGCTGAGCTAGAGGCCTGAGACGAACTCGTCGATCGCCGCGGCCACCTCGTCCGGGCGATCCTCGACGAGGTAGTGGGCCAGCGTCCAACTCCACGGCCTCGCTGCCCGGGAAGAGCGCCTGCCACTGCTCGATGAAGGCGGCGACGAAGACGTGGTCGCGCATCCCCCAGATGAGCCGCAGCGGCAGGTCGAGGTCCGGCAGCGACTCGTGGATCTGGCCCATGAGCGGCGCGCTCGCGTCGTTCTCGGTGAGCGGCACGTCGCGGACGAACGCGAGCGTGCCGAGGCGCGACCAGTAGTCCGGGAACGGCGCCCGGTAGGCGTCCATCATCACGGGGTCCACCTCCCGCTTGGCCATGCCGCCGGGGATCGACTCCACCGACATGTTGCCGCCGAGCGCGAGGATCTCGCCCAACCCGTCCGTGCGGAACTGGCGCAGGAAGCCGGGCAGGAAGCTCGGTAGCTCCCAGGCCCAGGTGTTCATGGCGACCAGCGCCCGCACCCGGTCGCGCCGCTCGAGCGCCGCGCCGAGACCGATCGGGCCGCCCCAGTCGTGCATCACCAGCGTGACCTCACGCAGGTCGAGCTCGTCGATCAGCGCGACGCGCGTTCTCCACGTGGTTGGCGAGCACGTAGCGGCGTGGCTCGGCGGGCTTGTCGGAGCGGCCGAAGCCCATGTGGTCGAAGGCCACGCAGCGGTGCCCGCGCGCGCTCAGCAGCTCGATCGGACGCCGGTACATGTAGCTCCAGGTTGGGTTGCCGTGGAGCATCAGAAGCGGGGGCGCGTCGCGCGGCCCCTCGTCCACGTAGTGAAGCCGGACGTCCCCGGCCTGGGCGAATCGGGCCTCGTAGGGAAACGTCCCGCCAAAGCTCCCGGTCAACTCAGACGGCATCCAGCGCCGGGTTATACCCGTTCGGGTAGCCTGCCGGGCCGGGGATGTCCACGGAGGCGCAGGCACCAGGCGGTACACGGGTTCACGGCGGGCGGATCGTGGCCGCGCGGCTTGCTGCGCACGGGGTCACGAAGCTGTTCACGCTCTCCGGCGGCCACCTCTTCTCGATCTACGACGGCTGCCGCGAGGAGGGCATCGACATCGTGGACGTGCGCCACGAGCAGGCTGCCGCGTTCGCCGCCGAGGGCTGGGCGAAGGCCACCCGCGAACCGGGGGTGTGCGCCGTCACGGCCGGCCCCGGGGTGACCAACACGATGAGCGCGATGGCCGGCGCGTCTCAGAGCAACTCGCCGATGGTCGTGCTCGGCGGCCGGGCGCCCGCGATGCGCTGGGGCCAGGGCTCGCTCCAGGAGATCGACCACGTGCCGTTCGTCGCTCCCGTGGCGAAGTCGGCGCGCACGGTGGGGCTGACCGCCGAGATCGCCGGGATGGTGGACGACGCGCTGCACGTCAGCATCCAGCCGCCCGGCGGCCCGACCTTCCTCGACTTCCCGATGGACCAGGTGTTCATGGAGGCGGAGGCACCCGACGGCTCGCCGTCATCGTTGCCCGACCCGGCGCTGCTGCCGGCTGCCGACGGCGATGCGATCGAGCGCGCCGTGGCTCTCCTCCGCGGCGCCGAGCGGCCCGCGATCATGGCCGGCAGCGGCCTCTACTGGGGACACGGCGAGCATGCCCTCCAGCGCCTCTGCGACGAGCTCCAGGTGCCCGTGGCCCTGAACGGGCTCGCGCGCGGATGCGTGCCGCCCGATCACGACTGTTACGTCTCGCGGGCGCGCGGGGCCGCGCTGAAGGGCGCCGACGTGGCGATCGTGATCGGCGTGCCGATGGACTTCCGGCTCGGCTTCGGCGGCGTCTTCGGAGAGGACACGAAGCTGATCGTGCTCTCCGCCGCGCCCCCGGCCAATCCGTATCCGCGCGAGATCGCGGTGGAGCTCTACGGTGGCATCCCCCTCACGCTCGACGCCCTGCGCGAGGGCGCCGGCGGCGGCCCGGACCGCTCCGGCTGGATCGGCTCGCTACGCGAGGTTGAGCGGGAGCGGCGCGCCGAGGAGCAGGGGGAGATGGCTGATTCCCGCTCGCCGCTGCATCCGATGCGCGTCTACGGCGAGCTGCAGCAGGTGATCGACCGCGACACGATCGTGATCGGGGATGGCGGCGACTTCGTGTCCTACGCCGGCCGCCTGATCGAGACCCACCAGCCCGGCTGCTGGATGGACCCGGGCCCGTACGGCTGCCTCGGCAGCGGGCCGGGCTACGCCATCGCCGCAGCTCTGGCGCGGCCGGATCGGCGCACGCTGCTGTTGATCGGCGACGGCGCGTTCGGCTTCTCCGGCCTCGAGTTCGACACGATGGTGCGCCACAACCTGCCAGTCGTGGCGGTGATGGGCAACAACGGCATCTGGGGGCTCGAGAAGCACCCGATGGAGTTCCTCTACGGCTACTCCGTCGCGGCCGACCTGCAGCCCGGCCTGCGCTACGACAAGGTGGTCGAGGATCTCGGCGGCCACGGCGAGCTGGTGGAGCGCCCGGAGGACCTGAAGCCGGCGGTGGAGCGGGCGTTCAGCTCCGGCAAGCCCGCCCTGGTGAACGTGCTCACCGATCCGTCGGTGCCGTACCCGCGCCGGTCCAACCTGGCGTAGCGGCGAGCGGCCGCGGCGCCGAGCGCCACGGCCGCACCCCGTCTAGAGCTGCAGGGCCACCGCCCGGCCCACGTATTCCATGAGCTCGGCGTCGATGCTGCCCTGCGAGGCACGCTCCGGCCCCTCCTCCTGGAACATCGTCTTCAGCGACTCGAGCAGGCCCTCGTCACCGCCCGTGAAGAGGTCGATCAGCTCGCGCCACCTGGTGGCGATCTCCTGCATCCGCGGGTCGGATGGGTCGGTGCCCTTCTCATTCTCGGCCTTGGCGGCCGCGATCAGCTCCGCCCAGTCGCGGTGGTACTGGAGGTGCTGCTCCTCGCTGTGCTGCTCCTTCAACTGCTCGAGCTGCTGGAGCTGCTCCGGCGTGTAGTACTTGTCGAGCATCGTCATGGCTTGAATGGCCTCCATGTAGTCCTTCCCCGACGCGCGCTCGCCGCCGCCGAGGATGTTCTTGAGGAGCAACTGGAGCCGGCGCTGACGCTCGAGGGTCCTGCTCGATCCGCTCGAGGTGGCGCGTCAGCGTGAGCCGCACGTCGCCGCCGAGCGCATCCGGGATCTCGCCGAGCGGGATGCCCAGATCGCGCAGGGCGCGGATCTCATAGAGCCTCTCGACGTCCTGCTCGCCATAGAGCCGGTAGCCCGCCTGCGTGCGCTCCGACGGGGTCAGCAAGCCGATCTCGTCGTAGTGATGGAGCGTCCGCACGGTGAGTCCCGTGGCCTTGGCAAGCTCGCCGATCTTCCAGAGCTTCTCTTCCATTCGAGCCAAGCTAAGCCCTCACGTTACGTGAGGGTCAAGCTGGAGGCTGCAAACCTGCGCCTGGCTTCGTCCTCGGGGTCGGCCGCGGTGCTATCGCCCTACGGCCTCCCTGCGCCTTGCCGAGGCCCTTGGCTTTGGCGAGACCGAGGACGCAGGAGCGCGAAGGTTCGCAGCCCCCAGGCAACCCCAAAAGAACCGCCGGCTCGAGAGCCGGCGGTTCAAATTGGCCCCATCAGGACGGGCAGGGGTACGTGCCATGAAAGGGCCTCAGCGGTTCGAGCGGCGGGAGGCGCCGATACGATGCGGCTTCGCCCGAACCTATGTGCCGAATCTTACGGTCACGTACCGAGGCACGATGACCCAACCCGGCCTGGGCAGTATAACCACACCGGGGTACGTAAGGCAAGCTAGAACATGCGTCGATTCGTACTCCAAGCCGGCCAATCAGAGGGCCGCTTCGAGGGCCGCGCCGTAGAGGATGTCGTGCTCTCCGACCTGGATCGATTCCAGGCCAAACGCGCGCATCGACTCGACGAGAATCACGGCTCCGGCCACGATCGTGGGGGCGCGCTGCGGGTGCAGGCCGATGACCTCTCGCCGCTCCGCGTCGGGTAGCGCGGCGAGCATCCGCTCGATGCGCTCGCAGGTCGCAAGCGAGAGCCTGTACCTATGCACGCGGGAGGGGTCGTACGGCTCGAGCTGCTGGTCGATCGCGGCCATCGACGTGGGCGTACCGGCAACCGCCACCCCGTCCGTCACGCTGCTCCGCACGTCCTGGGGCACCGAGCTCTCCACGATGCCGCGGATCTCGCGGCGCAGCTCCTCCACCTCGGGCTCGCTGGGCGGGTCGGAGTGCAGGTGACGCTCCGTCTGGCGGACCGAGCCGGCCTGGGTGGAGACGTGGAAGCTCGGGTCCTCGCCCGGGCCGGCCGACCACGAACTCGGTGCTGCCGCCGCCTATGTCGAGGACGAGCAGGGGCTCGCCGCCCGGGTCCCGCTCGAGCGTGGCCCCCGCGAACGTCAGTCGCGCCTCCTCGTCGCCGGTGATGATGCGCGCCTCGATGCCGCAGCGGTCGCGTAGGGCCTGACGGAACTGCTCGCCGTTCTCCGCGTCCCGGACCGCGCTCGTGGCCACCGCCACGGTGCGCTCGGCGTCCAGCTCGTCGATCGCGCGGCGGTACTCGCCCACCACCGCGAGCACGCGCTCCATCGCGCCGTCGAGCAGTCGGTTGCCGGAGTCCACTCCCTCGCCGAGGCGCGTGATGGCGTTGCGGCGCTCGACCTCCGTCACCCGCCCGTCGACCACGTCGGCGACGAACAGACGGGTGGTGTTGGTGCCCAGATCGACGACGGCCACGCGCATGCGGAGCGCGCATCCTATGTCTGCATGTAGCCTGCCCCCGGTGCGGAGGATTCTGGGTACGGCGGGGAAGCGTCAGGAGACGCACGCGCCGGAGGATGCGAGCGAGCTTGCGGGGATCGTCGTGAAGGATCTCGACGGCGCCGACGTGCGCCTGGGCTCGCTGTGGGAGGACGGACCCGCGGTGGTCGTCTTCCTACGCCACTACGGCTGAACGTTCTGCCGAGCACACGCGGTGCAGTTGCACCGCGACCGTGAGCAGTTCGACGCCAGCGGCGCGCGCCTGGTGGTGATCGGTCAGGGCACGCCCGAGCAGGGCGCCGCGTTCCTGGCCTCTCAGAAGGTCGAACTGCCGCTGTACGTCGACAAGGGCCGGGAGTCGTACAACGGTGGCCGGCACGAAGATCGGGACGTTCGGCGAGCTGCTGGGGCCGCGGATGGTGGCCAAGGGCGCGGCGGCGACGGCGAAGCTCGGGATCCACCAGGGCATGACGATCGGCCATCCGGCCCAGCTTGGCGGCGTGCTGGTGATCCGGCCGGGCGACGAGATCGTGTACGCCCACCTCTCGGAGGACGTGAGCGACATTCCCCCAAACAGCGAGGTTCTGGCCGCCGCGCGGGCGGCCGCGTCAGCCTTGACGCCCGCGAACGGCCATTGCTACATTCAGTGGCCACGCCGCGGGGTGGAGCAGTCAGGTAGCTCGTCGGGCTCATAACCCGAAGGTCGCGGGTTCGAATCCCGCCCCCGCTATGTCCCTTTGAGCGACGCTTGAGACCTCCTCTGGGAGGTCTTTCGCGTTCTCGAGGGTCTGCGCGACGCGCCTCGGTGATGGTGGCGGAGATCTCGATGCGGCGTTCGACCTTGTCGTAGGTGATGCTGAGCTGGAAGGCGTCGAACACTTGGCGCTTGAGCTCGGCTGGCGCGCGGTGGAGGGCCTGGCCGAGGTCGGGGAGCCGCGCGAGCAGCGCGGAGGCGTCCTCGGTGGGCATCCGATCGGTCGGGCTGGGTTCCAGGGCCCGGAGTTCGATTTCGGCCTTCTCCTTGTCGTCGCGGAGCTTGGCGATGCGCTTGGCGATCAGCTCTGGTTCGACGCCTTGCTCGAGCGCCTCGATCTGGAGACCGATGCGGCGGTCGAGGTCGGCGACCTCTTCGCGTAGCTGCCGGCGCCGGCGTCCGCCTGCGCGGCGGCTGCGCTTCTCGTGCGCTTGGAGTTGGCGGGCGAGCTTGTCGAGGCGCATCGGGCCGAAGATCCGCTCGGCAAAGAAGCGCTCGACGAGCGGGAGCAGGGCGTCTTCCCAGCTACGGCCGCGTCGACGGGTACACCCGTCCGACGAAGGACGGATCGACTGGCATCCCCTAGCGCAGCGGCATGGCAATCGGGCGCGCCGGCGCGCCGGTCGCACCGCGGATCGGCATGGGCGTCGCGACAAAGGCGAACTCGTAGAGCTGCGCCTCGGAGAGGTCCTCGAGGTTGGCGATCTCCAGCATCGGAACTCCTGCCTCGGCCAGCAGATACGTGTGAACGACCTGGCAGTTCTCAGGGTCTGCCGAGGGGATCTGTTCCACGGCGATGTTGTCCGCGCCGATGACCATCGCGCCGGCCTTGGCCAGGTACTCCGCGCCTTCGCGGTTCAGTCCCGGCTCGTTGACCGTGTACGCCTGCGGATCCGGCCAGAGCCGCATCCTTCCGGTCCGCACGAGCACGACATCACCCACCTGAAGCCGGGTGCCCTGACGGTCGAGGGCCATCCGCAGGTCGTCCTCTCCGATCCCGTAGGACGGGGAGAGCACCTCGACTCCCAGGGCCGCTGCCACGTCTATGAGGACGCCCCTGGCGATGATCGGGGGCAAGAGCTCAGCGCCGCAGACCGCCCAATGACGGCTGCCGAGGTCGCGATCCGCACGGTATCCGTTCCAGATCTCGCCGCAGTACCCGAAGTGATTGAGCGTGTCGAGGTGGGTGCCGCAGTGCGTGTACATGGAGATAACGTCGCCCGAGTAGCTCACCAGGCGGGTCTGCTCCGGCCCCATGCCCATCGCGTCGTCCACGATGTTGCCGGCGGGGCTGTGCGTCAGGTTGATCTGGAACGGAGGATCGCCCGCGTCGGTGAACGACGGCATACCGACGAAGTAGTCGACGCTGAGGTCGAACACTCGGGTCCAGTCAGCCTCGGACAACACGCGGCTGCGCGTGGCAGGCGTCATCAGATTCAGCATGCCGATCTGATCTTCAGGCCCAAACGGGCTCGTGGAGGGCCGCCGGAATGTGGCCGTGCGCGCAGCAATTACCTCGTCGTGGTTCATACGCGTCTCCTTTTGTCGCGACCTTGCGTGCGGTCCGTCGAGCTCCGCCGACCCGGGCATTATCGGCGACAGTTGCGGCGGCACGATTGGAAGAGTCATTCCGCTGGCGCGACCCCCGGGAAAGTGCGCAGAGCACAAGCTGGTAGGCGACAGCCACCCAACCCGGGCGGGCTGCTCAGCCGCCGCCGGCGGGGTTCAATCTTGCGGTGGGGTGGATCTGGGCGCCGCGGCTGCCGCAGCCTGCCGTGCGGTGAGCCGGAGGTTCTGGGCGAAGCGGCGTGCTGCCTCCCCGCTCTTGGGGTTGAGGCGGAGGGTGTAGGCCCAGTCGGGCCCGTCGATGATTAGGTAGAGCTCGCGATGATTGTGCACCCGGTCCTTGGCGTTGCCGAAGACGAACACCCCGCCAGGTACGAGCGCCCCGCCGATCGCCTTGGCCGCCAGGTTCCGCCCGCGCGTGACTGACATGTTCCCCGCCGCCTCGACGGAACGGTGACCTCGGGTGTCAGCGGCCAGGTGCGCGGGTTGACACGGTCGGGCTCGAGGATGCCGAACCGCCGCAGCGCTACCCGAGGACGAGGAATACCTACGCGACCTCGGGGTCAGCGAGACCGTGCCGCGCGGCGGCGACCTCGCCGAGCTTGTGCGCAAGCGCCACCCCCAGGCGTCGACGCGCTGCTGGACCTCGTCTCCTACGCCCCCCGGCACGTTCGACGGCGCGCTTAAGCCCGACGCCCGCGTCGCCTCACCCAACGGCGCCGCTGGGGACGGCCCCGGCCGCACCAACGTGATGGCCTCACCCACCCCCCACAACCTGCAACGCCTCGCAGCGCTGCTCGCCGACGGCAACGTGCGCATCCCAGTGCAAGCGACCTACGACTTCGCAGAAGCGCCCGAGGCGCTCACCGCGCTCGCCAGCACCCACACCCAGGGCAAGCTCGCGATCCAGGTCCACTGAGCACCGGAGCCCGGCGCCACCTCCGTAGCGACCTCAGCTGACCCGCACACGGGCCCGGCCAGTCGCAACCTCGATCAACCGACACGACACTCGCAAACGAAAAGGCCGCGCTCGCGCGCGCTTTCCATGCGGAGCGACGGGGGCGATCATGCGGCGAGCGGATATTCTCTGAGTGATCCGTGCGTCGCTCCGTGGGACGTATCGGGCCCCAGCTATTCACAGAAAGCCCCGCTACGGCGGGGTTTTCTCGTTCTGTGGGGGAAACGCTGCCGGGCCAGCGGGAGACGGTGCGGCGCTGCCGCCTTCACGCTGAGCGGCGGGCCGCTGGCCTCAGCCGCCCAGACCGAGATGCCTGCCTACGCAGCCGCTGCGATGGTCAAGGATCTGGCTGCTCCGGTCGAGGACTGACCTGGACCAACCAAGGAAGGAGCAGCGATGAAGGTGTTTGTGCGCAAGGACCTGGCCACGACCGAGGTGTTCCACCCCGGCCCGCACTGCGCGATGATCGACGGACCCAGGGCGACGGCCGAGAACTACCGGAAGTCCTACAAGAAGGTGAAGCGCAGCCGCGCGCGGGCGTTGGGCTTGCGTAGCTGTAGGCGCTGCCACGGGTAGGTTGACCCGGCGCGAGCAGCTGCTGCACAGACGTTCACACCCCTACCTCAGTCCTTCACCTAGTCGGAGAGCCCCGCGATCAGAGATCGTGGCTACGGCGCCGGTCCGCCTGGGCACGGGTTGACAGCCTGACTCTCGACGGCGAAGATCAGCTCTTCGGACGCTGCAGAGGAGTTGTGGATGTCCTGGAACCTGAAGGGAAGCTACGCCGAGACCTGCTCGTGCGAGCTGATGTGTCCCTGCAACCTCACGTTCGACCACGGGGCGACGTATGACTATTGCCGCGCGACGCTCGCGTTCCTGATCCGCGAGGGCGAGATCGACGGCACCGACGTGGCCGGCCTGGCGGTCGTCGCAATCATCGATACGCCAAAGGTCATGACTGACGGCAATTGGCGCCTCGGGATGTTCATCGACGAGCGCGCCAGCGACGAGCAGGCCGACAAGCTTGGCAAGGTTTTCGGAGGGGAGCTTGGCGGTCCGATGGCGGGCCTGGCGCCGCTCGTCGGCGAGGTGGTCGGCGTGGAGCGAGCGCCGATCGAGATCCGCGACGACGGGCTGCGGCACGCCGTGCGCGTCGGCGACGCGATCGACTTCGAGGTCGAGGACATCGTGCCGTTCGGGGTCGAGACGGGTGAGCCGGTGCGCTTCTCCGGCATGTTCCATCCCGTCGGGTCGAACCTCACGATGGCCGAGGCGCGGCGCTCCGAGATCGACGCCTTCGGCATAGCGTACGAGGGCAAGACCGGGCTCTCGTCGGCCGAGTTCTCCTGGGCCGCTTAGCCCGGTGATCGCGTCCGCGCAAGAGCGCCCGCGCGGCGGCGCGGGTCTCGCCCCGGCCTTCGCGGCCGCACGCGCGCGGCTCGGCCTCATCGCTCTCCTGCTCGTCCTTGCCGGCCGCGAGCTGGTGGTGGACGATCGACCGGATGCGGGGCATGGACGAGGGGCCCTGGACCGCTCTGGGCGCGCTGGGCTGGTTCATCGGCGTGTGGGTCGTGATGATGGCCGCAATGATGTTGCCGTCGATCGCACCGACGGTCGCGCTCTATGCGCGCATGACCAGGGAGCGATCTCCGCTTTCGCGCGCTGCTGTTCGCGGCGGGCTATCTCGTGACGTGGTCCGGCGCCGGCGTGGTCGCCTTTGCCATCGCGGTCGCGGGAAGTCGGATCGCGGGTGACGTACTCGCGTGGGATCGCGCCGGTCGGTGGGTCGCGGCGGCGACGCTCGTCTCGGCGGCCGTCTACGAGCTGACGCCGCTCAAGGACGCCTGCCTGGGGAAATGCCGCAGCCCGCTCGGCTTCCTGCTCGGCGCCTGGCGCGAAGGCTGGTCGGGCTCGCTGCAGATGGGCGCGAATAATGGCGCCTGGTGTGTCGGCTGTTGCTGGGCGCTGATGGCCTCGCTCTTTGCGCTGGGGATCATGAGCATCGCCTGGATGGCCTTCGTCGCCGCTCTGATCGCCGTCGAGAAGACGCTCCCGTGGCATCGCGTCGCGACCTACGGGACGGCGGCGATCCTCCTCGGCTTGGGCGTGCTCCTGCTCGCTGCGCCCGGCGCGATCCCGGCCCTCACGATCCCCGGGAGCGACTCGATGAATCAGATGGATGCGATGGGAACCTAAGGGTCGACCCTCGCCGAACTTGGCGCGGCGGTGCGCGAAGATCCCGCTAGCGTTGGTGACGGCCGATTCGTTCGTCAGGTCTCACTCTCTCTCTTCCTTTCGTGCGGCCCCCCACAGAGGGACTGAAAGGTCAAGGACCATGGCAAGTAGCGAACGCGACCGCGCAGAGCAGTGGCTCGAGGCGGCGCTGGTCGAGCAGGGCCGGCTGGCCGAGCGCTTTGACGCCGCCGTCGGCACGTCGAGCGAGTTCGGAGCCTACGTTCGGCTCCGCGCCTCAGGCGATCAGGTCACGGCGCGGGAGGCCTGGCTCAAGTGGGTCGACGACGAGGGCTATCGAGGGCTCAACGCGGGCCCGTTTGAACTGCTCGCCGAGAGCCGCGCACTAGAGGACTGGAAGGGTGAGAGCATGACGGGCACAGAGCGAAATTCCACGGCAACAGGGCCCGCACAACGGAGGGGCGAGCTGCACCGGGCCACTGGCGACCGCAGAGTTGGGCAGGCAGTAACCCCGCGGCGCTACCCGGGTCCCGTCCGACTCGGCGGTGCCTGGATAAACGGCCGCGCGGTCGGGGGCGCGGATCACCCGCGCTATGTGCACCTGGCCGGGCCGGGCAACTAGGCGCCGGCCACCGATGCCTGCTCCGTTGCTTTACATCCCGCGCTTCATGCGCCACTACCGGCACCGTCGTGAGCTCGGCCAGTCGATCGGCCAGGCTCTAAAGAGTGCTCGAGTACGAATGCACAGCTACCGATAGAGCAGCCGTGCGGCACGGCACAGGGCTAGCGCCAAGTCGGCCGCCCTCTTGCCACCAGGAGTACGCTTGTGAGAGCTGGCCCTGCGGCCAACAATCCCGGCCCACGAGCGGTGGTACGCCGAAGCGCGAGCAACGCGCCGTGGCAACACACTCATAGGCGGACGGGATCGACTGTGGGGCCAGTTGTCTGCCCACGGAGGCCGTCCTCCCCGCGGCGTCAGCCGTCTCGGTCAGAGTCCTGACGTCGCTATCTGACCTGCCCCCGGCGCGCTCGTGCTGCTGCACGACCCGATAGGTTCAAGGCATTGCTCATCCCCACCGTGATCGAGCGCAGCGCCCGCGGTGAGCGCGAGTACGACATCTACTCGCGACTGCTCAACGACCGCATCATCTTCCTGGGGTCCCCCATCGATGACCAGATCGCCAACCTGGTCGTCGCACAGCTCCTGCACCTCGAGTCCGTCGACCCCGACAAGGACATCTCGATCTACATCAACTCGCCGGGCGGCTCGATTTACGCCGGGCTGGCGATCTACGACACGATGCAGTTCATCAAGCCCGACGTGTTGACGATCTGCTGCGGGGTCGCAATGTCGATGGGCTCGGTGCTGCTGGCGGGCGGGGCGGCGGGCAAGCGCACGTCCCTGCCCAACAGCTGCATTCTCATCCACCAGCCCTCCGCCGGGTTTGAGGGGATGGCGACCGACATCGAGATTCACGCGCGCGAGATCCTGAAGACGCGCGAGCGGGTCGAGCAGATCTACGCCCACCACACCGGCAGGGCCGTCGAGGAGGTCCACCGCGACCTGGAGCGCGACCGCTTCTTCAAGCCCGAGGAGGCGCTCGCGTACGGGCTGATCGACAAGGTGATCGCGAGCCACTGAGGCCGCGGACCGGCGAGAGCGCGACCCTCCCCGGATCGACTCCGATGCAAGCCACCGGCACGTGGCGGCTTGATCCGACGCGTTCGAGCGTCGAGTTCCACGTGCGCCCGCGAGTCGACGGCGAGCTGGATCGACGCCAGCACCCGCGCCGACCAGCGCGAGCTGGGCATGACCTGGAGCCCGCTCGGTATCTTGCGCGCCCCCAGCACGCTCATCGTCCGCGGCCGCCTCGTGTGTCCGTAAAGGAGCCTCAGCACATGCGGGATTTTGTTTGTCTTGCGGTGCAGACAAAAAGCGTCAGAAACGCCCGTGGGCAAGTCCTGGGGCACAGTGAGCTTCCCAAAAGGCTCTTGGGCGTCACGGGCCGGTGGCACCGGGCGTTGTCACGCCTACCCCGTGAGACGCCATCTCGTCCGCGACATCCTCGGCTTCCCAGCGCAGCAGGTCGCCCGGCTGGCACTCGAGCGCCTCGCAGAGCGCGGCGAGGGTTGCGAAGCGCACCGCCTTGGCGCGGCCATTCTTGAGGACCGCCAGGTTCGCGGGCGTGATTCCCACGCGGTCCGCGAGCTCGCCGACGGACATCTTACGGCGGGCCAGCATCACGTCGATGTCGACGGCGATCGGCATCAGATGACCTCGGTCAGCTCGGCCTTCAGCTGCGTTGCTTCGACGTCGCGGACGACGGCCTGGGCGAGCAGCATTCGCAGCACGAGCACGATGAGCGCGACGCCGAGGATGGCGACGCCGATGCCGCCCATGATGAGGGTGACGCCGGGGTCGTCGCGCTGGCCGGGCGCGTTGATGGCGGTGACCGTGAACCACACGAGGGCGGCCGCCACGATCGCGCCGATCACGATGTCCACGTAGCGGAAGGCGGCGTGGGAGAACACGGTTCCGCGGCGCACCATCGTCACCAGCCGCCACACGCAGACGAGGGCGACCTGGACCGTCACTATGCCCAGGATCGTGATGAGTCGGAGCGAAGTCAGCGGGAGCGAGCCGTCCTCCGGGTCGTCCCCGCTGGTCAGCGTCCACACCATCAGCACCTGGATGAGCACGGTTCCGGTGAGCACCACCGCGAGCACGGCGCGCAGGGCATGCACGGTCAGTTTTCCCATAACCCCTCCTATCGATTCACGATGGAAATCTATCGAACGTCGATAGGTAAAACAAGACGAAGCCAGCGTCACGCGCGAGAGAGCCAGTACCAGAAGCCTGCTCTCAGAGCGGGTTTTTTCGTTCTGGGATCCCCGAAGGTGATCCGCCACATACAGTGTCCGGCCATGGGCGGTCCCGACTCCGAGCGACTGTCCCCTACATATCGTGTGGTCGTGGGGTCCGGCTCGCTTGTCGTCCGCGGGTGGGGCAGGCTCTCAGTCGAGGGGCTTGAGCACGTGCCCGCGGAAGGGCCAGTACTGATGGCCGGCAACCACGACTCCTATTGGGATCCATTGACCGTCGGCGCGGCGGCGCTGCCTCGGCGGCAGATTCAGGCGCTCGCGAAGTCCTCGCTGTGGAAAATCAGGGGAGCTGGATCACGTCCTGAACGGCATGGGTCAGATCCCGATCGACCGCGGCAAGGGCGATCAGGCCGCCCTTGGGCGGGCGATCGAAGAGCTGCGCTATGGAGCGTGCATAGGCATCTTCCCCGAGGGCACCCGTAGCCTTGGCCGGGAGTTGCGCGCGCGGAGCGGCATCGGGCGTCTCGCCGAGGCCGTGCCGGACGCGAGGATCGTGTGCGTTGCGGTGTCGGGGACCGTCGACGTCGCCCGGTTCCCGAAACGTCCGCGTATCCAAGTGCGGTTCTTCGTCCCGGCCGGCGGCGGCCTCGGTCCCGGGGAGGACCCGCCGGCTTTCGCCTCGCGGCTGCTCGCAGAAATCCGCGCAAGCGCGCCGATCACTGCGGCGGGACGCAGTCCTAAGGCGACACCGTGACGGCGAAGTGGGTGAGGGCGAAACGGCGCTCCTGCCAGAATGAATTGCCATGCCTACTGCGCCTCTTTCGAGTGACGACGCTCTGATTGCGCGACTCCAGGCGCCGCCCGATCTACGCGACGGGGCCGAGGCACTGGCGTACTGGCGAGACCGGCGGCAGCGACTGCCCTGGTATCGAGTGGCCGCTCGGCGCGAGGCGGCCCGGATGACGGTCGTGTGGGAGAGACGTGTCCGCGCAGCTCTGCTCCGCGCAGCGCGGGTTGCCGGCAGTGGCGCGCCTTCAAGCTGCGCGGCTGGTTGCGGCCATATGGTTTCGGCGCTCTACACGACGGCTGGTGCTTGGGCTGGCTCTCGCCAGCGCGGTCGTTCTGGTCGTTGCTCCTGCCGCTCTCGTGGTGGCTTTGCTGCTGCGGGCGTTCTGATCTACTGCCCCAGCCCGGCGGCCTTGAGGGCTTCGGCGCGGTCGAGGAAGAACTCGAGCCTCGTGATCGCCTGCTCCCGGACCGTGTAGACGATGGCCATCGAGATTTCGGCCTGCGCACCGCTCGCTCTTCCTCGGCCCCGCCAACGGACAAGCGCAACGACCTTGTCGTCCACGGCGATCAGGTCCTCGGTGTGCTGGTCGAAGTCCAACGTGTCCATCCGGTCCAGGATCACTTCCCGGACCTGCTCGACGCCGCGGTAGTTCCCGGAGCCAGGCCACGCCGGATCTTCCCGCCATTCCACGTCCGGATGGGCAGCTTCCAGAAAGACCGGAAAAGCGGCCGCAAAGCCCTCGCTGTCCATCACGTCGGTGAGTCGCCGAACCACCTCGACGTTCTTGTGAGACATCGCCCGTTCGCCCTCCATCTCAGCTCGACGACATCGTGACCATCACGACGCCGGCGACGACCATCACGACGCCGATCGCGCGCCTCAGCGTCAGCTTCTCCGAGAGGAACAGCGCCGACAGGATCAGCGTCACCGCCGGGTAGGCCGCCGAGATCGGCACGACCTTGCTGGCCTCGCCCGACGACAGGGCGACGTAGAGCGCGATCAGGCCGGTGCAGGCGACCAGCGCGGTGACGACGGTCATGGGCGTGCCGGGTGAGCGGCTTGGCCTCGCGAGGCCGGTGACCGTCAGGGCGACGATCGAGCCGAGGTGGCCGATGCCCAGCCACAGCACGAGGTCCTGCCAGTGCAGGTGCTTGAGCGCGAGCTTGCTCGTCACGCCCACCGCGCCGAGCGCGGCGACGTAGATCATCACGGGCACGAGCCACTTCGCCGTGTCGCCGCGCATGCGCTTGGCGATGGGTGGGGGAGGGACCGGGGTGGTCATGTCGTCAGTCCGACGTCGTGAGGACGATGACGCCGGCGATCACCACGGCCACGCCGAGGGCCTTGACGACCGTGACCCCCTCGGAAAGGAAGATCGCGGCGAGGATGAGCGTGACCGCCGGGTAGGCCGCCGAGATCGAGACGACCTGCGCGACCTCGCCCGTGGTCAGCGCGACGAAGAACATGTACAGCGCGGCGACCACGGCGATCGTCCCGAGCAGCGCCCATCCGGTGCCGGACACGAACTGGAGCTTTGCCTGGCCGGTGATCAGCATCACGATCCCGGCGCCGACGTAGACGATCCCGCACCACAGCACGAACTCTGGCCACCGCATCCGGCGCAGCGCCACCTTGCTCATCACGCCGAGGGTGCCGCTCGCGCCGATGTAGACGAGCGTCGGGATCAGCCATTTGACGCTCAGCTCTACGCTCCGATCCGTCGGCGGGTCATGACATGGACTCCCTGTCCAGGCCTCCCAGCCGGGGCGCGATTCTCTCAGAAGCGGGAAAAGGGTCAATGTCTGACTTCCGCCCTGCGGGTGGAGATCGAACAGTAGATTTGCGGCCGTGTCGTTCACGCTCAAGAACCTCAAGGAGGACCTGGCGGATGTCGGGTCCAACTTCGACGGCCCGCCGGACTTGGAGTTCCGCCTCGCAACCGATGCGCTCGAGCTCGAGCGGTCCGGCCTGTGCTATCAGCACGTGCCGCCCGGCTATCGCTTCCCGATCGGCCACACGCACAAGACGCAGGAGGAGGTCTACGTCGTCGTGCGCGGCAGCGGGAGGATGAAGCTCGACGACGAGATCGTCGAGGTCAAGGAGTGGGACGTGGTGCGCGTCCCGCCCGGTACGTGGCGAGGCTACGAGGCTGGACCCGAGGGCCTCGAGCTCCTTGTCTTCGGCGCGCCCAGTCTCGGCGAGGGTCGGCGCGAAGACGTCGAGGGTGCGCGCGGCTGGTGGGCTGACTAGCCGTTCCCTGATTGCCGGGCGGCGTCGATGAGTTTGCGTTACCGCGGCCGTTTGACGTGGTGCCAGACGCAAACCCAACGAAGGAGACGCAACGATGTCCTTGGCAATCGCAGACAAGACGGTGCTGGTGACCGGGGCCAATCGCGGCCTGGGCCGGGCGCTGGTCGACGAGGCCCTGACGGAGGGGCGCGAAGCGGGTGTACGCCGCCTCGCGCCGACCGATCGTCGTCGCCGGATGAGCGCGTCACGCCCGCTGATGTTGGACGTGACCGACGCGGCGCAGATCCAGGCGGCGGTCGACAGCGTCGAGTCGCTCGACATCCTGATCAACAACGCGGGTGTGTCGGTCCCCGATGACTTGAGCGATCGTTCCGCGTTCGAGCAGCACCTGGCGGTCAACCTGTACGGGACCCTGGATGTCACCCAGGCGTTCCTGCCGTCGCTGACGCGCAGCCACGGAGCGGTGGTCAACGTCGTGTCGCTCGGCGCGGTGGCCGCGGTGCCGGTGCTCCCGGCCTATTCGGTCTCCAAGGCGGCCTCGCTGTCGGTCACCCAGTCGCTGCGCGCGCTGCTGGCCGGCCGGGGCGTGAGCGTCCACGCCGTCATGCCCGGCCCGATCGACACCGACATGGTGCGCGACTCTCGACATCCCGAAGACGCCGCCCGAGGACGTGGCGCGGGCCACCTTGGACGGCGTGGAGCGGGGCGAGGAGGAGATCTTCCCCGACCCGATGTCGCAATTGCTGGCAGAGGGCTGGCGCGCGGGCGTGGCGAAGGAGCTCGAGCGCCAGAACGCCGCGATGGTCCCGGCCGAGCCGATCGCGGCGTGAACGAGCGAGACAGAACCATGGAGACGACGATGACCGACCCACAAGATCGCCCCGCGTGAAGAGTGGCAGGCGGCACGCGCCGCGCTGCTGGAGCGCGAGAAGGAGCACACCCGGATCGGCGACGAACTGGCGCAGCAGCGCCGGGAGCTTCCCTGGGTACGCGGTCGAGAAGCAGTACACGCTCCAGACGGCGAACGGCCCGAAGACGCTCGCGGAGCTGTTCGACGGCCGCTCCCAGCTGCTGATCTACCACTTCATGTTCGGCCCGAGCTACGAGGACCGGCTGCCCGGTGAACTCCTCGATCGCCGACTCGTTCGACAGTCTGATCCCGCACCTGAAGGCTCGCGACGTGACGTTGATCGCCGTCTCCGGGGCGCCGATCGAGAAGCTGCTGGCTTATCGCGAGCGGATGGGGTGGAGCTTCGGCTGGGCGTCGAGCTACGAGAGCGATTTCAACACCGACCTCGGTTTCTCGAGCAACCTCGAGCAGACGCGCGACGGCGATCGAGCCGATTCTCGACGAGCTGCCTGCCGTCGCCTTCCGCAACGCCAAGGTGGCCGGCACGGACATCTACGGTTACCTGACCGAGCTGTTCGGCTTCACCGTCTTCACGCTCGAGGACGAGACCGTCTACCAGACGTACTCGACGACCGGTCGCGGGGTCGAGTTCCTGATGCCCTACTACGGGTTCCTCGACCGGGCGCCGAAGGGCCGCGACGAGGACGAGCGGATGGCAGCTCTGGATCCGCCGCCACGACGAGTACGACCGGCCTGAGGCATGAGTGGTCACGACGATATGGATCAGCGTCTTCTGCTCGGCTTGCCGCGCAGGCCGGGGATGAGCGGGCGTTCCGTCGGCTTGTCGAGCCCTACCGGCACGCGCTCGAGGTGCATTGCTACCGGATGCTCGGGCTCCGCGCAGGACGCCGAGGACTTGGCGCAGGAGACGCTGTTGCGGGCGTGGCGAGGCGCTGGAGCGCTTTGAGCCCAGAGCGCAGTTCCAGACGTGGCTCTATCGGATCGCGACGAACGCGTGCCTGGACGAGCTCGAGCGCCGGCCGCGCCGACCGGAGCCGATCGATCCGTTCCCGGACCGGCCGTCGGACGACGACGGCTTCGCCGACGTATGACCCGGCCGCGCGTTACGCGATCCGGGAAGGGATGGAGCTGGCGCTGCTGCGCGCGATCCAGGAGCTGCCGGGGCGCCAGCGCGCGGTATTGATCTTCCGCGACGTGCTCGGCTGGACCGCCCCGGAGGTCGCCGAGCTCTTGGAGTCAACAGTCGCGTCGGTCAACAGCGCGCTGCAGCGCGCGCGTGCGACGATCGACAGGTATCTGCCCGAGCCGACGCCTACCGGCGGCGGATCCGACCGAGCGCGAACTGCTCAACCGTTATGTGGCCGCGTTCGAGCACGCCGACATGGACGGGCTGGTGGCGCTGCTACGCGAGGACGCGACGCTACGGATGCCGCCGCAGCCGTCGCTGCGACGGTGGTCTCCGGATCGCGCACTTCTTCCTCGAGACCGTCGCCCAAGGCGATCTGACACGGATTCGACACAAGCCGACCTGGGCCAACGGCCGCCCGCGGTGACGATCGAAGTGCGAGCCGAAGACGGCACGTGGATCCCGCACGGGATCAGCATGCTCGAGATCGAGGACGGCCAGATCGTCGGGATCGACGCGTTTCTTGACCCTGCGCTGGTGCCGCGGTTCGCCTCCGCGGCCGTCAGCCCAAATCGAACCGGTCCAGGTTCATCACCTTGACCCACGCTGCCACGAAGTCGTGAGCGAACTTCTCGCGCGCGTCATCGCTCGCGTAGACCTCCGCGAGCGCCCGCAGCTCGGAGTTCGAGCCGAACACCAGGTCGACGCGGCTGCCGGTCCACTTGAGCTCACCCGTGGCGGCGTCGTGGCCTTCATAGGTGTCCGGATCGGCTGACTTCGGCTTCCAGGTGGTGCCCATGGCGAGCAGGTTCACGAAGAAGTCGTTGGTCAGCGATCCGGGCGTGGCGGTGAAGACGCCCAGCGACGACTGATTGAAGTTCGCGCCCAGGACGCGCAGGCCGCCAACGAGGACGGTCATCTCGGGGGCGCTCAGGGTCAGCAGGTTGGCCCTGTCGACGAGCAGGTACTCGGCGGGCGCCCGGTTGCCCGGACGGAGGTAGTTCCGGAACCCATCCGCTCGCGGCTCCATCACTGCGAACGACTCCACATCGGTCTGCTCCTGCAGCGCGTCGGCGCGACCGGGCGCGAAGGGAACCTCGACGTCGTGGCCCGCGTTCCGGGCGGCCTGCTCGACGCCCACGCCGCCTGCGAGGACGATCAGGTCGGCGAGCGAGATCCGCTTGTTGCCTGGTGCGGACGCGTTGAACGACTCCTGGATTCCCTCCAGGGTGCTGAGGACGGTGGCCAGCTGGTCGGGCTCGTTCACCTCCCAGCCGCGCTGCGGCTCGAGGCGGATGCGCGCCCCGTTGGCGCCACCGCGCTTGTCGCCGCCGCGGAACGTGGAGGCCGACGCCCACGCCGTCGACACCAGCTGCGAGACGCTCAGTCCCGACGCGGCGATCTGTCCCTTGAGGGCCGCGATGTCGTTCGCGTCGACGAGCTCGTGCTCGATCGGCGGCAGCGGGTCCTGCCAGATCTGAACCTCGGATGGGACCTCGGGTCCGAGGTAGCGCACGACCGGCCCCATGTCGCGATGCGTCAGCTTGAACCAGGCGCGGGCGAAGGCATCCGCAAGCTCGTCCGGGTGCTCGTGGAAGCGGCGCGAGATCTTCTCGTACGCCGGATCGAAGCGCAGCGAGAGGTCCGTGGTGAGCATTGTCGGGGCGCGGCGCTCGGAGTCAGCGGTGGGACCCGGCACGGTGCCCGCCCCGGCGTCGTCCTTCGCTATCCACTGGTAGGCGCCGGCCGGGCTCTTGGTCAGCTCCCACTCGTAGCCGAACAGGTGCTCGAAGAAGTCGCCCGACCACCTCACCGGCGTCCGCGTCCAGGTGACCTCGGGGCCACCGGTGATGGCGTCCGCTCCGGTGCCGCTTCCGTACGAGCTCGTCCAGCCGAAGCCCTGCTCCTCGATCGGGGCCGCCTCGGGCTCGGGCCCGACGCTGTCGGCCGGGCCCGCGCCGTGCGTCTTCCCGAACGTGTGCCCCCCGGCGATCAGCGCGACCGTCTCCTCGTCGTTCATCGCCATGCGGCGGAAGGTCTCGCGGATGTCCCTGGCCGCGGCGAGCGGATCCGGATCGCCGTTCGGCCCCTCCGGGTTCACGTAGATCAGGCCCATCTGCACAGCCGCGAGCGGCTCCTCGAGCTCCCGGTCGCCGCTGTAGCGCTCATCGTCCAGCCAGACCGTCTCGGGGCCCCAGTAGACGTCCTCGTCCGGCTCCCAGACGTCCTCGCGGCCGCCGGCGAAGCCAAATGTCTCGAAGCCCATCGACTCGAGCGCGACGTTGCCGGCGAGGATCATCAGGTCGGCCCACGAGATGCTCTGGCCGTACTTCTGCTTGACCGGCCACAGCAGCCGCCGTGCCTTGTCGAGGTTCGCGTTGTCCGGCCAGCTGTTAAGGGGAGCGAAGCGCTGCTGGCCCGCTCCGGCGCCTCCGCGGCCGTCGTTGATGCGATAGGTGCCCGCGCTGTGCCAGGCCATCCGGATGATCAGCGGGCCGTAGTGGCCGAAGTCGGCGGGCCACCAGTCCTGGGACGTGGTCATCACGTCCGCGAGATCCCGCTTGACGGCGGCGAGGTCGAGCGAGTTGAACGCCTCGGCGTAGTCGAAGTCGTCGTCCAGCGGGTTCACCACGGCCGGGTTCTTGGCGAGGATCTTCAGGTTCAGCCGGTTAGGCCACCAGCTCTGGTTCCCCCCGCCCTCGACCGGGTACGAGGTGCGGCCGTTGCCGTTCGCGTGCGGGCAGTCGCCTCCGCTGGTCTCGCTGGTCGGGGCGACTGGGGCGTCGGAGGTCTCAGACACGGAACATCCTTTCGAAGGGATCAGTGGGCCTTGGCGTCAACGGTCGAGCAGCTGGGGCACAAGCCCCAGTAGATGACCTCGGCTTCGTCGATCGCAAAACCTTGGTCGTCGGACGTGGCCACGCACGGCGCGCTGCCGACGGCGCAGTCGACATCGGCCATCACGCCGCACGACCGGCAAACGATGTGATGGTGGTTGTCGCCGACCCGCGACTCGTAGCGGGCCACGGAACCGGACGGCTGGATGCGACGCACCAGGCCCGCGTCGGTCAGGGCCTTCAGCACGTCGTAGACGGCCTGGTGGGAGACCTCGGCGAGATCCTCGCGCACGAAACCGATGATCGAGCCGGTGTCCGAGTGGGGGTGATCCTGCACCGCGGCCAACACCGCGAGGCGAGGACGCGTCACGCGCAGCGCGGCGCTGCGCAGCGTGTGCTCCAGGTCAGAGGTCGGCGGCACGCGATGCAGTCTCCCTCATATTCTGGAATCGATCAAGTCCAGCTGAGGGCGGTCAGGACGCCGGCAGGTACGTGAGCAGCTTCACTTCTAGTACTCGTCGACCAGGCCTTTCGGCGAGCGCATACGCGAACGCGCCGCTCCCGTGCATGAACCGGTCGCCATCCTGGAGGGTAGAAATCGACGGCGCAGTTCGACAGGCAACGAGGAGGAGGAACAGGTGTCCTCGACAGTGCTCTACATGTCAATGTCGCTCGACGGGTTCGTCGCGGGGCCCAACGAGCGACCCGACAATGGTCTCGGCGACGGCGGGCTCCGCCTGCACGAGTGGTTCTCGACCGGCGCCCCCACCGACCACGCGGGAGTGCCCGGCCGTCCGGCGAACGTGAACGGCGAGATCATGGACGCGCTCATGTCGACCGGGGCGGTGCTGGCCGGCAGGGGGACAGTCGAGCCAGCGGACTACTGGGGCGGCGACCACCACGACGGCGTGCCGATCTTCATTCTCAGCCGCACGCTCGGCCCGGAGGCGTCGCGCTGGCCGCTCGTGACCTACGTGAGCGACGTCGAGACCGCGGCCACGCTCGCCAAGGAGGCCGCCGGCGGGAAGGACGTCCTGGTCCACGGCGTGGGCACCGCCCAGGGCGCGCTCGCCGCCGGGGTCCTCGACGAGCTGCAGATTCACCTGGTCCCGGTCCTGCTCGGCGAAGGCCGCAGGTTGTTCGAGCACCTGGGCACCGACCACATCGAGCTCGAGCCGATCAGGGTCGTGGAGGGCCCCGGCGTCACGCATCTCCGGTACCGCGTCTTCCGCTGAGGGCGTCCCAGCGGTTACGGTAGGACCGGCCACGACTCGGAGGTGAGGAATGAATCCGAACAAGGCGCTCTGGGAGAAGGGCGATTTCACCCGTCTTGCGGCGACGATGCGGGAGAGCGGCGAGGCGCTCGTGAAGGATCTGGGCATCAGCGAGGGCCTCGAGGTGCTGGATCTCGGGTGTGGCGACGGGACCACGGCCGTGCCGGCGGCGACGCTCGGTGCGAACGTGCTCGGCGTGGACATCGCGAGCAACCTCGTGGCGGCAGGCAACGCGCGCGCGCAGAGCCTCGGTCTGACGAACCTCACCTTTCAGGAGGGCGATGCGACCGATCTGAACGAGCTCGAGGATGATCGCTTCGACCTCGTCATCAGCATCTTTGGCGCGATGTTCGCGCCGAAGCCTTTCGATGTGGCCAAGGAGGTCGTCCGCGTGGCTCGGCCCGGCGGCCGGATCGTGATGGGGAACTGGATCCCGAACGACCCGACGCTTGTCGCCCAGATCCTGAAGATCAGCGCCGCCTACTCACCGCCGCCGCCCGAAGGGTTCATCAGCCCGATGACGTGGGGCGTGGAGGAGAACGTGACCGAGCGCTTCGTCGCCGCGGGCGTGCCCGAGGGAAGCGTCGACTTCGAGCGTGCCACCTACACCTTCAACTTCCCGGGCACGCCAACCGAGTTCGTCGGGGAGTTCAAGACGTACTACGGGCCGACGATGAACGCGTTCGAGGCGGCCGCTGCGAACGGCCGCGAGGCCGCGCTCCAGGGCGAACTCGAAGCCCTCTTCAACGCGCACAACGGCGGGAGCGACGCTCCACCTCGATCCCGGCCACCTACCTGCGGGTCACAGTGTCGGTCTGACGATCACGAGACGCGAGCGCGACATGAGGCAGCTCGAGGTCCGACTGCTCGGACGCTTCGAAGTGCTCGTCGACTCGCGACCCGTCCCGGCCGATGCGTGGGCGCAGCGGCGCGCGGCGGATCTCGTGAAGCTGCTTGCGCTCGCTCCCGGCCACCGCATGCCGCGCGACGAGGTGCTCGAGATGCTCTGGCCGAAGCTCGGCGCCGATGCCGCCGCGTCCAACCTGCACAAGGCCGCGAGCTACGCGCGCCGCGCGCTCGGCGACCGCGGCGCGGTCGTGCTTCGCGGCGGAGTGGTCGAGCTCGCCCCGGCCGCCGAGGTGACCACCGACGTCGAGCGCTTCGAGCGCGGCGACGACTCCGCCTACGGCGGCGAGCTGCTGCCCGACGAGCCCTACGAGCAGTGGACGCTCGCGCCCGCGCGCGCGGCTGCGCGAGCGCCGCCTCGCGGTGATGCGCTCCCAGGGCCGCTGGGAGGAGGTGCTGCGCGAGGACGCCGCCGACGAGGAGGCCCACCGCGCGCTCATGCGCCGCCACGTGGCGAGCGGCGACAGGCCGGCCGCCGCGCGCCAGTTCCGCCTGCTGCGCGACGAGCTCTCGCGGCTCGGCGCGGAGCCCTCCGAGGAGACGCTGGCGCTCCAGCGCGAGCTCACGCGCGGCCCGGCGGTTCGCGCGGCTCGGCTCCTCCACGCTCCCGTCGAAGGGCGCGAGCGAGAGCTCGCCTCGGCGCTCGGCGCGCTGCAGCGTGCCGCGGCGGCCGAGGGCGGCGCGCTGCTGGTCACGGGCTCGCTCGGGATCGGCAAGACGCGCCTCGTCGAGGCTGTGCTCGCCGAGGCGGAGGAGCTCGGCTTTCACACGCTGCGCGGCGCCGCCCACGAGGAGGAGGGCCGCGCGCCGTACGCGCCGCTCGTGGAGGCGCTCGATCCGCTCGCCGCGCGGCGCCCGGAGCTGGTCGGCGCGCTCACCGACAGCGCACAAGCCGCCCTCGCGCGACTGCTGCCGTCGGTGCGCCGCCCGGCGGGGGCGGCCGAGGAGCCCGTGGATCGCCATCGCGTCTTCTCGGCGGTGGCCCAGCTGCTGGCGCAGGCCGCCGCGGAGCGCGGCGTGGTGCTCGTGATCGACGATCTGCACGCCGCCGACGAGGCAACGGTGGCGCTCGTGCACCACCTCGCGCGCAGCGCAGCCGGCGAGCGCCTGCTCGTGGTCGCCGGCATGCGCGATGAGCCGCTCCCCAAGGCGCCCGCGCTCGTGCGCTCGAGCCTGCTCGAGCGCGGCGCCGCGGTGGAGGTGGCGCTCGGTCCGCTCGACCGCGCCGCGCTCGCGGCGGTCGCGCAAGCGGGCCGCTGGCCGGCCGCTGCGCGTCCGGCGCGCTCGCCGCCATCGAGCGCTCGGCCGCGGGCAACCCGTTCTTCGCGGAGGAGCTGGCGGCGTCGGTGGACGCCTCCGGCGAGGTCACGGTGCCGCCGCGGCTGCGCGAGGTCGTGGCGCGGCGGCTCGAGCGGCTCGAGCCGCTCGGCGAGCGGCTGCTCGCCGCGCTCGCCGTGATCGACGACGGCTTCACGGGCGACGGAGCTCGCGGCGCTCGCGGGCGCTGACGGCGCCGACGAGGCGCTCGGCGAGGCCGAGGCGGCCGGCGTGCTCGAAAGCGCGCGCGGCCGCTACCGCTTCCGGCACGCGCTCGTGCGAGAGGAGCTGGCCGCCCGGCTGCCCGAGGAGGCGCTGCGCCGCACGCACGCCGATGCTGCCGCGCTGCTCGCCGCCGACGGCGCGCCTCCCGAGAGCGGTCGCCCACCACCTGCTGCGGGCCGGCCGCGCGCGCGAGGCCGTCCCGCTCCTCGCGCAGGCGGCCGAGTGGGCCGCGGGCGTGGGCGCCTACCGCGACGGCGCCGAGTGGGCCGAGCTGGCGCTCGAGCATGCGGACGAGCACGAGCGCCCGGCCCTGCTTGCGCTGCGCGCGCAGCTGCTCCACGGGGCCGGCGAGGCCCACGCCCCCGCCGCCTATGCCGAGGCGATCGAGGTCGCGCCTGCGGAGCGCGTGCCCGCGCTGCGAGCGCAACAGGCGCGCGCGTGCCTCGCGGCGGGCGACATCGCGGGCGCCAAGGCCGCGCTCGAAGGGGTGCGAGGCCGAGCGGCCCGAGGACGTCGAGCGAGCTGATCCTGCTGCGCGGCATGGTCGCGTGGCACACCGGCGATTGGGAGGGCGCGCGCCGGCTGGCCGCCGAGGCGGACCGACTTGGCTCCCGACCCTGGCGAGCTCGCCGACCTGAAGGGCATGATCGCCCACCTGGACGGCGGCTGGGAGCAGCATTCCCGGCGCCAGCTCACGCAGGTCTGGGACTCGCCGGAGCTCGCGGGCCGCGTCTTCGACGCCCACCTGTGCGTGACCGAGTACGTGCTCACGGCGGGGGACCCCTACGACCGCGTGGCCGCCTTCGCAAAGCGCCTGCGCGCACAGGCGCACCAGGCGGGCGCCCGCCGCGGCGAGGCGTTCGCCGCCACCGTGCTGGGCGAGACGGAGCTCTTCACCGACAACCTCGAGGCCGCCCGCGCGCACCTGGTCGACGCCGCGCGGCTCAGCCGCGAGGTGGGCGCGGTGGGGGGCGAGTCGCTCGCGCGCATGCGTCTGGGCGAGGCGCTGCTCCACCTGGGCGACCGCGCCGGCGCGCGGGCGCAGCTCGAGGAGGCGCTCGAGCTCGCGCACATCTCGCCGCTCGCCCAGCATCTGCTGTTCCTCGTCTACGGCGTGCTGTTGCGCGTGCCCGAAGAAGACGACGAGGCGCTCGCGCTGATCGAGCGTGCCGAGACGCTGTTCGACCCGCGCTGGGTCTGCCAGTTCTGCCCGACCGGCTACCACGTGGCCGCCGCGACGGTGTGCGCTCGCGCCGGCGAGCTCGAGCGCGCCCGCGAGTTCCTGGAGCGCGCCGAGCAGGGCGCGGGCGCTGGCTGGGCGGCCCCTGGCCGGCGGCGGTGGCGGAGGCGCGCGCCGAGCTGCTGCTCGCCGAGGGCGACCAGCGCGCCGCCGCGGACGCCCTGCGCCGCGCCGCCGAGGGCTACGCCGCGGCGGGGCAGCTGCTCAACGAGCGGCGGGCGCGCGAGGCGCTGGAACGGCTCGCCAGAGCGGAGATCAGCGCCTAGGAAGGTTTCGGGAAGGCGTGCCGGCGACGCTGCCGGCATGCGAACCCACACGACAGCCCCCACGCACGCTTGGTCCGATCGGCCGACTTGGCCGCTACACCGCGACCCACTTCCGATTCGTGCTGATCGCGTGGCTCTTGGTCGCCGTCGGGCTCGGGTTCTTCGTCCCGCGTGTGGAGAACGCTCTGTCCGGCGCCGGTTGGGAGAGCACCGGGTCGCAGTCGGTGCAGGCGCGCCAGCTGATCGACCGCAACTTCCACGGCCTCTCCAGCTACGGCCTGATGACCGTGATCAGCTCGCAGACGAAGACCGTGAACGACCCGCCGTTCCAGGGCGCGATCGCCGGCGTTGAGCGCACCCTGCGCGCCGACGGCGCGGTCAGCACCGTGGTCGCGCCGACCCCGGGCGTGTCGATCTCTCGCGACGGGCACACGGCGATCGTGCTGGCGGGAGCCGGATCTGATTCGAACGCGATGGTCGCTGCGGCGGATCGCCTGAAGAGCAGGCTCGCCGCGCTGACATCCGCCGGTGTCGAGGTGAACCTGACCGGGGCGCCGGCGATGTGGTCTGACTTCAACGCCGCGAACCGCTCCGCGATGCTCAAGTCGGAGGTGATCTCGTGGCCCGTCACCGTTCTGATCCTGCTGGTGGCGTTCGGCTCGCTGGTCGCGGCGGGGCTGCCCCTGATGCTGACGATGGTCGGCCTCATGACGGCCGCCGGGTCGCTGTACCTCGCCACCAAGGTCATGCCGGTCTCGATCTGGGCGATGAACTTCGCGTTGATGTTCGCGCTCGCGCTGGGGATCGACTACGCGCTGTTCATCGTTCACCGCTTCCGCGGCGCCTTCGTTGGATCACAGCTCTCAGCGGAGGAGGCCACCGCGGTGACGATGAACACCGCCGGGAAAGCGGTCCTGTTCTCCGGCGTGACGGTGCTGATCTCGCTGAGCGCGGTGATGCTCGTCCCGAGCCCCGCATTTCGCTCGACGAGCCTGGGGATCATGCTCGCGGTCATCTTCGTCCTCGCGGCGACGCTGACGCTGCTGCCAGCCGTGCTCGCAAAGCTGGGCCCGCGGGTGGACAAGCTCGCGCTGCCGTGGGCGCGCTCCGGCGAGCAGCGCTCGCCGAGGTTCGCCGCCTGGGGCGAGCGACTCTGGAAGCGACCGATCGCATACGGGGCGATCGCGCTCGCCGTGCTCATCGCGCTGGCGATTCCGGTTACGCAGCTGAAGACCGCGATGCCTTCGATCAAGGTCGTCCCGGCCTCTGACTCCTCGCGGGTCGGCTACCGAGCAGGTGCAGGCCGCGATGGGACCCGGAGCGACCGGGCCGATACAGATCGTCGCGCCCGCGGCAGAGGCCGTTCAGGTCGCGCAGATCGCCCGGCGCGACCCTGGAATCGCCGCGCTGCTCCCGACCCGGACGAGCAACGGTCACGTGCTTGTGACAGCGATCCCCAAGGAGGATCCCTCCAACCCCGCCGTCGGCGACACGATCGGCCGGCTGCGCGTGGACCTCCCAGCCGGATCCCTGATCGGTGGCGCGGTCGCCGAGAGCCACGACCTCCAAACCGCGCTCTCCGCCAAGACGCCACTCGTGATCGGCGTGGTGCTCGCCCTCGGCTTCCTCCTGTTGCTGATCGCGCTGCAGGCACCCCTGGTCGCGGCCGTCGGCGCGCTCACCAACCTGTTGGCCACCGCCGCCGCCTTCGGCGTGGCCAAGTTGGTCTTCCAGGACGGGGCGCTGCACTCGCTGCTGGGCTTCCAATCACAGCACTTCCTCGATGCGTGGGGACCGGTGTTCTTCTTCGCGATGATCTTCGCGATCTCGATGGACTACACCGTGTTCCTGCTCTCGAGCGCCAAGGAGCACTGGGATCGCACCCACGACCCCAAGGAAGCGATGATCGGCGGCCTCGCACACTCGGGACGAGTGATCTTCGCCGCCGGCGCCGAGATGGTCGCGGTGTTCCTCACCTTCGCGCTCTCTGGACCGCTGCCACCCAAGGAGATGGGAATCATCCTCGGCGTCGCCGTGCTCCTCGACGCGGCGCTGGTCCGGCTGCTCCTGCTCCCCGTGCTGCTGCGGCTGATGGGCCGCTGGGCGTGGTACCTGCCGCGCTGGGCACACCGCGTCCTCCCGCAGGTCTCCTTCGGGGAAGCCTGAGCGCCGGGAAGGTTTTGGGAAGGCGCGCCGGAGACGCTGACCGGCATGCAAACCACCACCACATATCCCCCCTCAGGAGGAGTGGATCCCCAGGAGCTCGAGCGCCACATCGCGGAGATGTACCGCGCCGTGGCGAACGAGGCCAAGGGCGATCTGCACTTCCCCACCGGCCGGCCGCTCGCCGAGGAGCTCGGCTACCCAGCTGAGCTGCTCGACCGGCTGCCGGCCCAGGCCGTGAACTCATTCGCGGGCGTGGGCTACCCCCTCGGCCTCGCTTGGCTGCTGCCCGGTGAGACCGTGCTCGACCTGGGCAGCGGCTCTGGGATGGACGCGTTCGCGGCTGCAGCGCAGGTGGGTCCGAACGGCTCCGTCATCGGCGTGGACATCACGCCGGAGCAGCTCGCCAAGGCTGAGCGTCTGAGGCGCGACGAGCCGGTGAGCTTCCGCGCCGCGCGCATCGAGGAGCTGCCCTTCGACGGACAGCTCCTTCGACGCCGTGATCTCCAATGGCGTGGTCAACCTCTCGGCCGACAAGCGCCGTGTGTTCGCCGAGGCGGCACGCGTGCTGCGGCCTGGCGGAAGGCTCGCGCTCGCCGACATCGTCACCGAGCGTGAGATCGCCGAGCGCACCTCGCGCCAGGCCGACCTCTGGGCGGCCTGCATCGCCGGCGCGAGCCAGGTCGACCGCTATCTGGAGCAGATCGCGGGCGCGGGCCTCGAGCTGCACGTTATCCACGGCAACCCCGCCTACCGCTTCGCAAGCGAGCGGGCGCAGCGAACGAGCGACAAGTACGGCGCCCAGAGCATCTCCCTGCTTGCCGTCAAGCCAGTCCATCCACCCACCCGCAGCACGACGACCGAGGAGGTCTCGAAATGACCGTAGTCACGAACACGATCCGCAACGGCGTGGACACCGAGAAGATGTTCGCCACGCTGGACCTGATCAAGGCTCAGCCGGAGCTGGCGAAGTTCCAGTTCCGCGCCACCAACCGCTGGATCGACGGTTCCCACAACCGCTCGACGATCAAGGACTTCTACGCCGCGGGCGGCGAGGACACCTCCCGCAGCGAGGAGTTCCAGATCGACGCCGGCGAGCCGGGGATCCTGCTCGGCACCGACACCGGGGCCAACCCGGCCGAGTACCTGCTGCACGCGCTCGCCGCCTGCCTGACGACCTCGATCGTCTATGTGGCCGCGGCGCGCAAGGTGGAGCTCACGTCCGTCGAGTCGACGCTCACCGGCGACATGGACGTGCGCGGCGCGCTCGGCGTGGACGAGGAGCCCCGCAACGGGTTCGAGCGCATCGGCGTGTCGTTCCACGTCACAGGCAACGCGCCGGAGGAGAAGCTCCGCGAGGTCGTGGAGCGGGCCCAGGCGCGCTCGGCCGTCTACGACATGGTCGCCCACGGCGTGCCCATCGCCGTCGGGGTGACGACCGGCTAAGTGCTCGCATGACGCCCGTGGCCGGAGCCACCCTCCGGCCACGGGTGCATGCCGAGCGGACTGGAGATTTCGCAATGCCCATCGAACTGACAGCCCATACCGACGCTGGCGCCCGCCTCGTGGCGATCGCCGAGAAGCTCTCGGAGGAGCTCGCCACGCGCGCGGCGGAGCACGACCGCGACGGCACCTACCCCTTCGAGGCGATCGACGCCCTCAAGGCCGCCGGCTACTTCGCGGCGCCCATTCCCGTCGAGCTCGGCGGCCTTGGCGTCTCCTCCGCGCACGACCTCGTCGTGGCGTCGAGCCGCCTGGCGCGCGGCGACGCCTCCGTCGCGATCGGCGTGAACATGCACCTCATCGCGGTGCTCAACATGGAGCGCCGTCACGCGGTTGCGGTCGCGGCCGGGCAGGAGCGCCGCGCACGCGCCTTCGCCTCCTCGATGGAGCAGATCGCTCGCGACGGCGTCGTGCTGGCCGCCGCGATCAGCGAGCGGGCGCAGAACCTCACGCGGCCCTGCACGCTCGCCACCCGCACCGAGTCCGGCTGGCGGATCGACGGCCGCAAGCTGTTCTGCACCATGTCCCCCGCCGCCACCGATCTGTACGTGGCCGTGACCTACACCGACGAGGACGGCACCGAGCGCTACGCGTACGCCATGGTTCCCACCGACACGCCCGGCGTCGTGGTGCACGACGACTGGGATGCGCTCGGGATGCGCGCCTCCGGCAGCAACTCGGTCTCGCTCGAGGGCGTCGAGCTGCCCGAGTCCGCCGTGCGAGGCGGCTTCCGCGCAGGCGATCCGCTGCCGTACATGGAGCGCAACCTGGTGGCCGGGCTGTTTCACGCCGCGGCCTCGCTCGGCATCGCCGAGTCGGCCGACGGGATCGCCCGCCGCGCCATCGCCGGGCGCATCAACGGCGATGCGCGCCCGCGCATGCAGGTGGCCGACAACGCGCGTCGACCTCTCTGCCTCGCGCGGCGTGCTGTCCCGTGCGGCCGCGCTGATCGATGAGCACCACGCCGCCAGCCCGGCGTCCGACGGCAGCGCCGAGGATCTTGGCGCGCTGTTCGCCGAGGCCCAGGCCGCCAAGGCGTTCGTCAACGAGGCGGCTGCCCGCGTCGTGGACCGTGCGCTCGCGCTCTCGGGTGGCGCCGGCTACGTGAACGGCAGCCCGCTCGCGCGCGCGTACAGGGACGTGAAGGCGGGCTCCTTCATGCACCCGCTCGGCGCCAACCGCGCCTACGACTACCTCGGCAAGGTCGCGCTCGGCGAGGAGACCGTGCTCCACTGAGGCGCTACGCCGTGTTCAGCGCGATGGCGGCGCGAATCAGCGCCTTGAAGGCCTTTTCATCGATCTTCTCGCCCTCCTGGAAGTCGATGGCACGCCGGACGTTGCCCTCGAGGCTGGAGTTGAAGAGGCCTGAGGGGTCCTCCAACGAGGCGCCCTTGGCGAAGGTCACCTTCACGACCTTCTTGTACGTCTCGCCGGTGCAGATCATTCCGTCGTGGTACCAGGTGGGAACCCCTCTCCACTTCCACTCCTCGACCACTTCGGGGTCGGCCTGCTTGATGAGAGCTCGGATCTGAGCGAGCGTCTCGCCGCGCCAATCGCCCAGCTCCTCGATCCGCGCGTCTATCAGCTGAGAGGGGGACTGCTCTCCCTTGCTCTTCGGCATGGTTGTTCGCTTTCGTGTCGCTCGACCGTCGCCTGAGTATCCCGCGCCGCGGCGCTAGGGCACAGCGGGCGTGGCGCCGCCGACCCGGGCGTCCGGGAACTCGCGCGCCGTCTGCCGGCGCAACACCTCGATGCCGAACACGAGCAGCGCCGCGATCAACAGGATCGGAACGAGCTGCCGGAACGCGGGTGTCGGCCCCCACAGGAGCACGAGCAGGTAGACGCACGCGGCGACGCCGTAGACCAGCACAACGCGGTCGCGCAGCGAGGGCGCAAGGAAGAGCCGGACCCTGGTCGCGTAGCGCGAGGGGCCGGCCAGCCACGCCATCGCGACGACGATCAGGCCGTAGATCAGGAAGGCCGCGCCGAGGTCGTAGAGCAGGGAGGTCGCGATCGTCCAGGCGTCGTGCGCCGCCGGTCGCACCGAGGTCCGTCTTCACCAGCGGGTCGATCACGCGGTTGCCGATCACCCGCCGCACGAGCAGCGTGGCCACGCCGAGCCCGAACAGGCACCAGCCCGTGGTGCGAAGCGTGATGCCGGCGCCGTCCCCTGGCGAGCCAGACCGCCAGGGCGAACAGAGCCAGCGACACCAGCGGTGAACACGATCGACAGGTGCCGGATCGCCTTGGTGATGTTCTGCGCGGTCTTGAGCTGCGACGAGCGCAGGATCACGAGCTGCCCGGCGTTGGGCGGCAGCTTGTCGGCGAGCTTCGTCTGCGACGCCGGCGACCTGCTGTTCGACCCCGACCTGACCGGCCAGCTGCGTGACGAGGTTGTGCAGGTCGAGCGTGACCACGCCGTTGCTGGTCGACACCGTGTTGCTGCCGCCGTTCAGGATGGTGAGCAGCTGCTTGTGGGCGGCGCGGTTGGCGGTCCGCCAGGCGTCCTGCACGCGCGGACGGGCCAGCAGCTCGGGCGCGGCGCGGTCTGCGAGCCCGCGCAGACCCCGCGGCCACCGGGCCGGCGAGGCTCTGCGTCTGGGGCGGCAGCGCGCTGCGCAGCTCGCCCGCGACGTCGACGTTCGTGAACAGCTGGTCGACCATGTAGGCGCCGAGCGCGGTGCGGATTTTCTCGTCGTGAGCAGCCTGCTGCTCGTGGTGACCCAGTTGTTCGTGTCCAGCGCCTGGCGCTTGACCCAGGTCGACAGGATGGCCAGGAAGCCGATGATTACCGCAAGGGTCAGCAGCACCGCGACAAGGGCGCGATGGCTGGAGGGCTTGGATTCGGGCGCAGGCTCGGTGACGGCTGCGGAGTGCGGACTCGGCCACGGATGCTGAACCTAGGCTGCCGAGGGGTGAGCCCGCCTCACCCTGTAAGGATGAAATCCGAGATTCGTGCCTCAGAAGACCTCGGGCGGCAGCTCGAGGTCCGCAAGGCTCGCGAGCGCGAGCACTTCCCCGAGGTCATGGCCGCGCTCGGCCAGGAAGGCGAGCAGTTGGCGGTAGTGAAAGGCCACGTGCCAGCGCTGCGAGGCGAGCAGGTTGCGATAGCTGATCAGCCCACGCGGCGAGCGGACCTCGGGGTCGCGCCCGGGCAGGTCGCTTTCGCGTTCCATCAGCCAGTCCTGCCAGGCGGTGATGGCGGTCCGCGGCGTAGGCGACCACCGCTGCCGCGTCCGGCAGCCCGGCCTCGCGCTCCTCGTCCAGGTCGGGATCCCAGTCGAAGTCGCCGGTGTCGAACGCGCCCGGGAGCAGCTCGAATGGGTGGAAGACGTTCACGGTGAGGTTGCGCAGCGAGCGGCCGCGCGAGGGAGTGGGGGCCGTGAGCGTCTCGAAGTCGAGCTGCCCGATCAGCTCTACCCAGGCGCCGAGCACTGCCGCGGCGTCCCAGGCGAGCCGCGTGACCTCCAGCTGCGCGGGCGCCTCGAGTCCCAGCATCGACGCGACCTGGGACACGTGCAGGATGGGCGATGCGACGCCGCCGACGAGCAGGGACGGGACGACTGGCTTACCCGCAGCCGCCCAGAGTTCAGCGCCGTCCGGCTCGCGGATGTTCGCCGCGTCGAACGCGATGCCCTGTTCGCCAAGGAACTCCTTGGCCGCTCGACAGGACGCTCAGGCAGGCTGCCAGAACAGCACGGGATGCTCAGCCATGCAGCCAATCTACCGGGCCGTGTCGAGCGGGCGGCGCGCGGTACGGTCTGGGTCTCAGCGGGAGCCATTCCGGCAGGCACGCGCAAGAAAGGACGCAGACGTGAGCGTGAACCCGAAGAGCAAGTCGACCGCGACGAAGGAGAACGCCCTCGACGCGCAGGAGGTCGACGACTTCCTTGCGATCCGCCAGGACGGCCGGCTCGGATCCAATCGCGGCGACGGCTGGTGGCACGTGACCCCCATCTGGTACCTGTGGGAGGACGGTCGCTTCTTCCACACCCTTGGTGCGGGGCGGCGCCATCTGCGCAACTTCCGGGCTGACGAGCACGCCACGCTCTGCGTCGACGAGGACCCCAGGCTCACCGAGGGCCTCGACGCCGGCGCGCGGTCGGTGGTCTGCTTCGCCACGGCCGAGCTCTCCACCGACGAGGATCTGATCCGTAGCGTGACCGGGAAGATCCTCGTCCGCTACCTCGGTCCGGAGGCCGGCGCCTACGTCGACCCGATCATGGCCGAGGGCCGGACGATCGTGACGCTGACCCCCTCGCACTGGTTGACCTGGGACTACACGAAGGACTAGCTTCCAGGGAGTTCAGATGAGCGGGCTCAACCTTCCAGGACTGCTCTACCTCGTGATCCTCTTGGGCGTGGTGTTCCTGCCCATGGTCCTCCGCCGCGGCGGGTCGTCTCCGGGCCAATCCGACTCGGACTCGGACGACGGCGGCGGAGGCGGCCCGCGGCCGCCGCGGACGCCGCCAAGCACCCCGGGTGGCGGCGCTCCACTCGACCATGCGGAGCCCAGCCGAGTGCGACTGCGGGACCATGGCCGGCTGGCGGATCGGCTGCCTGCCAGGCCCCGGCGACCGGCTCCGGACAGGGAACCCAGGCCGAGCCGAACCCCCGCGCGAAGCTAGCGCCGGCGGGCACGAAAACTCCCCTTTTCGCGTCTTCGCAATTTGCGAACTTGGCAAATGGGGTCTTTCGGGGACACCCGATATAGGGGACTGCACGATCCCCCGCTTCTCGCTACTCTGCCCCGCTCGTCGTGCCCCTCCCTTCCGCACATGCGCGTGCTGTCGCGCGCCTATTCGTCCTCGTTCTCGGCCTCGCGCTGCTGCTTCCAGCGGGCAGCTCGGCCGGTTCCGGAGCGGCCGCACCGGCCGACGCCGCGACCTCCCACGCCAAGAAGAAGAAGCGCAAGCACAAGCGCCGCCACTGCGCCCACTACCGCAAGGTCCGCGTCAAGCGAGGGGGTCACTACCGCACCGTCCGCCACTGCGTGAGGCCCCGCAAGCGCCGCGCGCCGGCGCCGCCGGCCGGCACCGGCTTCACCGTCGGGATGGTCTCGGGTCCCGCGGCTCGCCTGGGAGGCCGGGATGACCTTCGCCGGGAACCTGCATCCGAAGGTGGTGCGGGTGCCGTTGCAGATCGGCGCTTCGGTCTCCTCGGTCCAGACCCAGGTCGCGGGCCTGGCGGCGAAGGGCGAGCAGGCGCTGCTGATGGCCGAGTTCTACGGCTCGATCCCGAGCACCTCGCAGGCGCAGAGCCTGGCGACCTGGGCGCGCGCGTTCGGCCCGGGCGGCACGTTCTGGCAGGGCCGCTCCGACGGCAACCTGGCGGTGCGCTACATCGAGTTCGGCAACGAGACCAACGAGAGCTACCAGTTCGGCGGCGTCGGCTCCGGCTCGAGCTACATCGCGAGGGCTCAGAACTACGCGCGCAGGGCCAGGGACGCCGTCGACGCGATCCACTACTACGGGAACGTGAACGTGGGCCTGCTGGTGCAGGGCGACAACGGCGGCTGCGGCTGCTCGCAGTGGGTCGACGGCATGTTCAGCGCGGTGCCCGACCTGGCGCGGCGCATCGCCGGCTGGACCATCCACCCGTACGGGCCGAAGAGCCGCTACGGGCCGATCATGGACCAGGCCGTGCGCGACACGGCGAAGCACGGCGACACCACGCTGCCGTTCTTCATCACCGAGTACGGCATCTCGACCAACAACGGCCAGTGCCTCGACTCCAACTACAACTGGCCGACCTGCCTCACCTACCAGCAGGCGGCGGACTCCCTCCACGGGGCGATCGCCGATCTGCACCAGACCTACGGCAGGCGCCTCGCGGAGCTGTACATCTTCGAGCAGCGCGGCATGGGCAGCGCTCCCAAGAGCCGCGAGGACAACTTCGGTGCGCTGAAGATGGACGGCTCGCCGAAGGGCGCCTTCACCGACGAGATCCGCAACGAGCTGAACGCCTGGCGCGGCTAGGAGGTCGTGACGATCACGACTCCCGCGATCACGAGGAGCACCCCGATCACGCGGGCCAGGGACAGGCGCTCCCTGAGGAACAGCGCCGACAGAATCAGTGTCATCGCGGGGTAGGCGCCGGAGATCGGCACCACCTTGCTGGCCTCTCCGCTGGCCAGGGCGATGAACAGGGACACGAGCCCGACCACGGCGCAGACGGCCGTCGCTGCGCCCCACGCGGCTCCACGGTCGAAGCGGACCCTGGCATGGCGGCGGCCCAGCAACACGCTGACCACCAGCGCGTAGCCGGCCGTCTGCCACAGCACCAGATCCTCCCAGTCGAGGTGCTTCGAGGGCGAGCTTGCTCGTGATCCCCGACGCACCGAGCAGGACGACGTAGAGCAGCGTGGGCACCAGCCACTGGGCGGTCTGCCCGTGAGCCTCGGCCGGGACTGGTCGCTCTGGAATCGATGACGATGACATGCGACTAGTCCGCCGTCGTGAGGACGACCACGCCTCCGACCACGACCAGGACGCCCACCGCCTTGGCCACGGTGAGGGCCTCCGACAGGAACAGCGCCGCGAGGATGAGGGTGACCACCGGGTAGGCGGCCGTGATCGGCACCACCTTGCCGACCTCACCCGTGGACAGCGCCACGAAGAACATGAACAGCGACGTGATGATCACGACCGTGCCGAACGCGGCCCAGCCAGCTGCCCGTGACGAACTCCACCTGGGTCTTGCCGATCGCGAGGAGAAAGAGCCCCACGAGCACGTAGGCGAGACCCGACCACATGACGAGGTCGGTCCAGCGGATGTAGCGCAGCGCGACCTTGCTGAGCACGCCGAGCGCGCCTGCCGCGAAGATGTAGACCACCGTGGGGATAAGCCACTTGGCGGTCACGGCCGTCACTGTATAGGACCCGTTTGGCCCCCCAAGCCCAGGAGATCAGCGATGACTTGCCAGACCACACGACGGCCCGCGTGACAGTTCAGAAGGTCAAGGATGGCCTGCGGGCGGGAGCGTGGACCGGCGTCGCATCGGGCTTCGTGGCGATCTCCTACGGGGTGGTCGCGCGACCCGTGCTCGGCGGCGCCGCCACCATAGCTGTCGTCGATCCTGATCTTCGCGGGCTCGGCGCAGTTCGCGATGCTCGCCGTGCTGGCGGCGGGCGGCAGCGTGACCGCCGCGGTGGTCGCGGGCGTGCTCCTGAACCTCCGTTTCGTGCCGATGGGGCTCGCGATCGCGCCGTGGGTGCGGGGCGGCCGCGCGCGCAGGGCGGCCACCGGCTGGATCATGGTCGACGTCTCGTGGGCGATGGCGGTGCGGGCCGGCGGCCGCTTCGACATGCCGTTCATGATCGGCGTCTCGCTGACGAACTTCCCGGCCTGGGTCGTCGGGACGGTGATCGGCGTGCTGGCCGGCTCGCACATCGGAGATCCGCGCAAGCTCGGTCTCGATGCCCTCTTCCCGGCGTTCTTCCTCGCCCTGCTGATGGCGGAGACGCGCGGCTCGCATCAGCGGCGCATGGTCGCTCTCGCGGGCGGCATCATCGCCCTGGTGCTGACGCCGATCACGCCCCCGGCGTGCCGGTGCTCGTGGCCGCGCTGGCGGCTTCGCGGGAGTGGAGCGCCGATGACGGAAGCGTGGGTGGCCATCGGCGCCCTGGCCGCCGCGAACGTGGTGGTGAAGGGCGGCCCCCCGTTGCTCCTCGGCGGGCGCGAACTGCCGCCGCGGCTCCTCGGCGTGGTGGCGCTCCTGGCGTCGGCGCTGCTGGGAGCGCTGGTGGTGGTGGAGACGGTGACCAACGGGCATTCGGTGCACCCCGATGCGCGGCTGGCGGGGGTGGGCGCGGCGGCGCTGGTGCTCTCGTGGCGCACGAACGCGGTGCTGCCCGCCGTGCTGATCGCGGCCGCCGTGACCGCCGCTGCTGCGCGCCGTGACGTAGGGGTACGATCGGCGCGCTCACCGCGCGAGCCTCCGAGCGGGGGCGCGATCGCGGCCCGGGAGCCAGCGAGAGGAGGAGAAGATGTCCCATCGGGTGTTGACGCAGCCACGCGGGCAGCCTGCCGCGACCCGACGACCTGCGGGACCTCAACCAGAGGCGCGCGGAGGGCGAGGCCGTCGACGAGCAGGAGTACGCGGACAAGCTCGCGCAGGCCACGGCCGACGTGGTGGCTCGCCAGCGCGAGATCGGCATCGATCTGGTGAACGACGGCGAGTACGGCCACGCGATGGGCCATCTCTACGACTACGGCTCCTGGTGGACCTACGTCTTCCAGCGCCTCGGCGGCCTCGAGCTGGTGCAGGCGCGCGTGCTCGAGGTGCCGCAGCCGAAGCCGAAGCCGGGCGAGATCGGGCTGGCGACCTTCGCCGAGCGCCGCGACTGGAACGAGTTCGCGGAGGCCTACGGCGACCCGAGCTCAGGCGCGGCGCTGCCCACCCCGCCCGAGATCGCGCCGATGTGCCGCGGGCCGATCACCTACGAGGGCCACGACGCGGTGCAGCGTGACATCGCGAACTTCAAGGCGGCCATGGAGGCCGCGGGCGTGGAGGACGGGTTCCTGAACTCGGTCGCGCCCGGCAGCTGCATGCGCTTCGGCAACGAGTTCTACGACAACGACGAGGAGATGATGTACGCCTGCGCCGACGCGATGCGCGAGGAGTACAAGGCGATCATCGACGCGGGCCTGATGCTGCAGCTCGACGATCCCGCGATCGCCGAGAACTGGGATCAGATCAACCCGGCGCCGAGCGTCGAGGACTACCAGCGCTTCACGATGGTGCGCGTGGACGCGCTGAACCACGCGATCCGCGACCTGCCCACCGACCGCATCCGCTTCCACCTCTGCTGGGGGAGCTGGCACGGCCCGCACGTCACCGACATCCCGATGGCGGACATCGTCGACGTGATGCTGGCGATCAACGCGGGCTCCTACTCGTTCGAGGCGGCCAACGTGCGCCACGAGCACGAGTGGAAGGTGTGGCAGGACGTGAAGCTGCCCGAGGGCAAGCGGATCCTCCCCGGCGTGGTCAGCCACTCCACCAACGTCGTCGAGCACCCCGAGCTGGTGGCCGAGCGGATCGGCCGCTTCGCCGACGGCGTGGGGGCGGAGAACGTGGTGGCGTCGACGGACTGCGGGCTCGGCGGGCGCGTGCATCCGCAGATCGCGTGGGCGAAGCTCCAGTCGCTGGTGGAGGGCGCTGAGATCGCGAGCAAGCAGCTCGCCTAGCGCGCGTCAGCCCGTCAGGGCACGCTGCCGATCACGCGGGCGGGCACGCCGCCGACGATGACGAGCGCCGGCACGTCGTCGGTGACCACCGCCCCTGCCGCGACCACCGCCGACTCGCCGATCGTGCACGGGCCCAGCACGATCGCGCCGCTGGCCACCCACGCGCCCTCCTCGATCACGATGTCGCGCCCTTCCCGGGGGACCGCCATCTGACGTGCCTGGCCGCGCTGGGCGATGTCGTGCGTGCCGGTGAGCACCTTCACGCCGAAGCCGAAGAACGCGTCCTTGCCGACGGCGATGCTGCCCGACTCGGTGTTGAACAGCGCGTCGTTCACCCGAGCCGTGCGGTGGATGCTGAGCCGGGAGGGGTCGCCGAACACGCGGTGCTCCTCGAGCCCGACGGTGAGCGCCGACGCGGCGAAGGTGGCGTGCGCCTCGGGCGAGTTCGCGAGCCAGGCCCAGAGGCGGCGGCGAAGCGGTGCCGTGAGGTGGTGGCGGAGCGCCATCAGCGAGGCGTTGCGGCTCGGTCACGCATCGTCTCGAAGTCTTGTATCCGGCCCGGACGGCCGGTCCGAGGTCAGGAGTCCAGCAGCGCCAGCGGCCTGACCGGTGCTCCCGTGGCGCCCACGAGCGGGAGCGGGTTCACCACCAGCGTGAACTCGCTGACCCCGAGGTCGAGCAGGTCGTGGAGTCGCATCGTCTCGAGGATGTTGATCCCGGACTCCACCAGCATGGTGGTGTGCACCGGCAGCGCGGTGAGGCCGCGGCCGGGCGCCAGATACTCGAACGCGATCGTCTCGCCGCCGACCATCGACGGCGACGTGCGAGGCCAGCCAGCGGCCCGCCTCGGCGCCCGGGCCTGGAGCGCCGTCGCTGACCCCGGTGAAGTCGCAGGTCCTCCTCCCACAGGCGGGACCAGCCGGTGCCGATCAGCAGGGCGTCGCCGGGCCGCAGCTGCACCCCGGCGCGCTTGCGCGCCTGCCTCCAGGTCGCTGACGCTGATCTCGTAGTCCGCCGGCAGGTGCGGCGTGCCGTGCAGCGCCGCCACGTCCAGGAGCACGGCCCGGCCGACGAAGGGCGGGAACTCCTCCACGCCCAGGCGCGTGAACCCCTGCGCGGTCTCCACGTCCGCGGCCGGCACGCCGCCGTGCAGCATCCCGTGGTGCGAGATGTGCGCCAGCGCGTCGATGTGCGTGCCCACGTGGCCGCCCGTGAAGATGATCTCGCTGGACATCGATCCGCCATCCGCCTTGGGCTGCTCCCGGTGGCGTCGCTCGAGCGTGAGCCGGAACTGGGGCGCGTTCGGCGACTGCGGCATCCCGCGCCGGAACGGCTGGGCCAGGTCGACCACCCGCGCGCGCTCCAGCCGCTCCCAGATCGGCGTCCTTGGTCATTCTGCCTCGGGCGCGCTCTTCGGGTAGGCGGCGGCCACCGCCTTGGCGATCGTGTTCTTGAGGACCTCGCTCGAGCCCCCGGCGATCTCGTAGGTCTTCGCGTCGCGCAGGTAGCGCCCGAAGCTCGCGCTCATCATCGTCCCGCGCGCGCCGCAGACCTGCACCGCCATCGCCCGCGATCTCCGTGGCCACCTCGCTCGCGAACAGCTTGGCCTCGCTCGAGGAGCGGGCGATCTCGCGGCCCTCGTCGAGGTCGCGCGCCGCCTGGTAGATCAAGAGCCGCGCGGCGTCGAGCTTCGCCAGCGCCTCGGCCAGGTACCACTGGATGCCCTGCATCTCCATCAGCTGCTTGCCGAAGACCTCGCGGTCTGCGGCGAACCCCGCGGCTCCGTCGAAGGCGGCCCGCGCGATGCCCAGGCTGATCGCCCCCGCCAGCGTTCGCGAGTTCGAGAGCGTGAACATCGCCTGCCTCAGCCCCTTGCCCTCCTCGCCGATCAGGTGGTCCTCCGGGAGCTGCACGTCGTCCAGCACGAGGTTGAGATGCGGACCGTTGCGCAGTCCGAACGTCTCGGCGTCGGCGGTCGCGTAGGTGGACACGCCCGGCGTCTCCGCGGGCACGGCGAAGGTCGTGACGCCCACATCGGTCTCCGCCAGCACGACGAAGAGGTCGGCGGCCGAGCCCGAGGTGATGAACGCCTTCTCGCCCTTCAGCGACCAGCCGTCCGCGCTCCGCCGGGCCTTGGTGTCGAGGCTGCGGATGTCGCTTCCGTGGGCGGTCTCCGTCAGCGCGTAGGAGGTCCGCAGGCCCTGCTCGTAGCGCGGCAGGAAGGCCTGCTTGAGGCTCTCCTGGCCGAACGCCTCGATGATCTTCTGGGTCTGGAAGATCGTGATCAGGCTGACGCCCAGCGCGGCGCTGCCGTACGAGAGCTCCTCCATCATGCAGGCCGCGTGGCTCATGCTGGTCTCGCCGCCGCCGTAGCGGCGCGGGAGGGTCAGCGTGTTGTAGCCGCGCTCGGCCGTCTTCTGGACCAGCTCGGTGGGGTAGAGGTCCTCGGCGTCCAGGCGGTCGGCGACCGGCACGACCTCCTCGAGGCAGAACTGGCGCACGCCGTCGGCGAACTCCGGGTCGACGTGGTGGCGCCAGAACCCCGGCCGCCGCGGCCGTCACGCCGCGGCCCCGGCCAGCGCCGGGATGATCTCGGCGGCCACGCGATCCATCTGCTCGAGCTCCCCGTTCCAGTAGGCGATCGAGATCTCGTCGGCGCCCAGCGCCACGAGCTCCTCGATCCGCGCGATGCACCTCGAGGGAGGTCCGGTGATCGCGAAGTCGTCGACGTGCGCCGAGGTCAGGTAGTCGAGCTGGCCGGCCGAGGCGTCGAGGTGCTTGGTGTAGTCGTACTCGCGGTCGCGCATGAACTCGTCGCGGTCGCGGATCAGGCGCACCATCGGCTCCGGCATCCCGTGATCGGGCACGTTCTTCGCCACGTCGGCGATGTGGTTCGCGGCCGACGCCGGCGCCCACTTGCAGGCCTCCCAGGCGGCCTCCTGGTCCTCGGCGATGCGGCACGCGCAGAGCACGGCGATGGCCACCTCGCCGGGGTCGCGTCCCGCCTCGGCCGCCCCCGCCCGCACCTGCTCGATTCCCCAGGCCACCGACTCGGGGTTCACGCCCACCTGCAGCATCGCGCGATCGGCGAGCGCGCCGGCCAGGCGCAGGTTGCGCGGCCCGGTTGCGCCCATCATCAGGGGCACCGAGGCGCCCTCGCTGCGCCAGGGCAGCGTCACGTCGGTGTCGTTCAGCCTCACGGCGCGGCCGGCGAGCAGCTCGCGCAGGAGCGGCACGACCTCGGCCAGCTCCCTGGTCGGGGCCGGGCGCATGCCCATCGCCCGCACCGCGCTGTCGCCGCGGCCGATGCCGAGCGCCACCCGCCCCGGGTACAGCTTCTCGAGCGTGCCGTAGGTGCAGGCGATCCCGGTCACGTGGCGGGTGCGAGGGTTGGTCGACCGCGACGCCCATCGCTATCCGCTCGGTGATGGCCAGCGCCCGTGCCATGTAGATCGCCGGGTCCTCCCACAGCACCTGCGACTCGATCGTCCAGACGCACTCGAAGCCGGCCTGCTCGGCCTTCGCGACCGACGCCAGGTACTCGTCGAAGTCCTGCGGCATGAGGTGAACGCCGAACCTCATACCTGCTGGGTCGCCACCCCGGAGGCGATCTTCGAGAGCGTCTCGTCGGTGGTCCACACCTGGCCCCAGCGGAAGATGAACTGCTTCATCGTCGCGTCGTGCGAGGCCTGGTCGAAATCGGCCATGGCGTCGTCCACCAGCGCCACCTGAAATGCCCGGTCCGAGGCGTCCCGCGCCGTGGTCTCGATGCAGGAGCAGGTCATCACGCCCGTCATCACCAGGGTGTCGATCCCCAGGTTGTGCAGCGTGCGCTCGAAGCTGGTCGAGTTGAACGCCCCGCGGGAGGTCTTGTTGATCACGAGCTCGGTCGGCAGCGGCTCGAGCTCGGGCAGGATCTGATGCTCGAACGTGCCCTTGTGGTGGAACTGCGAGGCGAGCGCCGGCGCCGTCGCCCGCGCCGGGCCGGGAGGAAGTCCCCGCCGTCGGGCAGCACGGGCCCGACGGTGAAGTGGATCACGCGCATCCCGGCCGCGCGGAACGCGTCGAGGATCCGCCGCGTGTTGGGGATCACGAGCTGCTCGACCTGCGTGAAGTAGAAGTCCCAGGCCTCCGGGTGGGTGCTCTTCAGGCTGACGCCGAGCGCGTAGTCGCGGTGGGCGTCCACGTACTGCATGTCCACGATCACGAGCGCGGTGGAGGACGGGTTCACGCCGAACGGCGGCGGCGCCAGGTTCGGCAGCTGCGCTGCTTCCTCTCGCCAGCTCATTCCGGCGCCCGGGCCGCCAGCGTGAGCGTCGCGACACCGTCCTCCATCGCGAGCAGGACTTCGGTCATCGCGGGCTATCGGCGGCTTGGGTCGGTCGTATACCGTCGTATGCTAACCCGCGATGAGCTGCCGTGACGTCGCATGAGCGCCCCGATCAGCGCGTCCCTCGAGCGGCACGCCGGTAGCCGGCCGGACGACGCGTTCCTGGTCACCCAGGACCGCACTCTGTCCTACGGCGAGGCGGCGGCGATCGTGGACTCGCTGCGTTACGAGCTGCGCGCGATAGGCATCGACGCGGGCGAGCGGGTGCTGCTGCTGGCGCACAACGGCCCCGAGTTCGTGCTCGGCTGGCTCGCGCTCGCCGGACTGGACGCCACGATGGTGCCGTTGCATCGCGGCCTCACGGACGACGGTCGCGCGCGCGTCGAGGCCGACGTGGGGGCGAGGTTCCTCCTCGGCAGCTCCGTGTCCATGGAGGGCCATCGCGATTGGACGAGCGTGGAGCCGTCGAACTGCCTGGTGTTGGACGAGCACGTGCTGGGCCCTGGCGGGTCAGGCCTCGCGGCGGTGGAGAGTGCCGAGCATCCCTGCTCGATCCTCTACACCTCGGGGACCACTGGCCCGCCGAAGGGCGCGGTGCTCTCCCACACGGCCTACATGGCGGCCGCGAGTCGCATGGCCGAGGGGCTCGGAGTCGGGCCCTCCGACCGCATCCTCACGGCGCTCCCGCTCTTCCACGCCAACCCGCAGTTCTACGCGGTGGCCACGGCGCTGGCGGCGGGCGCCTCCGTGGCGCTGCTCGACGGCTTCTCGGCGGCCACCTTCATGGACGATGCCGCCCGGCTCGGCGCAACCGGCTTCACCTACGTGGGCACGATCCTCGCGATGCTGCTCAGGGCGGGCGGGGGAGACCCCGCCCATCCCGTCAGGTACTGCGTGGGCGGCGGCGTTCCGCACGACCGCTGGGAGGAGCTCGAGCAGCGCTGGGGCATGCGCGTCCACGAGCTCTACGGGTCCACCGAGACCGGCAGCTTCGTCACCGTCAACACCAACGCGGAGTACAGGCGGGGCAGCTGCGGCCGGGTGCGCCCCGACATGGAGGCCGCGATCTTCGACGAGCACGATCTGCCGGTCCCGACCGGTGAGCTCGGCGAGATTGTGGTCCGGCCCTCCGTGCCGTCCGTGATCTACGACGGCTACTACGGGCGGCCGGAGGTGACCGCGGCCAGGAGCCGCAACCTGTGGTTCCACACCGGCGACCTGGCGCGCTTCGACGAGGACGGCTACCTGTACTTCGCGGGCCGCGTGGACGACCGCATCCGGCGCGCGGGGGAGAACATCGACCCGCGCAGCGTCGAGGAGGCGCTGGTCCTGCACCCGGCGATCCGCGAGGCCGCGGTGGTAGGCGTGGCCGACGAGGTGATGGGGCAGGAGGTGAAGGCGGTGGTGGTGGCCGACGAGTCGTTCGAGCCGCGCTCCCTCCCGGACGTCCTCGAGGGGAAGCTGCCGCGCCTTGCCTGGCCGCGCTTCGTGGAGGTCCGGGCGGAGCTCCCCAGGACCGCCACCCAGAAGATCGCCATCGGCGAGCTGCGGAAGGCCCAGCCGTCGATGGTGGATCTGCGCGCGCAGGCCGGCTGAGTTGACTCGCGGCACCCTGGGTGACAGAGTGCATACGCTTGTATACGGTCGCGCCAGACGCACGAAAGGACCATCGCAATGCTGATCAATGCCGTCCCTCGCGAAGAGATGAGCGAGGACCTGCAGTCGGTATACGACCACCTCGCCGCAACAGCCGGTGACACGAAGTTCGCCCAGGCCGGCGCCAATTCGCCCGGGGTGTTCGACTGGTGGACCAACAGCTTCTACGCCCAGCTCTATCGCAGCGGCCGCGTGGACCCGCGCATCAACGAGATCGTGCGCATGCGCCTCTCGAAGGCTCACGGCTGCGCCCTCTGCAACCGCCTGAACACCTACGACTCGCTGGCCATCGGCATCGACCAGGAGACGATCGACGCGATCGGAATCTGGCCCGACGAGCCCGACGCGGAGCTGCTCACCGAGCGCGAGCTGGCGGCGATCGCCTACGCCGACCAGATGATCATCCAGAACATGGAGGGGCATCTGGACCCCGATCTGTATACGGAGCTGCGCCGGCACTTCGACGACGGCCAGATCTTCGAGCTGGGGCTCGTGATGGGGATCCTCACGGGCGTGGCGAAGTTCCTCTTCGTCACCGACATGGTGCCGCGGGAGGAGAACTGCCCGATCCCGGCGCAGGCCTGACGCCGGCCGGCCCAGCTCCCACAAGGAGCCTGCCGGCGCGGTTGCGGCAGGTCTACGGCGAGCGCACCGGCAGGTCGGAGCGCGCGCTGCTCATGTCGTGGTCGTCGTTCGGCCTGACCTTCGGGGCGGCGCGCGTGGTCACGCATGCGCTGCGCCGCAGGGACGCGGTCAGCGGCGGGTCGGGCGGAATCGTGATCCGGGGCCGGCACTTCCACCACTACAACATCGGCATCCTCACCCTGGCGATCGTGGGCGGGATCGCCGTGCGCGGCGAGGAGGCGCGACTGCGGCACCCGCTGATGTCGTCCTCGTACGGCTTCGGCATGGCCCTGATCGTGGACGAGCTGGCCCTCCTGCTCGACCTGCAGGACGTCTACTGGGCGAACGACGGGCGCGTGAGCGTGGACGCGGCGGTCGGCATCATCGCCCTCGGTGGAACCGTGCTGGCGGCCGTGCCGTTCTGGAGCGCCGCCGCTCGCGAGGTCGCGCGCACGCGCCTGCGCGCGTAGCCCCCGGCTCGCTGGAAAGATGGGTCCCGGCAGACCGACCAGGACAGGAGACGAGAGATGGCCTACAAGATCTACGCGCTCTGGAGCCCGCCCAAGCAGGAGGACGCCGCGGAGTTCGAGCGGGCGTACCAGGTCCATGCCGAGCTGGCCGCGAAGCTGCCGGGCATGCGCGCCTTCACCACCACGCGCACGAGCGACGGCCTGGACTTCGACCCCAACGGCCCGCCCGTGTACCGGATCGCCGAGCTCGAGTGGGACAGTCCGGAGGCCCTCAGGGAGTGCGAGCAGTCGCCGGAGTGGGAGACGCTCCTGGCCGACGGCGCGCAGATGGTGGAGCGCTTCGGGGTGACCCTCGGCAACGCCGCGGGCCATCCCGACCGCAGCTGGCTCGGCTAGAGGGCGGGGGTACGCTTCGCGCGTGTCGACCCCCGCGGCCACAGCGAGCAGGATCAGGGTCGCGTTCGTTCCCGCCAGCCTCCTGGCGCTGGTCGTAGCCGGAGCGTTCTTCGCTCAGCTGAACTGGGCCACCACGCTCTGGCCCTGGCCGGCGGCGCCGCTCTCCTACGTCTTCATCGGCTCGATCCTGGCGGCCATCGCGATCCCCATGCTCTGGATCGCTGTGAGCGGCGAGACGGCGGCGATCCAGGCGGGGGCGATCGATCTCACCGTGATGTACGGAGGCATGTTCGTCTACGTCCTCACGCTGCTCGGCGATCCGGGTGAGCCGCAGCTCTGGCCGTACGCGATCGTCTTCGGCATAGCGTGCGCCGGATCGGCCGCCGCCTTCGCGCTCTCACGGGGCCTCAGCTGGAGGGACGAGCGGGCGATGCCGGCGCCGGTCCGCGGCTCGTTCGCCGCGTTCGCGGCGATCCTGATCGGCGTGGGCATTGCGCTGCTCTTCCACGCGGACATCTTTCCCTGGCGGCTCGGGAAGGAGTCGTCGGTGATGTTCGGCCTTGTGTACCTCGGCGCGGCGGTCTATTTCATCCACGGCGTGCTGGTGCCGCGCTGGAGCAACGCGGCCGGGCAGCTGGCCGGCTTCCTCGCCTACGACGTGATCCTGCTCGCGCCGTTCCTTGCCCACTTCAGCGTCGTCCACGGCGGCGCCCTCACCAGCCTGATCATCTACGTGGCCTTCCTGGTCTACAGCGGGGCGCTTGGCGCCTATTACCTGTTCGTGGCCGAGTCGACCCGGCTCGGAACGGGCCGGACCTAGCCATGGGCGATTGGCGTGCCGACCTCTGCCGCGAGTCGTACGCGATCTTCCAGCGGCTGGATGCCGAGGCCGCCGTGCGCCTCCACGACCCGGACTGCGAGTGGGACGTGGGCTTCGCCGGCGCCGCGCTGGGCGTGACCACGTACAGGGGTCACGCGGGGGTCAGGAAGCTGATCGGCGATATCGGCGAGGTCTTTCCCGACTGGCATCCCATGATCGAGGAGCTGCGCCTGCGCGAGGACGGCGCGCTGCTGGTCCGCAGCAGGGTGGAGGCGACCGCTCGCGACAGCCAGATGCCACTCGAGATACCCGTGATGGGGCAGGTGATCGAGTTTCGCGACCGCCTCATCCTGCGCGTGGTGCAGACGAGCTTCCCGCCGCCCGGCTGGCAGGAGGCTGCGGAGCTCGACTAGCGGGGACGCGGGACCAATGTCCGAGGAGAACATCGAGATCGTGCGGCGCGTGTACGAGAGCCGCGATGAGCTGGACGGGCCCCGCGGCGCCGCGCTGCTCCGCGAGCTGTTCGACCCGAGGTGCGCTTGGACATGTCGCGGCGGGTCTTCAACCCCGCCGTCTACCGGGGCTACGCGGGGCTCGCTCAGTGGTTAAGGGAGATCACCGAGGTCTGGGCCAGCTTTGAGACGACGTGGAGCGCTACGCCGGCGCCGGGGACCTGGTCGTTGCGATCATGAGGCGCCGGGGCGTCGGAAGGGAGAGCGGCATTCCGGTGGAGGATCGCTCGGCGTGGATCTGGACGCTTCGAAACGGGAGGGTCGTCGAGATAAGAACCGGAGTTCGAGCCGGCCGAAGCCCTGGAGGATCGGCCTCTCAGAATAGTTAAGCGTTGCCTTGACTATTGGCCGTGCTCCGCTTACACTAAAGCGGATGCTTAACCAAGGCGCCACACTCGATCGCGTGTTCCAGGCCCTCGCCGACCCCAGCCGCAGGGGCATGGTGGAGCGGTTGAGCCGCGGACCGGCATCGGTCAGCGAGCTCGCCCGTCCCTTCGCCATGACCCTGCCGGCGGTGGTCCAGCACGTTCAGGTGCTGGAGGCGAGCGGGTTGATCCGCTCCGAGAAGGTCGGACGGGTCAGGACCTGCACGATCGTGCCGACGGCGCTGCGGACGGCCGAGGAGTGGATCGGCGACCGGCGGACGAGCTGGGAGGACCGGCTCGACCGCCTCGGCGACTACCTGGCCGAGAACCCCGACGAACCGAAGAAAGGAGCGACCCATGACCGACCGATCCGTCACCCACGCCACCTTCTCCATCGAGCGCACCTACGAGGCCGCGCCCGCGCGGGTGTTCGCCGCCTGGGCCGACGCCGACGCCAAGTCCCGCTGGTTCGGGGCCCAAGGACCCGGAGCTCGAGCTGGACTTCCGCGTCGGCGGCCGCGAGCACAGCGAGGGCGCGACGCCGGACGGCAGCGTCTACCGCTACGACGCCGTCTACCAGGACATCGTCCCGGACGAGCGCATCGTCTACAGCTTCGACATGCACCTGGGCGACGAGCGGATCTCGGTCTCGCTGTCCACGGTCGAGTTCAAGCCGGCAGGCGACGGCACCCAGCTCGTCTACACCGAGCAGGGCGCGTTCCTCGACGGCCTCGACACGCCGGAGATGCGCGAGCACGGCACCGGCGTGCTGCTGGACACGCTCGGCGAGCAGCTGCGCAGCGAACTCGCCAACGCCTGACCGGCGCTAGCGGTTCCAGTCCGGGCTGAAGGCGTGACGCTTGACGACCTTCGGCGCGCCGCCGATGTAGGGAGCCGTGATCACGTTCTCGAGATCCGGCTCCTCGGCGGCGCCGCCGGTGTAGCCGAGGATCGTGGAGCCGTCGCGCGACAGCCCGGTGGCGACGATGCCCTGCGACGCCTTGCCCACGATCCTCGCGCGCCCCGTGGCCGGGTTCACGGTGACCGCGTAGGTCGTGTCCTGGCCGCCGAACTGCGTCAGCAGCCGGCTGCCGTCCGCCGACCACGCGGTGGGCACGAGGCCGGTGAGCAGGAACGGCACGCGGTCGTGCGTGAGCTGGTGGCGACCGCTGCCGTTGGGTGAGATCAGCCAGAGGTTGTATTTCGGCCCGTCCTCGTGGCGGTGCCTGCCGGTCGGGCGCGAGTAGCGGACGTAGGCGATCTGGCTCGGGCCCCAGACGGGGTAGAGGCTGTGGCCGTCAGCCGTGAGCGTCCGCGAGGGGCCTCCGGCCACCGGCGCGATGACGAGGTTGGAGCGCGGGAAGACCACGCGGTCGCTCGACACCTTCGAGTAGATCAGCTGGTCGCTGGCCGGTGAGAACGACGCGCCCGAGAAGAAGCCCTTTGCGACGGTCCGGGAGGTGCCGGTCGTGCGATCGATCAGCGCGATGCGCTGAGCGCCGTTCAGCGGTCCGGCCTGTGCGGCGATGTAGCGGCTGTCCGGCGACCAGGCGAAGACGCCGTAGCGCCAGCGCGTGAGGATCGTCTTGGCCGGCCCGCCGGCAACCGGCATCTCGCGCAGGGCCGGGTTGTCTCCGTCGATGCCCGTGACGAAGGTCACCGCCTGACCGTCGGGCGAGAGGTGCGGGAGCGCGCCTGCCGTGAGCCGCCTGGCACCGCTGCCGTCGTCGTTCGACACCCAGATGTAGCTCTTGTTCAGGCCTGTCTGGTAGACGAGCGTGGCGTGTGCCAGCGCCGGCAGGGCAAGCGCCGCGACCAGCGCGGCGAGCAGGGCGCATCGGATCCGTACCGCCATCGACGGGCGATGGTAATGCGTGCCTTGGTCGGAGCGGGCGAGGGTCAGGCGGCCGCGCGCGACTCGAGCGCCGCGGGGCGCCAGAGGGCGTCGTCGCCCAGCTCGACGCGCTCGGCTGCGCCGCTGGCAACGAGCTCGAGCAGCCGCTGCGGTGGTGGCGGCGTCGTCGGGCTCGTCGTTGCGCTCGCACATGGCGAGCGAGATCTCGCGGGTGGTCAGCCCGTAGGGCAGCTCGCGCAGGAGCTCTGCCACGTCATGTGGGCCCTGCCGGCAGCTGAGGGTGGTGCCCATGTTCGCCACGATCACGTCGTAGGCGGCGAGCGGCTGCCAGCCACCCGCCACGAGCCGCTGGTCGCCACGCTCGAAGATCAGCGAGGGGGCGGTGAAGCGCTCGAGGCCGTCGGTGTTGGCGGTCTTGCCCTGGAGCGAGGCGGCGGAGCCCTCGGCCGTGCGGGCCTCCGCGCGGTCGCGCTGGTAGGCCTCCTCGACCTCGGGGCTGTCGATGCGCGACATGATCGCCTGCGGGTCGAGCTCGGGTGCGAACGAGAGGGCCTCGGCGATCGCGTCGTCCTCGTCCATCTGCAGGTTGGTGGTGAACCAGGCGAAGCGCAGCGCGCGGACGGCTATCTCGGCGGTCTCGAGCGAATCGAGCCCGGCCGACACCACGGCGCGGCAGGCGCGGCCCGTGCCGGGCACGCGCTGCGCGGACCTTGGAGGCGAACGGCATGCCGAAGCGCTTGAAGCGTGTGCTGAGCTGCGATTGGCGCTCGGGCGTGTAGCCGCGCTTCTCGTACACCGAGCCGCTCTCCGCGAGCCCGATCATCACGAGCCGCCACTCGAGCTGGTCTCCATAGCGCCAGCGCAGCGTGGTCACGGCCGGCTCGATCAGTATGCCCACGGGCAACCCGGATCGGTGATGTGCGTTACGCGAAGCGACGGCGCTTCCGGGAGATTAGCGAGGCAGGGCGCCGGACGCTTTTACGCCTCAGCGCCTCCTCCCGAATCTCGGCCACGGGTGCGGATAGCGCCACGGCCTCGCGCAACCGGGGGTCGTCGGGGTGCGCGGCGAGGTTGATTCCGGCCAGGCCCGCCGCCGCGCGTGCATGCAGCCTCGGCGAGGACGACCCCTGTCTGGGCATCTCCCTCCAAAGCCGTCCTTACCCGTGCGCGCGACCTCGGCGCCGAGCTCGGCGACCTCGGCGGCGGCGCGCGCGATGGCCAGCGGGGACTCGGCGGCTGGCCGACAGGGCGGCTCGCCACGTCGCCGACAGAGCGCTGCGCCTCGAGCACGGGCTCGTAGGCATGAGCTCCTGCTCGGCAAGCTCGAGCGCGACGCGCGCGCAGCTCCGCCGCGCGCGCGGTGAGCTCGGCCTGTGCGGCGAACGCCGCGCCATCTCCACAAGGCCGGCCGCCAGCGCCAGGGTCCAGCCCGCCGCCGTGCCGCCGCCGGGCGCCGGGGTCTTGGCCGCCAGCTCCTCCAGCAGCTCGTCGAACGGCCTACTTGCGCTCGTCGTCGCGTTCCTTCGGATGCACGTGCTCGAACCCGAAGCGGCCCTTCACGCAGAGGTTTCCCCGAGTGACGTCGTGGTCATCGGGCGAGTTCACGCGGATGATCTCGTTGTCCTGCACCACCAGCTCGAGGTTGCAGCCGACGCCGCAGTCGGGGCAGATCGCCTGCGTGACGGTCTGGCTCTCCTCGTCCCAGTGGCCGCTCGCGCAGCTCGTACTCGCGCGTGGGCATCAGCGCGCCGGTGGGGCAGACGCGATGCCGTTGCCGCAGTACACGCACGCGGAGTCCGGCGGCTCGACGGCGAACTCGGTGGAGATGCGGGCGTCGAAGCCGCGGCCGGCCACCGTGATCGCGAACGTGTTCTGATACTGCTCGCCGCAGGCGTCGACGCACTTGTAACAGAGGATGCACTTCGAGTAGTCCCGCACGTACAGCTCGTTGTCCACCTTGATCGGCGCGTGCACGGTGGCCGCGGTCTGGCCGTCGGGTTCCTCGTGGTAACCGGCGCGCTTGCTGTCGCGATCCGGGTCGGGCTGCGCGGGTGGGCCGTAGCGCTCGGTGTCGGCGCCGTATTGCTTCACGTACAGCTCCGCCTCAGGCGCGGTGGAGAGATCAACGCTCGAGCCGAGGAACTCCATCACCATCCGGCGCGAGTGGCGCACGCGGTCGGAGTCGGTGAGCACCTTCATGCCGTCCTCCGCCACGCGCGAGCAGGCCGGGGCGAGAGCGCGCGCCCCCTCCAGCTCCACCACGCAGATGCGGCAGACGTTGGCCGGCCGCAGGGTCTCGCCGTAGCAGAGCGTGGGCGTGTCGACGCCCGCCTGGCGGCAGGCGTCGAGGATCGTCGAGCCCTCCGGCACCGTGACCGGATTGCCGTCGATCTGGAGCTCCACCGTCCGAAGTGCGCCGTTCTCGCTCATGTCGCTCCGTTCTCAGAGAAGACGCCGAGCTGCACCGCCGAGCGCA